>JACRCZ010000116.1 GCA_016218765.1 Deltaproteobacteria bacterium | reverse complement strand
GGGGGCGGTCCTGGCGGCGGTGCTGGTGGGGTTCGATTTCGTCGCTCCGTTCGGGTTCGATCCGGTCTGGGCGCGTTCGTTGCCGTTCGCGGTGGCGTTGCCGGTGTACGGGCTGGCGTGGGGCTGGAACGGCGAGGCGCTGGGGCTGCGGCTGCGTCCGCGGCAGGGGTGGGGGTGGTGGGTGAGGGCGGGTCTGGTGCTGGGGGGTCTGGTGCTGGTGGTGGTCGGGGTGGTGGGTGGCGTCGGGCTGCTGGTGGGGGTGGAGCTGCCGCCGCCGGTGGAGGCGCCGTGGGGGGAGTGGGTGGTGTGGTTCCGGCAGGCGTGCCTGCAGGCGCCGTTGGTGGAGGAGGGGACGTATCGGTTCGTGCTGTGCCTGCCGTTGTTGGCGCTCTGGGGGCGGTGGCCGGCGATTCTGGGGAGTGCGGTGGTGTTCGCGCTGTTGCACGTGCGTTACGGCGTGCCGGCGCCGGACAACTTCGCGGGCGGGTTCGTCTTCGCGTGGTCGTACGTGGCGAGCGGCACGCTGGTGGTGCCGATCGTGCTGCACGCGTGCGGCAACCTGTTCGTAATCGGATCGCAAGCCCTGTACGCGTGGTGGATGATGGGGTGAGGGGAGGGGGCGGCTGGCGCAGGGTCGGGTAGCGGTGCATAATCCGGGTTGCTCGCCGCGAGTGGCAGGAGCAGCACGGTTGGGGGTGGCGTGCGGCGGGGGAGGCGATCCATGAGCCGACTCTTGTCGGTAGCGTTCGTCGTCACGATCGGCTGTACGTCATCCGGGTCGGGTGAGGCGGAGGGTGGGGCCGGCGCGAGCGTGGTCGTTTCGGCCGGTGGGGCGAGTACGGCCGAGGTTCCTCCCGGGATCGCGGGCAGGCTGGGCGCGTCGTTCGGCGTGCAAATGGCGCCGCGGCGGCAGACTTCGGCCTTCCGGCCGGTGGTGGCGACGAGGCGGGGGATGGCGAAGGGCGTGACGGCGACGCCGAGGGGGCGGACGTGTCGTCCGACCACGGGGCGGCCGGTGGTGGGTGCGGTTGTCGGGTGTCCGGGGGCCGTGGCGTTCCCAGGGGCTTTGTGGGTCGCGGCGTTCGGGCCGTTCGGCGCCATCGTGCGGTTGTTGCGCGGGCGGCTGCGCTTCCGCGGGCCAAGTGGCGCCCCTTCCTGCCACGCGACGTACCGGCGGTTCTCTTCGTAGCGCGCCCGGGAGCCGGCGCCGGACAACGTCGCAGGAGGGTTCCTGCGCGCGTGTGGGAGAGGGAGGGAGCAATGTCCGGGGCGGATGAGAACAGGCGAGGGCGTGGTCTGTGGGCGGTTCTTCCCATCGTGATGCTCGGCGCGGGCTGCGGGCCCGGAGGTCGTGAGCTCGGGGCGGGAGAGGGCGGAACCGGGTGCGTCAGCGATCGGGAGTGCCGTGACGGCGACCCGTGCAACGGGGAGGAGTGGTGCGACGACGGCACATGCCGGGCGGGCGAGCTGCCGGCCGTACGGACGGCGTGCGAGCATGCATCCGGGGGCGGGGTATGCCGTGCGGGCATCTGCGTCCCGGCGGGATGCGGGGATCGGGCGGCCGGCGCCGGAGAGGAGTGCGACGACGGGAACCTGGACCCGGCGGACGGCTGCGACAACGCGTGTCGGTTCCTCTGCCACGACGACGCCGACTGTCCTGGCGGCGCACCGTGCACGGTGGCGCGCTGCGAGCCGTTGGGTGCCGGTCGCGCCTGCCGCTCGGGCCCTGCCCCGGAGGGCTCGTCGTGCGATGACGGGGATCCGTGCACGGTCGACGACGTCTGCGCGGGCGGCGCGTGCGCGGGCCCGGCGATGGACTGCGACGACGGAAATTCCTGCACGCGCGACACGTGCGACCGTTTGCGGGAGCCGGACCCCGGGTGCGTGAGCGAGCCGCTGCCGTTGTGGTATCCGGACGAGGATGGCGACGGCTGGGGCACCGGGACGGAGGGTGTTTGCGCGGCCGTCGGGCCGGCGCGTCACGTCGACCGGACGGGGGACTGTTGCGACTCGAGTGCGGCGGTGTTCCCGGGCCGTACGGGGTTCTTCGACGCGGCCTACGCGTGCGGTTCGGCGGGACCGTCGAGCTTCGACTACGACTGCAGCGGCGGGGAGGAACACGAGTCGGATGCTCCGGCGAGCGAGTGCGACGAGCCCTGGGCGGTTCCGTCCTGCGACTACGAGCCGGACGGTTGGTGTTCCGATGCGGCTCTCCATCCGTCGTGCGTCGGCGTACCGGGTTGCGGAGAGAGCGGGGTGTGGCAGACCTGCGTGCACGAGAGCTGGACGTGGGCGTACGGGGCCTGCGAGGCGGGCTCGGGAGACGCCGACGGCGGTGGACCGGACGCGGGGGATGACGTGGCGGGCGAGTCGGGAACGGCCGATGCGGGTTCGGGCGACGGGGATTCGATGGACGCGGGAACCGGCGACGGCAGCGGGGTGGCGGAGGTGCTGGTCGATGCCGGTGCGACGAAGGAGACACCGTCCATGCACGAGTGCTGCGACCCGGCGTTCGAGGTCAGGGTGCAGCGTTGCCGGTGAGCGAGCGATCGTCTCATCGACCCGGGCAGCGAAAGGGTCGGCCTCTCCGCCCGGCAATCGTCCGGAAAACGAATGGGCCCGATGTCGGTTGCCATGCCCCACGCCCAGTCGATGTTGGCCACCTCATCGTGCGCCCATTCGCGCAGCACTGATCCCAGCAGGCCCCGGCGAGTTCCTCGACGCTCTGCCGCCCCATCGGCGGGGGTCTCGCGCGCGATGACTTCCGCCCAGATTCTGCCGCCGGGATCGAAGGCCACCGGGTACCGGTCGCCCACGCAGGCGCTGTTGGGCAGTACGACGCGGTCGTGCGGCTCCGGGTCGTTCAGGAGACGCCGAACCTCGTCTGCGGCGAGGCCCCGTGCGCGTTGGGTTGTGGATTCTGCCATGGACATCCATCCGCGGCGTCACGGATGACCCCACCGTCGAAGGGCCGTGATCGCTTTGGTCAGGCTGGGGCTGACGCCGGAAGCGACCCCAGGACGCCACTCGCGTGTGGTGAACTCGATCACCCGGGCGGCGAACCCGGGACCGACGCGGGCGGTCGTACCGACGGCGGGGACCATGTCGTCGCGAATCGCGCGCTTGCGGGAGTTCCTCGCCAGGTCGACCAGGACGGACTTCGGATCGTCCAGGGCGTCGGGTCGCGGAGGGACCAGGGAGCGGCGAACTCCGAGGAATCCGGCCAGCGGCACGGCGTCCGCGATCAACCACGCTTCGGTCGCGTGCACGGCGATCCGCAGGCACATCTTGGCCGCGGGACGTGGAAGGAGGCGGCCGATCAGGTCCGAGGCGCACTCCTCATCGTGATCGAGGTCGCGGAGCACCAGCCACTCGTGGTGCCTGGCGGCAGCGTTGTAGCCGCCCAGCCTCACGTCCAGCCTGGCCTTTCCTGATGCGATGTGCTCGGGCCCGGAATCGAACCCGACATGCTGGAGCAGACGTCGCGCGACCGGGACGTCGGTCAGGCCCTCGACAGCGACCGTGACGAACAGCGCGGGCATGGCCTACGAGGACACCAGCAGGAGCTGTTCGGGACGGGCCGGGGCGGCGCGCGGCAGCACCGCATCGGCCATGGAAACACCCGCGGCCAACAGGGCGACGATCTCCCGATCGCTGCTCGCAACGCTGACGCTGGTGTCCTCCTTGGACGGGACGAGCAGAAGGACTTCCTCGGGCGCGATTCCGTCGTCGGACAGGAGTTCGGACGAGTGCGTGCTCACGAAAACCTGGCGAGCGGAGCCGCGGGTCAGGCGGTGCATCACCCCTGGGATGTGCCTCACGATGGCCGCGTGCAGCGAGAGCTCCGGCTCCTCGAGAAGAAGCGGTGCCTTACCTTCCAGCAGCGACCAGAGCAACCCGAGGAGCCGCAGCGTGCCGTCGGAGAACTGGTCTTCCCCCTGCCAGCCGGCGTTCGGGCGCCAGTGGGCGTACAAGCCGCGCAGGTGGGGCACGCCCCGAGGGTCCGCCCCGAGCTCGATCTTCTTGAGCTGTGGAACCGCGACCCGCAGGGCCTGCTGGATGCGATGCAGCCTCGAATTCAAGGTCTTCCTGGGTGTCCGCGCGAGCTGCTCGAGGAAGTCCCCGCCGTAGGGGTCGCCGCTCCGTCCGACGGAGCGGTCCGGCTCGCGAACGAGTTGCGGGACGAGATGCAGGTACCGGACTCCGGAAAGGAACTCCTGCAATGGGCGGAAACGCCGGTTCGCGTTGACCTGCTCGAGGTGGGTTTGCGTCAGCCGATTCTGGTCTGCCGTGTCCTCTTCGTCCGGCCGGGACAACAGGAGGTCATCCCCGTGCTTCACGAACTCGCGCCGCACGAGCGGGCGGCGTTGGTTGTCCTGGATGAACTCGAGGCGGTACGTCCAGGGCAGGTTGTCATCCAGATCGACGACGATTTCGATCGACACGCCCGGAAGCCGTCGCGCGTGCAACGACCTGATTTGCGAGACGCCGCGACGCGTCTGGATCGCGCTCTGGAATCCACCTTGCGGATCGGCCACGTCGCGGAGGAAACGCACGGCATCCAGGAGATTGGACTTGCCCGAGGCGTTGGGTCCGACCAGGAAGACGCGGCGGCCGAGCGGTACGTCCACGAGCAGGAAATTCCGCCAATTCTCCAGCTTGAGGTGCGTGAACCTCATCCTTCGCCTTCCTCGGCCCGCGACGGGCGTCGCCGGCCGCGGGTCCGACGGAATCATGCGCCACGCGGGCGACCGTTGTCCACCCGGCACCAGGTTGACTGCCCGGCGGAACCGGCGCTCCGCGCGTCGCCGCGATCAGATGAGGATGGTGATGGGCTCGAGGTTGAGGCCGGCGGGGTAGGCGTAGGAAGTGAAGCTGCCGAGGCCGTAGGTGATCATGCCGAAGGGCTCGGCGCCGGAGATGGTGTGGGTGCCGCCGCCGATCGGGACGATGCCGACCTCGCGGCCGCCGACGGGGTCCCAGGTGACGGAGACGGCGGAGCCGTCGAGAGTGAGGGCCATGCCGGGGGGCCGGATGACCAGGACCCAGGACTGCCCGTTGGTGCCGGCGTTGTACGAGGTGGGGGCGGAGAAGATGTAGTCGCTGCGGAACTGCTCGTTGGGGACGAGCACCGTCATGGCGGGGTCGCCGCGCGCGGAGTCGGGCTCGGGGTAATACTGGCCCACCAGGAACTGTCCGACCTGGACGGCCTGGGAGGCGGTGACGTGGAACGGCTCCCAGGCCATGAACTCGACCCACTCGTACGCGACCAGGTCGACCTCGCCGATGCCGCCCTGGGGCGGGTCGACGCTGACGTGGGTGCCGTCGAAGGCGGCGACGACGCGGACGAGGTTCTCGCCGGGGCCGCCGTTGTCGGTCATGGGGCGGCTGACGTACTCCTTGCCCCAGGTCTGGATCGGGGCAAGCTGGACCTCGAGGTGGTCGCAGGCCTGGCTGGTGTAGGGGACGTAGGCGCAGACGTGGCCGCCGAAGACCTGGACGGGGTGGTTGGCGCGGATCCGGCTGCCGGTCAGGTCGTGCTCGAACTCGAAGCAGGTGTCGAGGTAGTCGCAGATGCCGAAGGTGCATTCTTCCTCGCGGGTCCATCCGGGCCGGTCGTCGCGGCATTCCGGCACGCCGCCGGCGGCGACGTGGACGACCTCGCCGCGCTGGAGGGTGAAGCGGATCGTGCCCCAGGGGTCGGTGTCGTCGAAGCGGCCGGTGGACTCGCGGGCCGTGAAGCCGGCGACGTTGATCTCGACCTCGGTCGGCTCCGGCGCGATACCGACGACCGCGAGGTAGTCGGGATAGGACATGAAGTCGGGCGGGGTGGGGAAGGTGCCGGTCGTGCCCGTGGCGCGGGAGAACGGGACGTACGTGAGGCCGATGTAGTCGCCGGTGAGGACGTGGCTGGGGAGGAGGAGGGTGGCGTCGTTGGTATAGGAGAACGTGGGGCCGAGGGTCGGGTCGGTGACGGAGTACTCGAAGGGGTTGAACTGGGACACGGTGACGGGGAGGTCGGAGAGCAGGCGGTAGGCGCCGTCGGACGTGGCGATGCTGGTCCAGCTTCCGCCGGGGATGCCGAACGACTGCCCATCGACCCACGGGAGCGGGATCTCGGACAGGCGGCCCGGCTCGACGGTGCCGCGGTAGACCTCGGCGGCGCCGCGGGTGACGCGGATGTTGGCGGCGGCGGCGTTCGGGTTGGCGACGACGACGCGGAAGTCGAAGAGGATCGGGTTCAGCTCGCTGGTGTTGGCCAGCGGGGTCGGCCAGTACTCGCAGCCGACGTAGGAGTTCGTCGACTCGGCCTCGCCGCAGGCGTCGGCGCAGTAGCCCGTGAGGTCGCAGACGGAATCCCATTCGGCACAGTCGCGCCCGGTGATCCACTGTGCGCCGTCCGGGGAGCAGAACATGGAGACGGTTCCCTCGCAGCGCCGGGTGTTCGGGTCGCAGAGGACGCAGCCCAGCCCGGGATCGCACTCGTCGGGGCAGGCGGTCTCGTTGATGCGGCTCAGGCCGTCCTCGCCGCACTGGTAGCGGACCGTGTCGAAGCAGTTCCATTCGCCCGGGATGCAGGCGAAGGGGACGTCGGCGTCGCCGCCGTCGTCGAGGGTGTCGGCGGCGGCGTCGGTGTCGGCGCGCGCGTCGTCGCGCCGGACGTCGGTCTGTCCGCCGTCGTCGGCCGGAGCGCAGGCGGCGCCGAGCAGGGCGAGGAGGATCAAGCAGCGGGTGGTGCGCATGGTGATCTCCCGTCTCAGCATTCGGCGGCGAGGTAGCGCCAGTCGCCGCAGGAGCCGGAATCGGGTCCGTAGGAGTCTCCGGTCATGCAGGTCCAGGAATCCTCGCACCAGCCGCAGGCGGAGTCGCCGGTGCAGGCCGCGCAGTCCCAGTGGGCGTCGCAGGGGTCGGGGGGCGGTGCGCAATCGGCGGCGGAGTAGCGCCAATCGCTGCAGGAGCCCGCGTCGGGTCCCGTGGGTCCGCCGGTCATGCAGGTCCAGGAGGAATCGCACCAGCCGCAGGCGGCGTCGCCGGTGCAGGCGCCGCAGTCGCCGTGGGCGTCGCAGGGGTCGGGGGGCGGCGCGCAGGCCTCGGCGTAGTAGCGCCAGGCGGCGCAGGCGCCGACATCGGGCCGCGTAGGTCCGCCGGAAAGGCAGGTCCAGGAGTCCTCGCACCAGCCGCAGCCGGCGTCGCCGGTGCAGGCGTCGCAGTCGGCGTGCGCGTTGCAGGGGTCGGCGGCGACGCAGTCGGCGGAGGACCAGCGCCAATCGGCGCAGGAGCCCGAGTCGGGCCCGGCGCTCGAGCCGGTGAGGCAGGACCAGGAGTCCTCGCACCAGCCGCACGAGCCCTGGATGGTGCAGGTGCCGCAGTCGTACCAGTCGAGGCACGGGTCGGCGCTGGGGCAGGACGACGCGGACCAGATCCAATCGCTGCAGGAGCCTGCGGTCGGTCCGGACCACGAGCCTGCGGCGCAGCTTGCGGAGTCGCCGCACCAGCCGCAGCTCGCGGTGGTGGTGCACGCATTGCAGTCGGCGGTCGCGGAGCACTCGTCGCCGGCGCAGCTCGAGGGGAGCCAGGTCCAGGCGGTGCAGGAGCCGGTGGCGGGCCCGGTCGAGGTGCCGGAGAGGCAGGCGCCGCCGTCGTCGCACCAGCCGCAGCCGGCCTCGACGGTGCAGGTGCCGCAGGAGGCGTTGGCGGCGCAGGGATCGGCGGCCGTGGTGCAGGCGGCGCTGTACCAGCGCCAATCGTCGCAGGAGCCGGAATCGGGGCCCGCGCCGGCGCCGGTCATGCAGGTGCCGCTCGCCGCACACCACCCGCAGTCCAGGACGGCGGTGCAGGCGTCGCAGGAGTCGTGGGCGTTGCAGGGGTCGGTGGAGGAGCCGCCGCAAGTGCTGGCGAGCCAGGACCAGTCGGAGCAGGTGCCGCTGGAGGGGCCGGAGATGGAGCCGGTGCGACACGAGGCGTCATCGTCGCACCAGCCGCAGCTTGCGCGGCCGGTGCACGCGTCGCAGGCGGTGGAGTCGCCGCAGGGGTCCGTGGGGGCGGTGGACGTGCACGCCTCGTCGGTACAGGTGAGGCCGGCGCAGCAGTCGCCGGTGACGGTGCAGATGTCGGAGCCCGGCTGGCAGGCGCAACGGCCCGCGACGCAGGACATCCAGCCGCAGCAGTCGGCGCTCGTGGTGCACGCGCCGTTGGCCTCGACGCAGCAGAGGGAGTCCTCGGGGCTGGCGCGGCAGGAGAGCCCGTCGCAGCAGCCGCCGCCGGCGCAGGCCTCGCCGGCGGGAGTGCAGGAGGCGGAGCGCTCGCAGCGGTCGGAGGCGCTGCAATCGAGGCCGGTGCGGCAGCGTTCGCCCGTGGAGCAGCAGGGTTGGCCTTCGGCGCCGCAGGCGGCGGCTTCGCAGGATCCGCCGCTGCAGGAGCCGGAGCAGCGGTTGCCGCAGGTGCCGCAGTTGCGCGGGTCGCGGGCGGTATCGGTGCACGCGCCGCCGCAGCAGCTCGCGCCGCTCTCGGTGCACGTCGCGCCGGAACAGCAGGGCTGCCCGAGGGCGCCGCAGGCGGCGGGGGCGGTGTTGCACGTCCCGCCGTCGCAGACGAGTCCCTCGTTGCAGGCGGTGCCGGAGCAGCACGGCTGGCGCGGTCCGCCGCAGGCGGGAGCGGTGTTGCAGGTGCCGCCTTCGCACAGGAGTCCGGAGGCGCAGGCGGTGCCGCCGCAGCACGGCTGGCGGGAGCCGCCGCAGGCCGCGGGGGGAACGCAGGAGGAACGCTCGCACACGAGACCGGAGCGGCAGGCGTCGCCGGAGCAGCACGGCTGACGCTCGCCGCCGCATGCGGGCTCGGCGGCGCACCGTCCGCCGGTGCAGACGAGATCCGAGGTGCAGGCGATGCCGGAGCAGCACGGCTGGCCCTCGCGTCCGCAAGCTTCGACGCCGGTGCACGTGCCGGCGGAGCAGGTCAGGCTGGGTCCGCAGGCCGAGCCGCCGCAGCAGGGCTCGCGTTCGTGGCCGCAGCGCTCCTCGCCGGTGTCGGTGTGCGAGGCATCGCCGTCGGAACGCCCGTCGTCGCGCGCGGTGTCGCGGGCGTCGGCGAGGTTGTCGTCGCCTCCGGCGGCGCAGGCGGCGAGGAAGAGGAGAGGGAGGAGAGGGAGGAGGGAGAGGGGGAAGAGGGGGGAGAGGGGGGAGTTATTGGTTCTTGGTGGGTCGATCGGGTCGAGTTGTCGGTGGTTTCGGTCTTCGTGTGAGAGGTGCATCGGAACCTCCGTTCCGGAGTGAGAGTTGCGACGAGAGGGATGATACGGGGTGGGGTTGAATGGCGCAAGGCGGGGGGAGTAGTAAGGAGGCGTGTGCGTGGGGGGGCGACGAAGGTGAGCGGCGTGATGCGGTTGGGGTTGTTGGTGCTGTTGTTGGTGGCGGGGTGTCGCGGCAAGCACCATGTGGTGCTCGACGACTGGGTGCCGCCGCCGGACGCGGGGGTGGGGAGCGGAGGGCGCGAGGACGCGGGGGAGGAACCGTTGGTGCCAGGCGTTGCGGGCGATGGGGGTGAGAGCGAGACGGCTCGGGACGGAGTGCGAGATGCGGGGGACGAGGCGGGAGGGGAGGAAGCGGAGGATTCGAGCGAGGGAGAGGCGGGACCGGAGGCGGGAGAAGAGGGGGAGGGCGGGGTCGAGGCGCCGGCGATGCCTGACGGGTACGGGGTGGTGGAGCGTGCGGACGACGGGACGGTGGCGGTGCCGGCGGAGAACCGCGAGCGGGGGACGCGGCCGGGTCCGGAGTCGGCGGAGGCGCTGGCGCACGCGTTGCTGGCGGCGATTGCGGCCGGCGATCCTGGGATGGCGGTGGGGACGGTGTTTCCGCTGGAGGCGTTCGAGGTGCTGAAGGACCTGCCCGATCCGGCGGCGTACCGGCAGCGGATGGTGCGGTGGTACGAGGAGGACGTGCAGGCGGAGCGCGAGCGGATCGGGGAGGCGGACGATCTGACGTTCGACCGGTTGCAGTTCGGGTACTGCACGTGGCAGGACGAGCACACGGAGGGGAACCTGCTGCCGTACTGGTCGTGCCGGCACAACAAGCTCTACGCGCGAGCGGACGGCCGGCCGGTGACGATCGAGATTCACGCGCTGATCAACTGGGGGACGAACTGGTACATCGCGCACCTGGGACCGGTGCGGCGGTAGACCGGCGCCGGCGGGCTCGCCGCCTGCTGCGGCTGCGCCTCGCCGCTACACCTTCAGGTTGTTGATCAGCGCCATGGCGGTCTGGTGTTCCGAGGACATGACGTTGCTGGTGAGCTGAAGGACCTGGGTGCGGCGGCTGAGCAGGCGGTTGAGGCCGAGCATGCCCATTTCGGCGTCGGCGCCGAGGTTGTCGACGGCGTCCTGGAGGGTTTCGATCTGGCGCTCGATCTCCTCCTTCCGGAACGGCGTGTCGCCGGTGACCTCGGGGCCGAAGCCAGGCGGGTCGTCCGGACCGATGGGGTCGAGCATGCGGACGTCGACGTGTGCGACGCCGTCTTCCGGCATGTGGTCCAGCTCCTCGCGCCAGGCGGCGATGCGCTCGTGGTAGGCCTCGCGCAGATCGTTGATCCGTTCCATGTCCGTGAGCCGGAGGCCGATTTCCTGGTCCAGGGTCTCGATCTGGAGGAGCGCGACGCGGAAGGAGATGTCGACGATGTCGCCCGACATCCCCGTGTTTGCGGCTCCGCTGGCTCCCGAGACGCCTTCCAACGACATGACTCACCTTCCTTTCGCCCGCGACCATTTTCCGCGGCGGAGGGATCCATCGCGCGGGCGGGGGCAAACGTTGCGTGGGACTCGCCTCTGCGGCGCGGCGTGTCCTGCGGCGGCGGGTGCGGGTCCGGCGCGTCGAGCGTACGGCGCGTGGTCCGGGGGGAGGGGGCTCAGCGGCAGACGCGGATGGCGGTGCCGTCGGCGGTGATGCCGGACGAAGAGCAGGTCATGCCCGAGGGGCAGTAGTTGTCGTTGCAGATGCGGGTGCAGTGGGAGGTGTCGCAGTAGCCCGAGCGGCACTCGGCGCCGGAGGTACAGGATTCGCCCAGACCGCGGTTGCCGGCGGTGACGCAGAAGAGGGAGTAGGAGCCGCCGGAGCTGGTGCGGAAGGGCGCGCAGCCGAAGCCGTGGGGACAACCGCCGCGCACGGAGCACATCTCGATGCAGTAGGGGCTGGCGGAGGCGCCGTCGTTGGCGCACATGCCGCTGCGGCAGTCGGTGTTGGTCGCGCACGTCGTGCCCAGGCCGTTCTCGCCGATGAAGGGGAGCATGGGGTCGGTGAGCTGGCAGACGCTGTAGCCGACGCCCGAGTCGAGCAGGCAGGCGTAGCCGGGGACGCCCGCGCCGAGGCGCGGGCAATCGGCGGCGGTCTGGCAGGAGGAGGTGCACCACGAGCCGCCGCCGGCGCCGCCGCCGCAGACGCCGATCCCGGAGGGGCACTCGTTGCCGGCCGCGGAGGGGCACGGGATGTTGATCTGCTCGCAGACCTTGCCGTCGGCGGGGGCGGCGGGGTTCACGAGCGCGCAGGCGAAGCCGCCCGGGCAATCGGCGGCGCTGGTGCAGGGGCGGGTGCAGTGGGCGCCGCCGCCGGGGACGCCGACGCAGCCGTAGGCGCAGGCGTTGGCGCTGGGATCGGACGGGTTGCACGGCAGGCCCAGGTGCGCCTCGGCGCAGACCGCGAGGGTCGCGTCGGCCTGCACGCAGTAGTGTTCGTACGCGCAGCTCGTCGAGACCGACGGGGTGCACTCGCGCATGCACGAGCTGTCGCCCCAGAACGGGTCGGCGAGGCAGTGGCGCTCGGCGCAGTCGGTGTGGGCCGCGCAGGGATCGAGGTACGAGCCGTCGTGCGCGTCGGCGTCTGCGTCCGCGTCGGCATCTGCGTCGGCATCGGCATCTGCGTCTGCGTCGGCATCGGCGTCTGCATCTGCGTCGGCGTCCGCGTCTGCGTCTGCGTCTGCGTCGGCATCTGCGTCGGCATCTGCGTCCGCGTCGGGGCGCGTGCCGGGGTGGCAGTATCCGAGGTCGTCGCACCAGGCGGGGGAGTCTGGGCAGTCGATGTCCTGGCGGCAGTTCCAGACGCAGCGGTTTTCCTCGCAGCGGCCGGGGCGGCGGCAGTCGGAGTTGAGGCGGCATTCGACGTTCGTTTCGGCGCAGGCACCGGTGGTGGCGACGAAAAGGGCGAGGAGGGAGGCGGTGGCGGGGAGAAGCAGCAGGTCGCGGCGCGACGGGTTTTCTCGATCGTCGTGTTCCACCGTGCGCTGCACCGGCATTCCTCGCTCCGTTTGCCCCCCGGCGTTTGTCACGGTGACAGGGTAGGCCGGATTGGGGGAGGGGGCAAATGGTGGTTGGTCGATGGGGTCAAGTTGTTGGTTGGTTGATCGGGTCGAGTTGTTGGTGGGGAGCGGAGGGGGTCGAGTTGGCGGGGACGAGGGGGCTACTCGGCGCCGGCGGTCTGGAAGAGGAAGGGGTAGGTGGCGGTGGTGATGCCGTCGGCGGAGGGGAAGTTGAGGCGGTCGATGATGCCTTCGATGCACTGGGCGACTTCGCCGTCGCCGAGGGAGTCGGAGACGGTGCGGACGCCGCGGACGTAGCCTTCGGGGGCGACGGAGAAGTTGACGGTGACGCGTCCGGCGAGATCGGGCGAGGCGTGCAGGGCGCGCTCGTAGCAGTGCTTGATCCGGTTGTGCTGGAGCCGCATGACGCGCTGGATCACTTCCTTGGAGAGTCCGCCGCCGACGAAGACGTCGACGATGCGGAAGCCGGGGCCGGACTCGGCGTGGGCGCGCAGGGTCGGGGTGGTGTCGGAGGGCCCGCGAGGCCTGCCGCGTCCGAGGTCGTCGCCGCCGCGGCCGATGCCGACGTCGTCGCCCGTGCCGTAGCCGGGGCCCATCACTCCGACTTCGCCGAGGCCGTAGCCGTAGAGGTTGGTGCCGTTGCCGCCGGTGCCGGTGCCGAACATGCCGAGGCCGCCGACGCCGTAGGCGGGGCCGTAGTCGCTGCCCATGAGGTGGCCGCGGGTGCTGATCGGGTCGTTGCCGAGGGCGGTGGTGAAGGGGGAGAACATCGAGGTCGGTGCGCCGTCCTGGATGGCCTGGAGGGCGCCCATGACGCCCGAGGACAGGGCAGCCTCGGCGATCTTGGTCTTCGCCATGTGGGGGTTGGGGTTGTCGCGCGGGCCCTTGACGCCCATCATCCGGTCGACGTCCGGGGCGGTGCGCTCGCCGGCCTGGCCTTCGTCGCCGGCGGCGCGTGTGCCGGAGCCGCCTTCCTCGCGATCCGCGGCGTCGTCGGCCGGCTCGTCCGCGGCGACCTCGTCCTCGATGGCCTGGTCCTCGTTCTCTTCCTCGAGCTGGATCTCGTCCACCTTGAGAGCGAGGGGCGGCGCCATGGTCATGAGCTGGGCGTAGGCCTGGTCCTGGGAGGCGACGTCGATGGCGATGCCCTCGTAGTCGGCCTGGGACTGCCACGCGACGGCCATGAACACGACGTGGAGGGCGAGGCTGGCGGCGACGAAACCGGCGGTCTTGTACTCGTGCCGGCGGGCGAGCGACAGCTTGGGGCGTGCGACCATGCTGGCGAGGAAGGTGAACTGGCCGAAGTCCTGGTGCATGCGGTCGCCGGCCGACAGGGTGACCTCGTGGGCGCCCTCGAGCCTGGTCGAGGGGACCGCGCGGCCGTCGCGGATCAGCTCGGGGAGCGCGGTCGTGGTCCCGTCGGCGTGGCGGACTTCGGCGGTGGCGCCGGGGAGGACGGTTACGACGATGTGCTCTCCGGCGACGCGGACGAGGCGCACGTCGTCGCGGCCGCCGAGCTGTTCGAGGGGGAGCCAGAGGTCGCAGGCGGGGTTTTCGCCGACGCGGAAGGAGCGGTTGTCCGACTTGCGGGTGAAGTGCTTGACGCCGAGGACGGCGCCGTTCCAGACGGCGACGAACTCGCCGATCTGCCGGCTGGGATCCTCGACCTTGGAGAGATCCGCGACGAGGCGCGGGCGGGCGGGACGCGGGCACGCCTGCTGCGGCGCCGTCGCGTCCTGACCGAAGCCGATGGGGAAGGGGAGCGGAACGGGGAATTGGATACTCATGGGCCACCTCCTGCGCGCACCTCCGGCATCGTCCACCCTCGCGTTCCCGTCGTCGCCGGTCGTGCGCTGGCGGAGGACCATGACAACCGTCTTGCGTTCGGGTTCCGGGATTTCGCGCAAAGGGCGCAAAGAGACGCAGAGGGCGCAAAGGGGGGAAGCGGCGGGGCGGATGCGGGTATACTTGGCGGCGTGGATGAACACGGCGACGGGGGCGGCGAGAGGCGAGGGGAAGCGACGGGGGGGGAGCGGCGGGTGCCGGCGGAGCTGGCGTCGTCGATGCTGGACGGGGTGGTGCGGGCGTTGTTCGAGGTGCCGTGGAGTCGCGCGCGGCGGTGGATCGCGGACGGGAAGATCACGGTGGACGGGGAGGTGGTGACGGACGGGAGGGTGCGGGTCGGGGCGGGGGCGGTGGTGGTCTTCCGGCCGGAGCTGCGGCGGTTGACGGGAGCGGGGGATCTGCCGGCGACGGCGCTGGTGCATGTCGACGCGCACCTCGTGGTGGTGGACAAGCCGAGCGGCGTGAGCACGATGCCGTACGAGCGGGGGGAGCGGGGGACGCTGGACCTGCTGGTGCGGCGGCTGTTGTCGCGGACGGAGCGCGGGGGCAAGCGGAGCGGGGCGCACCCGGCGTTGTCGGTGGTGCACCGGTTGGACAAGGAGACGAGCGGGCTGATCGTGTTCGGTCGGACGTTCCTGGCGCGGCAGCGGCTGAAGGCGCAGTTCCGGGTGCACTCGATCCACCGGCGCTACCTGGCGCTGGCGCACGGGGAGGTGGAGGGGGGGACGATCCGGTCGCGGCTGTTGGCGGACCGCGGGGACGGGCGGCGCGGGTCGTTGGCGTCGGCACGTTTCGGGAGGGAGGTGCGGGCGGAGGAAGGGCGGGAGGCGGTGACGCACGTGGAGCCTGTGGAGCGGTTGCACGGTGCGACGCTGGTGGGGTGTCGGCTGGAGACGGGGCGGACGCACCAGATCCGGATCCATCTGGCGGAGGCGGGGCATCCGCTGCTGGGGGAGCGGGTGTACGGGCGGGAGTACGCGGGGCCGTGGATTGCGGCGCCGCGGGTGATGTTGCACGCGGCGGAGCTGGGGCTGGAGCATCCGGCGACGGGGGAGCCGCTGCGGTGGAGCCGGCGGCCGCCGGGAGATTTCTGGGAGGCGCTGGAGCGGTTGCGGAGGTGACGATTGCGGCGTGTGGGCGGGGGGGCCTACCATGCGGAGGGAGCGACCTGTGATGAGCCCGACGGACAGGGAGGGGCGTGATGGCTGACGAGAAGAAGTCGCCGGTGCGACCCGGCACACGACCGCCCGCGCAGCCGGCGAAGCCTCCGGCGACGCCGGCCGCGCCGGGGAAGGCCGGCGGGGTGCGTCCGGCGCCGATGCGGCCTGGGATGCCGGGCGTGGCGGTACCGGGGCGACCTGGGATGCCGGCGGGCGGGGCGCCGCCGCGACCGGGGGCGAAGGCGGCGGTGCCGGTGGCGGCGCCTGCCGGGGCGCGGTCGCGGCTGCCGACGCCCGAGCCGACGACGGCGGAGATCAGCCTGCCGGAGATCGACTTCGACGATCTGGCGAAGCCGGTGGGGCCGGGTGGGTCGCCGGTCCGCCCCTCGACGGGCTCGGGGCAGGCGGGCGGGCGGTCGGCGGTCGGCGAGGGGGCAGGGTCGAGGATGCCGACGCCAGCGGGGCCGGCGGCGCCGCGGATTCCGACGCAGCCGGGGGTCGGGAGCGCGCGGCTGCCGACGCCTGCGGGGCCGGCGGCGGCGAGGGTGCCGGCGCCGTCGGGGCTGGGGAGCCGGACGTTGATCGGGCAACCGATCGCGGCGGCGGCGGGCGGACGCGGTGCGGCTCCGGCGGCGGAGGTCGTGCGGCCGTCGGTTCCGTCGGCTGCCGGGCGCGGCGGGGTGGAGGCGGAGATCGCGTTCCTGGACGAGGAGGTGCGGGCGGTGGCGCCGGCGGAGACGCGCCGGGCGGCGTTGCTGCACCTGGAGATCGCGCGGCTGTTGGAGGCGAGCGGAGCGCCGGCGGCGAAAGTCGAGGCGCGGGTGCAGCAGGCGGCGGAGGTGTGTCCGGAGCTGGGGCTGGCGCACCGGGAGCGTCGGCGCTTCCTGCGGCGGCGCAAGGCGTGGGACGAAGCCCTCCGCGCGATCGATCGGGAGCTGGCGGGTGCGGCGGAGCCTGCGGCGCGGGCGGCGCTGCACCTGGAGCGCGGGCGGATCCTGCGCGACGGGTTGCAGCGTGCGGACGCGGCGGAGGATTTCGCGCGGGCGCTGGCGCTGGTGCCGGGGGATCCGTCGGCGACGGAGGCGCTGCGCACGCTCTTCGCGGCGAACGGCGCGTGGGGTGCGGCGGCGGACGCGCTGGAGAAGGCGGCGGCGGCGGTGTCGGGGGAGAGATCCCTGGGGTTGCGCCGGGAGGCGGCGCTGCTCTGCGACTCGGCGTTGGGAGATCCGCAGCGGGCGGCGGCGTCGTGGGAGCTGGTGCTGGCGGGGTCGCCGACGGACCCGCTGGCGTTGGCCTCGCTGGAGCGGTTGTACGCGCAGGCCGGCCGGTGGCTGGATCTGTGCAACGTGCTGGCGCGCTTCGCCGGGGCGACGAGCGACCCGGCGGCGAAGTTCTCGGCCTTCCTGCGAGCGGGGACGCTGGCGGCGGAGCGGGTGGGGGACGCGGAGCGCGCGTCGACGTGGCTGGAGGAAGCGGCGCGCGTGCGGCCGGAGGACCCGGCGCCGCTGGACGCGCTGATCGAGATCCGCCGCCGCACGGGGGACGACGAGGGGCGACAGGCGGTGCTCGCCCGTCGCGCGGGGCTCGCGGCGACGCCGGAAGAGCAGTCCGCGCTCGCGCTGCGGCGGGCGCAGGTGCTGGCGGAGCGGCTGGGGCGGCGGGAGGAGGCGATTGCGGTGCTGCGTGCGGCGCTGGAGCAGGCTCCGGCGAACGCGGCGGTGGTGCAGGCGCTGCTGGGGCTGCTGGGGGCGGAGGGGTCGGCGGCCGGCGGCCGGCGGCTGGCGGTCGGAGGGGAAGCGTGGGAGGGGAAGGCGGCGGAGCGGGCGTCGTTGCAGATCCTGGCGGCCGCGCGGATCGGGGAGGCGGCGGCGCGGGCGGCGGCGCTGGTGCGGGCGGGGACGGCGTGCGAGCGGAGTCCGGAGGCGGCGGAGCTGGCGCGGACGGCGTACGAGCGGGCGTTGGGGGCGGAGCCGCGGAACCGGGCCGCGTTCGACGGGCTGGCGCGGTGGTACGAGCAGGCGGGGGCGTGGAAGGAGCTGGCGGGGCTGCTCGAGCGGTGGGTGGACGTCGCGGCGGACGATGCCGAGCGGCGGGCGCACTTGCGGCGGCTGGGCGCGCTGCGGGAGGAGCGGCTCGGGGATCGTGCGGGTGCGGTGGAGGCGTACGAGCGGCTCCGGGGTTTGGCCGCGGGCGACGTGACGGTGGTGCGGGAGCTGGGGCGGCTGTACGGGTTGCTGGGGCGGTGGGGGGAGCGGGCGGCGCGGCTGCGGGAGGAGTCGGAGCTGGCGGCGAGTCCGGAGGCGAAGGCGGAGCTGTTGTGGCGGGCGGGCCTGACGGCGCAGGAGCAGGCGGGTGACGAGGCCGGGGCCAAAGCGGCGTACGAGGCGGCGGTGGGTGCGTTCGCGGGCCATCGCGGGGCGCTGGAGGCGCTGGCGCGGCTGGCGGAGATGAGGGGGCGGTGGGCGGACTCCTTGCGGTACGCGGACGCGGCGCTCGTGGGGTTGCCGGCGGAGGAGCAGGTGGAGCGGCTGCTCGTGACGGCGGCGACGGCGTCGGAGCGGTTGGGGGACGATGCGGACGCGCTGGCGCGGTGCCGCAGGGCGCAGGCGCTCGCGCCGCGGCACGCGGGGGTGCTGGAGGCGTTGGCGCGGCTGTTCGAGCGGCGGGGGGAGTGGAAGGAGCTGGCGGAGGTCGACGCGGCGCTGGCCGGGGTGGAGCTGGACGTTTCCTCGGCCGCTCGGACGGATGCGGGGCAGCCGGGTCCGGGGCAGGCGGGTCGGGCGGCGACGTTGCGGGTGCGGGTGGGGGATCTGCTGGCGGAGCGGCTGGGGGCGCCGATGGAGGCGGTGGCCTCGTACAAGGCGGCGTTGGCTGCGATGCCGTCGCACGAGCCTGCGTTCCTGGGGTTGGAGCGCGTGTTGGCGCGAACGGGGGACTGGGCGGTGGTGCGGGAGGTGTGCCGGGCGGCGGCGGAGGCGGCGCCGGACGAGGCCGCGCGGGTACCGTGGTTGCGCAAGCTGGGGGCGCTCGTCGCGTGGCGGCTGGGGAAGCCGCGCGAGGCGATGGACGTGCTGGAGCGGATCCTGGAGGCGGTGCCGCAGGACGAGGCGACGCTGCGGGAGCTGTTCGTGCTGCACGTGCGGGAGAAGCAGTGGCGGGACGCCGCGGACGTGCTGGCGCGGCTGGCCGCGGCGGCGGCGGGGGAGCCGGCGGTGGCGGCGGCGTATCTCAAGGAAGAGGCGGCGTTGCGCGAGGCGCACCTGCGGGTGGACGCGGGCGAGCGGCTGGCGGCGGCGTTGGAGGCGAAGCCGGACGATCGCGAGGCGATCCGCCTGTGCGAGGAGGCGTGTCTGGAGTCGGTGGCGCCCAACGTCTTGTTGGCACGGCGGCTGGCGGTGGCGGCGGATCCGGCGGAACGTGCGGGCTTGCGGCTGCGGCTGGCGGCGGCGATGGAGGCCGCGGGGGACGTGACGTCGCTGCTCGGGCAGGTGGATCTGGCGGCGAAGGAGGCGCCGGGTTTCCTGCCGGCGGTGCGGGCGGCGCGGGCGGCGGCGGAGGTGCAGGAACAGTGGGGGCGGGCCGTGGAGCTTCTGGAGCAGGAGGGCTCGGCGGAGACGACGGCGCGGGTGGGGGCGCGGCTGGACGCGCTGCGCCGGGCGGCGGAGCTGGCGCTCGAACGGCTGGGGGATCCGGGACGGGCGCGGTCGGCGCTGGCGGCGGCGTTCGAGCTGTCGCCGGGGGACGAGCGGGTGGGTGCGGCGCTGGGGCAGCGGTTGCGGGAGGGGGGCGACTGGCCGGCGCTGGCGACGATGTTGCGGCGGCACGCGGCCGCGCTGGAGCCGACCAAGCGGCCGCCGGTGCTGTTCGAGCTGGCGCGGACGTTGCGGGAGCGGCTGGAGTCGCCCGCGGACGCGGCGAGCGTGCTGGACCAGCTCCTGGCGGTGGCGCCGCGGCACGGCGAGGCGCTGGTGATGCTGGGTGAGATCCGGGCGGGCCAGGAGTCCTGGCAGCAGGCCATCGACGCGTTCCGGCTGGCCGAGGCGGAGCTGGGGGCGCGCGGGGCGGAGTGGCGTCGGGTACGGCTGTGGCGGGTGGACATCCTGACCGAGCGGCTGGGGTTGTACGGCGAGGCGGAGCAGCTCCTGCGGGACGCGCTGGGACCGGACGGGGCGGATCCGGAGATGTTGCGGCGGCTGGCCGCGGTGTCGCGGCACGCGCAGAACTGGGCGGCCGTGGAGGACACGGTCGCGCGGCTGGTGGCGGTGGAGCCGCCGGAGCGGGCGGCGGAGGGGTGGCTGGAGCTGGCGCGGCTGGCTCGCGGGCGCCGGGACGCGGCGCGGGTGGGCGAGTGTTTCCTGAGCGCCGTGCGGTCGTCCCTGGATGCGCCGGCAGCGATGGGGGCGGTGCAGGCGTTCGCGTTGCGGGAGCTGGGGGGCGACGAGGCGGTGGCGATCCTGAAGGACGCGTTGTACCGGCTGCCGCCGGCGCTGCAGCGCCGGGCGGGGCCGTTGCACCTGCTGGTGGGGCGCATCCTGGCGGCGCAGGGGCGACTGGTGGAGGCGGAGGGCGAGCTGCGGACGGCGGTGGAGCTGTTGCCGGAGGAGGTCGACGCGCGGCTGCTTCTGGCGCAGGTCTCGGGCGACAACGACGAGGTGCGGGCGAGTCTCCTGGAGGCGGCGCGGCGCGATCCGTTCCGGGGCGAGGTCTACGCGGGGCTGCTCCGGCTGGCGGAGCGGGACGAGCGAGTGGGGACGTTGCGGGTGCCGGCGGCGCAGGTGCTGGCGGCGTTCGGAGCGGCGGACGGGGGCGTGGAGGCGGTGGCGCGGCAGGTGTTGGCTCCGGCGGGCGACAAGGCGTTGCGGCGGGACCAGCTCGTGCGGTGGGTCGTGCACCCGGCGGAGCCGCGGGTGGCGTTGGAGCTGCTGGCGGCGGCGGGTCCGAAGCTGGCGACGTTGTATCCGCAGCCGGACTACGGAGGGCTGGAGGCGGTGCCGCGGGGGGCGCCGATCGCGCAGGATCTGGCGGCGATCGCGGCGGCGTTCGGGGTGGAGAAGTACGATGCCTTCTTCACGAGGCGACCGGGGGTGACGGCGACGTTCGTGATCGACGAGCGCCCGCAAGTGATTCTGGCGGCGGGATTCGGCGGGGCGGACCGGGTGCTGGCGCGGTTCTACCTGGGGCGGGTCCTGGCGCTTCTGGCGGCGGGCCAGGCGTTGGCGGTGCTGCTGCCGCCGGGCGAGGTGAAGCGTCTGCTGGACGGGGTCGCGGGCCAGCACGTGGAGGGGTTGGGGGACCCGGCGATGGTGCAACGGGTGGGGAAGGCGCTGGGTTGGAGCGTGCGGCGGGGGCTGGCGGGGCCGTGCCGGGAGTACGCGACGCCGGCGCCGCCGGACCTGTCTGGGTGGCAGGCGGCGGCGACGCTGACGGCGAACCGCGGCGGGTTGATCGCGTGCGGCGACTTCGCGGCGGCGCGGGCCGCGGTCCACGGCATGGCGGGGATCCCGGCGCCGCACGCGGGCTCCCCGAACGCGTGGGACGCGTCGCGCATGGTGCCCGCGCTGTCGGACCTGCTGCAGTTCGCGGTGAGTCCGGAGTACTCGGCGGTGCGCGCGCACCTGATCTAGGGAGGCGTGATGGCGAGAGAGGCGACGACGGACGCGACACCGCTGCGGCTCATGGAGATCGGACCCGGAGCAACGCGGAGCCTGCGCCTGCGGCTGATGGAGATCCGGCGCAACGACAAACGGCCGACGGACTTCTTCCTGCGGTTGTCGATCGAGTGCGTGCGGCACGGCGTGACGTACCTGGTGCACGCGCGGGGGGAGTTCGGGGGCACGCCGCCGCGCCGCGCGTCGCTCACGGTGGTGGCAGGGCGGATGTCGGCGGAGCCGCCGCTGCGGCTGGTCGAGGACGGTGCGCCCGTGGAGGCGCAGTTCACGCTGGTCCTCGACCCGGCCACCGAGTGGGTGACGTTGTGGGTGGCGACGGAGGGCGAACCGGCGGTGCCGGCGCAGCTTGCCGGCCAGCTCCTGTTGCGGCAGCCGGAGGATGCGCGTCCGCCGGAGGCGCTGGAGACGGCGCGGCTGCCGTCGCTCAAGTTCGTGATGCGGCAGAGCCTGATGCACGCGTTCCGCCAGGCGCCCTCCGAGGCGCTGGTCGCGCTGGGGGCGTTGATGCGCAGCGAGGAGCCGCGGGAGAAGTACGCACTCTTGCGATCGTTGGTCGAGTCGGGGGCGGACGTGCGCCTGGTGGAGGCGGGGGTGCGCGACCTGGCCGCGGCGGAGCAGATCGTGCGGGGGTTCCCGCCGGTCGACTTCAGCCGGCTGGCGCCGGAGCGGCTGCTGGATGCCTCCGTGATCGTGCTGCACCCGGCGGCTCCGCTGCCGCTGGTGCGGCAGGCGTTCGCGACGGCGTTCGAGCGGCAGTACATGGCCGGATCGCCGGAGGAAGCCGGACGGTGGCGGGACCTGGTGAAGGCGGGGGCGGTGGTGATCTGCCGCAAGGACCGCTCGATGCTGGACGAGGGTTTCGCGGTGGCGACGGGGATCGCGTCGGATCCGGCGCGGCAGGCGCTGTTCAAGTCGCTGGTCGAGTGGGCGTGGTCGCGGGCGACGCCGAGCGTGCGGCCACTCGCGGGTCCGGTCGAGACGTACTTGAAGCGCGTGACGGGGAAGGTCGCGGCGGACGCGGATGCGGCGGCGGTCGAGGTGATGGCGCACTACGATCTGGTTTCGGCGACCGTGTGAGGGGAGGGGAGGGCGCGGAGGGGAGGGGAGGGCGCGGAGACCGGCCGAATTACCGCTGACCCTTCGACAAGCTCAGGGTGCGGGCAGACGCTGAGGACGCTGAGAGGGACGCTGAGAGGGAAGGGGACGTCCGGGGGGGGTATGGGGGGGGCACGGGCGTTGCAGTGCCTTGCGGGTTGATGGCGGAGAGACGAGCCGGGGAGAGGGAGGGGAGGGGGAGGGGGGGGGAAAGCGACCGTCAGCGAAGACGTCGTCTTGCTTGTGAGACAGCGAGCGTCAACTACACGACAGCGTTCATGTTTGCGTGGCTGCACTTGGTGGGTGTGCCGCGGACTGATGGTGGGGCGGAGGGGACGCCTCCGAATGGCGGGATGAAGGGTGGCAAGCGGCTGAGTGGGGCGGCGGCTGGTCGGGTTTCCGACAGGGGTGTCGGAAAAGCGTACAGGGGGGGAGTGCGGGGAGGGGGGGAAGTGCGGGGAGTGCGGGGAGTGCGGGGAAGGGGGGGGAGGGCGGGGAGCGCGGGGAAGGGCGGAGGGGGGGGGAGGTGAGGGTGGCGTGTCGGACGAGGTGACGGCGGCGGAGATCCGCGAGATGACGATGCGCGAGCTGCGAGGGATACTGGAGCGGCTCGTGCTGGTGCGGTTCGGGGCGGCGCTCCTGCTGGGGGTGTTCGCGATCGCGTTCGCGTGGGCGGCGCCGGTGGGCTGGCGGTTGTGGGTGTTGGCGGGGTCGGCGGCGGTGTTGGGGGTGACGGCGGGGACGGACGTGCGTCGGATTCGCCGTGGTCCGATCACGGTGGGCCGGCAGCTCTACCTGATCCTGACGGTGTTCGTGGTGCATTCGTTGATCATCGTGACGACGGGTGGGATCACGAGTCCGTTCATCATCCTGTACCTGCCGTTGACGGCGGTGGGGGCGTTGAGTCTGGGGGAGGCGCGGGCGGTGGCGGTGCTGCTGGCGCCGGTGGTGGGGACGTTGTGGGTGCTGGCGGGGACGGCATCGCTGGGGCTGGGGCCGGCGGCGTCACCGGATCTGTTCGGCGCGAATCCGATGGCGGGCGGATCGTATCCCTGGTTTTTCGCCCTGGTGATGACGGCAGCGACGATCATCGGTGCGGTGATCAGCCTGGCGCACCGCCGGGCGCTGGATCGGACGGTGGCGCGGACGGTGGCGGCGCGGCGGGAGGCGGTGGCCGCGATGGGCGAGCGGAACCGGGAGTTGATCGAGCTGGCGGGGACGTTGGCGCACGAGCTGAAGAACCCGTTGGCATCGATCCAGGGGCTGGCGGGGCTGTTGGCGCGGAAGCTGCCGGAGGGGGGGCGCGAGGCGGAGCAGGCCGGGGTGCTCCTGGCCGAGGCGAAGCGGATGGGAGCGACGCTGGACGAGTTCTTGAACTTCTCGCGGCCGGTCGGCGGGCTGACGGTGCGAGCGGTCGAGCCGAGGGAGTTGGCGGTGGACGTGGCGGCGCTGTGCGAGGGGATCGCGGCGGAGCGGGGGATCGTTCTCGTCGTGGAGGCGGGCGGGGGGGAAGTGCGGTGCGATCCGCGCAAGGTGAAGCAGGTGCTGGTCAACCTGCTACAGAACGCGCTGGATGCGACGAGGCGAGGGGGGCGCGTGACGATGCGCGTGCGGGACAGGGAGGGGGGTGGGGCGATTTTCGAAATTGAGGATGAGGGGCCGGGGCTGGCGCCGGAGGTGCGGGATCGGTTGTTCCGGCCGGGGGTGACGACGAAGGAGGGGGGCACGGGGATTGGGCTGACGGTGGCTCGGGCGATTGCGGAGCAGCACGGGGGGAGTCTGGAGTTGGGGGAACGGGAGGGTGGGGGATGTCGGGCGACGCTCGTGTTGCCGGGGGGGGAGGGGCGGGGATGACCACGGTGCGGGTGCTGGTGGTCGATGACGAGCCGGCGGTGCGGTTCACGCTGCGTGCGATCCTGGAGGATGCGGGGTTCGAGGTGGAGGAGGCGGGGGACGGGGTGGAGGGTCTGGAGCGGGTGCGGCGGGGCGGGGTGGACCTGGTGCTCTCCGACCTGCGGATGCCGCGGATGGACGGGATGCAGCTTCTGGGGGAGCTGCGGGCGATGCCCGGGGCGCCGCGGGCGATCGTGATCACGGCGCACGGCTCGGAGCGGCACGCGGTGGAGGCGATGAAGCAGGGGGCGCTGGACTACTTCGCAAAGCCGTTCGAGGGCGACGAGATCGTGCGCGTGGTGCGGCGGAGCGTGGAGACCGTGCGGCTGGCGGAGGAGAACCGGCGTTTGCGGGCGCGCCTGGCGCTGGGGCGGACGATGGTCTTCGAGTCGGCGGCGATGGGTGCGGTGGCGGAGCTGGTGGAGCGGGTGGGGCCGCGGGACGTGACGGTGCTCATCGGGGGCGAGAGCGGGGTGGGGAAGGAGCTGGTGGCGGAGGCCCTGGTGCGGTCGTCGCCGCGTGCGGGGCGGCCGTTCGTGCGGTTCAACTGCGGGGCGCTGCCGCGGGAGCTGGCGGAGGCGGAGCTGTTCGGCCACGTGCGGGGTGCGTTCACGGGGGCGGAGCGGGAGCGGCCGGGGTTGTTCCGGGAGGCGGACGGCGGGACGCTCTTCCTGGACGAGATCGCGGAGCTGGGGGCGGGGGCGCAGGCGGCGCTGTTGCGCGCGATCCAGGAGCGGGAGGTGCGACCGGTGGGCGGGGACCGGGCGGTGACGGTCGACGTGCGGATTCTCGCGGCGACGAACCGGGAGCTGGTGAAGGAGGTCGAGGCGGGGCGTTTCCGGCGGGACCTGTTCTTCCGGCTGGACGTGGTGACGATCCGGGTGCCGCCGTTGCGGGAGCGACCGGAGGACGTGGTGCCGCTGGCGGAGCATTTCGCGCGGCGGTTCGGAGATCGGTTCGGGATCGAGCGGCCGCGGCTGTCGGTGCGGGTGCTGGAGCGGCTGCGGGCGGCGTCGTGGCCGGGAAACGTTCGGGAGCTGGAGCACGCGGTGGAGCGGCTGGTGGCGCTGGCCGACGGGCCGGAGATCGACGCGGATCCGTTCGCGAGCGGCGCGGAAGGTCTCGGGGACGATGCGGCGCCCGGATTGCGCGAGCGGGTGGGACGGTTCGAGCGGGGGCTGATCCGGGAGGAGCTGGAGCGCTGCGGGGGGAACCAGAGCGAGGCGGCGCGGCGGCTGGGGATCGGCCGGGTGACGCTGCTCGAGAAGATGCGGCGGCACGGGCTGCGGTAGGCGGGGGGCGGAGGGACGCATGAAGCGGTTCGTGGGAGCGTTCGTGGTGCTCTCGCTGGTGCTGGGCGGGCTCTTGTACTGGCGGTTGTGGCTGCAGGACGCGGAGCGCTCCGGTCCGCCGGGGAGCAGCGGGGTGGTGGAGGCGGAGCGGGTGATCGTGGCGGCGCGGATCGCCTCGCGCATCACGAAGCTCCACGCCGACGAGGGGGACGTGGTGGAGGCGGGGCAGCTTCTGGCGGATTTGGACTGCTCGGAGATGGACGCGCTGGTGTCGCAGGCCGAGGCGCAGGTCGCGGCGGCGCGGCTGGCGGTGGAGCCGGTGCGGGGGCAGGCGGAGGCGGCGGCGGCGCAGGCCGAGGCGGTGCGGCGGCAGGCGGAGGCGGCGGCGGCGCAGGCCGACGCGGCGCAGTCGCAGGCGGCGGCGGCGCACAAGCAGGCGGCGGCGGCGCGGGGGCAGGCGGGCGCGGCGCGCGCGCAGCGCGAGAACGTGGAGCGGCAGCGCGATCGCGTGGCGACGCTGACCGCGGAGTCGGTGACGACGGAGGCCGACCTGGAGACCGTGGAGACCAGCGCGCGGGACCTGCGCTACCGCGTGGGTGCGGCGGCGTCGAGCGCGAGTGCGGCGCAGCTCAGCGCGGAGGCCGTGGACGGGCAGGCGGAGGCGGCGCGGAGCCAGGCGGGCGCCGTGGAGCAGCAGGCGGTGGCCGCCGAGCGGCAGGCGGGGGCGGCGTCGCAGCAGGTGGAGGTCGTGCGCGCGCAGCTCGCGGTGGCCGAGGCGGGGCTGGTGCGCGCGAAGGTGGGGCAGGCCGAGTGCCGGCTCACGGCGCCACGGGCGGGCGTGGTGGCGGTGCGGGCGCACGCCGCGGGGGACGTCGTGCTGCCCGGGACGACGGTGTTCGAGATCCTCGACCCGACGGACGTGCGGGTGCGGTTCTACGTGACCAACGCGGAGCTGGGACGCGTGGCGCCGGGGATGCGGGTCGGCGCGACGGCCGACGCGCATCCGGGGACGACGTTCGGCGGCGTCGTGCGGCGAGTCGCGGAGGAGGCGGAGTTCACGCCGCGCTCGGTGCAGACGCGCGACGATCGGGACCGGCTGGTCTACGAGGTCGAGGCGCGGCTGGAGGATCCGCGGCGGCAGCTGCGGTCGGGGATGCCGGTGGAGGTGGTGGTGAAGGGGCCATGAGGCCAAGGGCGCAAAGAGGGGGGGAGGGGCGAGAAGGGGATGGGTGAGGTGGTGGAGCCGGGGGTGGTGCTGCTTGCGGAGGGGCTGGAGCATTCGTTCGGGGCGGTGCGGGCGCTGGCGGGGTTGTCGTTCCGGGTGGCGGCGGGGGAGCTGTACGGGCTGATCGGGGCGGACGGGGCGGGCAAGACGACGGCGCTACGGATTCTCGCGGGGCTGATGAGGCCGGGGCGGGGGACGGCGCGGATTGCGGGCAAGGACCCGGCCGACGCGCGCTCCGGGGTGCGGGAGCTCCTGGGCTACATGCCGCAGCGGTACAGCCTGTACGGGGATCTCTCGGTGGGCGAGAACCTGCGTTTCTTCGCCGAGCTGTTCTGTCTGGATCGGCGGGTGTTCGCGGAGCGCTCGGAGCGCCTGCTGGGAATCACGCGGCTGGCGCGGTTCATCGATCGGCCGGCGGAGAAGCTCTCGGGGGGGATGTACAAGAAGCTGGCGTTGGCGTGCGCGCTCTTGCACCGGCCGGAGGTGCTCTTGCTGGACGAGCCGACGAACGGAGTCGATCCGGTGTCGCGGCTGGACCTCTGGGAGCTGCTGTACGGCTTCGTGGCGGAGGGGATGTCGGTGGTGGTGTCGACGCCGTACATGGACGAGGCGGAGCGGTGCCACCGGGTGGGGTTGTTGCACGGCGGGAGGCTGCTGTTGGAGGGGGCGCCGGAGCGGCTGGTCGGGGGATTCGAAGGGGTGGTGTTGAGGGTGACGGGGGACTTGGAGAAGGTGGAGAGGCAGCTGGAGGGGGCGGGGGTGATCGCGGTGGCGCCGCTGGGCGGGTCCTTGCGCGTCGTGGTGGGGGCCGAGGCGGCGGGGCCGGTGGAGGCGGAGCTACGGGGGTTGGGGGCGGAGGTGGAGCGGCTGCGGCCCAACTTCGAGGATCTGTTCCTGGCGCGGGCCGGGGGGGAGGGGCTTCCCTTCGACCGCGCTCAGGGTGTTCGCGCAGAGGGCGCAGAGGAGCAGAGGGCGCAGAGGGGGGAAGGGTAGGGACATGGGTGGGGCGGCGACGGCGGGGGCTGCGATTGTGGTGGAGGGGTTGGGGCGGCGGTTCGGGAGTTTCGACGCGGTGCGGGAGGTATCGTTCGGGGTGGGGCGCGGGGAGATCTTCGGGTATCTGGGGGCGAACGGGGCGGGGAAGTCCACGACGATCCGGATCCTGTGCGGGCTGCTGGCGCCGACGGCGGGGCGGGCACGGGTGGCGGGGATCGACGTGCGGGCGGATCCGGAGGGCGTGAAGCGGCGCATCGGGTACATGTCGCAGAAATTCTCGCTCTACCCGGACCTGACGGTAGAGGAGAACCTGGACTTTTTCGGGGGGGCGTACGGTTTGTCCGGGAAGGCGTTGGCGCAGCGGATCGACGCCTTGGTTGCGGAGGTGGGGCTGGAGGCGCAGCGGCGGGTGCAGACGCGGAGCCTGCCCGGGGGGTGGCAGCAGCGCGCTGCGTTGGCGGGGGCGCTGCTGCACGATCCGGAGATCCTGTTCCTGGACGAGCCGACGGCGGGTGTGGATCCGGCGTCGCGGCGGGAGTTCCTGGCGCTGGTGCGGCGGCGGGTGCGGCGCGGGGTGACGGTGTTCCTGACGACGCACTACATGGACGAGGCGGAGTACTGCGGGCGCGTGGGGTTGATGGTCGACGGGCGTCTGGCGACGCTGGGGACGCCGGCGGAGCTGAAGGCGCGGCACGTGCCGGGCGCATTCTTCGCGGTGCGTGCGGGCCGCCGCGCGGATCTTCTGGCGATGTTGCCGGGGCTGGACGGGGTGTTGGCGGCGAACCCGTACGGGGCGGGGTTCCGGGTCCGTGTGGATCCGGCGCGGCTGTCGGTGGAGGGGCTGGCGGCGCGGTGTCGCGGGGTGGACGCAGGGGCGGAGATCGAGCCGGCGGGTGCGACGCTGGACGACGTGTTCCTGCAGGTCGTGGCGGGGGGGAGGGCCTAGGCGGGGGAAGAAACCACCGATGGATACCGATGGGCACCGATAGGGAAGGGGACAGGCGGCCGGGGCGGGCGGGGCGGTTCCTGCGGCGGACCGCGGCGCTGGCGGGCAAGGAGTCGCTGCACGTGATGCGCGACCCGCGCACGCTGTACCTCGCCCTGGGCATGCCGGTGGTGCTGCTCGTGATCTTCGGTTTCGGGGTGAGCTTCGACATGGACGACGTGCCGCTGGCGGTGGTCGACCAGGATCACTCGGCCGCGTCGCGGGCGCTGGCCGGCGCCTTGGGGGGAGGTGGTGAGTTCGAGGTCGTGGCGCGGCCGGCGGATGCGGGGGAGGTGGACCGCCTGTTCCGGTCGCGCGAGGCCTCGGCCGCGGTGGTGCTCCCGGCGGGGATGCAGGCGGCGTGGGATCGGGGGGAGCGGGTGCGGGTGCAGGTGTTGCTGGACGGGAGCGACGGGACGTCGGCGTCGAACGTGCTGGGCACGGCGGTGGGAGCGATCCAGGCGGAGTCGTCGCGGCGTCTGGCGGAGCGGACCGGGGGCGGGGCGCCGCCGTTGGCGGCGCGGGTGCGGCTGTTGTTCAACCCGGCGTTGCGGTCGGCGGTGTTCTTCGTGCCCGGGCTGATCGCGTACATCCTGTACATCGTCGGGGTGCTGCTCACGGCGCTGACGGTGGCGCGGGAGAACGAGCGCGGGAACCTGGAGCAGCTCTTCGCGACGCCGGTGGGGCGGGTCGAGGTGTTGCTGGGCAAGTTGTTGCCGTATCTGGCGATCGGGATCGTGCAGGCTCTGCTGGTGTTGGCGTTCGGGATGGTGGTGTTCGACGTGCCGTTGCGGGGAAGCGTGGCGGTGCTGGGTGCGGGCACGGTGTTGTTCCTGGTCGGCGCGCTGGGGCAGGGTTTGTTCATTTCGGCGATCACGGGGAGCCAGCAGGTGGCGACGCAGGCGGGGGCGTTGTCTTCGCTCCTGCCGGGGATGCTGCTCTCGGGGTTCGTGATCCCGGTGGAGACGATGCCGCAGATCCTGCAGTGGATCTCGGCGATCTTCCCGGCGCGATACTTCGTGGCGATCCTGCGGGGTGTCATGCTGAAGGGCAACGGCCTGGACGTGCTGTGGCCGAACTTCGTGGCGTTGGGGGTCTTCAGCGTCGTGGCGATGACGATCGCGACGGCGAAGTTCAAGCGGGGGGTGGGATGACGCCGGCGTTCCGGGCGGTGGTGCGCAAGGAGATCCGGCAGATCACGCGCGACCCGCGGATGATCCCGATGCTGGTCGTGGCCCCCGTGCTGCAGCTCATCGTGTTCGGCTACGCCGTGAACTTCGAGGTGAACCGGATCGACACGGTGGTGTGCGACGGCGACCGCACGGAGCGGAGCCGCGCGATCGTGCGGAGTCTCGAGGCGGACGGGACGTTCCGCGACATCGGCCCGGCGCGGGACTGCGGGCGGATCGAGGACGAGGTGGTCGGGGGGAGGGCGCAGGCGGCGGTGCTGGTGCCGCGCGGGCTGTCGCGGGACCTGGCGGCGGGGAGGCCGGCGGAGGTGCAGGTGCTGGTCGACGGCAGCAACCCGACGGTCGGGCGTTTCGCGGCGGTCGCGGCGTCGGGGGCCGTCGAGCTGCAGGGCATGAAGGTGCTGCGCGAGCGTCTGGAGCGGCTGCGGGGTCTGCAGGGTGCGGAGGTGGCCTTGCCGGCGCTGCAGCCCGAGCCGCGGCTGTTCTACAACCCGCAGATGAAGAGTCCGTTGTTCATGGTGCCCGGGGTGGCGGCGATGCTGCTGCTCATCGTGACCACGATTGCGACGGCGATGGGGCTGGCGCGGGAGCGCGAGCTGGGGACCCTGGAGCAGGTGATGGTGACGCCGGTGCGGCCGTTCGAGCTGATCCTCGGCAAGGTGACGCCGTTCGTGGCGGTCGGACTCCTGGACGTGTTGGCGACGCTGACCGTCGGCGCGTGGGTCTTCGACGTCCCGATCCGGGGCTCGCTGTGGCTGCTGGCGCTGGGCACGCTGCTCTACGTGTTCTCCACGGTCGGCCTGGGGCTGTTCATCTCGACGGTGAGCCGGACGCAGCAGCAGGCGTTCATGGGCGGTTTCCTCACGATGATGCCGGCGATGCTGCTCTCCGGCGTGATCACGCCGGTGGAGAACATGCCGTCGTGGCTGCAGCCGCTCGCGTGGATCAACCCGGTGAAGTACTACGTCGAGGTCTTGCGCGGCATCCTGCTCAAGGCCGCCGACCTTCGCGACCTGTGGCTGCCGCTCGCGGCGCTGTTCGTGTTCGGCGCGCTCATCCTGGTGCTGGCCGTGGCGCGGTTCCGCAAGCGGCTGGCGTAGGGAGGGAAGGGGGGAGGGGGGAGTTCTTGGTTATTGGTTGGTCGATCGGGTCAAGTCCTCGGTTCCGGTGGGAAGGGGGGGGAGGGGTGACAGGGGGAGGTGGGCGGGGTAGGGTGCGGGTTCGTCCGGGCGGAAGGAGGCGATCATGAAGCTGGTTTGTCTCGCGTGGATCGGCATGGGACTGGCGGTTGGCGCGGGGTGCAAGTCGTCGGCGGAGTGCGCGAAGTGCGCGTGCGACGGGGGTGGCGTCGGCGCCGCGGCGCAGACGCCGATGGGGGCGGAGAAGGCCAAGGGCTTGCCGACGCAGCCCGTGGAGCCGGGGGAGGCGGTGGACAGGATGGCGGCCGCGCCGGCCTCGTCGGTGAAGTGCGCTCCCGGGGTGGCGTGCGAGACGGAGCCGACGGCGATGCCGGACCCGCGCGGGCCGAAGAACGAGATCGAGGAGCCTGCGACCGGGTCCCGGCCGCTCGTGCCGCCCACGGGCCCGGTGGCGCCTGTCGAGCTTGGGCCGGCGGGCGAGCCGCTGGCGCCGGGTCTGGCGGCGCACCTCGGGCGGATTCCCGGTACCGCGGACATGGTGTTCGTGTTGCAGGCCGACGTCCGGGCGCTCTTGACCGCGGAGCAGGTGCGCGAGTCGTTCCGTTCGGCGGTGGCGCTGATGGCGGGCGAGGTTCCGGGGGATCTTTCGTGCGCGGCGGAGCTGGTCGCGGCGGTGGATCTGGTGACGGTGGCGGTGTTCGAGGACGACGAGGCCCGCGATGCGGCCGTCATCGTGCTGGAGGGTGGTGCGGACCTGCCGGGCGTGATCGAGTGTGCGGGCCGCATCCTTCCGGGCGAGGTGCCGGACGAGGCGGCGGCGCAAGCGTCGCGGGGCTACGTGGAAATCGAGGGCGACTTCGCGCTCGGGTCGCTCGGTCCGCGCACGATCGTCGCGGGCGACCCCGAGCTGGTGATGGAGATGCGTGCGGGGCGGGTGCGGCAGCCGCTTTCGTCGAGTGCGGAGTTCCTGGCCGCGCAGCGCGTGGCGGGGACCGGGCCGGTGATGGCGGTGGCGCTGGTCAACGACGCGCGCGGGGATGACGACGAGTCGTTTGCGGGCGGGGCGGTGCTGCGGACGAGTCCGCGCCTGGAGGCGACGGGCACCTTCACGTTCGCTTCGATGGAAATGGTCGGCGAGGTGGTCGACGAATTCACGGAGGCGGTCGGGGAGATGGACCACGACCGCGCGATGATCCTGCGCGAGTTGAGCCGGGCGCCGGGCGGGGCGGAGCTGGCGGGCGAGCTGGTGGGGCTGTTGGACGCGGCGGTCGACGCGCGGCTGACGATCCAGGGGCGCACGTTGTCGTTCGAGGTCCGGGCGCCGGAGGGGGTCACGGCCGCGGGTCTGGCCGGGACGCTGGCGCGGGGCGTGCCGCTGCTGCTCTTGCGCGGGGGCGACTTCGGTCCCGGGGCGTTCGAGCCGCCGCCTCCGGACGTTCCGGTGACTGCGCCGCCGGCCGCGGTGTCGGCGATGCCTGTGCCGCCGCCGACCGCGATCGAGTGATTGGGGGCCAGGAGGCGCGGCAGGCGAGTCCGGTGAATCCGTACTCGCGCAGGATCTCCCGAGCGGCGCGTGTGGCCGCGGCCGAACGGGAGGCGGAGCACCGTCGGGCCTCGTCGCGGACTCGTGCAGGATGCGGAGCAGGAGACGGCGGAGATGGCACGGATCCTGGTGGCGCCGATGGAGGTGATGGCGGAGACGAGCGGCCCGATGGGGCGGGCGCGCCGGCTCGCGGCGGAGCTGGTGCGGCGCGGTCACGACGTGGCGTTTTGCTCGGCCGAGAGCGTCAACTACCGGCCGGTCGAGGGCGTCAAGAACCACGTCGCGCCGACGCCCGCGCTCCTCGGGCTGCCGCCCGTGATCGGGCGAACGCTGTTCAAGATGGCGGCGCTGCTCGGCGCCCAGCGACGGGTGCGCGTGGACAGCTTCGAGCAGGTCCTCGACATGGTGGGTGCGCTGGACGTCGCGTGGTTCGAGCGCGACGTGGCCGTGCTGCGGGAGGCGATCCGGGCCCACCGGGCCCAGGTCGTCTACGCCGAGTTCCGGCTGAGTGCGATCGTGGCGGCGACGTCGGAGAAGTGCCCCGTCGCGACGGCGCACAGCGTCCCGACCACGGCCGGGTTCGCGCGGGATCCCCGTCGCTCGCGCAAGCTGCGGGCGCACCTGGAGGGTTGCGGTTTCCCCGCTGCCGGTTCGATCCTCGAAGTGTTCGACTGGGCGGATTTGAAGATCGTGCCGAGCTCGCCGGAGCTGGAGCCGATGGGCGGCGAGCGGGTCGTGTTCACCGGTCCGTTCGCGGAGCCGCCGCCGGCGCCCGCGGAAGCGCCGGCGCGGGACCAGGTCGTGGTGTACATGGGAAACGGCTCGGTGACTCCACGCGACCAGCTTCGCGTTCTCCGGACGGCCTTTGCGGACGGGCGATTCGGCGTGTGCCTGGCGTCCGGGCAGCTCGAGCCCGGCGTGTTTGGGCCGGTGCGGGTGGAGCCGCGGTTCGATTTCCGCGAGCTGCTTCCGCGGGCGGCGGTGCTGCTCGACCACGGGGGGCAGAACACGGTGATGGACGGCCTTCTGGCCGGCGTTCCGCAGCTCGTCTGTCCCGGGATGATCTTCGAGCGCCGCTACAACGCGCGCTCGGTCGCGGACCTCGGCGCCGGCATGTTGCTCGACCACGGGTCGTTCCAGGCGGAGGAGGTTCGCCGGCGGGTGGACGCGCTGGTGGCCGACGGGAGCTGTGCGGAGCGCGCGCGACGCGCCGGCCGGCGCCTGGTGGCGCTCGGCGGCGTGTCGCGTGCGGCGCAGGCGATCGAGGATCTGGCGGGGGAGTTTCCGGCCGGGGCGTGAGGCGTTTTCCCGAGATCCGGTCGCGGCCGGCGTCGAGCTATCCCAGCGCTTTTCCGAACTCCGGGGTGCAGGCCCAGGCGAGGAGGGAGGTGGCGTCGGGGGCGGCCTCGAGGAATTCCTCCAGCTCGTTCATCTTGCCGGACATCTGGAGCTTTGGGAGGTTGGGGTCGAGGCGGGTCATCATGCGCGCGACGAAGCGCATTTCGCCGGCGGCGACGAGGCCGACGCGGCGGGCGGTTTCGAGGACGCCGTGGCGGAGCTTGTCGGCCAGCGGCTGGCCGGCGGCGAAGGCGGGGGCCAGGTCGCGGAGCATGTCGGCCCAGGCGCCGAGCATTCCGGCCGCGCCCTCGCGGAGCTTCGCGGCGTAGGGGGCGCTGGGGGGGGTCTCGGGCGCGAGGCCCGTCGCGGCGAACAGGGCGGCGACGACGTGGCGCAGGTCGTCGGGGTCGAGCGAGGTGACGAGGCGTGCGCCGGGCCGTGCCATCTCGAGGGCGAGGGCGAGGAGGAAGTTGGTCTCCGCGGGCTGGAGGAGCTGGAACAGCTCGGACTTGATCAGCACGTGGGCCTCGGCCACGTCGAGCGGCCGGACGGGGACGGGGAGATCCGCGGCGCGGAGCACGGCGGCGTTCTCGATCCCCAGCTTCTCGGCAAGGGCGGCGAAGGACTTGCCGATCGGCGTGCGCGCGTCCATGTGTCCGGCGCCCGCGGCGCCGGCTTCCTGCGGGGTGGCGGGGCCGAGCGGGACGGCCTCGTCGAGCTGGGTGAGGACGTCGAGGAGGGCCGGGTCCACGTCGGGGTGGCGGACCTGGTAGTGGGTCTGCGGGGAGAGCGCGCCGAGGTTCTCGGCCTTCTCGAACTCCTTGCGCAGGTCCATCAGGAGCGAGCGCAGGTGGCCTTCGAGGGCGCCGACGTGGGCGAGGGGGGAGACGATGCACCAGGCCTGGCGGCGGCGATCGGCGGCGACGAGGGTCTTGGCGAGGTCGACGATGCGCGGGAGGCGGGGGCCGGTGGTGCGGAGCAGGCCGGCGAGGACGGTTTGGCGGTCGGCGAGGCGCGCGGGGTCGTCGCCGACGAGCTCGAGGACCTGTTCGAAGTCGGTCTGGACGGGTGCGAGCTCGATGGCGGTGCGGAGGTAGCGTTCGGCGCGGGTCTTGTCGCCCAGACGGGCGATGGCGATGGAGGCGAGGTTGCGCAGGGCGTGGGCTCGTTCGGCGGGGGTGCCGGAGTCGGCGCGCGCCTCGTAGATCTGGAGGAGCTGGTCCCAGTCGCCGCGGCGTTCGAGGATGGCGGCGAGTCCGGAGAGTGCGGCCTGGCTGCCGGGGTCGTAGGAGAGGGCCATGTCGTAGGCTTCCATGGCCTTGTCTTCGTCGGCGGTCGACAGCGCGCCGCCGCGCTCGGTCCAGAGTCCGGCCAATTCCTTGGCGTCGGTGGTGGCGGGGAGGAGGCGTTCGATGACGGCGAGGGCGCGTTCGGAGAGGCCGAGGCGGCGGTAGTGGCGCAGGGCGCGGACCATGAGGTCGTGGTCGTCGGCGCCGGCGGCGATGGCGAGGTCGTAGCAGGCTCCGGCCTCGTCGGGGCTGGAGAGGCGGTCGTCCCACAGGCGGCCGAGGCGGGCGTAGAGGGCGCCGCGGCGTGCGGCTTCGTGGGCGACGAGGAGGGCCTGGATGTAGTGCTGGACGGCGGCGGCGACGCGGTCCTGTCCGGCGAGGACGTCGGCGAGGGCGTTGAGCAGGCCGGAGTGGAGGGAATCGATGCGCAGGCCTTCGCGGAGGTCGGCGACGGCCTGTTCGCTCTTGCCGAGCCTGGCGAGGAGGGCGCCGCGGCGGAAGGTGGCCTGGAGGCGGTCGCCGTCGGGGAGCGGGTGGGAGCGTTCGCGCAGGACGCGATCGTAGATGGCGAAGGCGGCGGCGTCCTCGCCGGCGGCGAGGCGTCTTTCGGCGACGGCGAGGGCGGCCGGCGCGAAGGCGGGGACGAGGCGGAAGGCGCGCAGGGACATGCGGTTCGCCTCGTCGGGGTTGCCGGTGCGCTCGAGCGCGGTCGCGACGCGCTGGATGCGCTCGGCGTGCTCGCGCAGCCGTCCCGGCTCGGGGGCGGTGGTGCGTTCGAACGCGGCGAGGGCCTGGTGCTCGGCGTCGACGGCCGCGGCGTGGTCGCCGCGTTCGGCGTGGAGGTGGGCGAGGGCGTCCCAGGCGGGGACGTGGTCCGGGTCAACGGCGAGGGCGCGCTGGAGCCAGCCGAGGGCGACGGCGTGGTCGTCGCCGGCGGCGGTTCCGAGGGCCGTGAGGCGTGCGGCGCGTTCCGACCACGACAGTTTGGCCTCGTCATCCTCCGGGAGGAGGGCCGCGGCGGCGCGCCAGTTCTTGGCGCGACGGCCGATGGCCTGGAGGGCCTTGATGGCGGGGGCGCAGTTGCCGTCGAGGGTACGGGCCTCGCGGTAGCATCCGGCGGAGCGGGCCTGTTGTCCGGCGGTCTCGTCGCCGGCCTCGGCGAGGTGGCACATGGCCAGGGCGCCCTGGGCGGGCGCGAGCTTGCGTGCGTGCTGCTGGCGGAGGAGGAACCAGCCGACGAAGTCGTTGCGGCGCAGCTTGAGGGAGGCGAGTCCGAGGAGGGCGTCGGAGTTGTCGGGGTCCTTCTTGGAGCGTTCCGCGAGGAGTTTTTCGGCCTCGTCGGTGCGGCCCAGGCCGCGGTCGAGGACGCGGATGACCTCGTCGTCGATGGCGCTGCGTTCCGCTTCGCCGTCGTCGTCGCGGGGGAGGGTCTCCCGGGTCGAGCGGAGGAACTCGAGGAGATCCTCGTGGCGGCCGGCCTCGCGGAAGACGGAGAGGAGGCGCCGCCGCACTTCGGCGTCGGCGGGGCGTTCCTCGATCACGCGGCGGTAGAGGCGTTCGCGCCGTTCGGACGGCGCGGCTTCGGGGTGGTCCTCGCAGACGGCGATGGCCCGTTCGAGGGATTCCAGGCGGGTGGCGGCGTCGGGGACGGCGCCGGCGCGGGCCTCGAGAAGGTTGATCAGCTCGGCCCAGGCGCTGCTGGTGCGGAGGAGGCGTTCCAGCGGGGCGAAGGCGGGGCCTGCTGCGCCGGTCTCGGTCAGCAGCTCGCGCAGGGCGGCGATGGCCGCGGGGACGTCGTCGAGCTGCTCCTCGTGGATGCGGGCGCAGGAGAGGAGGATCTCGGCGCGGCGATCGCCTGTGGCGCGCACCAGCTCCAGGCGGAGGCGCCGGAGCTCGAGCGACGGCTCGATGTGGCCTTCGGTGAGGGAGCGCACGCCCTGTGCGGCCTCGTCGTTGGCGGGGTCGAGGTCGAGGACCTGGGCGTAGGCGGTGAGGGCGAGCTCGGGATCGGCGAGCTCCTCGCGGGACAGCCGTGCGATTTCGAGGAGGCGGGGGATGCGCGCGGCCGGCTCGGCGGGTCCGTGTGCGAGCCACTGCTGCAGCGAGTCGCGGAGCTCGCGCCAGTTCTTCGCCGTGCGGTGGTGGTCGAGGACGACCTCGAGGGAGGCGAGGGCGGAGGGCTGGAGCTGGAGGATGCGGCGGTGGATGTCGAGGGTCTCGCCGGGGCGGTCGAGGGCCTGGGTGTAGATGCCTGTGAGGCGGCCGTAGAAGTCGCGTTTCTGGTCGGGGTCCGGGGAGCGTGCCGCGGCGAGGCGGTAGTGGAAGGCGAGCAGGTCGAGTCGCGTGGTCGTCTCGGCGAGTCGTTCCAGGTGGCCGCGGAGCTCGGTTGCGGACGGGCGGAGGACGAAGGCGCCGGCGTAGAGGTCGAGGGCCTGTTCGCGATCGCCGCGGCGCTGTTCCCACAGCTCGGCGCAGCGTGCGAGCTCGTCCGGCGAGGCGGTCTGGCCGCCGGCGCGGACGCGAGCGTCGAGGACGGGGAGGACGCGGCCCCAGGCCTGGAGGGCGTCGGCGGCGGCGGCGATCTGGTCCCAGACGCCCGGGGCGGCGGGGTCGAGGCGGTAGACGACGAGCAGCCAATCGAGGGCGCCCATGGGATCCTGGAGCTGCTCGGCGTGGACCTGGTGGCGGGCGCGGGCGAGCGTGATCCGTTCGGCGACGTCGCCGGCGCGGTCCCACAGCTCGGCGTAGAGGGCGTCGAGCTGGCGCCAGAGGCCTTTCGCGGCCGCGAGGCGTCGTGCGTTCTCGAGGGCCTCGGCGTCGTGCGAGTCGAGGGCCAGGACGCGCACCCATTCGTGGAAGGCGCGTTCGGGGTCGGCGAGTCTCGTTTCGCAGATGCCGGCGCGGCGGCGGAGGGCGGTGCGGCGCTGGTCGGCGGAGCCGACGCGTGCGGCGACGTCGAGCAGGGCGAGGAGGTCCTCGTGGCGGCCGGTGGCCTCGGCAAGGCGTGCGAGCTCCTCGAGCAGCTCGGGGTCACGGGGCGCCTGGGCGCCGGCGTTCTGGAGAACGAGGAAGGCGCGGACGGGGTCCTTCTCGCGCTGTTCGTAGAGGCGGGCGAGATCGCGTTCGAGGGCGGCGCGGGCGGCCTCGTCGCCGGCGCGGGCGGCGAGCTCGAGGTGGACGGCGACGAGGTCGCGCCAGGCGCCGGCGTCTTCCGCGGCGCGGGCGAGGTCGGCGAGGCTGGCGGCGTCGCAGCCGGAGAGCCAGAGGATGCGGCGGAGGACGAAGAAGCGGCCGAGCTTGTCGGCGGGGTCGAGGAGGTCGAGGGAGCGGCGGAGGAGGGCGATGCGTTCGGGCGTGGCGGCCGGGTCGAGGCTGGCGGCGGCGACGTCGAGGGCGCCGATCGCGGCGCCGGCTTCGGCGGGGCCGCGGAGGCGGGCGACGGCGTCGAGCGCGGCGGGGTCGGCGGGCGACCAGCGCAGGACGCGTTCGTAGCAGGCCAGGGCCGCGACGGCGCGGCCTTCCTTTTCCCACGACGCGGCGAGCTCGAGGGCGAGGCGGACGCGCGCGGCCGGGTCGGGGACGATGCGCAGCTCGGCTTCCTGCGCGGCGAGCAGCTCGCGCGGGCGGCCGACGTTGCGGCAGTGGCCGACGAAGCCGTGGAGGACGTCGGGGTCGTCGGGGGTGAGGTCGATGACGCGCCACCAGGCGCGGACGGCGCGAGCCGGGTCGTAGACGTGTTCCTCGATGTTGACGGCGGCGGCGCGCCAGAAGCCGAGGGCGGCGTCGGGGTCGGTGGAGAGGCCGGCCTGGGCGGAGAGGATGCGGTCGAGCGCTTCGAAGTCGCCGCGGCGTCGCAGGAGGGCGATCAGCTCGTCGCGGGTCTGGGCGTCGTCGGGCACGAAGGAGAGGATCTCCTTCCAGCACACCTCGGCCTTGGCGTCGTCGGCGAGGCGGTGGGCGTAGTGGGCGCCGAGGCGTCGCAGGAGCTCGATGCGTGACGTCGGCCGGCGGGTGAGGGCGAGTTGTCCTTCCAGCGCGCGGGCGACGCCCTCGGGCTCGCCGAGCTTCTCTTGCAGAGCGGCGAGGGCACGATGGGTCTCGAGGCGATCGGCGTCGAGCTGCGCGCGACGTTGCCAGAGGGAGACGGCGAGGCGAGGATCCTCGAGGCGCTCCTCGGCGAGGCGTGCGGCGCGGGCGAGGTACTCGGCGCGGCGGGCGGAGTCCTGGGCGGCGTCGGCGCGGGCCGCGAGGAACTGGACGAGTGCCTCGACCTTCTCCGATTCCGTGTAGTAGGCCTCCTTGGCCTTCAGGGCGTCGGGGTCCTCGGGGTCGATGGCCAGGATGCGGTCGTGGATCGCGACGGAGCTTTCGTGCTCGCCGGCGGTCCAGAGCGCGTCGGCGACGAGGCGCCGGAAGTCGAGGATGGCGCCGGTCTGGGCGCCTTCGAGAGGCCGGGCGCCGAGGGCGGCGAGGGCGGGCCACTGCTTGCGGCGGGCGAGGACGCGGCCCATGCCGAGGAGGGCGATGATGTCGTCGGGGCGCTCGGCGAGGATCTGTTCGAGGACGACGGCGGCCTGGTCATGGTCCCGGAGGCCGCAGAGGTAGGCCTCGGCGACCTCGCGTCGGGCGACGAGCCGATCGGCGCCGGAGAGCTGGGCGGCGCGTTCGCGCAGGAAATCGGCGAGGCGGTCCCAGCGGCGGGCGCGGCGGTAGACGTCCTGCAGGGCCTGGATGGTCTCCTCGGCGGGCTCGCCCAGGCGGTAGAGGCGCTCCCAGGCGGCGATGGCCAGGTCGACGGAGCGCAGCCGCTCGTCGGCAAGGGTCGCGGCCTGGCGGGTCCAGTCGAGGCGCTGGTCGGGATCCCAGGCCGCCTCGACGGCGGCGCCGTAGAGGGCGTGCAGGGCGCGCCAGTCCTCGCGTTCGCGATAGCAGGCGGAGAGGAACTCCATGGCGTCGGCGTTGGCGGGATCGGCCTGGGCGAGGCGGCGGTAGGCGTCCTCGGCGGCGGCGGCGTCCTTCAGGCGGTCGCGGTAGATGCGGGCGAGGTCGCCCAGGAGGGCGGCGCGGGTCTCGGGGAGGCTGGCCCAGGAGGCGGTGTCGACCACCGCGGCCGTGAGCTCGGCGAATTTCTTCCAGTCGCGGACGCGGGCGAGCTTCTGGGCTTCGCGGCGGTACGCCTGGTGGTCGTTCATCGGCGTGCGCGGCTCGCCCGGGGCGGCGGAGGGTCTGGACGGCTGGGGCGCGGCCGCGGGGCGTTCGGACGGCCGCTTCGACGCCTCGACTCGCGGCGCTCGCTCGCCGGCGGCAGGGCCCGGGGCCGGCGCGGCGGACGGGCTTGCGACCGGCTCGAGGCCGGTGCGGCGCTGCGGAACGCTCGGGGCCGGCGGCGGGGGCGGCGGTGCCGCGGGTTCTTCGCCGGTCTCCGGCGCCGACGGGGCCATCGACGGCCAGGAGAGGTCGCCGGTGTCGGTCGTCGGGGTGTGGGGGGGCGGGATGGTTGTCGCGATCTCGGCGGCGGAAACGACGTCGGCCGGCTCGTCGAGGAGGATGCCGTCGTCGGACGCGGCGGGCTCTTCCTTCGCGGCGTCGGGCTCCGGGAGGGCGGAGGCGAGCGCGTCGTCGAAGGCCGGGGCGGCGGATTCGTCGAAGGCCGGGGCGGCGGATTCGTCGAGGGCGGGTGCCGCGGAGCCGTCGAAGGCCGGGGCGGCGGACTCGTCGAGCGCCGGGGCGGCGGATTCGTCGAAGGCCGGGGCGGCGGATTCGTCGAAGGCCGGGGCGGCGGATTCGTCCGTCGCCGTGGCTCCCAGCTCCTCCGGGGTGAGGACGGGAGGCTCCTCGTCGACCGCGGGCGCGTCGGCCGGTGCCGGGGGCAACACCTGTTCCATGGTGTCTTCGTCATCGGCTTCGATGACGGCGGGGGGGCGGTAGACCGGCGCGGGCTCGGGGCTGCCGCCGATCGTCCAGTCGCCCTCGAGGTCGCCGGTGACGGGCATCGGCGGCTCGGAGACGGTGACGCCGTGCGGTGCGGGCGGGGGTGGCACGGACGGCGGGACGACGCGGAACTCGGCCGGGGGCGGCACGGACGGCGGGACGACGGGGAACGCCGGTGCCGGCGCCTCGGGGGGTGTTCCGGATTCGAGCTCCTGGAAGAGCGAGGCGATCTCGGGAGGGGGCGTGAGCGGCGCATCCGCGTTATCGGGCGCGGCCGCATCGGCCGACTTCTGCTTGAGGAAGTCGTTGAGCACGCCGTCGAGGAGGGAGCCCTTGGCTGGGCGTCCCTTGGCCGGCGTCCCGCGAGGGACGGGGGGCGGGCTGGACGGGCGCGCGGTGACGTCCAGTGGCTTTTTCCGACCGTCGGTTCTCGACACGTCTCACCTCTCCGCCGGGATTCCCGGAAGCTGGACGCCCTGACAGTGCAGAGCGTTTCGAGCGGGATTGTCGCGCGGGCGGGGGGGGAGGGTCAATGGTGGTTTGGGGTTGGTCGATCGGAGGAGTGGGTCGGACGGAGGAGTGGGTCGATCGGAGGAGTGGATCGATCGGAGGAGTTGGTCGATCGGAGGGGTTGGTCGATCGGAGGAGTGGGTCGAACGGAGGAGTGGATCGATCGGAGGAGAGGGTTGAGAGGGGGGAGTGGGGATCGTCCTTGACGGGTTGCGGGTGTCCGCCCAAGATCGGGCGAGGCGTTGGAGCATCAACGCGGCCGTCGGGAGGGTGACGACATGAGGATGGTGGGGCGAGGGGCGCTCGTGGTCTTGGTCGCCGCGGGGTGGATGGCCGGAGGTTGTCCGTCGCGGGAGCGGATCGACTGTGGGGTGGACCTCGGGGACGGGCGGGCGCGATTCTGCGCGGGGGGTGGGGGTCAGTTTTGCATCTGCGCGACGAACCGCTGTGCGCGGAGCGTCGAGACGGCGGACTGTCCGAGCGGGTACCGGTACGTCGATGACGAAGGGGCGTGCGTGGAGGGGGGAGGAGAGGCGGCGTCGGCGTTGCCTTCGAGCGGGCCGGGGCACCTTTGTCCGGCGGGCGATGCGGGCGCGGATGCCGACGGCGACGCGGGGAGTGACGGGGACGCCGTCGTTCCTCCGCCGTCGCTCGGGGAGCCCGTGGAGCTCGCGGCCGGCGAGCAGCCGCGGGTGGTGCCGTTCGGCGAGCTGTTGTTGGCGGAGTGGATTTCCGACCAGTCGTCGCTGGCGTCGGTCGACGAGGTCCGGGTGCAGCTCCTGGATTCCGACCTCCAGCCGCGGGGGACGACGGCGTCGGTGGCGGCGTTCGACGGGGGGCCCGCGAACCTGCGGCTGCACGGGGCGACGACGTGGGCGACGTGTCGCACGGCGGCGGACGGTGCGGCCGCGCTGTTCGGCCACTGGATGCTGGACGAGGCGACGGGGCAGTACTACCCGCGGTTGTTGTGGGCGCACCGATCGGGTCCGTCGGCGGCGTCGGTGATCGACCGGACCGACCAGCTCATCGATCCGGCATACGGGGCGATGGTGTCGTTCGTGGTGGCGGGCAACGGGACCGACTGTTACCTGATCTGGGGTGCGGATCCCGGCGGCACGGATCCGGTGGCGATTCGTTTCGAGCGCGTCGGCGGGTTGGCCGATGCGCTGGAGTCGGCGGAGGTCTTCCACGGCGCGCTGCCGTGGACGCTGTACAGCGAGACGCCGTTCCCGGCTCCGCCCGGGTCGCCGCCCGATCCGCCGTGGCCCGGGGCCTGGGTGGACACGGACGGCAGCGTGGCGGTGATCGCGGGCGCCCGGAATCCGGCCACGGACGAGGTCGCGCTGCTGGGCCAGGTGTTGAACGCGGAGTCGGCGCGGGTGTGGCTGCCGGCGGTCGACAACTTCGCGGTGCTGGCGACGTTCGGGGGCGTGGACGATCCGTATCGCGGCATCGAGTCGTCGTTCTACAACCCGATCGGGGCGAAGGGACAATGGCTGCTGGCGCCGGTGGTGGTGGTGGCCGACGACGATGCCGGCACGCGCTGCCTGCACCTGATCTCCGCCAACCGGTCGGCCTCGACCCCGTACACGGAGGACGTCGAGATCACGGGGAGCTGTCCGGACGCGCGCCTGCCGGCGTGGGTTCCGGGCCCCGGCGCGTACGGCTACCTGGCGTACACCGCGTGGAACGGCGCCGACATCATGCGGGTGATGCTGGGCCGCACGGAGGGCCACGGGTTGGAGGCCGGGGAGGGGATGTTCGAGTACGCACCGTCGGGTGCGTTCGCGCGGCTCGGCGTGGACGACGCGGAGCGTGCGTGGCTCGGGTGGGTGCAGCTTCCGGAGCTGAGCATGGACTTCGAGTACGCGGTCCAGCACTGGTTGCCGGAGCTGAACCCGGTGGCGGGCTGGCCGGAGGACGGGTTGGCGGTGACGGCGACGGGTGAATCGCTGCCGTTGGAATCGACCGCGACGCTGGCGCCGCCGCTGCCGTACGGGGACGGCGCGATCGTGGGTTGGACGCGGATCATCGATTCGACGCACCGCAACGTGGTGCTGCGGCGGGTCGACGACGGGCGGTGATTCCTCTCATCGAGGCGGTCGGCGACGGTCGTGGAACCAGGCGCGGTATTCGGCCATGAGGGCGAGCTGAGCGGGGGGGGCGCGGCGCAGGCAGGTGGAGCGCTCGTCGGAGCCTTCCGGGGCGGCCCAGCGGACCTCGACACAGTCGTTGGGGTTGTAGGCGACTTCGAATCCGGCGGCGCGCGAGAGAAGATCCGCGAGGGTCAGGGTCCAGGTCGAGGCGTCGGACCGCGTGTAGGCGAACTGCCGTGCGGCCACTTCGGCGGCGAGCGCGGTGCGCAGCGCGTCCACGGTGGAGGGGACGTCGGCAACGTCCAGCCCGTACAGCTCCGGCCGGCGCGTGACGGCGTCGGGGAATGACCGGACGGTGTCGAGGGCGATGAGGAGGCGCATGTCGCGGGAGGGGGTCGCGAAATCCTCCCAGGGGCCGGAGGTCTCGAAGATGTCGTGTCCTTCCGGCATCGGGATCGTGGCGCCGGGGTGCGCGGCCGCGTAGGTCTCGCCGTTGGCGACGGAGACGACGCGGCGGACGGCGGCTTCCTCCAGGGCGTCGACGAGGACGACAAGCGCCTCGTGGGGATCGAGCGGGCGCGGGTTGATGAGGGCTTCGACGGCGTCGTAGAAGTCGTCGGCCGAGCCGGCGTACTGGCGATTCGACCACCTGGGGAATTCGCCGGTCTCCGCGAGCTCGGCGTTGGTCGGGACGACGATGGCACCCGCGGCGTGGTCGAAGCGGGCGGGCCGCCACGCCTTGAACCCGGCGCCGGAGTCGGTGGTTTCCGGCGTGAAGAGGAAGGTGCCGCGCCAGAAGCGGCGTCGTCCGACGGTGCCGTCGGGTTGGGCGTCGGCGGCCAGGAGCATGCCCGGGCTGTCCGCGCCCTGAGGAATCCAGGAGACGATGATGAGGGTGTGGCCGTACGGGTCGGCGTAGACGGTGCCGGGCGGCAGCGATTCGCGGGTGAGGTCGACGGGGTAGAGATCGGTGGCGTCGCCGTCCGGCGCGGTGCGTGCGGTGCCGGAGTGGATGGTGTTCTCCACGCGCCGGATGAACTCGTCGAACACCTCGAGCTCGTCGCGCGGCGCCGCGGCGGGCGCGAGTGTCGGCGCGGCGGCGACCGAGTCGTCGGATTCCGGCTCCGGCGGCCGGTCGGCGTGGAGGTTGCTCTGCGGGATCTCGCCGCAGGAGGGCGGGGCGCCGGCGCTGCCGCGGGTGCAGCGCCGGAAGGCGAACGGGAGCTTGAGCTTCCAGGAGAAGTAGGCGCGGAGGACGTAGGCCAGGCCGGCGCAGTCGGGGGCGAGCTGGAGCTTCTCGTCCTCGCCGAGCCCGAGGTGATCGTGGAGGAGGTTGCGTTCGGGGTCGCGCAGGAGGGTCTGGAGGTCGGGCCACGTGACGTCCTCGCCGGCGGGCTCGTGGAAGAGCTGCTCGACGAACGCGGCGTAGAGGTTGTCGGTGTCATGCTCCCAGCGCCAGACGGGCCGCCAGGGCGGGGCGTCCGCGGGGTGCAGCTCCGCCCGCCGCGGGTGTCGAGCGACGTCGAAGCGCCGGCAGGCTTCGACGCGCGACCCGTCGCCGAGCACGGCGGTCCACTCGCCGGCGGCCGGGGAATCGACGCGGGCCCACCAGGTGTACGGGGGCCCTCCCAGGCGGTGGACGTCGACCGTGCGCCGGTTGCCGTCCGGGTCGAGCAGTGCGAGCTCGACGGGGCCGACGTCGCGGGCGGTGGTGACGATCACGCGCAGGGGGTCCACGGCGTTGGGGACGCGGGGCGAGCGGAAGACGCGCACGTCGGTGGAGTCGTCGCAGGCGTCGCCGGCCGGCAGGTCGACGGGCGCCGCGGCGCGGAGCTCGGCGGCGCCGGCCAGGTCGGTGCCGGGCGCCCGGCCGAAGACGGTGAAGCGCTCGATGCGCTCGAGGAACGAGCCTTTCGACGAGCCGGCGCCGAGGTCGAGGTCGCTGACGTCGACGCGGTCGGCGCGGCGGCGCGTCTCGGCGGCGGCGCCGTCGGTGGCGCCGTCGGGGCATGGCTCGAGGTATTCGCTGAAGGAGTGGATGGCCATCGGGGTGCCGTCGTCGGTGAGGCCGAGGTAGAGCATGATGTGGCCTTCGATGTGCAGCAGCACGACTCCGCGGCGGGCGGCGGCCTCGAGCAGCCGCCGCTTCTCGGCGGGATCGGCGAGCGAGGAGACATCGATGGAGAACGTGCCGGCGCGGGCCTGGCGGCCGCTGTGCCGGGGCAGTCCGAGGTCGAACGCGGCGAAGACCTCCTGGACGAAGCCGGAGCAGTCGAGGCCTCCGTCACGGCCGCCCCAGCCGTAGGGCTCGTCGAGTCGCGAGAACGCTTCCTGGAGGACGGCGGCGCGGGTGAGGTCGCGGCGGGTGGGGCGGAGTCCCGCCGCCACGGGCTCGCTTTCGTGGAGGCCGTCGGGGGTCGCGAACCAGACGCGGTCGGTCGAGCCTTCGACGAGCGGCGCGATCGTGCCTTCGGGGACTTCGATGCCGGCGCCGTCGGCGGAGACGAGCCGGGTGGCGCCGGTGATGCGGGCGCGGGGGCCGTGGGCCAGGAGCTCGCGGCGGTCGTCGGGGGCCGGGGGGGAGAGCGGGGCGTCGTCGGGGATCCAGCCGAAGGCGGAGGCGGTGCGGGCGACGCGCAGCCCGCCGTCCCAGGCGGCGACGATGCGCACGAGCTCCTGGGGGCGTGCCGAGCCGCAGATGTTGCGATCGAACGAGGGATCGACGGGTTCGGTGTAGAGGCCGTCCCGGCGCGGGGCGCAGTGGAGCGGGAGGGGCGCGAGCGCGACGCGCCATTCGTCGCGGGGCGCCAGCGGTCGCGCGGGCGGGTCCAGCGCGGCGAGCGCGTCTTCGGGGAAGCGGGTGCCGTTGCGATCGACGTAGCGGCCGGAGGCCATGTCCTCGCGGACGGCGCGGAGGCGCGAGGCGATTTCGGACTGCAGCGCGCGGGGATCTTCCGGGGCGCCCAGGTCGCTCCAGCCGAGGGGCCAGCCGTCGTAGGGGAGAGCCAGGGCGCGATCGTGGTCGGCGATGCCGGCCGCCGAAAGGAGGACGTCGTCGGGGGGTCCGTAGGCGGCGGCGCGCTCCAGCCAGTAGGCGAGGGTGCGCTGTTCCTCGCGCACGTCGGGCAGCGGGATCGGGGCGGGCAGCAGCTCGGGGCACGTGCCGGCCTCGCCGGCCGCGTTGCCGCCGTCCGGCGCCCCGGACCCGTTCGCGAGTCCGCGGGCGTCGCCGTCCCCGCCGCGGGGCGTGAGCTGGCCCGCGGTCCGGCCGCAGCCGGCGAGTGCGGAAAGTGCGGGGAGTGCGGGAAGAGCGGCTAGAGCGAGCAGAACGGGCAGGGCGGACCGGCTGCGCATCGACTGGTATCCTACAAGGTTTCGGGTATCAACGACCCGCTCATTCGCCGCACCCGCAGCCTGCCGGCTCCGGAAGGCGCCGGCAGCACACCGAAGCCTGCCTGGGCGGACCGGGACGAAGGGCGTCCTGGCGGGACCTTGTCGGCTGTTGGTTGTTGGTCCCGGCGCGTCGTCGTGCGATTCTCGCGGGCGTGAGGTGGGCGTACCGGCCGCAGGTGGTTCCGCTCTGCGCGGCTTCGCTGGTCGTCGTGCTGGCCGTGGGTTGCCGGCGGGAGAAGGCGGCGGAGGCGCCGGGGCCGGTGCCGGTTGCCGAGGAGACGCGGATCGACCTCCTGGATCGGTTTCCGGAGGCGGTGTTGGAGGGCGGTGCGGACGCCACGGTTGTGGATTTCGCGATTCTGGCGGACGAGGTGCGCGAGGCGATGGTGGTCCGGCCGCCGGCGGTGATCCGGTTTCGCGGGGTGCCGCTGCATCCGGGCGCGGTGTTGTCGTTCGGCGTCGGGGCCGATCGTCCGGCGGGGGGGACGGCGCCGCCGGTGACGTTCGTGGTGCGAGTCGATGCGGGCGACGGGCCGCGGGAGGTGTTCCGTCGCGAGGAGCGCGTGCGGGGCGGGGGGAGGGGAGGGTGGTCGGACGTCGAGGTGCCGCTGGCGGGAGTTGCGGCGTCAGGGTCCGCGGAGATCGTCCTGGAGGCGACGGGCGGGGATCTGGCGGTGGTGGCGGGGTGGGCCTGGCCGGCGGTGCGATCGGACGGCGTGGCGTCGCGGGGGGACCGATCGGAGATCGTGCGGGAGGAGCCGGTGCGCGATCTGCTGGCGGCGTTTGCGGAGGCGCGGACGTCGGCGGCGCCGGGGGGGGCGTCGCCCCGGCTGCTGGAGGGGCGCAACGACGCGGGCCGGCCATATCCGCCGGCGCTGGTCGTCCCGGCGGGGGCAGCGATCCGTTGGGAGGTGGAGGCGGGGCCGGCGGAGGCGCTGCGCCTGCGTTTCCATGCGAGCCGCGACTCCGGGGCGGATGCGGCGGCCGGCACGGTCGGCTTCCTGGCACGCGCGCGACGGGCGGGAGGCGGGACGGGGGACGAGTCGTGGCGGGAGTTGGGGCGCGAGAGTCTCGACGCCGCAACGCTGCCGTCGGGCATCGGTCGCATGCGATCGGTCGGCCGGACGGTGGAGCTGGGAGAGGGCCGCTGGGAGGTGGAGCTGGAGGGCGTGGAGGCTCCGGCCACGCGCGGCGCCCACGCGGCGTTCGGTGCGGTCGAGGTGGTGCGGCGGACGGTGACGGCGCGGCGCAGCCGTTCGGGTGGCGGGCGGAACATCGTGCTCTTGCTGGTGGACACTCTGCGGGACGACCATCTCGGGTCGCACGGCTATGGGCGGGACACGGCCCCGGCGCTCGGGCGGTGGGAGCGGGAGGGGGTGGTTCTGGAGGACGTGTCCACGCCGGCGCCGTCGACGTTGCCGGCGACGGCGTGTCTGCTCACGGGCACGTCGTCGCCGCGGAACCGGGTCTTCGCCGAGGCGGTCCGTCGGCTGCCGCTCGCGGCGCGGACGCTGGCGGAGGTCGCGCAGGACGCGGGCTACACGACGGCGGCTTTCGTCGCCAATCCGCTGCTCGCGTCCGGCAGCGGGTTCGAGCAGGGGTTCGAGGAGTACGAGGATCTGGCGTTCATGGACGCGGCGCGGCTGGGGCGGCTGGTCGAGCCGTGGCTCCGCCGGCACCGGTCGGACCGTTTCCTGCTTTACGTGCACTACATCGATCCGCACGCGCCCTACGTGGCGCCCGGCGCGGACTACTCGATCTTCGATCCGGACTACGCGGGGCTCGTGGAGCACGACACATGGAGCGTGCACCGGCCGTGGTTCCGGGCGTTGCTGGTGGCGTCGGGGCGGGGGATGCCGTTCGAGGCGGTGGAGGACGGGGTGGGGGAGGGCGTGGAGTGGACGGTGCGCGGGCTGCGGGTGGGCGGGCCGCTGCTGCGCCGGCTGGAGACGCTGTACGACGGCGAGATCCGCTTCTGGGATCGGCAGCTCGACCGGTTGCTCGGGGTGTTGCGCGACGAGGAACTGTGGGGCGAAACGGTGATCGCGGTGGCGGCGGATCATGGGGAGGGCTTCGGCGAGACGGGGCACTACGGGCACGGGTTCGACATCGATGAGCGCATGTTGCGGGTCCCGGTGGTGCTGCTGGGCGCGGGGCTCGGGGAGCCGCGGCGGATCGCGCGTCCCGCCTCGCTGATCGACGTCGCTCCCACGCTGCTCGACCTGGCGGGGCTGGGGCGGCCGGACGGGATGGAGGGGCTGTCGCTGGGGGAGATCGAGGCGACGGGGGCCGTGGAGCGACCCATCCTGTCCTGCACGCTGTCGCAGTCGAGGCAGGAGCCCGGCCGGCCGATCTCGTACCAGACGGCGGTCGCGGCGCGCACGAGCGGGTTGGAGGTCGTTCATTTCGCGGGCGACGGGACGTGGCGGGTGCGGCGGCGGGACGGCGGCCCGGCGCGGTTCGTGGAGCAGGGGGCGGTTCCGGCGGAGCTGCGGGCGGCGATCCTGGAGTTCGAGGCCGGGCTGCCGCGGAGCGGGACGTCGGCGGCACCGCAGGACGCGGGGCTGGCGACGTCGGGGCGCGAGGTCCATGCGCTGCGCGCGCTGGGCTACATGCAGTAGGGGAGAGCGGGGAGTGCGGGAAGTGCGGGAAGTGCGGGGAGAGCGGGAAGTGCGGGAAGTGCGGGGAGTGCGGGAAGTGCGGTTGACTTCGGGTCGTTACTGCCTACCTCTGGGACGTTGACTGACCGCGGACGCGGGGCGCCGCGGGACGACCCGGACGGGAGGGCCATCGATGAATGCAGCGCATGGGGAGCCCGGAGGCGATCTCGAGGTCTCCGCGCCGGCGGTGCCGCGGGACGCGGAGGTGCTGACGCGCGAGGCGTTGGGCTTCGTGGAGAAGCTCGAGCGGGAGTTTGGGGACCGGCGGCGCGAGGTGCTGGTGCGGCGGGCGGAGGTGCAGGCGGGCATCGATGGCGGCGCGCGGCTCGACTTTCCCTCGGAGACGGCAGCGGTGCGGGACGGGGAGTGGAGCGTCGGGCCGATTCCGGCCGACCTGGAGGACCGCCGGGTGGAGATCACGGGGCCGGTGGAGCGGAAGATGATGATCAACGCGCTCAACAGCGGGGCGCGGGTGTTCATGGCGGATTTCGAGGACGCGTTGTCGCCGACCTGGAGCAACCTGATCCAGGGCCAGGTCAACGTGCGCGACGCGGTACGGCGCACGATCGCGATGGAATCCGCCGACGGGAAGAGCTACCGGTTGCGCGAGCGTACGGCGGTGCTGGTCGTGCGGCCCCGCGGATGGCATCTCGAGGAGCGGCACGTGCGGCTCGCCGGCCGTCCCGTTTCCGCGTCGCTCTTCGACTTCGGGCTTTCCCTGTTCCACAACGCGCGCGAGCTCCTGGAGCGGGGCTCGGGACCGTACTTCTACCTGCCCAAGCTGCAGTCGCGGGGCGAGGCGCGGTTGTGGAACGACGTGTTCCTGCTGGCGGAGCAGGAGCTCGGGTTGCCGCGCGGGTCGATCAAGGCGACGGTGTTGATCGAGACCATCCTGGCGGCGCTGGAGATGGAAGAGATCCTGTACGAGCTGCGCGAGCACGTGGTGGGGCTCAACGCCGGCCGTTGGGACTACCTGTTCAGCGTGATCAAGACGTTCCGCAACCGTCCGGGGTTCGTGCTGCCGGACCGTGCGCAGCTCGCGATGACGGTTCCGTTCCTGCGGGCGTACACGGAGCGGATGGTGCAGGTGTGCCACAGGCGCGGCGCGCACGCGATCGGGGGCATGGCCGCGTTCGTGCCCAGCCGCCGGGACCCTGCGGTGAACGAGCGGGCGTTCCGGAAGGTGACGGAGGACAAGGAGCGGGAGTCCGGGGACGGTTTCGACGGGACGTGGGTCGCGCACCCGGATCTGGTTCCGGTGGCGCAGGCGGTGTTCGACCGCAGGCTCGGTCCTCGCCCGCACCAGAAGGACCGGTTGCGCGAGGACGTGCGGGTCGCGGCGCCGGAGCTGCTGGACTTCCGCGTTCCGGGGGGCCGGCTCACGGAGGGGGGGCTGCGCAACGACGTCGGGGTGGGCCTGCAGTACGTCGAGTCGTGGCTGCGGGGCACGGGGGCGGTCGCGATCCTGGACCTGATGGAGGACACGGCCACGGCCGAGATCGCGCGGTCGCAGGTGTGGCAGTGGATCCACGGTCCGGACGGACGACTGGACGACGGGCGCAAGGTGGCGCCGGAGCTGTACCGCTCGATCGCCGACCAGGAGATGGCCGCGCTGCGGGAGCGCGTCGGGGCGGAGGCGTGGGCAAGCGGGCGCTGGGCGGCGGCGCGGAGGCTGTTCGATCGGCTGGTGCTGGACGAGCGGTTCGAGGAGTTCCTGACGCGGCCGGCGTACGAGGAGCTGGAGCCGGGATAGGGGGTCCGGGGGGAGGAGGCGGCGATGGCCGGGAGGACGGCGGAGGAGCTGGCACGGGAGTGGGCGGAGCATCCCCGGTGGGCGGGGATCCGGCGGACGTATTCGGCGGAGGACGTGCTGCGGCTGGGCGGGACGCTGCGGGAGGAGCACACGCTGGCGCGGGCCGGGGCCGAGCGCTTCTGGCGGATGCTGCGCGAGGATGGCTACGTCCCGGCGCTGGGTGCGTTGACGGGCCACCAGGCGGTGGAAATGGTGCGGGCCGGGTTGCGGGCGATCTACATCTCGGGCTGGCAGGTGGCGGGGGACGCGAACGGGGCGTTGGAGACGTATCCCGACCAGAGCCTGTATCCGGCGGACAGCGTGCCGATCCTGGTGCGCCGCGTGAACAACGCGTTGCGGCGGGCCGACGAGATCGCGCACCTGGAGGGCCGGGACGGGACCTCCTGGTTCGTGCCGATCGTCGCGGACGGCGAGGCGGGCTTCGGCGGGATGCTGAACGTGTTCGAGCTGATGCGGGCGATGATCGAGGCGGGAGCGGCCGGGGTGCACTTCGAGGACCAGGTGTCGGCGTTGAAGAAGTGCGGGCACATGGGCGGGAAGGTGCTGGCGCCGGTGCGCGAGGCGGTGCTCAAGCTGAACGCGGCGCGGCTGGCGGCGGACGTGCTGGGCGTGCCGACCGTGCTGATCGCGCGGACGGACGCGGAGGGGGCGCGCCTGAAGATGGGTGGCCGCGATCCGATCGATGACCGGTTCCTGACGGGTCGTCGCACTCCCGAAGGCTTCCAGGAGATCCGGGGCGGGATCGAGCTGGCGGTGGAGCGGGCGCGGGCGTACGCACCGTTCGCGGACCTGGTGTGGTGCGAGACGTCGCGGCCGGATCCGGGCGAGGCGCGGGAGTTCGCGGCGGGCGTGCACGAGAAGTTCCCCGGCAAGCCGTTGGCCTACAACTGTTCGCCGTCGTTCAACTGGGAGAAGCACCTGGACGGTCCGGCGCTGCGGGCGTTCCAGGAGAAGCTGGCCGGGATGGGGTATCGCTTCCAGTTCGTGACGCTCGCCGGATTCCATGCGTTGAACGCCTCGATGTTCGAGCTGGCGCGCGGCTACGAGGAGCGGGGGATGGCGGCCTACGCGGAGCTGCAGCGCCGGGAGCTGGAGCTGGAGCGGTCGGGCTACGAGGCGGTGCGGCACCAGGCGTTCGTGGGTGCCGCCTACTTCGACGCGATCCAGCTCGCCCTGACCGGCGGCGAGGCCTCGACCACGGCCCTCAAGGGCTCGACCGAAGAAGCGCAATTCTGAACGGCGCGGGGCGTATCCCCCGTACCGGGCGCATGTCGCGTATTGTTTGCGTTGCCGACCCCTCGGACTCCGAGTACACTCGTAATGCGCCTCTGTGTCCGTAGACCGTTCGGAGGGACGAGACGATGAACAAGATGGCATGGGTCGGGCTGGTCGCGCTTGCTGGCGTTTCGTTGTTCGCCTGCTCCGATGGGGGCGGCTCGACGGACTGGGACGTACCGCCGGACGGGACCGGCGACATCGACGGCGGGTGGGACGAAGGCGGCGGCGGGGACGACGTGGGGCCGGGCGACGCGGACGACGGCGACGGCGGGGACGACGGGTCGTGCGTTCCGACCGGGGACGAGCTGTGCGACGGTCTGGACAACGACTGCGACGGGGAGACGGACGAAGGCTTCGTGCTGGACACGGATCCCGACAACTGCGGGGGGTGCGGCCTGGTGTGCCGGCCCGACCACGCGACGGGCGGCTGTACCGGCGGGGACTGCGTCTACACGTGCGAGGCAGGGTGGGTCGACGCGGACGGCAGCGGCGTGAACGGGTGCGAGTACGAGTGCTCGGGAACGGCGACCGCGGAGAGCACGAGCGACGGCACGTGCGGGGACGGTCTGGACAACGACTGCGACGGCCGCACGGACGCGACCGACGCCGACTGTGCGACGTGCATTCCGGAGCTGTGCAACTCGGCCGACGACGACTGCGACGGCCTGACGGACGAGGACTTCGACGTCGATTTCGACCCGGCGAACTGCGGCGCGTGCGGCACGGTCTGCGCGGTGCGCGACCATGCGACGGCAGCCTGCGTCCTGGGGACCTGCGACGTCCAGTGCGCGGCGGGCTGGTCGGATCTCGACGGCAACCCCGTGAACGGCTGCGAGGCCGAGTGCGTGCCCGTGTCGGTCCCGAACGAGGCCCGCTGCGACGGGGTGGACGACGACTGCGACGGCGCGGCCGACGAGGACTTCGCCGGGACGCCGTGCGGCGAGGGGCTGTGCCGGCGCAGCTCGGTGTGCTGGAGGGGCGTCGAGAGCGCGTGCACGCCGCGCACGCCTCCGGCGTCGGTGGACGTGACGTGCGACGGGCTGGACGACGACTGCGACGGCGTGACGGACGACGACGGGTCGTGCGAATGCCTGGCCGACGCCGACTGCGACGACGCGATCGACTGCACGCTCGACACGTGCGTGGCCGGGGAGGGGCGGTGCGAGCACGTGGCCGACGCGACGAGTTGCTCGGACGGCGACATCTGCTCGGGCGAGGAGGTCTGCGACATCGTGCTGGGCTGCATCGCCGGCACGCCGATCGATTGCTCGGACGGCATCGGCTGCACCGACGACCTGTGCAACCCGCTGTCCGGCGACTGCTCGTGGAGTCTCAACCACACGCTGTGCACCGGGACGGAGATCTGCGATCCGCCGCGCTCGGCGGCTCCCAGCGGCTGCGCGCCGGCCCCGACGTGCGCGACCGATCCGGACTGCGACGACGGCGACGCGTGCAACGGCGTCGAGACGTGCGGCGGGGATCTGCTGTGCCGTGCCGGCACGCCGGTCGACTGCGACGACGGGAGGTCCTGCACGAGCGATCTGTGCAATCCGGCGGACGGGTCGTGCGCGCACCTGTCGCCCGACGTCGACGGCGACACCTACACGGATGCGGCGTGCGACGGCACGGACTGCGACGACCGGGCCGTGGGGGTGCATCCCGGTGCGACGGAGATCTGCGACGGTTTGGACCAGAACTGCGACACCGATCCGGACGCCGGGGCCCTCTGTCCCACCGTGCCGCACACGTCGTCCGCGTCGTGCCTCGGGGCGTTGTGCATCCCCAACTGCCTCGTCGGCTGGGGCGACTGCGACGGCATCCTGGCCAACGGTTGCGACACGTCGCTGACGACGCTGGCCAACTGCGGCGGCTGCGGCGTGCCCTGCGACCTGCCGCGGTCCAGCGAGTCGTGCGCGACGGGGACGTGCGTCATCACGAGCTGCGACACGCCGTGGGGCGACTGCAACAGCACGGATGCCGACGGGTGCGAGGCGAGCCTCACGACCCTCGTCAACTGCGGCGCGTGCGGCAATCCGTGCGCCCCGGACCATGCCACGGGCGCGACCTGCATCACCGGGGCCTGCGCGTTCTCCGGGTGCGGCGCGGGCTGGGGCAACTGCGACGGCAACGGGGCCAACGGCTGCGAGCGGTCGCTGACGACGGTCACCGACTGCGCGAGCTGCGGCGTGCCGTGCGACCTGTCGAATGCCGCCGAGTCCTGCGCCACCGGCTCGTGCGTGCTCCTGAGCTGCAACCCCAACTGGGGCAACTGCGACGGCAGCCAGGGCAACGGCTGCGAGACGTCGCTCACGACGGCCGCGAACTGCGGTGTCTGCGGGACCCCGTGCGATCTGGCCAACGCGTCCGAGTCGTGCTCGACCGGGACCTGCGCGTTGACCTCGTGCAGCACCAACTGGGGCAACTGCGACAGCGTCGAATCCAACGGCTGCGAGCGCTCGCTGGTGACGCTGACGGACTGCGCGGCCTGCGGTACGCCCTGCAACCCCGCCAACGCGACAGGGGCCACCTGCGCCTCGGGCGCCTGCAACTACGCGTCGTGCAACTCGGGCTTCGGCAACTGCGACTCGAACCCCGCCAACGGCTGCGAGGCGTCGCTGCGGACGCTGCTCAACTGCAGTGTCTGCGGCGTGCCTTGCGACCTGCCGCAGGCGACCGAATCGTGCGCCACCGGCACCTGCACGCTGACGGCGTGCGAGCTCGGTTTCGGCAACTGCGACACCAACCCTGCCAACGGGTGCGAGGCGACGCTCAACACGCTGCTCAACTGCGGCAACTGCGGCGTCGCCTGCAGTCCGGCCAACGCGACGGGTCCGACGTGCGCCACCGGCTCCTGCAACTACGGGAGCTGCGTCGCGGGCTACCAGAGCTGCGACTCGAACCCGGCCAACGGGTGCGAGCGCGACATCCGGACGCTCACGGACTGCGGCGGCTGCGGCGTCACGTGCGACCTGGCGAACGCGGCCGAGTCCTGCGCCAGCGGCACGTGCACCCTGGGGCTCTGCAATGCCAACTGGGGGAACTGCGACTCGAACCCGGCCAACGGCTGCGAGCGGACCCTGACGACGCTCACGAGCTGTGGCGGCTGCAGCACGGTGTGCAGCCCGGCGAACGCGAGCGGGGCGACCTGTGCCACGGGCACCTGCGACTACGCGACGTGCACCGCGGGCTGGGAGAACTGCGATTCCAACCGCGCCAACGGGTGCGAGCGCAACATCCGGACGCTCACCGACTGCGGCGGGTGCGGCGTGGCGTGCAACCTGAACAACGCGTCGGAGTCCTGCGCGACGGGGACGTGCCAGATCACCACGTGCAACGCGGGCTGGGCGGACGTGAACGGCAACCCGGCCGACGGCTGCGAGTGCGCGCTGGAAGGCGGCGAGACCTACGTCAACGAGACCTGCGCCACGGCGGGCAGCCTCGGCAGCATTCCCGAGGGTGTCAGCACGTACTCGGCCATCGGCAAGCTCACGCGTGCCGGCGACGTCGACTGCTACACGTTCACAGCGGCCGACACGACGCCGGGAGGCCCGGGCGACATCCACCATGTCAACATCCACTTTACGTCCAACCCGGGCAACCAGTTCCAGGTGACCGTGTACCGCGGCGGTTGCGGGGCCGCCGTCTGCTCGGGGCTGTACACGGTCGGCGACAGCTACGAGTGGTTCACCGACTTCGACCGCGCCGCGGGCCTGGGGACTCCCGGGGGGCCGCCCACGGGCGAAGGCAACTGCTTCGGGACGGCTGAGCCCGGGTTCTACGACCTCAACATCTGCACCGACTCCACGAGCAGCTACACCTTCTGCGTCTCGCGCCGGTCCGGAAGCCCGAGCTGCGATCAGTACACGGTCGAGTACAGCAACGGCGCGTACTAGCTGGAGCGGTGTGGCGGTAGAGCGGTGGAGCGGTAAAGCGCTTCAGGCCCAGCGGGGCGGAGGGACCCAACCCCCGAACGCGCGCTCCAGCTCCAGGGCCGCGGCGATCGTCAGGTGGTCGTTGGCGTGGATGCCGACGACCTGGACGCCGAGCGGCAGGCCGTCGTCGGCCAGCCCCAGCGGCACCTGGGTCGACGGAAGCTCCAGCACGTTGATCAGGGCGGTGTAGAGCCACTGGAACGGCGGCAGGAGCGGCCGGTGGTGACGCGGCGCGGTGGTCGGGTAGGAGGGGTAGAGCATGATGCCGTCGGGGCCGAGGCGGCGGACCAACTCCTCGCGCAGCTCCCGCCCTCGCGCGACGTACGCGTCGCGCTTGTCGGGCAGCCACTTCGGCAGCTTCTCCAGGACCGCGAGGCCGATCGCGGGCAGGGTGTGCTCGGAGCGTCCGGCCAGCCACAGCAGCAGCTCCCACGGCGCCGACACCTCGCGCCCGCCGCCCAGCAGCGAGGCGAAGGAGCGTCCGCCCGCCGCGGAGAGCATCGACGACCAGATGAGCATCGAATCGCGCAGCGCGGGAATCTCCGCCGGCTCGACCCGGGCGCCCAGGCGTGCGAGAGCGCCGCAGGCGCGGCGCTGTCCGTCGAGCAGATCGTGCGCGACGGGGACGGCGCCGTTGGTCTCGACGGAGAGCACGCGGACCTTCCGCCAGTCGACCCGCGCCGGATTGCCAAGCGTCATCGGGACGCAGCCCTGGTCGAGCCCGTCGGGGCCGGCGAGGAGCCGCAGGAGAGGCCAGAGATCCTCGGCGCGGCGGCAGAGCGGCCCGGTCGTGAGGTAGCGCAGGGCGGCATTCTCGGAGATCGGGAACTGGCCGGAGCCGGGGACCAGGCCGCCGGTCGGCTTGTGGCCGAAGACGCCGTTGAAGAAGGCCGGCATGCGGATCGAGCCGCCGATGTCGGAGCCGAGGCCGAACGGTGCGCCGCCGGCGCCGACGATCGCGCCCTCGCCGCCCGAGCTGCCGCCGACGATGCGCGCCGGGTCGTACGGGTTGTTGGTCCGGCCGTAGACCCGGTTGTCCGTCTCCATCCACATGCACAGCTCGGACACGTTGGTCACGCCGAGAGGAACGGCGCCGGCGGCCCGCAGGCGCGCGACGGCGGTGGCGTCGGCCGCGGCGGGGCGGCCGACGCGGGACGGCAGGCCCGAGGTGTTGGGCATGCCGCGTAGCGCGAAGCACTCCTTGATCGAGCAGGGGACGCCGAGCAGCGGCGGCAGCGACCCGGGCGGCAGGGTCCGGACCCGCTCGTCGGCCGCTCGCGCTTCCTCGCGCGCCTCGTCGAAGCGATCCCGCACCATCGCGTTGAGCGTCGGATTGGCCTGCCGGATCCGCTCGATGTGCGCCTCGACCACCTCGCTGGAACTCGCTCGCCGCTCGCGGATCAGCCGCGCCAGCTTCGTCGCCGAGAATGTGCACCACTCGTCCCTCATGGATGGCACCTCGCGCCCCCGGATGTGCGGAGGAGACCACAAACAACAAGGAAGAAGGAACAAGGAACAAGGAACAAGGAATGGAAGGAGGAACGGAAAGGTGGAGAGCAGGCGCGGGGCTTGCGAGTTGCGGGCGGGAGCGGCAGGATGGCGGCGCGGAAGGAGGAGGACATGATGCGGTGGTGGATGGTGGTGCTCGCGGTGCTCGCGGTGGCGGGATGCAAGAAGGCGAAGGGGCAGGATGCGGGGGAGGGGCCCGGAGGAGTCGCCGAGGTGGCGCCGTTGCCGCCGCCGCCTGTGGTCGACGCGGCGGCGGAGCAGGAGGCGCAGGCGGCATCGCCGGCGGCGGACGCGGCGGCGCCGGAGGCGTCGGCGCAGGAGGGGACGATGGATCTGAAGGCTCGACCCGACGTGGCGGATCGCGTGGCGCGATATGCCCGGATGACCTTGGGGGCCGAGGACGTGGCGAAGCTGGGCGAGACGGAGCGGGCCGTGCTGCACGAGCTGCGGCGTGCGGCGGATCTCATGGGAGAGATCGCATTCCGCCAGACCTGGACCGGCAACGCCGCGATGCGGGACGCGCTGGCGAAGATCACGGACGAGTCGTACGTGCCGGCGAAGGAGCTGTTCCGCATCATGGGCGGTCCGTGGGATCGCCAGGACGACTACCTGCCCTTCCTCGGCGCGACCCCTCATCCCAAGGGCTCGGCCTTCTACCCCGAGGACCTGACGAAGGAGGAGCTCGAGTCGTGGGTCTCGGCGCACCCGGAGCAGGCCGAGGCGTTCAAGGGGTTCTTCACCACGGTCGAGCGGCGGGACGGCGGGCTGGCCGCGGTGCCGTACTCGGAGGCGTACAAGGAGTTCCTGGAGCCCGCGGCGGAGGCGTTGCGGGCGGCCGCAGCGCTGGCGACGACCCCCGAGCTGGCCTCGCTGAAGAAGTACCTCGAGGCGCGCGCGGCGGCGTTCCTGTCGAACGACTACTACGCGAGCGACCTGGACTGGCTGGACCTCGGCGGGCCGCTCGAGGTGGTGTTCGGGCCGTACGAGACGTACGACGACGGGCTGATGGGGTACAAGGCGAGCTTCGAGTCGTTCCTCTGCGTGGTCGACCCGGCGGAGTCGGAGACGCTGGCGAAGTACAAGGGCGAGGTTCCGTTCCTGGAGTCGAGCCTGCCGATCCCGGACGAGCACAAGAACCCCAACCGCGGGACGACGGTGCCGATCACGGTCGTGGACGAGGTCTACGCCACGGGCCAGGCGGGGATCATGACGATTGCCTTCAACCTGCCGAACGACGAGCGGGTGCGTGAGGCCAAGGGGTTCAAGAACGTCCTCCTGCGCAACGTCATGCTGGCCAAGTACGACGCGATCCTGGTGCCGATCGCGGAGCGGGTGCTGCCGGCCGACCTGGCGATGGCGCTGTCGCCCGACGCGTTCGTGAACTTCGTCCTGTTCCACGAGCTGAGTCACGGACTGGGACCGGGGAAGATCCGGAAGAACGGCGTCGAGACCGAGGTGCGGACGGAGCTGCGGGAGCTGTACCCGACGCTGGAGGAGGCGAAGGCGGACATCCTGTCGCTGTTCGTGCAGAAGCTGCTGGCGGACAAGGGCGTGCTGCCGGCCGAGCAGATGGCGACCGTCCCGCAGACCTTCGTCGCCGGCATTTTCCGCACGGCGCGCTTCGGCGTTTCCGAGGCGCACGGGCAGGGGGTGCTGTTGCAGGTGAACTACCTGATGGAGAAGGGCGCGATCGTCGTGACGCCCGAAGGGAAGTTCGCGCCGGTGGCGGAGAAGTTCTTCGACGCGGTGCGGGACCTGGCCCACGACCTGCTGATGCTGCAGGCGACGGGCGACTACGACGGGGCCAAGGCGTTCCTGGAGAAGTACGGCAAGGCGGTGCCGGAGGCGATGCATCCGTTGATCGAGTCGCTGGGTGGGGGGTTGCCGGTCGACATCACGCCGCAGTACGCCGAATTCTAGAGGCAGCGAGCGGGCGAGCGGCCGGGAGGGGCGAGCGGTCGGGCAGCAGCGAGCGGGCGAGCGGTCGCGCAGTCGTTGCGCGGCTTGCTCCCGGCCTTGATCCGGCTATCATGACGTCCATGTTGAAACGCACCGGACGCGCGTTCGGCGGTTTCGTGACCGTTGGGTTGTTGTTGGCGGCGGGGTGTGCGACGTCGGGCGGCTCGACGGACGCGGTGGGGGACGCGGAACCCCCGGATGACGCGGGCGACGGGGCGGGCGACGGCGGGACGGCGTGCACGCGGGATCGCGACTGCGACGACCGGATTTCGTGCACGATCGATCATTGCGGGGACGGGACCTGCGTGCACGAGGCATGCACGGACTGCTGTCCGGACGGCTTGAGCTGCTACGTCGGCCTGGGGTGCGGCCCCGCCCCGACGCCCTGCACGACGGACGGAGACTGCGGCGACGGCGTCCGCTGCACGCTCGACCGCTGTTCGGACGGATCGTTCTGCGAGCACCTGCCGCAGGACGGCCTCTGCGACGACGGCGAGATCTGCCTGGCGGCGCTGGGCTGCATCCCCGATCCGCCCGATTCCTGCACGTCCGCCGCCGAGTGTTTCCCGGACCGGTTCTGCCTGGGCTCGTGGTACTGCGATCCCGAGTTCGGCTGCCAGTTCGAGGCGCCGCCGGATTGCGCGGACGAGGCGGCGTGCACGGTCGACACCTGCGACGACGCGGCGGGGGGCTGTGTCCACACGGCACCCGACGAGGACGGCGACGCGCACATCGACGCGGCGTGCGGCGGGGACGACTGCGACGACGCCAACGAGGACGTGAACCCGGAGATGCCGGAGCTTCCGTGCAACGGCATCGACGACGATTGCGATCCGGCGACGCTCGAGACGTGCTGCACGCCGGAGCCGTGCTCGACCTCGTGCGGCACGACGGGCGTGCGCGAGTGCAACCCGGACGGCACGCCGGGCGCGTGCATTCCGCCCGACGAGACGTGCAACGGCTCGGACGACGACTGCGACACGGTGGCGGACGGCGCCTTCGAGTGCGTGCTCGCCGCGGCCGAGGCCTGCGCCACGAGCTGCGGCTCGGCCGGCAGCCGCGTCTGCCAGCCGGGCTGCACCTGGAGCGCCTGCGCACCGCCCGCGGAGAGCTGTTCGGGATCGGACGACGACTGCGACGACCTGACGGACGAGGGCTTCGAGTGCGTCTACGGCTCGTCCGGCGCGTGCACGACGACGTGCAGCTCGATCGGGACGCACGCCTGTTCCGGGGCGTGCGCGTGGGACACGTGCATTCCGCCGGTGGAGGTCTGCAACGGGTCGGACGACGACTGCGACGCGGCGCTGGACGAGGGGTTCACCTGCGTCGCGGGCACGAGCCGGGCGTGCACGACGGGGTGCGGCTCGACGGGCAGCCAGCCGTGCGAGGTCGGGTGTACCTGGGGTGGCTGCGCGCCGCCGGTGGAGATGTGCAGCGGCATCGATGACGACTGCGACGGTTCCACGGACGAGGGGTTCCTGTGCGTGATGGGGTCGAGCGGCACATGCACGACGACGTGCGCCTCGACGGGCAGCCGGACGTGCATCGTGGGCACGGGCGGCTGCACGTGGGACACGTGCGTCCCGCCGGCGGAGACGTGCAACGGGGTGGACGACAACTGCAACGCGGTCGCGGACGACGGGTTCGCGTGCGTGCGCGGGGCGAGTGGATCGTGCACCACGTCGTGCGGCTCCACGGGCGGGCGCGTCTGCGGCGGGGACTGCACATGGGGAGGCTGCGCGGCGCCCGCGGAGATCTGCAGCGGCTTCGACGAGGACTGCGACGGCGCGACGGACGAGGGGTTCACGTGCGTGCTGGGCTCGGCCGGTCCGTGCACGACGACGTGCAGCTCGACGGGCACGCAGCTCTGCGGGGGCGGCTGCGTCTGGAGCGGGGTCTGCACGCCGCCTGCGGAGGTCTGCAACGGCGTGGACGATGACTGCGACGCGGTGGCGGACGACGGGTACGCGTGCGTGCGTGGGTCGAGCGGGTCGTGTCCGACGTCGTGCGGCACGACGGGCACGCGCGGGTGCGCGATCGACTGCTCGTGGGGCGTGTGCGTGCCGCCCGCGGACACGTGCAACGGCGCGGACGACGACTGCGACACGGTTCCGGACGACGGGTTCTTCTGCGTCCGCGGGTCGACGACGCCCTGCACCTCGCTCCCTTCCGGCGGCTGGACCGGCGGCACGGCGACGTGCGCGAACGACTGCAGCGGGTGGGTGACGACGGGGTGCACCAGCGCGAGCTTCGATCCGAGCGGGAACTACACGGTCAGTCCGACGGCCACCTATACCTGCGCCTTTGGCCTGGTGAACATCAACGTGACCATGTTCACGTTCGTGGACAGCGGCTCCAGTCTCAGCGTCAGTCCGGCCATGAACGGCTGCTGCGTCATGACCGGCGCGTCGGCACGCTCGACGCGCAACATCAACGTGACCTGCACCTGTCCCGGCGGGTGCAACGAGATCTACACGCTCACCGGGTCGTTCGACACCGACAACCACTGGACGGGGACCCTCACGGCCAACTACGTCGGCTCCTGTTTCGGCTGTGCGCTGCGCACGTGGTCCGTCTCCGGCACGCGGATGTGAGGTCGGTCGGCACCTGGGAAGCCTGGTCACGAGGCGACGACCGGGCTGCGCGCCGTCCCCGTTGCTGCAAGACCCTGCGCCTCTGCGTCTCTGCGCGAGACTCTCCGCCCGCCGTTATTCCCCGCTGAACTGCACGCCGTCGAAGACGAGGCTGGGGACGCGCAGGGAGCTGTAGGGCCAGGGGTCGTTGCCGACCTCCGCGAGGCGCTGCCAGAAGTCCTTGTGGTTGCCCGCGACGTTCATCTCGGCGATGGGCTGCGTCAACGCGCCGTTCTCGATCCGCGTGCCGTAGATGCCGGTGGAGAAGTCGCCGGTCGTGGAGTTGGAGTTGCCGCCGATGAAGCCGCGAACCAGGATGCCCTGCGAGACGCCGGCCACCAGCTCGTCGAGGCTCTTGGTGCCCGGAGCGAGAACGAGATTCGACCGGCCGCCGGTGGTGGGCGGCAGCTCCAGCTTCTTCCCGTAGTACACGTCGACGTAGAAGTTGCGGAACACGCCCTTCTCGAAGATCGGCAGCGGTTTGGCCGAGATTCCCTCGCCGTCGAACAGGCGCGAGCCGAAGCCACCGGCGAGGAACGGGTCGTCCAGGAGGTCGAACTCTCCGCTGCCGAAGCTCTTCCCGATCATGCCGTCCAGGAACGACTGCTTCTGCTGGAGCGCGCGGCCGGAGGCGGCGGCGAGGAGGTAGCCCAGGAGGCGGCCGACGGCGCGGTTCTCGAGGATCATGGTCATCTTCGCGGTCGGGACCTTCGTCGTGCCCATGCGCAGGAGGCCGTACTCCGCCGCCTTCGTGCCCACCAGCTCGGCCGTGGGAAGCTCGGCGCGCTTGCGCGACGCCACGTCGTAGTCGCCTTCCGGCCGCTTGTCCCCGGCGTCCTGCAGCGACACCGTCGCCCACGCGCCGAAGTACGACGAGCGCCGCGTGCCCTCGAAGCCGTTGGAGTGGAGTTGGAACAGCTCGCCCTCCTCGTCCTCGCACGCCGTCTCCGCCTGGATTGCCTTGTCGCCGGCCTTGGCCAGTGCGGCGGCTTCCATGGCGGCCGCGAAGTCCTTGCGCTGCTGCGGCCTGACGTCGGCGATGGCCGGGTCGAAGAGGCCCAGCTCCCGCTCCTCGCGTCCCGCGTACAGCGACGGGTCGGGCATGACGCGGTACGGGTCGGGGGTCATCGCGCGGCAGAGGGCGACCGAGGAGTCGAGGAACCGGTCGATGGCCTCGGGCCGAAGGTCGTTGGTCGTGCACGTCGTGTAACGCCCGTCGATGTACAGGGCGAGGCTCACGCCGAGGCGCGACGATTCCTGGATCTTGTCCACGCGTCCGGTGCGCCACGTGACGGAGACGTTGCGCGAGCGCGTGGCGCCGACGCGGACGTCCTTGACGCCGCGCTGGAGGGCGCCGTCCATCATCTTCCGGGCCGTTTCGTCGAGCTTGATCGCGCCGCTCATGATCGCACTCCGCCGACCGTGATGGCCGCGACGCGGATGGTCGGCAGGCCGAGGCCGACGGGGACGCCCTGGCCGTCCTTGCCGCAGGTCCACGTTCCGCCGTCCAGCTCGAAGTCGCCGCCCACCATGTCCACCTGGCCCAGGCTGTCCGGGCCGTTGCCGATGAGGTTCACGTCCTTGACCGGGGAGGTCAGCTTGCCGTCCTCGATCAGGTAGCCCGTCTTGACGTAGAAGCTGTAGTCGCCCGCGCCGATGTTGACCTCGCCGTTGGAGAAGTCGATGGCGTACAGTCCTTTCTGCACCGAGCCGATGATCTCGTCGTGGCCGTGGGGACCGGACTCCATGAACGTCACCCGCATGCGCGGGATCGGCGGGAAGCGGAAGTCCTCGCGGCGCCCGTTGCCCGTGCGCTCGACGCCGTAGTGCTTCGCGGAGATGCGGTCGTGGAGGTACGAGACGAGGACGCCCTTGTCCACGAGCACGGTGCGCCGTCCAGGGGTGCCCTCGTCGTCGACGCCCAGCGCGCCGCGGTTGCCGGGCTCGAGGCCCGAATCGATGATGGTCACGAACTCCGCGGCGATCTTGCGTCCCATCATGGAGGAGAAGATCGAGATCCCCTTGCGGTTGAAGTCCGCCTCGAACCCGTGGCCCATCGCTTCGTGCAGCTGGATGCCGGAGGTCGCGGGCGCGAGCACGACCGGCATCTCGCCGGCCGGCGGCGTGACGGCGTCGAACAGCAGCATCGTGCGCTTCACGGCCTCCGCCGCCATGGCGTCGATCACCTGGGGCGTGTAGAAGCCCGGCCCGCCGCGGCTGCTGCGCGAGTACCAGTTCGTCTCGCGGCGGCCGCCCTTCTCGGCGGTGCAGGTCACGTAGAGGAACGTCATCGGCCGGCGGTTCTCGACGAACGCGCCGTCGGAGTTGGCGACCAGCACGATGTCGTCCTCGGCGCGGAAGCGCACCGCCGCCTTGATCACGCTGGGGTCGCCCGCCGCCAGCTTCTTCCCGACGGCGTCGACGATGGCGAGCTTGTCGGACGGCGCGACAGCCAGCCATTGCGGCTCGGTCGGGTACAGCGCCGCCGGGACCTCGACCGGCGTGAACGTCCCCGGCGGGGCGCCCGCCGCGGCAGCCGCGATCGCCGCGGCGGTCTCGGCCGCGCGACCCAGGCTCTCCGGCGCGAGGTCCTCGCTGAAGGCGTAGCCGGTCTGGTCGCCCAGGAGGACGCGGACGCCGGCGCCCAGGTCCACCCGCGCGTACGCCTCGTTGACCTGCCCGTCCTCGAAGGCGACGAAGTCCGCGATCTTGTGCTGCAGGAAAACCTCGCAGTGGTCGCCGCCCTTCGACAGCCCGCGCTGGATGGTCTTGCGCAGCAGCTCGCGGTCCACGCCGAAGTTCTGCGCGAAGTACCCCGTCTCCGGCGGCGAAGCCGCGACGTCCGCGGGCGGAGGAGGAGGAGGGGCCGCCACGACCTCGAGGGCTCCCGCCTCCGGCGGCGCACCCGGGCTCTTCTTGGAGCAGCCCGCGAGCAGCGGCAGGCCGGCGGCGCTCGCCGCCCCTGCCGCGGCCATCGCCAGGAAATCCCGTCGTCCGATCTGCTTCTTCATCGTCTCTCCCGCAATCTCCCTACGAACTCCCCGATCGCTCCCCAGTACTGTCGTCCCCCGTAGGCCATGATCGAGTTGTGGTCCGCGCCCTCGACGACCATCAGCTTCTTGTCCCGTGCCGCGCAGGCCTCGAAGTTCAGGTGTGCGTCGTCGAGCGGAATGATCGTGTCCTGGTCCGCGTGCAGGATCAAGGTCGGAATGGTCACCCGGCGCATCGCCTCGCGGTTGTCGAACCCGTCGGCCTCGGCCAGGCCGAGGCGTTCGACCGGCACGCCGACGAGGCGCAGCAGGGGCAGGGTGCGCGCGAAGCCGCTCTCCAGTATCAGGCCGGCCAGCTCGCCGCCCCGCGTGGCGGCGAGGTGGATGGCCGGGGCCGAGCCGAGCGAGCGGCCCAGGATGATGATCGGGGGGCGGCCCTGCGGCCTTGCGGTAACCTCCGGGCCGGCGACGCCCGGGGCAGGGCGCCCTGCGAACCGGGCACGCACGAAGTCGAGCACCGCGTCCGCGTCCCGAACGATGTGCGACGGCGTGGGGTCGCCGGTCGAGCGGCCGTAGCCGCGGTAGTCGACGACCAGCAGCCGTGCGCCGAGCGCGCGGTACGCGCCTGCCGCGTCGTCGTAATCGGCGACGATCTCCCCGTTGCCGTGGAAGAGGAGGACGACCGGGCCGCCGTCCGGTCCCGGATGAAGGCGTGCGTGCAGGGTCGCGCCCCCGACGACGGGGATTTCGAGGTCCGTGCTGCCGGGCGGGGCCGGATCGCCCGGGTCGGGACGCGGGAAGAAGATGCGAGCGGCGACCTCCGGTGCGTCGAGCCTGGCGAGATGGCCGGCCATGGCGGCACCGTAGCCGGAGTCGCCGGGAGAGGCAACGTCACGCGCCGCGCTTTGCGCAGCGCGCGGTTCCTGGTCCGGACGGCGGCACGAACACAGCGATGCGCAGAAGGCGAAGACCGCAAGCTCCGGCGGGTGGAGGAGGAACGCGACCGCCGACCGACGACCGCCGACCGCTCGCGTCACCGCGAGCCCCGCTTGCGCGGGCCGCGCCTGGCAGGCCGGGCTCCCGTGCGGGGTCGCGTCGCCCCGGGCTGCTCGAGCGGCCGGCCCTCGGCGAGGGCCAGGGCCATGGCGCGCAGCTCGGGAGACTCGAGGGCTGCGGCGACGGCGCGCAGGGCGGGGAGGGCCTCGCGTTCGGTGCCTTCGGCCGCCGCGTCGGTCGTACGCAGGTCGGGGTTGACGCCGACGCGGATGTCGAGCGACTGGACGGAATCGCCGAGCTCCCGCTGGAGCTTGCGGACGATCTCGCGGGCCTGCATCGACAGCTCCTGGCGCCAGGCGGGGCTGGTCACCTGCACGAGCAGTTTCCGGTCGACGATGCGGATCGGCCGCGCGACCTGGGCGATGCGCGGGCCGACGGCGCGGGACCAGGCGGCGGTGACGGCCAGGCTGCGCTCGGCGCGGGGTTGGCGGAAGAGCTGCTCGAGGATCCTGCGCAGCTCGGAGCCGGCGCGGGCAGGCGCGCCCGAACGGCGTTCGGGCGGCGACCCCGGTGGCGGCCGATCGGGCGACCGGCCGGGGTCGTCAGCCACGTTCCGCGACCTGCCTTCCTGACGAGCGTGGGTGGTGGCCGGTGGCTTCCACGGAGGGCATGCTAGCCGGGACCACCGACGGGGAGCAACGGATCGGAGCACCATTCATCGGCGTCTCCGGACCAGGAACTCGTCCCGGACGATCAACCGGCAACCAACAACCTCCACCCCCTCTCGTTGCCCCCGCTCTGCCGCCGCCCTATGCTCCGGTGCCGTGGAGCGCTTCCGACTGGAGACCGAGCTTCGACCCGCAGGCGACCAGAGCCAGGCGATCGATGCGCTGGCGGGCGGCGTCGAGCGGGGCGAGCCGGACCAGGTGCTGCTGGGGATCACGGGTTCGGGCAAGACCTTCACGATCGCGAACGTCATCGAGCGCGTGCAGCGGCCGACGCTGGTCATCGCGCACAACAAGACGCTGGCGGCGCAGCTCTACCAGGAGTTCCGCGAGCTGTTCCCGCACAACGCGGTCGAGTACTTCGTCAGCTACTACGACTACTACCAGCCCGAGGCGTACATCCCGAACTCGGACACCTACATCGAGAAGGACGCGACGATCAACGAGCGCATCGACCGGCTGCGGCACAGCGCGACGCGCGCGGTGCTCACTCGGCGCGACGTGATCGTCGTGGCGTCGGTCTCGTGCATCTACGGTATCGGCTCCAAGGACTGGTACTCCGGCCTGCTCGTGCCGCTCGCCGTCGGCGAGGAGGTGGACCGCGACGGGCTGCTGCGGCGCCTGGTCGACGTCCGGTACGAGCGCAACGACGTGGATTTCCACCGCGGGACGTTCCGCGTGCGCGGCGAGGTGGTCGAGGTCTTCCCGGCGTACGAGGAGGACCGGGCGGTGCGCATCGAGTTCTGGGGCGACCGCATCGAGAAGCTGTCGGAGATCGATCCGCTGCGCGGTCGCGTGGTCGGGACGATGGAGCGCACGGCGATCCATCCCAACAGCCACTACGTCGTCCCGGCCTCGGAGCTGAAGCGCGCGCTGGGCGCCGTGCGCGAGGAGCTTCGGCAGCGGCTGGAGGAGCTGCGCGGGGCGGGGAAGCTCCTCGAGGCCGAGCGGCTGGAGCAGCGGACGAGCTACGATCTGGAGATGCTGGAGGTGGCCGGTTTCTGCACGGGCATCGAGAACTACTCGCGGCACCTGACCGGCCGTGCGCCGGGGGAGCCGCCGGGCACGCTGATCGACTACTTCCCGCGGGACGCGCTGTTCGTGATCGACGAGAGCCACCAGACGGTGCCGCAGATCCAGGCGATGTACCGCGGCGATCGCGCCCGCAAGGAGGTCCTGGTCGAGTTCGGTTTCCGCCTGCCCAGCGCGCTGGACAACCGCCCGCTGACGTTCTCGGAATGGCAGGAGCGCGTGGGGCAGAAGATCTTCGTGTCCGCCACGCCCGGCGACTGGGAGCTGCGGCGCACCGGCGGCGCGTTCGTGGAGCAGGTCATCCGTCCGACCGGGCTCATGGACCCCGAGATCGAGATTCGGCCCGCGGGGGGACAGGTCGAGGATCTCGTCGAACAGCTCCGGCGCCGCGTCGAGAAGGGGGAGCGCGTGCTGGTGACGACGCTGACCAAGCGCATGGCCGAGGATCTGACGGAGTACCTCGGCGAGATCGGCGTCCGTGCCCGCTACATGCACGCCGATATCGATACCCTGGAGCGGGTCGAGATCCTGCGCGACCTGCGGCAGGGGGCGTTCGACGTGCTGGTGGGCATCAACCTCCTGCGCGAGGGGCTCGACCTGCCCGAGGTCTCGCTGGTCGCGGTGCTCGACGCCGACAAGGAGGGCTTCCTGCGTTCCACCCGGTCCCTCGTCCAGACTTGCGGGCGCGCGGCGCGCAACGTGAACGGCAAGGTCATCCTCTATGCGGACGTGCTCACGCCGTCGATCCGCGAGACGGTCGCGGAGACCGAGCGGCGGCGCAAGGTCCAGGCGGAGTACAACGCGGCGCACGGGATCGTGCCCGCGACGATCCGGAAGGCGATTCGCGACATGACGCCGGGCTCGGCGGCCCGCGACTACCTCGATCTGGCCGAGCGGCCGGTCGAGCCTTCCGGGGTGGGGGAGGGCGCGGTCGACTACGAATCGCGCGACGAGCTGGTCGCAGCGCTGCGGGCGGCGATGCTGCTGGCGGCCGAGAAGCTGGATTTCGAGCGGGCGGCGCTGCTGCGCGACCGGATCGCGGCGCTGAGCGGCGAGGCGCCAAGCCGGGCGCTACGGGGGCAGGTCAGCGGGAGTGCGGGGAGACCGCGAGCGCGGAAGCAGCGTCGAGGGCCGTAGCCGCTACTCCATCAGCTTGGTCATGATGCAGGTCGAGTAGTCGCTTCCGGCCATGCCGCACGGCGTGGCCGCGCAGTCCGCGACCGCCTTGTTGAAGGCGGCCTCGTCCTCGCCCGCCTTCAGCGACTCGCAGGCCTGGTCGGCGCTTTCCTTCATCATGGCGGCCGCCTCGGGAGGCAGGCCGGCGCTCGCCTCGGTCATGCACTTCAGCATCTTCTCGGCGCAGCCGCCGCCACCACCGCCGCCGGCGCCGCCGCCGCCACCACCGCCACCGGCGGGGGCCGGGGCCGCGGCCCAGGCGCCGCGGGCGCACTGCTGGAGCGTCTCGCAGTAGTTCTTTCCCGCCACGCACTTCGCGCCGGCCGCCTGGCCCTGCGGCGAGGCCGTCTTGCAGCCCTTCATGCACTCGCCGCGGAACGAGGCGAGCTCCTTGTCCATGGCGACGCGGTCGGGGCCCTTGGCAGCCTTGTATTCGGGATCGGCCTTCTGGCAGCCGATGGCGGCGTTGCAGGTCTTCTCGCACGGCGAGACCTCGTCCTCGGCGGCGAAGACGAAGAAGTAGAGGAGGGCGCCGATGATGCCCGCGGCGGCGACGCCGATGACGAGGAACAGCCACAGCTTGCTGCCCCCGCCTCCGGGCGCGGCGCCCGGCATGGGCATGCCGGCGCCGGGGTAGGGCTGGCCGCCGGGCGGCGCGAATCCGGGCATTCCACCCGGCCCGGGCATCCCGGGCGGCGGCTGCGCGCCGGGGAACCCCATCTGCGGCATTCCCGGCTGGTCCATCGACGGCATTCCGGGCGCCGGTGCGAAGCCATAGCCTTCCGGCGACGGCGCGCCGCCGGGCGGCGCCATCTGCGGCATCATTCCCTGGACGGCACCCTCGGGCGACGGCGCGCCGCCCGGGAAGCCTCCGGGCATCGGTGCGCCGAAGGCGGCGGGCGACGGCGTCGAGGTGGGGACGCCGAAGGCGCCCGCGGCCTGCGCGCCGAACGCGCCGGGCGTCGGGGCCGACGTGGGGACGCCGTAGGCGCCTGCGGCCTGCGCGCCGAACGCGGCGGGCGTGGGCGCGGGTGCCGGCGCGGGGACGCCGCCGTACGAGGGTGCGGGTGCGGGCGGGGGAAAGCCGCCCGGGGCGGGCGCGGGCGCCGGATACGGCGACGGCGCGGGAGCCTGT
>JACRCZ010000115.1 GCA_016218765.1 Deltaproteobacteria bacterium | reverse complement strand
GGCGGTGCGGGCTGCACCACGGCCGCCGGCGCCGGCGGGGTCGGCAAGGGCGCGACCGGGGCCGCGGGACGCGGCGACGGAGCTCCGCACCCGCCGCCGCCACCACCACCCTGCGGCTGCTGCGGGTCGGCCGAATCCGGGACCGTGGGCGTCGTGCGGCCCAGCAGGGCGTCGATCCACTTGCCGAACCAGGTCGGCGGGACCGCGCCCGGCATGTGCCGCCCGTTGACGAACGGGCTCGGCGTTCCCGCCGCGCCCGCCACCTGGCCCGCCGCCTTGTCCGCGTCGAGCCGCGCCTGGACCTCGGCGCCGTCCATGTCCGCATGGAAGCGGTTCAGATCGAGGCCCGGGACCATGCCGGCGAACTTGTCGATCAGCACCTTGCACTGGTCCTGCGACTCGTAGCAGGTCCGCAGCTCGCCCTGGTTGTCGAAGAACAGCTTGTGCAGCTCCTCGAACTTGCCCTGCAGCCCGGCCGCGAGCGCCGCCTTCGACAGGATCGTGGCCGGCTCGTGGACGATCCAGTTCTTGAACACGATCCGGACGTCCTCGGGATAGAACTTCTGGATCACCTCGAGCGTCGCCTGGATCTTCTTGCAGAAGGGGCAGAGGTACTCGCAGAAGACCACGAGCTGGATCTTGGCGTTCTCGGGACCGCGCGACGGATTCCAGGCCTCGATCTTGACCTGCTTGGCCTCCGACTCGGGCGGCAAGGGCGGCGCCTCGCGCTTGACCGGAGGCTGCTGCGGCGCCCGCGCCTGCGCGCCACCCCGGACCGCCGCGCCGGCCGCCATCGGCCGCGTCACGACCTGCCGCGCCAGCAGCTCGCAGCGGGCCCGCGGCGCCATCAAGGCCGTCTTCGCCTCGTCCAGCTCCTGCTCGACGACCTGCGCCAGCCGCGCGTCGACCTCCTCGGGCCGCACCATCGTGCCGTTGACCCAGAAGACCGGCAGCGGCCCGCGGATGCCCAGATCCATCGCCAGCGCCGCGCCGGCATCGACCTGCTCGAGCACCGGGCGGGAGTTCATCTGGCCGCGGAAGGCGTTCAAGTCGATGCCGATCTGCTGCGCGTACTGCTCGAGGTCGGGCATCGCGAACCGGCCGCCGGCCGCCATCGCCCGCTCCACGTACTCCCAGAACTTGCCCTGCTGGTTCGCCGCCAGCGAGGCCTGCGCCGCGGCGCGCCACATCGGCGGCGGCATCGGCTGCCCGGGCTGCACCGCGGGCGGAGCGCCCTCGACCTGCACGAAGTACAGCGCGACGTCCGCGCCGAAGCGGCCCAGGATCTCGTCCACCTTCGTCGCCGCCTTGGCGCAGTCCATGCACTCCAGGTTCGCGAACTCCACGATCGCCACCAGCGGATCCGACGAGCCCTTGCGCGGCGCGTTGCCGACCGGCAACCCGCCCTTCCGGAGCTCGTCCGTGCACGCCGTCGGGACGCCGGCCGTTGCCGCCGCGAACTCCGTCTCCGCGCCGCCCATCGCGCCGCCCTTCGGGCCTTCCTCGTCGACGCCGCCCCGCCCGCGCGCCCGCGGCGTCGGCTCGCTGCGGCAGGCCACCGCGGCCACCGCCAGCGCCAGAAGAGCGACGCCCCAGCGCCGCCACCCGCTCGTCCTGCTTCGCTGCATCATCGTCCTTGCTCCTTCTTCACGCCACCGCGCGCCGTTCCGGCGCGCATGCTCTCCGGCGTCGCCCGCCGTCCTACTGTCCGCACCCCTGCTGCTGTCCCTGCTGCTGCGGGTCCTCCGAGGCCGGGATGGTCGGCGTGCTGCGGCCGAGGATCTGGTCGATCCACTTGCCGAAGAACGTCGGCGGAACCGCCCCGGGCGCCCTGCGCCCGTTGACGAACGGGCTGGGCGTTCCCTGCGCCCCCGCGGCCTGCCCGGCCGCCTTGTCGGCGTCGAGCCGCGACTGGACCTCGGCACCCTCCATGTCCGCGTGGAGGCGGTTGATGTCGAGCCCCGGCACCATGCCGGCGAACCTGTCGATCTGCGCCCGGCACTCGTCCTGCGACTCGTAGCAGACCCGGATCTCGCCCTGGTTGTCGAAGAACAGCTTGTGCAACTCCTCGAACTTGCCCTGCAACCCCGCCGCCAGCACCGCCTTCGACAGGATCGTGGCCGGCTCGTGCACGATCCAGTTGCGGAAGACGACCCGCAGGTCGTTGCCGTAGTACTTCTGCAGCACGTCCAGCGTCGGCTGGACCTTCTTGCAGAACGGGCAGAGATACTCGCAGAACAACACGAGCTGGATCTTCGCGTTCGCCGGACCGCGCGACGGGTTCCACGGGTCGACCTTCACGTCCACGGACTCCGCCGGCAACGGCGGCGCCTCGCGCGGCCGCTGCGGCCCCGCCGCCTGACGCTCGCCCCCGCCCTGCGCGCCCGACGAAGGCATGCGGTCGACCAGGGGCTTGCCGTCCAACGCGCGCTGCACCATCCCGGCCAGCGCGCCCGGACCGAAGTTCATGACCATCGAGTCGTTGATCACGACCGTGGGCGTGCCGCCCACGTTGATGCTCTTGCCCAACGCCACGCTGGTATCGACCGCCGGCTTGAACTTGTGCGTGTCGAGCGCCTCGCGGAACGCGTTCATGTCCAGGCCGAGCTGCTGGGCGTAGGACTCGAGATCCGACCGCGACTGGCTGGTCATGTGCTGGAAGAGGATGTCGTGGTACTCCCAGAACTTGCCCTGCTCGTTCGCCGCCAGCGCCGCCTCGGCCGACAGGTCGGCGCCCTTGTGCATCTGCAGCGGGAACACACGGTAGACGATCTGCACCCGGTCGCCGAACTTCCGCGCCAGACCCTCGAACGCGGGCGCCATCTGCCCGCAGAATCCGCACATGAAGTCCGAGAAGATCACGACCTTGACCTTCGCCGAATCAGGCCCCTTGACCGGGGGGGCGCCCTCCGTCGGCAGCTTCCCCGCCTTCGCACGGTCGATCTTCACGACGATCGGGCCGCTGTCGCCGCCCCCGCCGGGATTGCGCTTCGCCGGCCCCGCGAAAACCTTGCCGACGATGAAGCCGGCCAGCGCCGCGATGATCACCGCGACGATCGCCCCGCTGAGTGGAACGGCCTTCGGTTCGTAACTGCTGGCACCGTGTGCCATTTTTTTGACTCTCCTTGCCCGGACCTGTTCTCCGGGCGAACGACACCCGGCGGTTTCTAGCGTGCCCGGGAGCGGAGGTCAAGCCTCACGCCCCGCGCAACACGCGGGCCTCACGGGCTATTCCCGCTCCCCGGACCCCCACAACGCCGCGAAGCGGCGGGCCGCCTCGCCCGCGTCCGGCACCAGCCACTCCACCCCCCGCTCCGAACGAAGCCAAGTCGCCTGCCGCTTGGCATACCTCGCCGTGTCCCGCGCCATCGCCTCCGCCAGACCCTCCTCCGACCGCTCGCCCAACACGCAGCGCACCGGCTCGCGGTACCCGAACCCGCGCAACGGGCGGAGCTCCGGGGAATACCCGTCCCGCAACAACGCCCGCACCTCGCCCAGCAGCCCCGCCGCGACCATCGCCTCGGCGCGCCGCAGGATCCGGGCCCGCAACTCCTCGCGCGGCAGCTCCAGGGCCAGGATGCGGTGCGGATAGCGCGCCCGCGCGAACCGGTGCTCGCCCTGCAGCTCCGAGATCGGCCGACCCGTGGACTCGATCACCTCGAGCGCCCGGACCAGGCGGAAGCGGTCCGAGACGTGAATGCGCCGCGCCGCCGCGGGGTCGAGATCCGCGAGCCGCGAATGGAGCGCGATGTTGCCCCACGCCTCCGCCTCCGCCTCGAGCCGCCGCCGGCGCTCCGGATCCGGCCCGGGAACGTCCGCCAGACCGTAGAGCAGGATGCGCAGGTACAGGCCCGTGCCGCCCACCACCAGCACCCGGCGTCCGGCAGCGTGGATCCGCGCGATCGCCGCGTCCGCCAGCTCCTGGAAGCGCACCGTGTCGAACGCCTCGGCCGGGTCGGCGACGTCGAGCAGATGATGCGGCACGCGGGCCCGCTCCACCGCCGTCGGCTTGGCGGTGCCGATGTCGAGGCGCCGGTAGACCTGCATCGAATCCGCCGACACGACCTCCGCTCCGAACCGCTCCGCCAGCTCGATCCCCAGCCCCGTCTTGCCCGACGCCGTGGGGCCCGTGATCACGCCTAGCGGAATCGGATGGCTCGGCATGCCCATCGCGAGGCGCATCGTGGGTGGTGGGGACGCCGGCGTCAACTCCATCGCTTTGCACTCCCGCTTCCGGAGCGGAAGGAAACCACCGATGGACACCGATGGACACCGATAGACACCGATGGGGAACGGGAGCGCCACGACCGCTCGACCGCTCGCCCCCGCCGACCGCTCGACCGCTCGCCCCTGTCGACTCTGTCCGCCGTTTGGTGCTAGGAAGACCTTCCGCGCCGTCCGTCTCCGTCCGAGAGGCGGGGAGACGGGCGGCGCAGGCCGGAGTGGCGGAACTGGCAGACGCGCGGGACTCAAAATCCCGTGAGCTAACGCTTGTGAGGGTTCGAGTCCCTCCTCCGGCACGGAACCGGTCGCGCGAACGAACGACGATTTCTTCGCGCGGCCTTGAACCGACCCGGCGATTCTGGTAGACAGGTGCGTCGCGCGGGTTGCCACTGGAGCGCCTGCGCTTCGCGACATCGCGAAGTCGGAGTGGAGGTCGGGATGGCGGGCGCGGATACGGTGATCTTCGAGGAGGAATTCGCAAAGATCAACGCGGTCTGTGACCGGCTGCGCGGCGAAGCGAACGCACTCGTCGTGTTCATCGTCGACAAGAACGGTCAGCTCATCTCCGCCTCCGGCGAGACCGAGCACCTGGACACCACGTCGCTCGCTTCCCTCACCGCCGGCAACGTCGCGGCCACCGGAGGCATCGCCAAGCTCCTCAAGGAGAAGGAGTTCGCCACCCAGTTCCACGAGGGCGAGAAGGCGAACATCCATATCCAGATCGTCGGGCAGCGCGTCATCCTCGTCGTCATCTTCGATACCCGCAGCTCGCTGGGCCTCGTCCGCCTCCGCGTCCGCAAGGCCAGCGAGGAACTCAACAAGGTCTTCGACTCCCTGGTCGAGAAGGCCAAGAAGCCGGGTGCCATGAGCGTGCTCGAGGAGATCACCGACGAGGACATCGAAAACCTGTTCAACGAGTAGGTCTGGCAGATGTCCTTCATCAACTACTCGAGCCGCGAGATCAACTGCAAGATCGTCTACTACGGCCCCGGCCTGTGCGGAAAGACCACCAACCTCAAGTACATCTTCGGCAACACCGCCCCCGACGCCAAGGGCAAGATGATCTCCCTCGCCACCGAAACCGATCGCACCCTCTTCTTCGACTTCCTCCCCCTCTCCCTCGGCGAGATCCAGGGCTTCCGCACCCGCTTCCACCTCTACACCGTCCCCGGCCAGGTCTTCTACAACGCCAGCCGCAAGCTCATCCTCAAAGGCGTCGATGGCGTCGTCTTCGTCGCCGACTCCCAGATCGATCGCATGGAAGCCAACATCGAGTCCCTCGACAACCTCCGCGAAAACCTCGCCGACCAGGGCTACGATCTCGACCGCATCCCCTACGTCGTCCAGTACAACAAACGAGACCTGCCAGAAATCGCACCCGTCGAGGAACTCCGCCCCCTCCTCAACCCCGGCGGCGTCCCGGAGTTCGAAGGCGAAGCCACCAACGGCCGCGGCGTCTTCGCCACCCTCAAAGCCATCGCCAAACTCGTCTTCATGGAGCTCAAACGCTCCCGCGGCACCTGACCCGAAGCTCGTAGCCGGTAGCTCGCAGCTCGTAGCTGGGCTCGGGTTCGGTCCCCCCCCACCAGCCACCAGCTACCAGCCACCAACCTTTTCTTTGCCCCTCGGACGATGTAGGATATAGTACGTCCAGGTAGGCCCCAACGGGGCCGGGAGGTCAGCATGGGTGCCAGGCCGATCGTCGACCGTCGTCGCCATCGCGTCTACCTGACCAGGAACACCGAGTACCACACGCGGGACAACCGGTGCGTCGCCGTCAGGGACCGCACCACAGGGCTGTGGATCTGGGAACACCGCGCCCTGTGGGCCCGCGTCCTTGGCGGGCTGTCGTTCCAGAACGGCGGCATCCGCCCCACCCCGGGCGTCCCGAACCTCGGCGAGTCCCTCTACCTGCACCGCACCGACGGCGAGGACCTCGTCACGTCGCAGCTCGAGGACATCCTCCGCCCCGATCATCAGGAGGTGGCCTCCTACCCGGCGTTCGCGGCGTAGGACGCCGCCGCGGGCCGCGCCGCCGCCTCAAGTCTCCGCCTCCCCGGACCTCCCGCGCCCGCGCTGACGGACCAGGTCGCGAAAGGTCGTTCGGGCGATGCCCGCGGCCCGCGCCGCCGCCGAGACGTTCCCGGAGTACGCCGCCATGAGCCCCTCGACGTCGACCTCGCACGCCACGGACGCCTCGACGAACGCCTCGCCGCCCAGCGCCCGCCGCACCGCCGTCTCGTCGATCACCCCGGCGACCGCCCTCGCCGCGCACCGCAGGAGCACGTTGCGCAGCTCGCGCACGTTGCCCGGCCAGGCGTGTCCCCGCAGCGCCGCCAGCGCCCGCTCCGTCGTCCGCAGGGGCTCCCCCCCGCATGCCGCGCCGGCCAGGATCGCCTCGGCCAAGGGCGCGATGTCGCACGGTCGCTCGCGCAGCGGCGGGATGGGCACCACGAACACGGCGAGGCGATGCCACAGGTCGAGGCGGAAGCGTCCGGCGCGGACCGCCGCGACCAGGTCGCGGTTGGTGGCGGCGACGACGCGCACGTCGATCTCCACCGGCCGCTCGCCGCCGACCGGCAGGACGCGGCCCTCCTCCAGAACCCGCAGCAGCTTCGCCTGGCTCTCGCGCGGCGTCTCGCCGACCTCGTCCAGGAGCAGCGTCCCCCCGCTCGCCCGCTCGAACGCCCCGCGGTGCGGCTCCACCGCGCCCGTGAACGCCCCGCGGCGGTGGCCGAAGAGCACCGACTCGGCCAGGTCGCGCGGCAGCGCCGCCGCGTTCACCGCCACGAACGGCCCGTGCCGGCGGGGCCCGATCTCGTGCAGGCGCCGGGCGAGCACCTCCTTGCCGGTGCCCGTCTCGCCCAGGAGCACGCACGGCTCGGGGGACCGGGCGGCGATGCCCAGCGCCTCCATCGCGTCGGCCAGGCCCGGCGGGAAGACCGGCCGCGCGCTCGGCCTCCGCGCGCCTTCGGCCGGCGCGCCGCCGGGGTCGAGCACCTCGATGGGGAACGACCCCAGCCGCAGGGCGGCGCCCGCGGCGAGCCCCGCGAGCCAGATCCGGCGGCCGTCGAGCCAGCAGCCGTTGAGGCTGGCCAGATCCTCGAGCACCGGGCCGTCGCCGTCGGTGACGATGCGGGCGTGGCGCGAGCTGACCGACGCGTCGGGGACGACGATGTCGCAGGCGGGGTGCCGGCCCAGCACGGTCTCGCCGCGCGCCAGCCGGCGCTGCTCCCAGCGCCCGTCGCGGTCGAGCCACCGCAGGGCGACGGCGGCCGCCGGCGGGGGGTCGGCGGCGCACAGCGGGCGGGTGCGGTCGCGCGGCGGCGCCTCGTCGCGCGGCGGGCCGCCGCAACGCTCGGCGACGATCGACAGCCGGTAGGGGCCGAGCCGCACGGCCGTGCCCGGGTCCAGGGCGACCTCGGAAACGACCTCGCCGGACTCCACCCGCAGCTCGCCGCCGCGGCCGACCGCCCACCAGCGGCGGCGCCGGCGGCGCAGGGCGAGGGGGTACGGGCGCACCAGCGTTCCGCGCGGGCGCAGGCCGGTGCCG
>JACRCZ010000118.1 GCA_016218765.1 Deltaproteobacteria bacterium | reverse complement strand
GGGGCCGCGGCGGGAGCGGCGGCGGGAGCGGCGGCCGGCGCGGGAGCGGCGGCGGGGGCCGGGGCCGGCGCGGGAGCGGCGGCGGGGGCCGGGGCCTTGGTTTCGTCGGGCGGCGCGGCCTTCGCGAGGAGATCGGACTCCGGCGAGGCGAGGTCCGGGGTTCCGCCCTTGGACGCGGGCTCCACGGGCAGCAGGAGCTTGCCGTGGGTGGTCGCGGCGGGAGCGGGCGTGCCGGCAGCGGGAGCGGTCGCGGCGGGAGCGGGCGTGCCGGGCGCGGGAGCCTCGGCCGGGGGTGCAGCCGGCTGGGGTGCCAGGAGCAGTCCCTTGGCCTGCATTTCCGCGATGATCTTGTTGTAGGACTCGTGCTGATCCTGTTCGAGCCGCTCGGCGAGGAAGAGCTTGACGAGGCGTTCGCGGGTGTCGGGCGAGGTCGTCTTGTGCCACTGGTCCATCAGCAGGGCGAGCTGCGGGACCGAGGCGGCGCGTCCGGCCAGGGTAACGATTTCGAGGCCCTGCGCATCGAGCGCGGCCTCGGCCTGGCGGCCGGCCTTCTCGGCGGAAATCCGCAGTGCCTCGACCTGGTTGTCGGACAGGCGCAGGTCAAGCGTGTACGAGATCCCGAAGCCGAGAGCCAGGATCAGTACTCCGTAGATGATGATGATCTTGAGCCGCATAACTTTCCCTTCCACCTCCGAAAAAGACCGCGCAGGTTTCGGGAATCTAGCGTACTATGCGGCGTACTATCATGGGGGTTGCAAGGGTGTCAACAGTGGCGAAGCCGACGCGGATCGGAGTGGTTCGCGACGAGGTGTTCCTCGACCACGAAGCGCCCGGGTACCATCCGGAGCGGCCGGAGCGTTTGACGTCGATCTGGCGAGCGTTGGACGGGTGGGCGGCCGGCAAGGGGGTGGTGACGTTCCCGGCGCGGGCGGCGACGACGGCGGAGCTGGAGCGGGCGCACGACGGGCGGTTCGTGCGGCGGGCGCTGGAGATCCTGGGTCGGGGCTCCGGGTACTTCGACCCCGACACGTACTTCTCGCCGGGATCGCTGGCGGCGGCGCTGGGGGCGGCCGGGGGGTGCATCGATGCGGCGAACGCGGTGCGACGGGGGGAGCTCGAGCTGGCGTTCGGGCTGCACCGGCCGCCGGGGCATCACGCGACGCGGGCGGCGTCGATGGGATTCTGCATTTTCAACAACATCGCGATCACGGCGGCGGCGCTGCGGGCGGAGGGGCTCGAGCGCATCCTGATCTTCGATTTCGACGTGCACCACGGGAACGGGACGCAGGACATCTTCTGGTCGGACCCGCACGTGCTGTTCGTGTCCTTCCATCTGTGGCCGCACTATCCGGGGTCGGGGCAGTGCGAGGAGACGGGGATGGGGGAGGGGGAAGGGTACACGGTGAACGTGCCTTTTCCGCACGGGACGGGGAATGCGGAGTACCGGCTGGGCGTCGATCGGCTCGTCGAGCCGTTGGCCGACCGGTTCCGGCCCGAGATGGTGCTGGTTTCGGCGGGGTACGACGGGCACCGCGACGATCCGCTGGGCGGGTTGGCGCTGGACGAGGACGGGTTCCGGATGCTCGGCGCACGGATGCGGCGCATCGCGGACCGCCACGCGGGCGGGAAGCTGATGTTCTTCCTGGAGGGGGGGTACAACCTCGACGCGCTGGCGAGCTCGGTGGTGGCGACGCTGGAGGGGGCCGAGGGAGGGGAGGGGAGGGGAGGAGAGGCGAGGGGAGGAGAGGGGGGCGAAGAGGAGATGCAGCCGCGGGCGTTGCAGATGCTGGCGCGGACGTTGGATGCGGTGCGGGGGAAGTGGGGAGGGCTCTGAGGGGAGGGGAGGGCGCTGAGACCGACCGACTTACCGCTGAGACGCTGAGGGCGCTGAGAGGGACGCTGAGAAGAAGAGGGTCAGAAGGGTGGGAAGGTTCACAGGGGAATGGGGAGTATGGGGATGAGGGCTCGAGGGTTCGCGGGGGCCGTGGTGGTGGCGGGGCTGGTGCTGGCGGGGGCGGGGCGTGCTGGGGGGACGGAGGAGCCGGAGTACCTGTCGCAGTTCGTGTTGATGATGGACTGGGTGAACCGGGCGATCGTGTACGTGCCGCGGCACTCGGGGGACACGAACCTGGCGGAGGTGGCGCACGCGGTAGCGGAGGTCCTGGTCGCGAAGTCGGAGCGGCTGACGCCGCCGGAGCGGCTGTCGGACCTGCACCCGCACTTCGTGCTGGTACTGGAGAACGCGGAGCGGGCGTTCGCCTATCTTGCGGAGGGGGAATCGGACAAGGCGGAGCGGCACCTGGCGCTGGTGCGGGACGAGATGCGGATCATGCGGCAGGTGCAGCGGGAGATCGGGATCGAGATACCGGAACTCGCTTTGTAGCGAGTTCGCGCAAAGGGGGGGATCAGTCCGTTTCGAGATCCTCATGGTGGTCGGCGGCGGCATCGGCGTCCTGGGGGAGGACGACGATGGTGACGGCGTTGTCGGGATCGAAGAGGTCGGCGGCGACTTCGCGGGCCTGGTCGGGGGTGACGGCGCGGATGGCCTGTTCGTAGGATTCGAAGGAGGGGACGGTGCCGTGAACGAAGAGGCCGCGGGCGGCGAGGCGGTTGCGGTCGGAGACGCGCTGGAGGTCGAGGGCGTAGGAGTGGACGAGGAGGTCCTGGGCGTGGGCGAGGCGCTCGGGCCCGAGGCCGTTCTGGGCGAGGTCGTCGAGTAGATCATCGATGGTGGCGAGGACGGCGTCGACGTCGCGCGGGTCGCAGGAGGCGTGGACGAGGACGACGCCCTGGCCGATGGGGAGACGGGCCTCGGCGCCGACGTCGTAGGCGAGGCCGCGGCCCTCCCGGACCTCCTGCATGAGGATGCCGGTATCGCCGGCGAGAGCCTCGACCAGGAGCGAGACGGCGTGGCGGTCGTCGCTCTCGCCGCCTGGGGCGCGGAAGCCGAAGAGGACGTAGGCCTGGGCGAAGTCGCCGTGGACGACGACCTGCTGATCGCGTTCGGGCACTTCGGCCTCGACGGCGCCCGGGGCCTGGAGCGCGGCGGCGTCGGAGCGGGGGTCGGAGGGGAGGCGGGCGTCGAGGGTGTCGCGGACGGCGTCGGGGGTGACGTCGCCGGAGACGACGATCGTGAGCCGGTGCAGGGGGTAGTCGTCGTTCCAGGCGCGGACGAGCGAGGAGTGGGTGATGCGGCCGAGAGCCTCGGGGGTGCCGCGGGGATCGAAGCGGTAGGGGTGACCGGGGAGAAGGCGCGGGTACAGCTCGTGGCCCGCGACGTAGAACGGATCGCTTTCGGCGGCGCGCAGGTCGGCGAGCAGGCGGCGGCGCTCGCGCTCGAACTCATCCTCGGGGAAGGTCGGATCGCGCAAGGCGTCGGCGACGAGGGCGAGGCCGCGCAGGGCGTCGGCGGCGGGGAAGGTGGCGGAGATGCCGAGGGTGTCGGCGCCGGCGTAGGGCTGGACGGAGGCGGCCATCTCGTCGATGGCGCGGTCGATCTCGGCGGCGGACATGCCGCCGGCGCCGCGCAGGAGCAGCCGGGAGAGGATCTGCTGCAGGCCGGCCGTGCGCTCGGATTCGAGGGCCTGGCCGCCGGGGAAGAAGGCGTCGACGGCGACGAGCGGGACGCCGGGCTCGGGACGGATGACGAGGCGAGCGCCGCAGGCGAGGGTGACGTCGAGGGGCTCGGTCGAGGCCTGGAGGGGCTCGTCGTCGGAGAGGCGGTCGCGGACGGCGGTGCGGATGCGCTCGCGGGCCGCGTCGATGTCCTCGTCGGAGATCTCCTCGTCGTCTTCCTGCGGCAGGACGACGACGGCGCCGAGGTTGGCGGGGCGGAGCCAGGTGGCGGCGGCTTCGCGGACGGCGCCGGCGGTGGTCGCGGCGACCTGGGCCTGGAAGACGGCTTCGTAGTCGGGGTCGCCGGTGGCCAAGGCGTCGAAGCCGAGGCGACCCGCGACGTCCTCGACGGCCTCGGCGCCGTAGAGGGCCTCGGTGGCGATGAGGTGGCGCGCGCGCTCGAGGTCGACCGGGGGGACGTCGGAGCGCCGGAGGAGAGCCAGGACGTCCAGGATCGCGTCGAGGGCATCGCTCCACTTGTCGGGGGCAACGGAGGCGATGACGGCGAGGACGGAGCCGTCGCGCTCGGGATACTGGGCGACCTCGACGTGCAGGGCCAGCTCCCGGGCGCGGACGAGGCCGGCCTGGAGGAGGGAGGCGGGGCCGTCGCCCAGGACGGTATCGAGGAGGGCGAGGGCGGGGGTGGCGGGGTCGCGGGCGCCGGGGATGCGGAAGCCGAGGCCGACGGTGGCGAGGCCGTTGCCGCGGACGTCGACGGCGGTTCGGACGCGGGCCTGGGGGGGGAAGGGGACGGGGTCGCGCGCGGGGGGCTCGCCGCCGCCGGGGAGAGCGCCGAGGGTCTCGGCGGCGTCGCGGCGGACGTCGTCGGGTTCGAGGTCGCCGACGACGACGAGGGTCATGCGTTCGCCGCGGTAGAGGCGATCGTGGAAGGAGACGACGTCGTCGACGGTGGCGCGGCGGAGCTTGCGCGGGTCGCCGGTGACGGAGCGGCCGTAGGGGTGGCCTTCGAAGGCGAGGGCGACGAGGACGTCGGCGGCGTCGGTCCAGACGTCGTCGGCGCGCTGGCGCTCCTCCTGGGTGATGATGGACATCTCGCGTTCGAGGACGTCGGGGTCGACGGAGAGGGGGCCGAGGGCGTCGGCGAGGATGTCGAGGCCGAGGCGGGCCTGACGGGAGGGGAGGAGCAGCTCGTAGACGGTGTGGTCGTGGGAGGTCCAGGCCTCGAAGGAGCCGCCGACGGCCTCGACGGTGGCGACCAGGTCGTGGAAGCGGCGGGAGGGGTTGCCCTTGAAGAGGAGGTGTTCGAGGAGGTGGGCCATGCCGGGGAAGTCGTCGGGGTCGTCGGCGGCGCCGGCGTCGAGCCAGAGCTGGAGGGCGACGACGGGGGCGAGGCGCATCGGCCGGACGACGAGGCCGACGCCGTTGTCGAGGCGTTCGATGATCGATGGGGTCACTTGCACCTCCGGTAGCACGCGAGGCGGGGGCTGCGTGGTGGGAGAAGGGGGGCAACCCGCGGTGGCGAGCAGGGCCACGAGCAGGGGGGGAAAGGTTTTTAGTTTTCGGTTTTCGGTTTTCGGTTTTCGGACCACGCTACTCGAGCTCCACGTCCTGGGGGCCGCGGGGCATGAGACTGAAGCCGAAGAAGTAGGTGACGATGCCGGTCAAGGAGCGGAGGCGGGTGCCGGCGGCGAGATCGGGGATCAGGTAGAGGTCGCTGGCGACGGCGACGCCGAGCGAGGTGGGGGCCTCGCCGTAGCGATCGTAGCCGCCGGCCATTTCGACGTTCTCGAGGCGGACGAGGCAGTCTTCCCACTGCTCGGCGGCGGGGTTGGGGCTGTCGCGGCCCAGGGGCACGAGATCGGCTTCGGGGATGGTGGTCGCGAGCGGGGCGTAGGTCTCGCCGATCTTCTGGACGCTGGCGCCGGAGAGCTCGGTCAGGGTGCCGGCGGGGTCCTGGGGCGAGCCGTCGGGGTTGAGGAGGACGAACTCGTCGAGGGTGCCGATGGCCTGGACGATGTCGCCGGGGACGAGGGAGGCGCGGGAGGGGATGACGGACGGATCGAAGAGCTGGACGCCGCTCCAGGCGCCGCCGGCGGGCTCGGCGACCCAGACGTTGCCGACGCGGCCGGAGCCGTCCTCGTCGTAGTTGTCGACGGCGGTGACGATGACGTCGTCGAGGACGACGCGCGAGCCGGTGCCGGGGTACTCGGGATCGGCCGGGTTCTGGACCTGGGGGACCGTCAGGTCGGAGGCGGCGCCGCCGGGGCGATCGGGCTGCACGGGATCACAGGCGAGAGATGGGAGGAAGGTGCAGAGGGCGAGCGGCAGGTGGCGGAATGGAAGACCGAGCATGGATGGGAATGTAGCACGGGGGGGGAAGCGGGGGGGAAATGTAAATGCCAAGACATGCAATGAAAGGCCGACAACGGGCGGGCTCGGCACAGCATTTACATTGGCTGCCCCTGCTGACCCGGTTGGAGGTCTTCGACCTCCTGCACGTCGGAGGAGGGGATCCACGCGTGGGAGAGATCGCAGCCGTCGGCGTCGGAGACGCCGGGCAAGCGGTGGACCTGGGCCCAGCCGGTGTTCTCGTTGCGCATGACGTGGGCGCCGGAGCCGTCGACGACCGTGGCCCACGGGGCCATGTCGGGCTCGGCGTAGACCGTGGCGCCGGGCGAGAGGGTGGCGGGGCCGCAGTAGAGGCCGGGGCCGGAGCAGCCGAAGCCGGGCTCGCGGCAGGCGGCTTCGCCGCCGGAGGGGCCGTCGCCGTAGCCGGGGGCGGTTGATTCGACGAGGGCGGACGACGGAACCCAGCCGGAGACGGCCGAGCCGTCGGACCAGGAGAGGGCGACGCGGACGAGATCGTCGTGGCGCTCGGTGATGGTGAAGGGGAGGAGACTGGGGTCGTCGGCGACGACGGTCAGGGTCGTCGAGTCGTCGGGGGCGAGGAGGAGGTCAAGGGGGAGGGAGAGGGGGAGCCAGGCTGGGGTGTTGGGAGTCGTGGTCGGCCAGGTGCTGACGAAGGGGAAGGGGTCGTCGACGGCGAGGTCGGAGCAGGGGAGGGCGACGCGACGGATGGTGACGCCGGCGCCGACGGTGGCATCGACGAGGAGGCCGTCGGGGGCGGCGACGGGGCTCGTGAGGTGCGATTCGGTGGTGAGGGTGACGGGGCCGGCCGGGGGCCAGCGATCGATGGTGGGGCGGAGGGAGACGGTGTCGGAGGTGGCGAGGAACTCGAGCGAGCCGAGGACGTGGACGGCGGTGCACTCGGGGGAGAGCCCGGGGGCGATGACGACGTCGGCGTCGCGGACGTCGAGGAAGAAGGGCTCGAGGGTGGGGAGGGCGACGGCGAGCCGATCGATGCGGGCGTGTTCGGAGGGGAGGAGACAGGATTGGGCGGAGAGGAGGACGTCGGGGGGTGTGGAACAAACCCGGGGGGAGGAGGGATCCGCCGGCGGCGGGGAGCCTCCCTGTTGGGGGGCAGGGACGGTGGTGGAGGGGGAGGGGCAGGAACAGACGGCGAGGGCCACGGCTGCGGCCACGGATGCGTGGAATGGACGGGTGCGCGGCATGGGTCACCTCGGGAGACAGGGGAAATGAAAAAGGCAAAACATGCAATGAAAATTGCGGGCGAAATTTGCGGGCGAGCACTTGCCAGCGGGCGGCGGTTCGGCAATTCTCTGCGGTCGAAGGAGGCGTGGAGCACCCATGGCGACGATCGAAATCCGGCGGACGCATGCGATGAAGGTGGAGGACCTGAAGAAGAAGCTCGACGAGATGTCGGGGAGCCTGGAGGCGAAGTACGCGGTGAAGGGGCGCTGGGCGGGGGACGCGCTGATGATCCTGGAGGGCAGCGGGATGGCGAGCGGGGTGAAGGGGCGGATCGTGCTGGACGCCTCGACGGTGTCGATCGACATCGACCTGCCGCTCATGCTGCGGATGATGAAGGGTTCGATCGAGACCTCGGTGGCGCGGAAGCTGGACAAGGTTCTCGGCGCGGTCGCGTGACCCGCCGCGGCGAGTTGACTTGCCGGGGCGGATTTCGTATACGCGCCCGATCGGCCTTGGGCTGCCGGGCGGGTACCCGGTGTCCGAAGGACCGTGGAGGCGCGTAGCTCAGTGGGAGAGCACTACCTTGACACGGTAGGGGTCGGCGGTTCAATCCCGCCCGCGCCTACTCCCGATCAGCCCTGGTTGCGTCCAAGGTCCAACCTCAGATGACGGTCGAGAGAACATGACGACAGCGAATGCGGGTTCGCAGGGGCGCACCGTGCGCCGGTGGCTCGAGGAGCGCGGCGAGCGGGTGAACGACGTGGTCGCGGTGGTCCGGGGCGGCGACGTCCTGGACCTCATGACCGTCGTGGAGGACGGCGCGGACCTGCAGCCGCTCCGCGCCGGGGACGAGAAGGCCCTGGCCATCGTGCGGCACACGGCGGCGCACGTGATGGCGGACGCGGTGCAGCGGCTGTTCCCGGGGACGAAAGTCACGATCGGGCCGTCGATCGCGGACGGGTTCTACTACGACTTCGACCGGCCCGAGGGTGCCTTCACGGAAGAGGATCTGTCGCGCATCGAGGAGACGATGCGGGAGATCGTGAAGGCGGACGCGACGCTGGAGCGGAGCGAGGTGACGCGGGCGGAGGCGGAGGAGCTGTTCACGAAGCTCGGGGAGCCGTACAAGCTGGAGATCCTCCGCGACCTCCCGGCGGACGCCTCGATCACGCTGTACCGGCACGGGCAGTGGACGGATCTGTGCCGCGGGCCCCACGTGGCCTCGACCGGATGGGTCAAGGCGTTCAAGCTCACGGGGGTGGCGGGAGCGTACTGGCGCGGCGACGAGCGCAACAAGATGCTCTCGCGGATCTACGGGACGGCGTTCTTCGACAAGAAGGCCCTGGCCGAGCATCTGGCGCGGATCGAGGAGGCGAAGAAGCGGGACCACCGCAAGCTGGGGCGCGAGCTGGATCTGTATTCGACGAGCGACGCGATCGGCGGCGGGCTGGTCTTGTGGCATCCCAAGGGCGCGTTCGTGCGGCGACAGGTGGAGGACTACTGGCGGGCGCAGCACCTGGCGCACGGGTACGAGCTGCTCTTCTCGCCGCACATCGGGCGGGCCGAGCTGTGGCAGAAGTCGGGGCACCTGGGGTTCTACAAGGAAAACATGTACGCCCCGATGGAGATCGAGGGGAACCCGTACATCCTCAAGCCCATGAACTGCCCGTTCCACATCGAGATCTACCGTTCGCGGCTGCGCAGCTACCGCGAGCTGCCGCTGCGCTGGGCGGAGCTGGGGGCGGTGTACCGCTTCGAGCGTTCGGGGCAGCTCCACGGCCTGATGCGCGTGCGGGGGTTCACGCAGGACGACGCGCACCTGTTCATCCGGCGGGAGCAGCTCGGCGACGAGATCATCCGCGTGATCGATTTCTCCACCGGCATGCTCAAGGCGTTCGGCTTCGAGCAGTACCAGATGGTGTTGTCGACCCGGCCGAAGGAGAGCGCGGGGGATCCGGAGCTGTGGGCGGAGGCGGAGCGCCACCTGCGGCTGGGTCTGGAGAAGACCGGGCTGGGGTTCGAAGTGGAGGAGGGCGGGGGAGCGTTCTACGGGCCGAAGATCGACATCCAGGTCAAGGACGCGCTGGGGCGATCGTGGCAGTGCAGCACGATCCAGGCGGACTTCATCCAGCCGGAAAACTTCGACTTGAGCTACGCGGCGGCGGACGGGACGTTGCCGCGGCCGGTGATGCTGCACCGGACGCTCCTGGGATCGATGGAACGCTTCTTCGGGGTGCTGGTCGAGCACCTGGCCGGGGGGTTTCCGCCGTGGCTGGCGCCGGTGCAGGCGACGGTCGTGACGGTGAGCGAGAAGCAGCAGGCGTGGGGGCGCGAGGTGGGAGAGCTGTGCCGGGCGCGGGGCCTGCGGGTGCACGTCGACGACGGGTCGGACAAGCTGGGGGCGAAGATCCGCGAGGCGCGCAACCAGCGGGTGCCGTACATCGCGGTGGTGGGTGACCGGGAGGCGGCGGAGCGGACCGTGACGCCGCGATCGCGCGCGGAGGGGGATTTGGGGGCCATGCCGGTGGACGCGTTCGTGGAACGACTGGCGTCGGAGGCGCAACCGCCGAAGCTGGAATTGCGGTATTCTTGAGGCTCGGCGGCCGGCGGTCGGCGGTCGGGCGGACGAGTCGGCCCTTCGACGGGCTCAGGGCGAGCGGTCGGGGGAATTGAAGGAGGGAGAGAGAGGTCTTGTTCAAGAAGGGATTGCGACCGGGAGAGGATCGGCCTGAGCCGTCGGTGAGGGTGAACCAGCGCATCCGCGTACCGGAGGTGCGCCTGATCGGTGCCGACGGCGCGATGATCGGGATCATGACGTCGGGGGAGGCGCTGGACCGGGCGCGCTCGGCGGGTCTGGACCTGGTCGAGGTCAATCCGAAGGCCGCGCCGCCGGTCTGCCGGCTGATGGACTACGGGAAGTTCAAGTACGAGCAGAAGAAGCAGGCGAACCTGGCGCGTAAGCGGCAGACGGTGATCGAGATCAAGGAGATCAAGTTCCGCCCGAAGACGGACGATCACGACTACGACTTCAAGATGCGCCACATCCGCCGGTTCCTCTCGGAGGGCGACAAGGCGAAGATCACGGTGCGCTTCCGGGGGAGGGAGCTGGCGCACCCGCAGGTGGCGCAGCACCTCCTGGACCGCATCGTGGCGGACCTCAAGGACGAAGCGGTCGTGGAGCAGACGTCCCGGATGGAGGGCCGGACGATGCACCTCCTGATCGCGCCGAAGGCGGGCGCGATCCCGAAGCCCGTTCCCGCCGCGCCCGCGCCCGTCGTACCCGGCCCTCGGCTGGCCGGACCGTTGCCGGTCGTGCCCCGCGCCGCGCCCCTGCCGCCGCCGCCGCGCGAGGATCTGGAGAAGGACAAGGAAAAGGACGACGACGACGACGAGGACGACACCGACGATACGGACGCGGAGGAGAAATAGGGCTTCGCACGTCCGGGGGGATCCGGGAGAAAACACGATGGGACGAGCCGGCATGCGCAGTGTGGGGCTGGCGGCGTGTGCGCTCCTGGCGCTGGGGGCGACCTGCCGGAAGGGAGTGCGGGAAGAGCGGGAAGGGCGGGAAGACACCGGCTCCTCCGCAGGTCCAGCGCGGGCTCGACTGGTCGGGATCATCTCGCCGCACGCGGGGTACGAGTACTCGGGCGCCGTGGCGGGCTTCGCTTGGAAGCAGCTCGAGGGCGCAGGCGCGGGTCACGCAGAAGGGGAGGCGGTGTCGATCTTCCCGGCGCAGCAGGCGGGGGGGTTCTACCCGGCCGATCCGGCGACGCTGCGGGCGGGCGTCGAAGGCTATCTGGCCGCGGCGGAGAGGAAGGACTTCGAGGTCGGGCCCATCGCGACCGTGATCGTGCTGGCGCCGAGCCACCACTACCCGTTCACGGGGGGAGCGGTGCTGGCGGAGGACGGGTACCAGACGCCGCTCGGGGTCGTGCGGGTGGATACGGCGCTGCAGGCGGAGCTGGTGGAAGCGGCGGGCGGCGACATCGTGGTGGACTCGCGGGCGTTCGAGCGCGAGCACGCGCTGGAAGTTCAGTTGCCGTTCCTGCAGGTGGCGTTGCCCGGGGTGGCGGCGGTGCCGGTCATCGTGGGCGACACGCCGCTGAACGAGCTGGAGCGACTGGGACAGGCGATCGCAGGAGTGGTGCGCGAGCATGCCGACGTGGCGATTGTGGCGTCGTCGGACATGTCGCACTTCTTCACGTACGAGGAGGCGACGGCGTACGACGAGGAGAACCTGGCTGCGCTGGCGGCGCTCGACCTGGAGACGTTCGACCGCACGGGGCAAGGGCAGAGCGGGATGTGCGGGTACAACCCGGTGCGGGTGGCGTTGGGTGCGCTGCTGGCGCTGTCGCCGGAAGGGGCGAAAGTCGAACGCTTGCGGTACGCGAACAGCGGCGACGTGACGGGGGAGCGGGGGCGGGTCGTGGGGTACGGGGCGTTGGCGCTGGTCCGGGAGGAGGCGGCGAGCGGGGGAGGGGAGGTCGGGATGTACACGCGGGAAGAGCGGCAGGCGCTCATGGACGTCGCGAAGGCGGCGGTGGCGGCGGCGGTGCGAGGGGAGTCGTACGAGCCGGCGCTGCCGGAGTCTGAGGCGCTGCGACGGGACGGCGCGGCGTTCGTGACGCTCAAGGCCCACGGGGATCTGCGGGGATGCATCGGAATGGTGGAGGCGTACGACCCGCTGTACCGGTGCGTGGCACAGGTGGCGCGTTCGGCGGCCGTGGAGGATCCGCGCTTCGATCCGGTGTCGGTGCGGGAGTTGGGGGAGCTGTCGTACGAGATCTCGGTCCTGACGCCGCCGGAGGCGGTGACGGATCCGACGACGATCGTCGTGGGAAGGGACGGGCTGATCATCTCGCGGGGCGGACGGCGGGGACTCCTGCTGCCGCAGGTGCCGGAGGAGCAGGGGTGGTCGCGGGAGCAGTTCCTGGACGGCACGTGCCGGAAGGCGGGATTGCCGACGGGATGTTGGCGGGACGAGGCGACGCGGATCCAGCGGTTCCGGGCGGTGGTGTGGGGGGAGGAGCTGGTGGATCTTCTGGGATGAGTGGGTCGTCCGGGGACGAGTGGGTCGTCCTGGGCTGAGTGGGTCGTCCTGGATCGAGTCGTTGGTGGGGCGAACGGGACGAGTCATTGGTCCGGAGGGGAGGGGGGAGCGACGATCCCGGGGGCGGCGTAAGATTCCGAGTGGTCGCGGCAAGCGGATGGTGGCGGGGCGGCGCGTCGCCGTCCGTGGAGGTTCACATGTTGCAGAACCGGGCGTGGGTGGTCGTCGTGTTGTTTGCGCTGGGCTGCGGAGGGGGCGGGGGAGGAAGCGACCTGGACGCGGAGGTGACGGGCGACGGGGTCGATGGGGACGTCGTGGGCGACGTGTCCGGCGACGACGCGGGCGGCGATGGGGACGCCGTCGGCGACGGGGACGGGATGGGGGAAGGGGACGGCGCGGGGGATGGGGACGGCACGGAGGAGGCGGACGGAGGGGAAGAGGCGGACGCGGAAATCGACGGGGACGGGGGCGCGGAGTGCGCGGCGCCGCTGCTCTTGTGCGGGGCGGAGTGCGTGGACGTGTCGTCGAGCGCGGCGCACTGCGGGGGGTGCGACAACGGGTGCGGGACGGGCGAGGAGTGCGTGGCGGGGGTTTGCGGGGGAACGGGGTCGTGTCCCGCGGGGTACGTCGACTGCGCGGGGGAGTGCCGGGACGCGTCGGCGGACGCGGAGAACTGCGGCGGGTGCGACGTGCGGTGCGACGACCTGGAAGTGTGCGCGGACGGCCTGTGCGCGTGCCGGCCCGGGCTGTCGCCGTGCGTGGACGGCTGCGTGGACCTGCAGGCCGATCGGGATCACTGCGGGTCGTGCGACGGGGCGTGCGGGCAGGCGTGCGTCAGCGGTGCGTGCGTGCCCGGGGCGGAGTGCACCCTGGACCTGTGCCGCGGTGCGTGCGTGGACTACGCGACGGACGTGCGGCACTGCGGGAGCTGCGGGGACACGTGCAACCGGGACCAGCTCTGCATCGACGGGAACTGCGAGGACTATGAGCCGGCGGTGGGGTGCACGACGTGCGGGGCGTGCGACTTCTGTCCGGCCGGCGAGGTCTGCTGCGAGGTGGGGATTTACGGCGTGGTGTGCATCGATATGGACGGGGTGTGCCCGTAGGAGGGGGGGTGGGTCGATCGGGTTGAGTAGTTGGTGGGTCGAACGGGGGGAGTGGGACGAACGGGACGAGTTATTGGTTTGGAAGGGCGGGGGGAGCGACGTACCACAGGGCGGCGGGCTTGGGAGCGGCGCCGAAGGCGTTGAGGGCGGCGCTGCGGTTGGGGGAGTGGAAGACGACGACGCCTTCGCGGGGCAGGGCGGCGTGGGGGGCTGGGAGATCGGTGGCGACGACCCACTCGTCGGGGTAGGCGAACTGGATTTCGGCTGCGGTCATGCGTGTGGTCATGGGGCGAGGGTAAGGGTGGAAGCGGAGGGCGGGCAAGTTTTTGATAAGTGGTGCTCGGCGCCCGAGCCGCCGAGTCCCTTCGGGGCGTTGGTGGGTCGATCGGGTCGAATTGTTGGTCGGGACGGTGGGGGGTGACGACCGCGGCGAATCACCCGGTGCGGCCCTACCCGCACAACGGGCAGCCGCCCGGGCAGAACAGGTCGTAGCAGCCGGGACCGAACGACGGTCCCGGACCATCCACGCTGCAACAGATCTGCCCGGGACGGCAGCAGACAACGCCGCAGCAGAACTGCTCGCCCACGCAGTCCACCCCCTCGCACGGGATCTCGATGCAAGCGCCCCCCGCGCAGAACGGCGCGGACTCGGGGCAGGCCGAACCGCACCCGGAGCAGTTCTTCGGATCGTTGTACAGGTTCGCGCAGCGCCCCGAACAACAGGTCAGGCCCAACATGCAGTCGTCCGTCGTCCGACACTCGACGCCGTCGGGAACGTCGAGCGCATCTCCCACATCGGGAACGTCGACCACCTCCACGACATCGCCGGCCTCCGGAACGTCGATGACCTCGACGATGTCGACGGCATCGTGAGTGTCGACCGAGTCGACGACGTCGGCGTCGGCCTCCGCGGGTACGTCGGCCTCCGCGGGTACGTCGGCCTCCGCGGGTACGTCGACCTCCACGGCCGCTTCTGCATCCGCTTCAGCGGGCAAGTCGGCGTCGGAGTCGGCGTCCGCGTCGGCGTCCGCGCGGGCGTCGTCGAACGTGACGTCCGCCGCGGTTTCGCTCCCGTCACCGTCCGAGGCGACGACGTCGGGTTCCTCCGCCACACCGCCGCAGGCCGCGACGCCGGCGAGTCCCAAGACGCCGGCAACCAGCACGATCGCGATCCGGCTCGTGTCGCGCGCCACCCGCTCACGCATGTCCGATTCCCTCCATCCCGATCGCACAGGCTAACCCCCGATCCGGCTCGCGTCCAGCACCCGCCCCCTGCCTCAGGCCCCATCGCCGCGTCACGCGTCGCGTCATGGCCGGGTGCATTGCATAGGTCCAGGTCGTTCCCCTGACCGGAATCTGTGTTCATCTGTGTTCATCTGTGGCTTCCCCCTCCTGTCCGGCCCCGGCTTCGTACAAGCCACCCGTCATGGCCGCCCGGGCCGAAACTACGGCGGGGGCGCGGCGGGCTCGGCGCAGACCGCACGGCCGTTGCGGTGCATGCAGCGGGCGAGCCCGTCGGAGCACGACGCCGCGTCGTGGCACGTCTCGCCCGCGTAGAGGCAGAGCCGGCGATCCTCGTCGCACGTGTCGCCGGGAAGAAGGACGCAGGTCCCGCCCGGGCCCTCGGTGCAGTCGCCGTCGCCGGCGCACAGATCACAGATGCAGATCCACGCGGTTCGCGCCGCGAGATCCTCCGGCGACCAGCAGGCGCCGCTGCACGGAACCGTCGTCCGGACGCGCATCCGGCAATCCGCTCGCGCCGCCTGCTCGGGACAAACCTCCGCCGCCGCCGGTGTCCGGTCCAGAGGCTCCACCTCCGACGCGCGGAGCCACCCGAAGACGAACGGGTCCCCCTGGTCCGCCCAGTACGCTTGGTCCGTGTCGCTCGACCCGCCCGCCGCTCCGCAGCCCGCGACCCAGACCGACAGCGCAAGGCTCCACGCGGCGCGAACCCGGCCAATGCCCTGCATGCCGTTCATGCCTCACCACCTGCCCGGCACCCCACCACCCGCCACCAGCCCCCTCTCACCACACGCCCGGCACGGACTGGTCGCAGCAGGGGCACTTGCCGCCGACGATGCGGTTCTCGAGGATGGTGTACCCGGCGCGCTCGATGAGGATCTCGCCGGAGCGGGGACAATACGTGTTCTCCCCGGGATGGCGCGGGACGTTGCCGAGATAGACGAAATGGAGGCCCTCGGCGAGCGCGATGTCGCGGCACTTCTCAAGAGTATCGACCGGCGTGGGCTCGAGGTTCGTCAGCTTGTACATGGGGTGGAAACGCGTGAAATGGATCGGGACGTCCGGACCCAGACGCTGGTTGATCCATTTCGCCATCGCCCGGACCTCGGCCTCGTCGTCGTTGAGCGTGGGCACGACCAGCATCACCAGCTCGAGCCACACCCCGGCATCCTTGATCCGCCCGAGCGTATCGAGCACCGGGCCCAGATCCCCGGAGCACGTGTCGCGGTAGAAACGCTGCGTGAACGCCTTGAAGTCGATCTTGATCGCCGAGACGACGTCGCACCATTCGTGCAACGGCTGCTCCTCGATGTAGCCGTTGGACACCACCACCGTGCCGACACCCCGCTCCTTCGCCGCCACCGCGATGTCCCGCCCGTACTCCCACCAGACGACAGGCTCGGAGTAGGTGAGCGCAATGGTCGGGATGGCACGCTCGGCGCAGAGAGACGCGACGTCGGCGGGCGAGCGCTCCCAGGTCTCGATCTGCTCGGGACGGAATTGCGAAATCTCCCAGTTCTGGCAGAACAGACACTCGATGTTGCAGCCGGGCGCCGCCAACGAGTAGGCATCGGTGCCGGGCCGGTAATGGAAGAGCGGCTTCTTCTCGATCGGGTCGATGTTCTCCGAACACACGCGGCCCCAGACGAGCGTCCGGTACTCGCCGCCGCGGTTCTCGCGCACCCCGCACGTCCCGCGCTCGCGATCCGCGACCTCGCAGCGCCGCGGACAGAGCAGGCAGCGGACCTTGTTGTCCGCAAGCTTCTCCCAGTGCTTCGCCTCGTGCGGCTCGGGCACCACGACCTCGGCTTCCTGCCCGAGCGCCCGACGGGCGCGCGTGGCCGCCAGCGCGCAAGCGGCGGCGGTGCAGCTACGGAGAAACGCCCGACGCGCCGGGACGGGGCAGTTTTCGGTTTTCGGTTTTCGGTCATCGGAGCCGGACCCGGTCCCCCTTCCCCATCTGTGTCTATCTGTGTCCATCTGTGGTTTCATTTTGAGCCGGACCCGGTCCCCCTTCCCCATCTGTGTTTATCTGTGTTCATCTGTGGTTTCTATTTCTCGACTCGGCGGATGGCATCCAGATCGACGACGCCCAGGCCGCGGGAGGCCGCCGTGTCGAGCCAGCGCGGAGCACGGTCGGCCTCGGCGAGAGTCGGAAGACCCTGCTCCTTGCGCTTGGCGTCGATGATGTCGGCCAGAACAGCGTCCAGGGCGAGGGAGTCGGGGGACGCGACGATCGTCCCCAGCGACCAGGTGTTGGCGCGGACGTACGCCGGGCCGCCGTGCCACTCCGCCGTGAGACCGTCGGCCACGGCCAGGCGCAGGCGCTTCTTGACCTCGTCCAGGCCCAGGACGTCCGCCAGGTAGGGATCGCAGTTGTGGTCGTGGTAGCGGTTGGGGTTGTGGATGAGGCCGAAGAGATTCTTGGTGCAACCGCCGACGCCCGCGAGGTCGTGGTCCTTGACCACGCCGACGGTGATGAGCGCATCCACCCCGAGGAAGACTTCCGAGAGGAGACTGCCGACGCGCCCTGCCACGTACAGCTCGCGCGAGTAGCCGGCCTCGTCCGTGCCCTGCACGCGGTAGCCGCGGTCGCGGGCTGCCTGGCCGGAGGGGTAGCCGACGTCCACCAGCTCCTGCTTCAGGCGGTCGAAGACGATGATGCCCCGCCCGCCGCGGCCCGCCGCGCGAAGCTCGGCCACCAGCGCCTCGACCACATCGACCGACGTGGACATGCCGCGCCCGGCAAGCGTGTTGACCTTGATGCCGATCCGCTCGTCCTCGTGGAACAGCTTCTGGAGGAAGTCGCCCGGCTCGCCGTCGCCGGCGCCGCCGAGGGCCCTCGACATCAACTCCTTGACGCCATCGACACGATTGCGGGAATCGACGACGCCGGGATCGGCGGCGAGCGCGACGCGCGGACCGCCGGAGTTATCGGGCACGACGGCGTCGGGGTCGTCCTTGCCGTTGCGCGTGCCGGCGTGGCCCTCGGAGGGCTTGCAGCCGAGGACCGGGAGGACGGGGAGGATCAAGGGAGCGGCGGCGGCGCCGAGGAACCGGCGACGGGAGAGGGGGAGGGAGTCATCGGTTATTGGTTCTTGGTTATCGGTTCCGGGATCCGAACCGCGGGCTTCAGCCCGCGGCTGAGGTCCGCACGGCGCCGCGCCCTGAAGGGCGCGGTTCGGTAGTGGGGGGCAGGCTTCGGGACGCGCGGGCCGGCGACTACGTGTCACAGGAGGGCCTCGTCGAGCAGCTCGATCATGTCCTTCACCTGCCAGCCGGAACCCGCGGAAGCGAGCATTTCCCGGCAGGACGGGCAGGCGGTGACCACGGTGCGGGTGCCTTCGGGCTGACCAAGAGGCTCGAGCCTGCGGCGGGCGACCGCGACCGCGGTGTCGGGATAGACCTCCGGGACCGCGCCGCCGCCGCCGCAGCAGTCGGCCTTCTCCCGGTTGCGCGGGAATTCCTCGATGCCCTCGCCCAGGACGCGGGAGAGGACGTCGCGCGGGGCGTCGTAGATGCCCAGATCCCGCCCGAGGTGGCAAGGGTCGTGGTAGAACGCCGGTCCGCCAAGCGACAGCTTGCGGAAGCGGCCCAGCACGGGAAGAACGGCCTCGGAGAGGTGCAGCAGCCGGGTATCGATCGTCACGCCGGCTTCGACGTAGAGCACGCGCAGGGCATGCAAACAGCCGGGGTCGGGGACCACGGTGAACGGGATGCCGGAGAGCGCACGCCGGACCCGCCGCGCCGCCGCCAGGAAGCCGTCGCGATCCCCCGCCTGGAGCAAGGGCAGCCCGCAGCAGTAGTCGGCGACGAGCGCTGCGCGACCGTTGGGGCCGACGTCCAGCACGCGCAGGGCCGCGGCAACTTCGCGGGGACGGTCGATGCACGCCTTGCACCCGGGGAACAACGCCAGCTTCGTCTCGGCGGAGACGGCGCGGCCGGCGGCGAGCGCGGCGACGTTGAGCTGCATGCGACGCTGGCGTTCGGAAAAACCGTGGACCAGCGCCGCAGCGGGCTTGGGCGCGACCTGGTGGCTCCAGGCGAGGACGCGGCCCGCGCGCAGCGAAGCGGGGACCTCGATGCCGTGGTCGCAGTACGTGCGGCAGCCGTGGCATTCGAGACAGGCCCACAGCGGGAGCGCGGCGGACTCGTCCAACGGGAGAGTCTGGCGGACCAGCTCGTGCAGCACCGTCTGCTTGCCCCATGGCGTGACCGTCTCGCGCGCCTGGACGGCGGAGACCGGACAGACGAAACGGCAGAGCTTCGGGCAGTAGGCGCAGTAGGTCTGGGCCTTGGTTGGACCGGTACGCGGCGTTTCGGACTTCCCCCGGTTCCTGGCGGTGCGCCAGATGCTCACGGAAGGGGAGCATAGCAGGAGGGGGGGAGAGCGGGAAGGTTGTTGGTTGGTCGGGGGTGGGGCATGATGGGAGGCACGGGAGACGCCCGACGGGAGATGCGGGCGTCGAGGGAGGTCCCGCCATGTCACTTCTAACGCTCCGCCATGTCCCACGGCCTTCAGAATACCGCGTCGTCAGGTGGATGACGCTCCACCATGTCCCATGGCCTTCCAAGCACGACTTCGTCGGGTGGATGACCGCGTTTGGGGTGTGGGGCGCGGGGTGCAGCGCGGGGGCGGACGATGCGGTGGGGCCTCGGGACGGGGGAGAGGTGCGGGACGGCGCCAGCGAGGCGGTGGACGGCGCGGAGACGGATGGCGGGACTTGCACGGGGCCGGGGGATTGCCCCGCGGGACAGTACTGCAGCGGATCGGGGCACTGCATCGGCGAGGGCACGTGCCTGGTCGACGCGGACTGCGGAGCCGGGCGGCGCTGCGGCGGAGGCTCGCTCGTGTGCCTGGACGAAGGGGCCTGCGTGGTCGACGGAGATTGCGCGAGCGGGCTGGTGTGCGACGAGGCGGCGAGCCGGTGCGTCCCGGGCGGGTGCGGCGGGACGGAGTTCACGACGACGCGACTTCCGCCGAACATGATGATCGTGCTCGACCGCAGCGGCTCGATGGACGGGGACGTGGACGGCCGCACGCGGTGGGACGTGGCGAAGGAGGCGATCGCGGAGGCCACGTTCGCGTTCGACGACCAGATCCGCTTCGGGTTGACGACGTACTCGGCGTGCCGCCCCGGGGGCTGCTCGCCGGGGGAGATCGTCGTGCCGATCGCGGACTACAACGCGGTGGCGATCGACGAGTTCCTGGCTCCACTGCTGGGGCGCGGGAGCCTGCGCGGCATTCCGCCGAACTACCTGTGCGACAGCGGCAACCCGGAGACGAGCACGGGGCGGACGCTGCTCAGGCTTGTCGGGGAACCGTCGCTCCTGGACCCCCTGCGCGACAACTCCGTGCTGCTGGTCACGGACGGCCAGGAAAGCGGGGATTGCACCTCGGGCGGGGAGAACGGTCCGGCGGGCGCGGCCGCGCTGCTGGGCCAGGACCCGCCCGTGCGCACGTACGTGGTCGGGTTCAGCCGGGACGTCGATGCCGGGCAGCTCACGGCGGTCGCGGAGGCGGGCGGCACGGACCGCTACTACCAGGCCGACTCGGCCGCGGACCTGATCACGGCGCTCGAGGAGATTGCGGGGCGGGAGGTGACGTGCGACTTCCGGCTGGAGGGCGACGTGCCCGACCCGGCCGAGATCTACGTCTACTTCAACGACGACCCGGCGGGGATACCGACCGACATCGCCGACGGGTGGAGCTACGACGAGAGCACGGGGCGGCTGGAGTTCCACGGCGCCGCGTGCGACCGCATCCTCGCCGGCGAGGTGAGCGACATCGACGTCGTGTACGGCTGCCCCGGCCCCGTCATCGGATAGAACCGTCGGGCAAGCATCTCGCTCAGAAAGAGCGCGCATCGGGCAAGACATCCGATATGGAATCGTGTGCCGATCTCCCGGGGGGGGGGAGGGTGGGTTCGACATGAGGCATCGTGGACCGGCGATGGTGACGACCCTGGGCGCGATCCTGGGGCTGTGGGCGGCGGGATGCGGCGAGGGAGGAGGCCACGAGCCCGAGGACGACGCGGCGGTCGACATCGACGGCGGCGGGGACGCCGGCGGCGATTCGGGGACGGAAGACGCCGCGGCCGACGGGGAGGACGACGGGGGATTCGACCCGGATGGCACGGACGACGGTGATGAGACGGGCGACGGGTCGGACGGCGGGGACGGCCGGGACGGCGGGGACGGCGGCGACGGCGGGGCGTTGCCCTGCGGCACCTGCCACGGGGACTCGTCCAGCGCCGCGCCGCCGGCAAGCCTGGACGGCGAGAGCGCGACGACGGATCGCGCCGTGGGCGCCCACCGCAGCCATCTCGGTACGTCGGGCTGGCATCGCGAGGTGCAGTGCGAGGACTGCCACATCGTGCCGGCCGAGCTGCGCTCTCCCGGGCACATCGACACGGATGTGCCGGCGGAGCTGACGTGGAGCGCCATCGCGACGGCCGACGGCGCGGCGCCGTCGTTCGACGGCATGCGCTGTTCCGGGGCCTACTGCCACGGCGCGACGTTGTTGCCGGGCGGCACGAACACGACCCCCGCCTGGACCACCGTGGACGGGACGCAGGCCGCGTGCGGGACGTGTCACGCCCTCCCTGCCGGCGGCGGACACCCGCCCTCGGCCGCCTGCGAGCAGTGCCACAGCGCGGTCATGGGGCCGGGCATGACGTTCGTCGCCCCCGGGCTGCACATCGACGGCGTCGTCGAATCCGACCCGCTCGACTGCGAGTCGTGCCACGGCGGAGGCGGGTCTCCCGCGCCGCCAATCGACACCGCCGGCGGATCGTCCACGACGCTGCGGGGCGTGGGCGCCCACGGCAGCCACCTCCGGACATCCGACTGGCGTGCGGACATCGCCTGTACGGAATGCCACCAGGTGCCGGCGACGCTGGGGTCGCCCGGGCACGTGGACACCCCCCTGCCCGCGGAGCTGCAGTGGGGCGGCGTCGCGACCGCGGACGGCGCCGTACCGGCGTTCGACGGGACAAGGTGCTCGTCAACCTACTGTCACGGCCCGACCCTGCTCCCCGGCGGCAGCCTGACGGAGCCGGCGTGGACGACGGTGGACGGCTCGCAGGCCGCGTGCGGGACCTGTCACGGCCTCCCGCCGGACGGCACGCACCCGTCCGACACGCGGTGCGAGCGGTGCCACGGGGAGGTGATCGGCGCGGGGTTGAGGTTCGTGGACCGGACGCGGCACGTGAACGGGATCGTCGACGTCACCTACGGCGACTGCGAAAGCTGCCACGGCGGCGGCGGGTCGGCCGCACCGCCGGAGGATACGACAGGGGGGACCGGGACCGCCCTGCGCGGCGTGGGCGCCCACCGGAGCCACCTGGGGACCTCGGCCTGGCACGCCGAAATCGCCTGCAGCCAGTGCCACCGGGTGCCGGCGGCGGTTTCCGACGTCGGGCACATCGACACCGCTCTGCCGGCGGAGCTGACCTGGGGTCCGTTGCCGGCCGCGGACGGCGCCATGCCGGCGTTCGACGGGGCGACCTGTGCGGAAAACTACTGCCACGGAGCGACGCTGCTGCCGGGGGGAACGCTCACGACCCCCGCGTGGACGACGGTGGATGGGACGCAGGCGGCGTGCGGGACCTGCCACGGCCTGCCGCCCGGCGGGACCCATCCGTCCGACACGCGGTGCGAATCGTGCCACGGCGAGGTGGTCGGCGCCGGTCGGACGTTCGTCGACGCGTCGCGGCACGTGAACGGAATCGTCGACGTCAGCTACGGCGGGTGCGAGAGCTGCCACGGCGGCGGCGGGTCGGCCGCGCCGCCGCAGGATACGACCGGGGGCACCTCGACCTCGCTGCCCGGCGTGGGCGCGCACCGCAGCCACCTCGGGCCCTCGACCTGGCACGGAGAGATCCGCTGCAGCGAGTGCCACCGCGTGCCGACCTCGGTCAGCGACGCCGGGCACATGGACGGATCGCTGCCCGCGGACCTGGCCTGGGGTCCGCTCACGACCGCGGACGGCGCCGCGCCGGCGTACGACGGCACGCGCTGCTCGGGCACCTACTGCCACGGCACGACGCTCGACCCCGGCGGGACGATCACCACGCCCCAATGGACCACCGTGGACGGCACCCAGGACGCGTGCGGCACCTGCCACGGCCTCCCGCCGGGCGGACCGCACCCGACGGATTCCCGCTGCGAGCTGTGCCACGCGACCGTGATCGGGGCAGGCGGCGCCTTCGTCGCGCCGGCGCTGCACGTCGACGGCGTGGTCGAGGTGACGGCGTACCACCCGGCAGGGTGGGACGCCCCGGTGCAGCACGGCACGGCCTTCGACGCCGGCCCGTCGGCCTGCACGAGCTGCCACGGCGCGGACCTGCTCGGCGGAACCGTGGGCGTCTCGTGCGAGAGCTGCCACACGGGCTTTCGCGCGGACTGCACGTTCTGCCACGGCGGCGTCGCGGACCTCACCGGCGCGCCGCCGGAGGACGTCGCGGGAGCGGCGTCCACCACGGTGCGGGGCGTGGGCGCCCACACCACGCACGTGGCCACCGGCTCCACCTGGCGCGCCGACATGAGCTGCTCGGACTGCCACGTCGTCCCGGCCGACGCGCTGTCGCCGGGCCACATCGATCCCCGGCCCGGGGAGCTGGCGTGGGGCGGGCTGTCCACCGCGGGCGGCGCCGCGCCGGCGTTCGACGGCGCGCGGTGCTCATCCACGTACTGCCACGGCGCAACGCTCGCCGCGGGGGGGACGCTCACGTCGCCGCAATGGACCACCGTGGACGGGACCCAGGACGCCTGCGGGACCTGCCACGGAGTGCCCCCGCCCGCGCCCCACGCCTCGCGCACCGACTGCGGGACGTGCCACGGTGCCGTGTACGACGGAACCCGGTTCGTCGACCGGACCAGGCACATCGACGGAGTGCTGGACGTGAGCGGCGGCTGCGACGCCTGCCACGGCAATCCGCCGGCGCCCGCCACCCAGGACTACGCGGGCGGGGGCGGCGCGCACGCGGCGCACGTCACGACCCTCGGCTACGGGTGCGCCGTGTGCCACGGCCACGACGGGTCGGGACCGACGCACAACGAGGGAGGAGGCATCGTCCTGCAACCCAACGTGGACCTCGTGTTCGCCAGCGGCGTGAGCTATCCGGCGGGGACCACCATGAACAACGGCGGGACCCCCGCGGAAAGCTACGGCGCAGGCAACCCGACCTGCACCGTCGGCTGCCACAACCCCGTGCCGGGCGACACGCCCGACCTCGCCAACGCCGCGACCTGGACCGACACCACGATCGCCTGCAGCGAGTGCCACGAACGCCCCGGATTGATCCCGCGGACAAGCCACCGGCTGGGAGGGACCGACACGGTGATCCGGGCCAATTGCGCCGAGTGCCACGCGAGCGCCCCGCACCTGACGGGCACGCGAGTCATCGTCGACCCCGACACGACCGACACCTGGTCCTTCGCCGCCACCGGGTCGAGCGGGCTGTGCCGCACGTGCCACGACGGCAGCGCAGGGCCGTACTTCACGGGACAGACCCCGACGAGCGTCGCCTCGTACTGGACCCTGCCCGCGAGCCATAACGCCTCGGGCTACGACTGCTCGACGTGCCACGAGCGTCACGGCAGCTCGTCCGGGACGGTGCTGTACGACAGCGAGGAGCCGCCCTGCCTGACCTGCCACGACGGTGCTCCGGCGGCGACCAACATCCAGGGCCAGCTCGCCAAGGCCTCGAACCACCCCGTCTCCCGGACCGGACGCCACGACCTGTTCGAGGCGGGCACGTCCTCGGCCTACGGCGCGACGCCGACGGACAACAGGCATGCCGAGTGCGTCGACTGCCACAACCCGCACTATGCACGCGCCGGGAACACCGCGGGAACCACCAGCTCGAACCGCCTCCTCGGCGTCGGCCGCATCCGGGTGACCAACGGCGCCGCGGGCGCAGCGCCGGCGTACACCTACGTCCCGGCCTCCGACCCGACCGGCGCCCCGGTCGCCGAATATCAGGTCTGCTTCAAGTGCCATTCGTCGTGGACCGCCTTGCCGGCGGGGGCGGCGGACCTGGCGGTGCTGTTCAATCCGGCCAACGAGTCGTTCCACCCGGTGGAAGCAGCAGGCCGCAACACGGCGGCGACGATGACCGCGAGCCTCGCGGGCGGCACGGGCCTGCCCCACCTGACCACGTCGAGCGTCCTGTGGTGCAGCGACTGCCACGCAAGCAGCGACATGCCGCGCACCGTGTCCCTGCTCAGCGGGTACACCGGCGCGATCCCGACCGGACCGCACGGCTCCGACGCGGGGACCACCGACGCGAACTTCAGCTCGAAGATCCTCCGCGCCAACTACCGCGTCGAACACCTCTCCTCCACCGCGGCCTACGCCAGCGCGAACTTCGAGTTCTGCTTCATCTGCCACGCCTCGGCCCCGTTCGCCACCACGGGCACCGGCACGCGCACCGACACCGCGTTCCGCTTCCACGGGTTCCACATGGGGAACATCGACGGGAACCCGCGCGGCGGCGTCGCCGGCGACATCGACGTCCGCAACAACGGACGCTCGGGACAGGGCAACGCCGTGTGCAAGGAGTGCCACTACAACCTCCACGGCAACCGGACCTCAGGGTGGGCCTCGGACCGGACGTACCAGCGTCTGGTGAACTTCGCGCCGAGCGTGTCCGGACCGGCGGGAGACGCGGCCGACCCGACGTGGAGCAGCACCGGCCGGTCGTGTCGCCTGCGGTGCCACAACTTCTCGCACTCCCCCGAAACGTACTGAGCGGCCCTTCCCGTTCAGGGGCGTCGCAGGAGCGCGGAGTAGAAACCGTCCGTGCCGGACTCGTGGGGCAGAAGGACGGCGCCGACCTCGAGGGGATGCCAGGGAGGGGGAAAAACGCCGGGGACGGGGAGGAGCCCGGGCGATTCGGCAAGCAACGCTCGCGCCTGGGAGAGACCCTCGTCGGGCAGGAGGGAACAGACCGCGTAGAGCAGGACCCCGCCGGGAGCAAGCAGCGACGCCGTGCGACGGAGGATGGCGGATTGGAGCGCGGCAAGCCGGACGACGTCGGAAGGCTCCAGACGCCAGCGGATCTCGGGACGGCGGGAAAGCGTGCCCGTGCCGGAACAGGGCGCGTCGACGAGAATGGCATCGAAGGAGCCGGCGATGCCGGCGACGCCGACCGACCAATCGACCGCGAGCGTCTCGACCGGAGGAAGACCCAGGCGCTGAAGCTCGGGCGCGATCCGCGCCAGCTTGTCGGGATTGACGTCGGCGGCCAGCAGCGTGGCGTCCGGCGGAAGGCGCTCCGCGAGCGCCGTGGTCTTCGTGCCGCGGCCGGCACAGGCGTCCAGGACGATCGCGCCGGGGCGGAGGGGAAGGGCCTCGGCGACGAGGAACGCACCGTGCTCCTGGGGCGTGGCGGCACCGGCGGCCACGAGAGGGTGCGAACGGAGGTCGCCCGCGCCGGGAGGGAGGAGGACGAGGGGGGAAGACTTGTTGGTCGTTGGTTGGTCGTTTGGGTCGAGTCGTTGGTCCGGAGGAGCCGGGGAGGGGGGGGAGACGTTGTGAAGGTGCGATTGGAACTCCGGGTGGCGGCGGTTCAGGCGAAGGGAACGGGCGGGGCGGTCGAGCGACCATTCCGCAATGGCGAGGGCGACGGGCTCACCCCAGGCGGAAGAAAAAGCGGTGGCGAGCCAGGGAGGGAGGGCGCAGAGGAGTCGTTGGTCGTCGGTCGGTCGTCCGGGTCGAGTCACGGGTTTGGAGGCGTCCGACGGGTCCGGAGGTGATTCCTCGTGGCGCAGGGTCGGCGGGGAGCTCGGCTGCGAGCGACGAGCTGCCGGCAACGAGCCCCGTGTGAGCCGGCGAAGGACCGCGTTGACCAGACGGGCAAGGGAAGGGTTGCGCGCCTGCTTGGCGGCCTCCACCGCAAGGTGGACGGCCGCGTGCGGCGGCGTGGGGTGCGGGCCGAGCAGCTCGTAGGCCGCAAGGCGGAGAATCTGGCGCGTGAGGTCGTCGAGGGAAGCGAGCCCGCGGGGGAGGAGAGGGTCAAGGCGACCGTCGAGAATGCCGCGCCAGCGGCACGTCCCCAGGGCAAGCTCGGTGGAAAAGGCGCGCTCGTCGTGCGCGGGCGCCGGGAACGGACGCCACGCCTCGTCGAGCGCCTTGGTGAGGTACGCGCGATCGCGCTCGACGAGCTGCAGCGCAACGGCGGCGGCAAGGCGTGGCGCGAGGCCCGGAAGCATCAACTGCAGCCGAACAGGCCGACGATGTCGGCCCACTTGCGTGCAATGTCGTTCTTCAGCGCAAGGGCGATGAGCGCGAGGATCAGGATCAGGCCGACCGTCTGGGCGATCTCACGGGTGCGGCGGGAAAGAGGCTTGCGGCGCACCGCCTCGATCGCGAAGAACAGAAGCTGGCCGCCGTCCAGGACCGGGATGGGCAGGAGGTTCAGCAGACCCAGGTTGATGCTGATGAGCGCCATCGCCCAGAGATACGAGGTCGCACCCGCCTCGGCGGAGTGCGCGGCGACGTCGAAGATGAGCACGGGGCCGCCGATCGTCGAAACCGATACCTTGCCCTGGAAGATGGCGGCGAAGCCGAGCGCCGTGAGTCGGATGACGTTGCCCGTCTCGGCAAAGGCACCGAAAAAGGCGCGGGAAAGACGGTTGGGGTTGGGGATCGGATCGTCCGGGAAGTTGCGCTGGTAGCCCGTGATGCCGATCGAAAACCGCTTCTGCTCCTGCCCGAAGGGGTCGCGGAACGTCTCCGTGCGAAGGTCGAGCGTGAGCGGAACCTCACGGCCGTCCCGCTCGACCAGCAGCGTGTGCGCACCCTCCGGATCGGACTCCGGCGAAAGCCCGACGTCGAGCCACGTGACGAGAGGCTTGTCGTCGAGACGCAGAAGCCGGTCGCCGACCCGGAGCCCGCCCCGGGCGGCAGCGCTGCCGGGGTCGACCCGGCTGACCACAAGATCGGAGCTCGTCGCACCAAGCGCGTCGGCGACGGGCCGGCCAGGCACGGCGTCGAGACCGACGCGGAGCGCCTCGGCCACGAAGACCGCCCCCAGTCCCGTGCGAACGGGCGCGGCACGCAGCAGCCCCACCTCCAGACGGCCGCTGTCCGGAGTGCGGGCGCGCTCGAGGTCGATGAGCCGCCGGACGCGCTTGCCGTTGACCGTCACGACCTCGTCGAATGCCCGCAGGCCGGACGGAGACGCCGCGGACGGGGGCGGGCCGAGAATGGACGTGCGATAGTAGGGCGAAACGCCGATGCGGCCGACCTCGCTGACGAAGCCGAGAATCGGCATCACGACCTGCGCCGTCCGGGGCGTGATCGTGCGGGAAATCTCCTCGGATCCGCGACGCACGCGGAACTCGAGCGGCTCCCCAGGGCGATCCTCCACCTCGTCCACCACGTCCTCCCAGCCGTACGTCGCCGTGCCGTCGACCGAGACGATCTGGTCGCCGGGACGCAGGCCGGCCTGCGCCGCGGGCTGCCCCGCGAAAACCGTGCCGACCGAGGGCGGGGCGATCGTGTCGCGACCGAGAAGGACGAAGAAATAGATGAAGATGGGAAAGACAAGGTTCATCGCAGGACCGCCCACGAGAATCACCGCACGCTGCCACAACGGCTTGTCGGCCAGCGCACGCCCCCGATCCTCGGGCGTCCGGACCTCGGAGTCCTCCGGAACCTCGTCGGAGACACCGTCCCCGCCGGTCGCTCCCTCCCCCAGCATCTTGACGTAGCCCCCCAGGGGAATCACGGAGATCAGGTACTCCGTCTCGCCGCGCCGGAAGCCCACCAGCTTCCGGCCGAAGCCCAGCGAGAACTTGAGGACCTTGACGCCGAAGATCTTGGCCCACATGAAATGCCCCAGCTCGTGGACAAAGATCAGGACGCCCAATAGGATGATGAAAAGAAGGATGTCTTTCAGGCCCGACATGCGACAGCGCTTATACCACGAAGGCGACGGCGGCGGGGACGAGGCGCGGGCCATGGCGGAAGCCCTCCGCCGGGTCTGCGGGGTGGAGGTCGGGGCGGCGCAGGCAGCCGAGATCCTGCGGCGGTTCAGGCAGGAGCGCGGGGAAGCAACGCCGTCGAGCGGCCGAGCGGTCGAGCGGGAAGGCGAGCGGCCGAGCGGGGCGGGAGAGGCCGACGGGATCATCGGCGCCAGCACCGCCATCCGCGAGATGCTCCGGCGGCTCGATCGCGTGGCGCACGCGGACGCCACCGTGCTCGTCCTGGGCGAAAACGGCACGGGGAAGGAGCTGGCGGCTCGGGCCGTGCACCGGCGCTCGCGACGGGCGGGAGGTCCGTTCATCTCCCAGAACTGCTCCGCAATGCCGGAGACCCTGCTCGATTCGACCCTCTTCGGTCACGTGCGCGGCGCGTTCACGGGAGCCGTGACGGACCGGGTCGGACTGTTCGAGGCCGCGAGCGGCGGGACGCTGTTCCTCGACGAAGTGGGCGAGATGAGCGCCGCGCTCCAGGCCAAGCTGCTCCGCGTGCTGGAAGAAGGTCAGCTCGTGCCCGTGGGGGCCGTCGAGCCGCGGCGGGTCGACGTCCGGGTCGTGGCGGCGACCAACCGCGACCTGGAGGAGCTGGCCCGAACCAAGGCGTTCCGCGAGGACCTGCTCCACCGGCTGAGCGTGCTCGTCCTGCGCGTGCCGCCGCTCCGCGAGCGGCCGGAGGACATCCCGCTGCTGGTGGAACACTTCCGGTCGAAACTGGAGGAAAGGGACGGGAGGGCGCGGCGCTTCTCCCGGGAATGCCTGGAACGGCTGGCACAGCACGACTGGCCCGGCAACGTGCGCGAGCTGCGACACGAGGTCGAACGCCTGTGGGTGTTCTCCGGGGAGGTGGGGGAGATCGGGCCCGAGCACCTGTCGCCGGAAATCGCGCGGACGGTGCGGTCGGAGTCCGCGGGGAAGGCCGGCACGCCGAGCCGGACCGGGCTGCACGCGAACGTCGAGGCGCTGGAACGGCGCCAGATCCAAGAGGCGCTGCGCCGGACGAAGGGCAACCGGACCCACGCCGCCGCCCTGCTCGGCGTGAGCCGCCGGAACCTCATCCGGAAAATCGCGAAAATGGGCCTGGCAGGCCGCTGAACGCGCGACGCCGATTCAGGAGCGCGGGTCAGGCGAAGGCCGGAGCCATCTGTGCTTATCTGTGTCCATCTGTGGTTTCTCTTTCCCGATCGGGCCGGGACGACCGCAGGATCGGCAGGCGGCAACGGGTGACGACGAGGCCTGTCACCACGAACGCGACGCACAACCAACAGAATGCGTCTCCCAACGCGGCGTAGAAGCTCCGGCGATCGAGGAGCCGGGCATCCGCCACGAGGACCACGTCGGCCTCCGAGGCATAGCGATTGAGGCGCGTGCGCCCGAGAATCTCGCCCGCCGCGGAGACGTGCGCGCTGACGCCCGAACCCGTCGCGCGCACCAGGTCGCGCCGGGACTCGATCGCCCGGAAAACCGCGTGGGCCAGGTGCTGCTCGGGCTCGGCCGATTCCCCGAACCACGAGTCGTCCGAGAGATTGACCAGGAGTCGGCCACCACGAGCCACGAGCGCGCGCACGTGGTCGGGGAACGTGGCCTCGAAACAGATGAAGACGGCGAGAGGCGCGGCGGCCGGAGCAGGATCGAACTTCGAGCCCGGGAGATACCCGGTGCGCGGCGAGGCAAGCCAGGAAAGCCAGGACGGAAACCGCTCGCTGTAGAAGATGAGCCGGACCTTGTCGTAGACGTCGCGCAACCCGCCGTCGGGCAGGAGAAGGAAGCCGGAGTTGGACAGCCGACGGGAGATGGGATCGACGGCCGTCGCGCCGAACAGGAGCGGAGACCGGAAACCACGCCGGATGCGATGCTTGTCGTCCGGGCGATAGTCGTGGCGGGCGTCGCTGCGGAGCGGGAACGGATAGGCCTTCTCCGGCCAGACCAGCAGGTCGACGGCGCGGGCGTCGCGCTCCGCCTCGGCCGAGAGACGCTGGTAGCGGCCGAGACGCTGGGGGTCGTCGGGCGGGGTGTTCCAGCCGGTCTTGACCACCCCGGCCTGCACCGCGGCAACGCGGAATCGCGGCGCCGCGCCGCGCTCGCGGTCGATCCCGCGAAGCCGGACCAGGCCGAAGACGAGCAAAACGACCAGGAGGGCGAAGAAGCCGGAAATCGCGCCGCCGGGCAGACCACGCGACCCACGCGCCGCGGCAAACGCGCGCGCCAGGACCGTGGAGAACAACAGGCACAGGAATGCCGGCACGTACGGCCCGCCAAGCTCCGCCGACTGCGCGAGCACCGGGAAGCGGTACTGCGTGATGCCGACCGAGGAAGGGAAAATCACCGGGAGCCAGCGCTCGAACACGACGAAAGCGGCGGCGGGTAGCACGAACGTCAGGGCGGCGCGCAGACGACGAATCCCCGGGTGAGAACCGTCGGAGGACCCCGCCGCGCCGGACGCGACCCGGACCAGCACGGCCCACGCGGCCCACCCGGCAGCCTGCCACGCGGCAATGGCGAAGACGACCAGCACGCAGACCAGAGGATGAAGGCCGGAAAAACGCGCGAGGAGACCCGGAAACCAGGCACAGGCACCCAACGTGGTGACGACCCCGGCGAGCCAGCCGAGAAACGCGGCGCGAACCAGAGTGACCTTCGGGAGGTGGACGAGAAGCGGGAAGAAGGCGACCCAGGCGAAAAGGGCGGCGAGACGGGACGACAGCACGCCGGGAGCGGCAAGAACCAGGAGAGCAGCCGTGAGGAAGGCGGCGGGCACAAAGTGGAGTATACTGGACGGGCGAGACGGAGGCGGGGGGAGAGGAGCGGGACGGATGAAACTCAAGCCGTTGCGAATGGCCGTGCAGGCGAAGTACCCGAGCCTGGTGCGCAACGCGTGGCGAGGAGCACTCGTGGCGGCCTCGATGACCGCGACGTCCCTGGGAGGATGCGGACCGGGGCTGGACTCGCGGTACGTGGACTCGGCCATGAACCAGGGCGACCTGGACGGAACCGTGGACGACTGCGACTCGGCCGAGAACCCGGAGGCGTGCCGGGAGGGTCGGTAGACGCGTGGGCTTCGAACCTCGGGAGGGATGACGATGCGCAAAGCAGCGGCGTGGATCGTGCTCGTCGCCTGCGGAACGCCGGGCTGCGACGACGGCGGGACCGTGCCCTGCACCATGGAAGGGTGCGACAGCTTCTGCCGCTCGCAAGGACTCGCGGGCGGCGCGTGCCTGGAAAACGGGTCGTGCTCCTGCACCGGCGACTGGGACGGCGGCGCCGACGGCGACGGGTCCCCCGATGAAGGCGGGGCAGGAGATGCCGATGCCGATGCGGACGCCGATGCGGACGCCGATGCGGACGCCGATGCCGATGCCGATGCCGACGCGGACTCGGGAGATCCCCTGGAGCCGTTCCGGCAACAGTGCGTGGACGCGATCAACCGCTACCGGGCAACCGAGGGAAAGGCGCCGTACGCGCGCTGGCGCGAGGCGGAAACCTGCACCGACGGAGAGGCCCGAAGCGACAGCGAGACCGGGACGGCACACGGCGCGTTCGGCTCGTGCGGAGAGTGGGCGCAGAACGAGTGCCCCGGCTGGGGCTCCCTGGAGGACACCGTCACGGGATGCCTGGCGATGATGTGGGCCGAGGGACCGGGCGAGCCGTTCAGCGCCCACGGGCACTACATCAACATGAGCTCCACCAGCTACTCCCGCGTGTCGTGCGGCTTCTACACGACCCCGGGCGGGAGCGTCTGGGCCATCCAGAACTTCCAGTAGCGCCCGAGGGGCTCAAACTTCGACCGCAAGATTCGCCAACGTTGGCGTCTTCGAAGACCCGGAGGGACTACTTCGCGATCAACGTGGTGGCCATGCCGAGGCCGAAGTGGTGCTCGACCGTGCCGTCCGGCTCGGTCTCCGTGATGTTGCAAATGACGACGTAGCGGCCCGCGGCCAGGTCGAGAGTCACTTCGCCCGTCATCCCGGGCTCGATGTCCTCGACTTCCCCGATGATCTCGAGGCCGGCGCCGTGCTCGTCGACATCACCGCTCGCGTCGAGCGGCAACGCGCTCAACGCCAGATCGGTGCGCAGGATGACGAACTCGTGGAGATCCTCGCCCGTGTTCTCGCCGACAAAGCGCACCATCCCGGCAGGAACACTGCTCCGATCAAGTGAGATCGAGAATTCGTCCAGGCCCATGGAGACGGTGCTCACCGACGAATCGTCGGCGCACCCGGCGAACGCGAGCAGTGGTATGGCGGCCACCGTCGCCAAGGTCGAGCTTCGTGCAGACTTCCGCATCGGACACCTCCAGTGGTTCCGGACAAGCCGGATCCGGTTGTTTGTTCGCGGGACGCCGGCCGCGCGCCGACGTCCCGCGAGTTTCGAACGCCCTCATCGCCGGTCCCGCGAAATCGCGCGGAGCGGAACCTGCGACGAAGTTGGTAAAGCAGGTTCCGGGCCAGGGGGGAACGGCACCTGAACCACCGCACCTCGCCACCTCTCCAGCCGGCCTGCCCCGAGCGCAGTCGAAGGGACCTCCCCACCTCTCCCCCTCCGCATTCGCGTCCGACGAGCAGCCCGGACGACTCCGTGCTCCGTGACTTGCCGGTCCGAAACGGCAGCCTCGCCTACGATCGGCGGAGGGCGCGGTTGACGCCGTGGACCAGCGCGCGACGATCGGGGGGACGCAGCGGCTGGCCACCGAAACGCGCCGCCGCATAGCGGTGGACCGCCACCCGGGTGGCGTCCGCAAGCGCCGGACCGTGCCGCACCGCTCGCTCGGCAAGTCGCTCTGCCGGCTCGTGCGACGCACGCTCGATGCCCTCCCCCCGCAGTACCCGCTCCAGGTCGCCCAGCAGGCGACGCGCCTCGGCCAGCGAGCGGACGTCGATGGAGGCGCGCAGGAGGCCCGTTCGCGGCGCAAGAGCGCGGGCGCGACGGCGCCAGTGACGGCGGAAAAGAAGAAGGACGGTCACCGCGACGGCGAGCGAGGCGACGGCGATGAGGGCGTTCCTGCGGTCGCGGGCGAAGGCGACGGCGCCGTTCTTGATCCAGCGCAGCCCCTCCCCGATCGCACGGAGGATGCCGAGCTGCCGCGGGACGTCGAAGGCGATGACGTGGCGCTGCCAGGCGGTCCGCATCGCATCCAGCACGTCCGAAAGCCAGCCGAAGATGCCGCCCGTGCTGGTCACCCGCGCCGCCTCTCCCGGCGGCGTGGCGTCGTAGACGACCCAGCCCTGGCCGGGAATCTCCACCTCGGCCCACGAATGCGCGTCGGACTGCCGCACCACAAGGTAGTCGCCGACGTCGTTCCAGTGCCCGCCGAGAAAACCGGAGACGTTGCGGGCACGCAGGCCCGCGGCACGCGCCAGGATGGTCATCGCCGAGGAGAAATACTCGCAGTACCCCTCCTTCCAGCGGAACAGGAAATCCTCGAGCGGACGCGGCCCGGCGTCGGCGTGCGTGGAACGCGTGTAGCGGAAGTTCGAACGGAGCCATTCAAGGATGACGTCGGCACGCGCACGCGGATCGTCCAGGCCCGCGGTCAATCGCCGGGCCAGCTCCTGGAGCCGCTGCGGCTCGGGAGGCAGCTCGAGGTACGGATCCTCCAACACCGCGGGCCGGCGCCGACCCGCCTCGGGCGTGCGCGGCCCGTCGGACCAGCGCCCGACCAGGGCCTCGAAAAACACGCCCTCCTCCCCGGCCTCGCGATACGAGACCGTGCCGTCCGCCTCCCACGAAAGAGGCGAAACCACCACGCGGGGACGGCGGGGCTTGGGACCGCGAAATCGGAAGGCACGCGTGCCCGCGGGGAGGAACAACAGCCGAGGATCGAACGGCTCCTGGAGGACCCGGACCGTGAACTGGTCCGCCGGCCGCGGACCCGGAACCACCAGGCCGTAGTCCGGAGGGACCGCAACGGCGGGCGGACCGGCGGCGCCCGTCGTGCGCGTCCAGGCGTGGCCGTCGTACGTGTCGAACGTCGTGCCGCGGAAAAGAAGCGTGGCAAGCCGCGCCGACGAAGGAACCCCGTCCGGAAACTCGACACGCATCACCGGCGTCCGATCGTCGGCCAGCGGGACCAGATCCCCAAGCTCCATGCGGCTGGAGAAGCCGACGAGGAAACTGCCGCCCGCACGCCCGGCCAGAAGGCCGAAACCAAGGCGGGGCAGCGCCACGAAGAAAAGAGCCGTCAGCGCAAGAAGCGGGAGAGAGCTGGCAAGGAGCACCGCAAGGAAGCCCGGAGTCGCCACCCGCCGCGTCCGCAGCACCCGCGCAAGCGTCTGGTCGTCACGCCCGCCTTCCGGCGTGCCGGCGTACTTCTGCTCGATCTCGCGCCGCAGGTGCAGCAGCGTCAGAAGAAGAGGGGCCAGCGCCACGAAGAACAGCAGGAGGACCGCGTACCGGAGTCCGCTGAACAGGATGGTCGCCAGCGCGACGTGGCCGAGCGCGAGAAACGCAATCTGCTCCTGGTCGCGCGACGTGGCGCGGTTGAAAAGCTTGTGGATCTGGAGGTACAGCGCGAGACGGGCCGTGACCGGGATGAGGGGGGCGCCACCCGCGGCGGAGGCCAGCGAGGCCCCCACGACGCAGACCGCAACCACCGTCCACGCACGCTGCCAGCGACGCGACTCCATCCAGGCCCGGGGAATGGCAAGCGCCGTCACGAAAGCGACCGGGACCGCGAGAGACACGAACGGACCGCCGGCGCCGGCAAGCGCAAGCACCGCAAGGCCGATGGCGGCAAAGCCGAGAAGCACGACCTCCTGGATGCGTCGGAACCTCACGGCACAGGCTCCGCCGTCGGCGGTCGGCGGTCGGCGGTCGGCGGTCGCGTGGGAAGACGGCCGCCGCGGGCGGCCATCGCCTGCTCGGGGGGCTCGCGCAGCACCGGGAGGAGCGCGAGGAACGCCAGAAGCGAACGCGAACGCGAGGCCGGGGACGGACCCATGCCGCCGTCCGCCGTGACGATCCGAATCGTCGCGGCACGGGACCGCGCCGCGTCAAGGACGAGCCACGCGGCACGCGAGATCTCCCGCTCCACGCGCGCCTCCTCGCGGGCCAGGTCCTCCGGCGTGACGAACGTCGCGGGAATGCGATTGTCGATGCGGATCTCGACCCGGCGAGACTCGTCCGCGGCACGGTCGGCCACCAGAAGCGCACCGGTCTTGGCCGAAAGACGCCACCGGATGAGTCGCGGGTCGTCGCCGTCGACGAAACGCCGAGGATCAAGCAGCTCCGCACCCGTGCCGCGACGCTCCACCCGCGCCGCGTCGTCCGCACCCCGCTCGGCCTCCGGCCGCGCGCCGTCCGCGATCGGCTCGGGATACGCCAGAACCTCGGCCGAAGCCTCGATCACGCGCGACTTCACGAACAGCCCGAAGGGAAACTTCGTGCGCAGCTCGAACCCGCGGAAACGAAAACGACCCCGCCGGGGGAACACGAATGGGTACGTCGTGGCCTGCTCCCGGCCGGCCGAGACCTTGAGGTAGAAACAACGACGCATCGTGACGTGCCCGTCGATCAGATCCTCGACCTCGACCGCGTACGAGGGATAACCCTTGGGGTTGCGAACCCGGATCTCAATCGGGGTGCGACGGCCGGCCACGATCGAAAGCGGAGGCGTGCGCGTGATGTCGAGCCTGCGAAGCACGGCCTCGGATAAAATGCCGGACAGGATGATCAGCGAGACGAGCAGCGACAGGAGAAGGTAGAGAAGGTTGTTCTGCGTGTTGATCGCCGCCAGCCCGATGCCAATCGTGATGCCGAAGTACCAGCGCCCCTCGCGCGTGAACCGCAGGCGCCGCCGAGAGGCGCGGAGACGCGCGAGAAGCTTGGAGGCCATCGGGTCAGGCCGGGCGCCCCGGCCGCAACCGAACCGCACCCTTCAGGGTGCGGCCTGTCCGGCTAGGCCAGCCGCGGGCTGAAGCCCGCGGTTCGGTTCGACCACGACGATGAACGAGTGGGATCATGTCGGCACGGGCACGGAAGCGAGAATGCGACGCAACGCGTCCTCGGAGTACGCACGGCCGTCCTCGGGCATGCCGCCGGGAGGATGCAGGCGATGGGCGAGGACCGGAAGGAAACAACGCTGCACGTCGTCCGGCACGCAGTAGTCCCGCGCCTCGGCCAACGCACGCGCGCGCGCCGCCAACACCAGCGACATGGCGCCGCGGGGCGAGGCGCCGATGGAAAACACCCCCCCCTGCCGGGTGCGCTGGATCAGCGAATGCACGTAGCCCAGCAGCGAATCCTCGACGCGAACCGTGGCGACCGTCCGCTGCAGGGAAACCAGATCCGTGCCCGAACAAGCCTGCGATACCTGCCGCAACGCGTCCTCGTTCGAATGGCCGGCCATGAGCTGCAGCTCCGCCTCGGGCGCAGGATAGCCCATGACCACTCGCATCAGGAAACGATCCAGCTGCGATTCGGGCAGCGGATACGTGCCCACGATCTCGAGCGGATTCTGCGTGGCGACCACGAGGAACGGCTCGGGAAGAGGACGCGTCGCCCCGTCCGCCGTCACCTGACGATCGCTCATCGCCTCGAGCAGCGCGCTCTGCGTCTTCGGCGTGGCACGGTTGATCTCGTCGGCCAAGAGCACGTTGGCGAAAATCGGACCGGGATGAAAACGGAACTCCTGCGCCGTCTGGTCGTAGACCGCTACCCCGAGGATGTCGGACGGAAGAAGGTCGCTCGTGAACTGGATGCGTCGGAACGAGCCCGCAATCGCCTTCGCCAGCGTGCGGGCAAGCGTCGTCTTCCCCACCCCAGGGACGTCCTCGACCAGCAGGTGCCCGCCCGCAACAAGACACGTGACCGCCACCCGAATCACGTCGTCCTTGCCGAGAATCACCTGCCGAATCTCGCGCTCGATGCGCGCGATGAGCTGATGCGCCGAAAGCGCATCCAGAAGCGGGGCGACGGAAACAGGGCGGTTGACGGCCATCGATGCTCCGGGGCGTCCCGACGACGCCGCGCTAGTCGTCCTTCCCCCGCGCGTCAGGCTCGTCCGTGTCCTCCGTCACGCTGGGGAACTTCATGATGTCCTTGCGGGCAATCTTCCATGCCTTCTGGACGATCCACGAAAGGGAACGGTCCTGCCGTGCCGCCTCGGTCTGGATCTCCTGCAACATGTCTTCCGGGAAATAGAGGCTCTGCTTGCGCTTGTCCGAACCGGTCATGATGTCCTCCCCGTCCGTGGCGTGCCGGCGCCCGCGCGCCGCCGATGTGTGGTAGTGTATGGAACGCGGACCGGAGCGTCAATGGGGGAGGGGGCCGAGGGCGCTGAGAGGGAAGGAATTGTCAGGGGGGCCAGTTCGCGGGAGGGTTCCGGTGAAGACGAGGCGGGCTTGGGGGTGGATGGGCGCGACCGCAGCGATAGGCGTCGTCGCGGTGGGAATCGTGGCGGCGCAGGAAGGGGGCACGGCGCGCGACGTGCGGAACGATCCGGAGGCGCTCTTCCGGCGCGTCTTCTCCCACATCGAGGATTCGTACGTCGACGACGTCGATCCCGACGAGCTGTACTACGGCGCGATCCGGGGGATGGTCCGGGCCCTGGATCCCCATTCGGACTTCCTCGACCCGGAAGCCTACCGCGCCTTCCAGGACGACCTGTCCGGAATCTACGGCGGCGCGGGCTTCCAGGTCGAGTACCGCGGCGGAAGCTACCTCGTCGTCAAGGTGTTTCCCGATTCCCCGGCGGAACGCCTCGGGATCGATGAAGGCGACGTGCTGCTCGAGGTGAACGGCGAGCCGCTGTTCGGGCTGGCGATGAGCGAGATCGTCACGAAGATGCGCGGAGAGACCGGGACCGTCCTCGAAGTACGGCTGCGACGCCGGGAAGAGGAGCCGCGAACCGTGCGCCTGGTGCGGCAGACCGTCGAGATGCCGACCGTCTCGGCGGAGTTCCTGGAACCGGGCTACGCGCTGGTGCGGATCCACTACTTCCACGAGGACGCGGCGTCCGTGCTCGACGCGCAGCTCCGCACCCTGGACGCCCGAAGCCCACGAGGTCTCCGGGGCGCGATCCTCGATGTCCGGGACAACCCGGGCGGAGTCGTCGACGAAGCCGTGGGGATCGCCGATCTGTTCCTGGCGAGCGGCGTGATCGTGTCGACGCGGGGACAGGCGGAAGGCGAAAACGACGAGGACGACGCGGGGCCGGGCCAGCGCTGGGAATCCCTGCCCGTGGCCGTCGTCGTGAACGCCTACACGGCCTCGTCGGCCGAAATCCTGGCAGGGGCGCTGCACGACAACGGACGGGCCGTCGTCGTGGGCGCGCAGACCTTCGGAAAAGGGACCGTGCAGCGCCTGCTCGAGCTCCTCGACGGGTCGGCGCTGCGGCTGACGGTCGCCCGCCTCTACACCCCGGCCGGCACCGCCATCCAAGGCAACGGGATCGTGCCGGACCTGTCCGTCGGGGACGCCCAGGAACCGCAAGATCTGCCGCCGCCCCTGCGCGAGGACGATCTCCCGGGTGCCCTGGGAGGAGAAGACGGCAGCGAGACGCTCCTCTTCGATTCCGCCGCCAACATCGACGATCTGGCCGTCCGGCTGGCCTACCAGCAGCTACGCCTGGAAGAACGCCGTCAACCCTTCGACGCAGCCCAGCGCGGGCCCGCAGGGGCCGGGCGTGAGGAGATGCCGTAGCGGGGAAGTGCTCCCGCGGGTCACGTGCCGCGGGTACTCACCAGCGCATGCGCCTGCCGCACCGGCTCCACAAGCCGAAAACGGGCCTGTCCTGAGCCCCGTCGAAGGACGGCCAGCCGCAGGACCAGCGACACCGCCGAGTCCAGATCGAACCGGTGCCCGACCGACACGTAAACGGGCTTCACGCCCGCACGGGTCCGAAGGGCGACGCCGACCGTCTCCCCTCCGTGGACGAGAGGCGCGACGGAGCCGCGAGCGGGGCCGAGCGGACCATGCACGCCGCACAGAATGCTCTTCGCCACCCCGATCGAAGGGATGCCGCACCACAACCCCAGATGACACGCGAGACCGAAGCGCCGCGGGTGGGCGTAACCCTGGCCGTCCACCACGAGCACGTCGGGAACCGAAGGAAGCCCCGCGAGCGCGTCGAGCAAAACGGGGATTTCCCGGAAGGACAGCAAGCCGGGGACGTACGGGAACGGAACCGGACGCGTCACGCGAACGCGGGCCAGCACCCGAAGCGTGTCGATCTCCAGCAGGACCGCCCCCGCCCGACACGTCTTCTCGAAACGACCGACCGATACGTCGAGGCCGGCGACGGTACGGAGAGAACCGACAGGAGGAGCGACGACGATCTTCGGCGCCAGCCCCCGCTGGATGGCAAGCGCCTCGCGGGGGGTGACCGCCCACCCGTGCAACGGTGCCGCCCGCCGCCCCGTGAACTTCCCTCCCCCCCTATCTGTGTCCATCTGTGGTTCCCCCCTCCCTCCCCCCCTCCCCCCCTATCGGTGTCCATCTGTGTCCATCTGTGGTTCCCCCCCTCCCTCCCCCCCTCCCTCCCTATCGGTGTCCATCTGTGTCCATCTGTGGTTCCCCCCTTCCCTCCCCCCCTCCCTCCCTATCTGTGTTCATCTGTGTCCATCTGTGGTTTCCCCCTTCCCCCTTCCCCCCTTCCCCCCTCCCCCCCGACGTTCAGCCGCGCACTGGCCGAGATCGACGGATCGGCCTCCAGGTAGCCGCGCACCGACAGCACCTTGTTCTCGTCCAACACAGCCTCCAGCGTGACGCGGCTGTCCGCCGGAACGCGCCGCGGGAAACGCAACGCGAGCGTCGCGAGCGTCCGGCGGCAGTCGGCGCGGGTCTCGTCTCCTTCGGCGATCGGGATCCGCACGTAGCGACCCCAACCGTGCGGCAGCGCGAACGCCGCCCGCTCGACCACGCGGGCCGGAAGAGGCGTACCGGCCGCGATCAGTCGCCGGAATCCACCACCGGCCGTGCACACCCCGACGGACTCCGCCGCAATCGCCGCCGCGGGCCGCAGGCCGGGTCGCCCACCGGCAAGCGCAAACGACTGGACCACCGCCCCGGCAACGATGGCCGTCAAGGGCGAAGGAACCAGCAACGGCTCGCGACCGAAAAGACGAGCCACGGCGTCGCGCACCGCCGGCACAAGCGCCATGCCCCCGGCCAGGAGGACGGCGTCCAGAGCGGCAGGGTCCAGGCCGGCCTTGCGCAGCGCGTCCCACGGGGCGTCGAGAACCGACAAGCACCCGTCGTCGCGAGCCGCGCGCGGATCGGCCAGCAATGGAGCGGCCAGCTCGGCGTAGCGCGCGCGGTCGATCGTCTCCAGCAAATGGTGCGTGCCGTGCAGGAACATCTGCCGGATGCGCGCCACGGGCTCGACCCCGTCCACCGGCGCCGCTGACACGTCGCGCTTCGCACGCTCCGCCGTGAGGATCATCCGGTGCTGGAACAGAAGACGGTCGCCCTTGGGCATCGCGTCCAGGTCAAGGCCGGAACGCTCGGCGAAGCGCGCGATGAGACCACGGGCCACCAGGGCGTCGAAATCGTCGCCGCCGACGGGCGTGAAACGCGAAAGCGCCAGGAGCTCGACGGCCAACCCGCCGCCGTCGGGCCGCACCCGCGCGACGCACGCGTCGCTCGTGCCGCCCCCGACGTCGAGCAGCAGCACCGTGCGCTCGACGGAAAAATCGATCGCGCCCGGATCCAAGAGGGACGCGGGTCCACCCCGGCTCGAGACGGCGCGGCGCGGCGCGGCCGTCCGCCCATGAAGGTACGCGGCCAGCGCCGCGACGGGCTCGTCCAGAAGCGTGTTCGCGCGAACGGCGAAGCCGGCGGCCTCGAGCGCATCCAGGAGCGCCCGACGCCGGCCGGCGTCGAACGACGCAGGGACCGTGACCACGGCGTCCCGGACGCGGGACCCGACGTGGGTCTCCGCCGCGCGCTTGAGCCGCCGGAATACCGCCGCCGCAAGGTCGGTCGTGGCATAGCTGCGGCCCGCGACCGCAACGCGCGGAAAACGGCCAAGGAGCTGCTTCAGCCGACGGACCACGCGGTCCGGTCGCAGGCCGAGCTGCTCGCGGGCCGCCTCCCCGATCACCAGCTTCCGCACGGACGGGAAGTAGAGCAGAGTCGGAAGCGTGTCGAGGGCCGCGCCGGCTTCGTCGTGGTCCACCGGAAGGACGGAAGGCTCGACGCCCCGCGCGTCGGCGACCGGCCGGCCCACCGCGACGAGGGACGTGGTGGTGCCGAAGTCAATGCCAAGCGAGGGAGGAGAGGGAAGAGTCACGCGGAGTCCTCTTCACGCACCGTGGGACGGATCACCATGCGCTTGCCGACCGCCCAGCCGGGAGAGGCGACGACGACCCGCTTGCGGCGCTCGGAGGGGAGGAAAGGTGAACCATGATAGTCGAACCGCCGGGCGAGTTGCCGGGCCGTGAGCGACAGCGCCTGGCCGATGGGGAGGAGGGGACGGATGCCGGCGGCAGCAAGGCGCTCCAGGATGCCTTCGGCCAGGGCAGCCAGGGTTTGCGACTCCCAGGAGAGGGACGGTCGGGGATCGGCGAGGCGCTTGCGGACCTCGACAAGGGCATCCAGAAAGGAGCCGCGGGCCGGGTCGTTGAGGACGCGCAGGAGCGAGAGCACCGAAGGGGAAGCTGAGCGAGGCACGAGGGGATGCTAGCGGACGGAAGGGGAGAGAGTCGAGTAGAAGGGCGCGAACGCTTCCCAACACGCGCGCCGGTCGAATACGCTGACGGGTCGAGCGTCTGGAGGAACATGATGAGCAGCGGACTGGGTCGGATCGTGTTCTGGGTCGGAATACTGGGGCTCGCGGCGGCGGGCTGCCTGGAGCGGGCGAAACCGGAGCTGCGGAGCGGGGCCGGACCGTGGGGCGGAGCGACCATCGTGTCGCACGTGAGCCGCCTACCCGGGAACCCGGGCTCGGCCTACCGCGCCGAACCCGAGCGCAGCGGGCACGTCCTGCCGCCGGAGCTCGGCGGACGGCAAGGCGAAGAAACGACCACCGTCGCCGCGGTTCCGGCACCGGCGAATCCCGAAAGCGACGGCGGGCCGGACGGGGAGGGCGAGTGCGCGTGCGACGCGTCGGCAGCCTGCGACTACGAATGCGCCTGCGACCCGGAGTGCCCGTGCACCTGCGACCAGGCATGGTCCTGCGAAGAAGGCTGCGCGTGCGACCCGGAATGCGTGGGCGGGTACGGGGACTGCGTGGAGGACAGAGCGTGCAACGCGCGGTGCCCGGGGGATCCGGACTGCGGTAGCGAAACGCAGGCGCCGGTCGAGGAGTGCGCGTGCGACCTGACGTGGGCCTGCGACTACGAATGCCCGTGCGATACGCAGTGCCCCTGCACGTGCGATCTGGCCTGGTCGTGCGAGGCGGACTGCGGCTGCGATCCGGAGTGCCTGGAGGAATACGGGGACTGCGGAGCGGACGAAACGTGCAACGCGAGATGTCCGCAGGACCCGGACTGCGGAGGGACACCCCAGGTCCCGCTCGTGGCGGGGACCGGGGACCTGGAGGAGTACCGGCAACGGTGCGTCGAGGGGATCAACCGCTACCGGGCAACGCTGGGGCTGCCGCCGCTGGGACGCTGGACGGACGCCGAGGCGTGCACCGACGGCGAGGCGCGGAGCGACAGCGAAACCGGCACCGCGCACGGCTCCTTCGGCGCCTGCCGGGAACGGGCCCAGAACGCCTGCCCGGCCTACCCGACCCTCGAAAGTACCGTCGTCCTCTGCCTGCAACAGATGTGGGACGAAGGGCCGGGCGAGCCGTTCAGCGAACACGGCCACTTCCTCAACATGTCATCGACCGAGTTCCGCGAAGTGGCCTGCGGGTTCTTCGAAATGCCGAACGGGGAAATCTGGGCCGTGCAGGACTTCCGCTAGCGAGGGAACAAACGCAGGACCGCAACGCGCGAAGGGGCGCAAAGAACAGCGGCTTCGGGTATCCTGCGACCCCATGAAGGTCGCAATGCTGGCGTCGGAGTGCGTCCCCTACGTGAAAGTGGGAGGACTGGGGGACGCGGTCGGAGGGCTGTCCAAGGCGCTGCGCGCCGCGGGCCACGAGGTGCTCGTCGTGGTCCCGAAATACGCCGCGATCGACACGGCACGCTGGGGCCTGCGCAGCACCGTTGCGCCCCTCGGCGTGTGGATGGGAAACCGCGAGGAATGGTGCGCCGCACACCAGACCGTGCACGACGAAGTCCCGTGCTGGTTCATCGAAAGCGAGAAGTACTTCGGCCGCCCCGGGGTCTACCACGATCGCGAGTTCCGCGATTACGGCGACAACGCACGCCGCTTCGGATTCCTCTGCCGCGCGGGTCTGCAGCTCCTCCGCGCGCTCGGCTTCGCCGCCGACGTCGTGCACGCTCACGACTGGCCGACGGCCGCCGCGGCGGCCTACCTCAAGGTCTGGCACTGGGACGACGCCACCCTGGGACGCACCGCCAGCATCCTCACCATCCACAACGCCGCACACCAGGGGATCTACGGCGCCGAAGCCTACGCCTACCTGGGACTGCAGCCGGGCAACTTCTCGCCCGGCAGGTTCGAGGATCACGGCCGGATCAACCTGCTCAAGGGAGGCATCGCGTTCGCCGACGCCCTCAACGCCGTGAGCCCCACCTACGCCCGCGAAACCCTGGGACCCATCGGCGGGAACGGGCTCGGCCCCTACCTGGCGGCACGCGGCGATCGCTACACCGGGATCTTGAACGGCGTGGACTACGACGAATGGGACCCCGCGGTCGACCGGCGAATCCCCGCCCGCTTCACCCGCGAGGATCTCTCCGGCAAGGCGGAATGCAAACGCGAGCTGCAGCGCCGGATGAACCTGGAAGCCGACCCGGCGATTCCTCTCGTCGCCAGCGTCTGTCGCTTCGTGGACCAGAAGGGAATGGACCTCGTCGCCCAGGCCATCGACGGGATCCTCGACCAAATGCGCGTCCAGTTCGCCGTCCTGGGCTCGGGCGAGAAGGGACTGGAGAGCTTCTTCGCCAAATTGCCGGAACGACGCCCGGGACGCGCCGCAAGCTGGATCGGCTACGACGAGGACCTGGCCCACTGGATCGAAGCCGGCGCGGACTTCTTCCTCATGCCCTCGCGCTTCGAACCGTGCGGCCTGAACCAGATCTACTCCCTGCGCTACGGCACGCCGCCCATCGCCCGCGCGACGGGAGGACTGAACGACACCGTCGAGCAGTACGACGAGCGCACCGGGACCGGAACCGGATTCAAATTCGACGCGCTCACCCCACGGGCCGTGCACGACACCGTCGGCTGGGCCGTGAGCACCTTCTACGACCGGCCCGAACACCTGCAGCACATGCGCCGGGAAGGGATGTCGCGCGAGTTCTCGTGGGCCCGAACCGCCCGGGAGTACGAGGCGCTCTACGAACGCGCACGGGCCCGAAGACCGTAGGCGTCACTCCTCGCGCGAACCGGCGGGAGGCTCCGCCGGAGGAACGACGAGCTTCATGTCCTCGGAGGGAGCCGGCGGAATGTAGCGGATCTCGATGTCGGGCTCGCCGGCCTCGGGCTCCGGCGCAACGGCGGCATCGGCAGGCTCCACCGCGACCGACGCATCGGCAGGCTCCGGATCCGGCGCGCGCGTCCCGGCGCTCGAGCCGCCACAGCCGGGAGCAAACGCCGCGGCCCCGATCGCCACCACCGCGGCGGCACGCCGCAGCGAGCCGGGACGCTCGGCCGCCGGCAGCGGAGACGGCGCCACGACGCTCGAAACCTCGCCGTGCAGGTGGACCCGCAACGTACGGCGATCGACCGTGACCTCGTCGCCGGTCCGCAGGACGACAGGCTTCGCTTCGGGAACGTCGAGGACCCGCCCGGCGCGCCGCAGGCGCACCGCAACCGCCGCCTCCGGACGGAAAAGCATGAGCTTGTCGTCGGCCGAAACCCACAGCTCGCACGCCGCCGGAGCCTCGCTGCACCACGTGACCGCCCCGGCAGGATCGATGCGCAGCCCCGGACGACGGCCGGGAACCGCGACGCACCGCAGGAAACGCTCGGCCTCCGCGCGAGCGCCCGGATCCTCCAGGCAAACGGCAATCGGCTTCGGCATGCCACTCCTCCTTCCCGGCAGGCTCCCGAGTCTGCGCCATTCCCCACGCATCGTCCAGGAGAACCACCCGCCGGGTCTCCCCGCGTTTGCGGCTCGGCCCACAATGGCCTAGCCTACCCACGCGGGCCCGGGATCCGTCCACCGGCGAAGGAGGATGCGATGCGAATCGATCGTGCGACACGATGCATGACGCTCGCGACGCTCGTCGCGGCTTGGGGCGCGGGTTGCAGCGACTCCGGCGGCGGAGAAGACGCCGGAGCCGACGAAAGTCTGCGAGACACGGACGGCGGCGCCGACGCCGACGCCGACGCGCGGGAAGACGGGACGGCCCCGGACATCGTCGTCCCGGACGACGGAGGCGGCGAGGCGGACGGAACCGGGCCGCGGACCTGCGACGAGCTCGTCCTCTACCCCACGATCCACGCGATGGGCCTGCATATCAACGCCCCGCCGGCGGGGACGACGGGGACCGCCGTGCGCTACCGGGAAATCGCCGCGGGAGCCTGGACGGAAGGCCATCCCCTGGCCGCAGTGACCGGCGGACGCCTCAAGGGCTCGCTGCTGTGGCTCGCACCCGCGACGGAATACGAAGTCGAAGTCGACGCACGCGACGCCGGCGGCGCCGTGCTGGCGACCTACGCGTGCTCGGCCGCCACCGACCCGCTGCGCCCGCCGACGGCCGTGGAACGCACGCTCCACGTGCAGGCAGGGGCCGCCGCCGGAGGCGACGGAAGCGAGACGGCACCGTTCGCGGCCATCCAGGACGGGGTGAACGCCGCCGGGCCGGGGGACCAGGTCCTCGTGCACCCGGGGATCTACCGCGAGACGGTCGAGTTCCCGCGCTCGGGCGAACCGGGCCGCTTCATCCAGGTGCTGGGCCAGGACGGCGCGATCGTCGACGGCTCGGACGCCGAAATCGAGCGCGTCGGGTTCCCCTGGGTGACCGACGCCGCCGACCCGCTCGTCTCCTCCGCGCCGTTCACGGGCACCCCGGGCTACCTCGCGCGCGACGGACGCCGGTTCTACCGCTACAACGACCTGGCCGGACTCCGCGCGGGCCTCGGGGACGACGACGTGCCCATCGACGAAGGGTGGGTCGTGCAAGGCGGAACCATCTGGACCCGCTCGCTCGACTGCCCCTGCGGCCACGTCTACCACGTGCCCGTCCACGAGGAAGCGTTCTACCTGTCCCAGGTCGAGTACGTCTGGGTCGAAGGGTTCGAGATCCGCTACTTCGGGTCGGGCGACTACGGTAAGGCGTTCTACCTGCGCGACGCGTCGCACTGCGTCATCCGGCGCAACCACATCCACGGTCTGCCCAGCGGCGTCATCGTGCTGGCACGCGAAGGGACCGTCGCCGACCGGAACCTCATCGAGGAGAACTGGATCGCCGACCCCCCAGTCGCCGAGTGGCCGTGGGACGCCGTCAAGGGAACCAGCCACGAGAACAGCGCCATCAACATCGGCGGCGGAGCGGGCAACCTCGTGCGCTACAACCGCATCGAAAACGTGTTCAACGGCGTCTACACCGGCGACTGGGACGCCCAGCTCGACGAGACACTCGCCTTCGAAACAGACGTCTACGAAAACGTCATGCGCACCATCGGCGACGACGGCCTCGAGCCGGAAGGCGCGAACGTCAACGTCCGCTTCTGGCGCAACGCCTGCGACTACGTGCACTCGGGCCTGAGCCTCGCGCCCATCACCGTCGGCCCCGTCTGGATCGTACGCAACCGGTTCACACACTACACCGGAACCGGATTCAAGGTGTCCCTCGACTCGTCCGGCCCCTGCTTCCTGTACCACAATACCTGCTGGACCGACATCGCCGACCAGAACGGCATGGACGTCTCCGGGCCCTACACGAACATGGTCTTCCGCAACAACATCATCCGCGGCACCCGCTACGCCTACGAGGACAGCTCGTACACCATCGTCGGCGTCGACATGGACCACGACGACTGGTACACCACGCGCACCGACGGCGGCCCGCACTTCAAGTGGAACAACGTCCGCTACGACACAATGGCTGAGTGGTGCGCGGCAACGGGGCTCGAGTGTCATGGGACGGAGGCGGACCCGGGACTGATCGATCCGCCGGCATTGTTGTTCGGGCTGGGCGGCGGAAGCGCCAACATCGACGCCGCCGTCCCGCTCCCGGGGATCAACGCCGCCTTCGCCGGCGCCGCCCCGGATCGCGGATACCTGGAGCTGGGCGAAGGAGAGCCGTCGTGGTGAAGCCATCACGGCCGCGGGGATGGCGGGCTTGGGCGGTTGCCCTGCTCGCGGTGTCGTGCGGCGGAGAGCTGGCACACGAGACCGACGACGGCGGTCCGGGCGCAGACGCCGATACCGCGGGCGACGGCGCCGCCGACGCCGACAACGATGCACCCGCCGACGAGCTCGGGGCATACGACGCCGATGCCGGCGAGGACGCAGCCCCCGAGTTCGAATGCCCCGCGATGACCGGCGGGGCCCTCTCCTTCGACGGGGTCGAGGATCGCGTCGAAGTCGCCGGCACCGCCGGGCTGGGCCTGCCACAGTTCACCCTGGAAGCGTGGGTGCGGTGGTCGGGGGAAGGGACGGCGGCCGGCTCGGGGAGCGGCGGGGTCTCGGCGATCCCCATCCTGGCCAAGGGACGGGGAGAGTCCGACGGGAGCGACGTGGACTGCAACTACCTGCTCGGGATCCGCGAGGGCGACCACGTCCTCACGGCGGACTTCGAGGACCTGGCCGACGGCTCGAACCACCCCGTCGCAGGCGCCACCCCCCTGGAACCCGGAGTGTGGCGCCACGCGGCCGCCACCTACGACGGCACCACGTGGCGCCTCTACCTCGACGGGACCCTCGACGCCGAACGCACCGTCGCGGCCACCCCGCGCCTCGACAGCGTCCAGCACGTCGGCCTCGGAACCGCGTTCGACTCGAGCGGCACCGCGGAAGGCGCCTTCGCGGGCGAGCTGGACGAGGTCCGGATCTGGGATCGGGCGCGGACGGAGGACGAGCTCGCGGCGGGAATGGCAGGACCGCCGGGCGACGCCGAGGGACTCGTGGCGCGGTGGGCCCTCGACGAAACGGCGGGAGCGGCCGCGGCCGATTCGCACGGCGGACATGACGGCGCCGTCTCGGGGGCCGTCTGGACCGACGAAACCGCGCCGTTCCAGCTCCTCGACCCGCCGGCCATCGCGCTCGTCGGGCCGGCCGACGGGGCAATCGTGCCCGCGGGAAACGTCCCGCTGTCCGTGTGGGTCGAAGCGCGGGGCGAGCAGCCGCTGACCGTCGAGTTCCTGGGTCGGCCCGTCGATCCCGACTTCTCCATCGTCGCCCTGCCCGACACCCAGTACTACTCGGCCACCCACCCCGCGACGTTCCTGGACCAGACGACCTGGGTGCGCGCGAACGCCGAGCGCTATAACATCCGCGCCGTGCTGCACGAAGGCGACATCACCGACAACGGCACCAGCGCGACCCAGTGGGCCAACGCGGAAGCCGCCATGTCCGTCCTGGAGGACCCCCTCCCCGGGCGGCCGGACGGGATGCCGTACGGACTCGCCGTCGGCAACCACGACCAGATCGGCGGGACCACCGACCTCTACAACGCGACCTTCGGCGTCGACCGCTTCGCCGCACGCTCGTACTACGGCGGACACTACGGCGCCGACAACGACAACCACTGGATCGAGTTCACGGCGGGCGACTCCTCGTACCTGGCCCTGTTCCTGGAATACGACACCGGCGCCGACCCGGACGTCCTGGCCTGGGCCCACGACGTCATCGCGGGACATCCCGGACACCACGCGCTCGTCACCCTGCACTCCCTGATCGGAATCGGCGATCCGGGGGCCTGGAGCGCGCAGGGACGCGCGACGTACGAGGCACTTCGGGACCTCCCGCAGCTCGATCTCATGCTCTGCGGACACATCCACGGGGAAGGGCGACGGTCCGACACCTTCGACGGACACACGATCCACACCCTGCTCGCGGACTACCCGGGCCGCGACGGCGGGGGGGACGGGTGGCTGCGCCTGATGCAGTTCTCGCCCGCGCGGGGGGAAGTGCACGTGCGGACGTACTCCACGCTGCGCGAGGAGTGGGAAACGGACGCCGACAGCGACTTCGTCGTGCCGTACGAAGCGCCGGCGGCCGACTTCGAAACCGTCGCGCGGCGAGAGGGCGTCCTCTCCGGGACTGTGGCGACCGAGGAGTGGACGGGACGCGAGGCGGGACGCCGGTACCAGTGGGCGGTCGCGGCCCAGAACTGCCGCTACCGAAGAGTGTCCACGGCCTGGGTGTTCGAGGCGAGGTAAGGGCTGCTACTCGACGTACAGCGTCCAGCGCAGGATGTTCCCGGAGTAGGCCGCGCCCGTGTCGATGGCGTACAGCGTCCACGTGCCGCGACGCTCGGAGCCGACAAGCGCGGCGAGCGATTCCGCCGCAGGAGTCTCGACGGGGTAGACGGTGTTGATGTCGTCGTCGAAACTGCCGCTCCGGTCGTGCAGAATGACGTTGGTGCCTGCCGGCGACTGGAGGTAGACCGTCAGATCGCCCAGATACTCGTGCTGGATGTCGACGAACACTGCGACGCGCGAAAGGGCGCCGGATCCGGAGACGCTCACGGTGCTGCGGGCGCCGATGGGATTGTCGTCAGGGATGGGAATCGGGAAGGCGTCGGTGGACGGATGGGGCCCGCCGGGGCAGCGCTCGCGGGCGCCCCGCAGCGAGAGCGTCCATGAGGTGAGGACCCCGGTGTCGCTGGGCATGCCGTCGATGACGCGCAGCCCCCACGTGCCGGCGGTAAGCCGCGGCAGACCGGCGCACAGACTGCGGCTGGGGGACAGCGTGACGGAATAGATGCCGTCCACGTTGTCTTCGCTGCCTCCCGCCTGGTTGTGCAGGACCGTCTCCGAAAAATCCGGGGCGATCAACGTCACGAGCAAGTCGCCGCGGAATCCGTGCACGATGTGCACCTCGACCAGGATGTCCTCCGCGATCTCAGGACAACCGGAGACGGCGACGGTGCTCAGTACTCCGGTGTCGTTGTCGTCGGGGATCGCCAGCGGCACCCCCGTCCCCGGGAAAGCCCGCCAAACGCTCGGATCGCAGCCGGCATCCGCGTCCCCTGCCCCGAGCTCGTCGAGGGGGGCATCGGCGTCGGCATCCCCTGCCCCGAGCTCGTCGAGGGGAGCGTCGGCGTCGGCATCCCCTGCCCCGAGCTCGTCGAGGGGGGCATCCCCTGCCCCGAGCTCGTCGAGGGGCGCGTCCGGTCCGGCGTCCGCCTCCGCCTCCGGGGCGAACTCGTCCCACGAGTCCGGGACGTCGTCCCCTGCCTCGAACTCGTCAAGAGGCGCGTCCGCCGCGCCGTCGGTGCCGGCGTCGCACTCGGGGTCGGGGACGCAGACGCCGTAGTAGCATTCCTGGCAGGGGCCACAGGCGTCGGGACACGCCACGTTCCCGACCGAGTCGTTGCACGAGACGAGCAACGCGCAAAGCAGACCGGCAGCGGCCATGGCACGGCACGTCGACATCATCGGACTCCCTTCTCCTCCGGCGAGGCCCACCATACCCCAGTCACGCGCGGGAGCCAAGGGCAAGCCGGCCACCATGTAGGCCACGAAATGAAGGGTCCGCCCCCCGCCGCCCCCGACACCGGGCGATGATCGTTGCCTGTTGCCTGTTGCCTGTCGCAGCCGTGCCCGCGCAACTCCGGGCGCCGCAGCGCCGGCCCTACGGCAAAAGCTCCGCAATCGTGTCGAGCACGAAACCGAGATCCTGCGGGGCGTCCGACATGCCGGGAAGCTGGTAGCTGGCGGAACCGCTCGCCGTGACCGCACCGGAGTCCGCCGCCAGCGCCGCACACTGCTCGTGAACCAGCAGGTAATCCTGGTCCCACGTGTCGATCACGATGACGCGGACGCCGGCCGCGTGCAGCGCCGCGATGGCGCCAGGGTAGGTCGCCAGCGCGCCGCTGCTGGGCAGCACCGCCGATGACCAGGGCTCGTACAGGCCGTCGGGCGGACCGTTGTGCATCTCGGAGTCCGTGAACATCAGCACGAAACGCTGCGATCCCGGACGGAAACACAGCGCCCCCAGACCCCCCGTCGGGCACGGGCCCGTCGGCGTCCAGTACGGCGGCAGCGGCGCGGCGGTCGCCAGGCGGTACAGTCCCTCCACCGCGCCGTCCTGCGCGTCGCCCCCGGCCAGATACGGCACCGTCGCCACCGCCGCGACCGCGCTCGCCAGCGAAGTGCTCACGACCTGCACGACGCCGAAAATCTGATCCCCGCGCGAACCGTGGGGCGTGACCGGGAAGTCCCCGAAGTGCGCCACCCCGATCGCCAGATCCCAGCCGTACGCGCCGGACCCGTACCGGGCCATCAAAGTGTCGAGCGACGCCTCGAGGTTCGCTCGCTCGACGGACCACGAACCGGCGTTCTCCACGAGAAGCACGAGGTCCACGACGGGCGGGCCTGCATCGGCATCCCCTGCCCCGAGCTCGTCGAGGGGGGCATCCGCATCGGCATCCCCTGCCCCGAGCTCGTCGAGGGGGGCATCCGCATCGGCATCCCCTGCCCCGAGCTCGTCGAGGGGCGCATCTGCATCCGCGTCGGCGTCCGAGCCGAACGGCTCGCAGGCATTCCGTTCCGGATTGCAGTGCATGGTCGCGGGACACGGCGGGTTGCAGGCGGACACGCACGCGCCGTCGATGCACATCATGCCTTCCCCGCACGAAGCGGGGCACTCCCTGCCGCAGCCGGCGACGACCGCGACGACGACGGCGCCGAGCGCCGCGAAAACGAGCACGAGCGGGCGGTTCGATTCCATGGCGTCCTCCTCGAGCGACTCGATGGACCAGCGTAGCGCGGGGTGGGGGGTGGGGCAAACGCGAGCGAAGGCCGCGGGGAAGGGTGTCACCATCGCACCTCCCCAGCTCTCCAGCCGACCTCTCCACCTCTCCTCGTCCGGCCCGGAGAAGGCTGACGCGTTGTCATGAACCGTGGGATCGGTAGTTCAGCCGGGGGACGCAGGCTCCGGCGCTTCCACGAGCTGCTCCTCCCGCACGGAGCAGTCGTCGCAGCAGACCACCCGCAGCGTCTCGCGCGAAGCCCAGGGAGCCCCGTGCCCGACCGCCCGGGACGACCACGCGCGCACCACGCCGGAGTTGATGCCGCAGTCGCTGGACACCGCCGGGGCGTTCGGGCCGTCGCAGGTAGTGCCGATAACGAGGCACGGGGCGGCGTCGCCGCACCTCCCGCCCTCGCACCCGTCCTCGTAGCAGGTCGGTCCGTTCTCGAGGTCGTTGTCCATCGCCATCCTCCCGCGGCCCGCAATTCCTCGGTCAGGCCGCGCCGCCAACTTCGTGACGATCAGAGGGAAGTCAACGCCGCGAGCTACAGGAAGATGATCTCGTCGCAGCGCAGCTTGAGCATGTCCAGGCCCGCGGTGAGCGCGCCGGAGAGGTCGTTGTCCCCGCACATCTCGTAGTGCACGCCCTTGTCGCCGAAGAGGGCCGTGAAGTCCATGATCCGCGGCGTCTCCTCCGTGCCGCCGTACGTGCCGAAGCAGCCCATGGCGCCCGTCACGGAGTTGACCTCTTCCGTCCCCACCCTCGGGCCGCCGATCGTCACCACACCGACGTACCGCTCGTCGCCGCCCTTGAGGGCGACCAGCCCGTCGTGCAACGACCGGATCGTCTGGCTCGACTGGTCCTCCTCGTCGGTGATGAACACCGTGAGCAGCACGGCGCCTTCGCGCAGGAACCCCGCGTTGCCGTCGTGCTGGAGCCCCCGCAGCCCCGCCTCCAGCGTCGGCTCGCCGGCCATCACGTCCTGCTGGCAGGGGACGTTGGCCGCACAGGCGAACTCGTCGAGCATCGTCGCCGATGGACCCTCGATCCACCGCTGCCCCGAGGCAAAGCCGCAGTCGAGCGGCGGGATTTCCTCGCAGCAGTGCGCGTCGTGCGGCTCGCCCAGGTCCCAGCCGCTGGTGAGGAACAGCGACGTCTGGACGGTCTCCTCGACCCCCCCGTCGCAGGAGAACCCGACACCGCCGTTCTCGAAGGCGTGCTCGCCGAAGAGGTTGGTCTTCACCCCGACGTGGACCGTGCCCAGGTGCGGGTAGGCCGCCAGCGCGTCCGCGAAACCAGGAAACGCCTCGGTCGTCAACGGCCCGACCGCGTCCATCATCGAGCCGGACGTGTCGTAGACGAAGAGGATGTCGACGTCGCATTGCTCGGCCGGGACGTCCGAAGGCGCGCGATCGGCGATGTCCGCGGCGTCGGTGTCGGTGCCGCCGTCGCTCCCCTCGCAGACGCACAGACTTCCCAGGCAGAAGCCGCCCGGCAGACCCGCGCCGCGACACGCGCTCGCGCAGCTCGCGGCCGAGCACCCGCCGTCGGTCGAGCCCACCTCGTCGTCCTCGGGCGAGCAGCCCGCCGCGGCCGTCATCGCGATCAGTGCAAGGAACCCTCGGAATCCCATCTCCCACCTCCCGGTTCGTGGGGCCCCTGCAAATGGCCCCGCGCCTACGGCCCGATCGTCAATTCCAACTCGTCCAGCCGCTCGCGCGCCCGGTCGGCCATGAGCGCCATGGGCCAATCGGTCAGGAACCGGCGCAGGGCCTCCGCCTCGCCGCTCGCGTCCCCGAGCGCACGCTTGCTCTCCGCGATTCCGAAGGCCGCTTCCTCAGCCAGTACCCCGTGCGGGCGCTCGCCCAGCGCCCGCTCGTACAACTCCAGCGCGTCGCGCGGTCGGTCCAAACGCTCGAGCCGCAGCGCGGCCGCCGCCACCGCCGCCGCGTACGCCGCGTCCGACCCCGGGGCGGCACGCAGGACCTCCGCGTAGGTCCGCTCGGCATCGCCCCACCGCCGCTCGCCGCGCAGGCGATTCGCCCGCAGCAGGAGATCCTCGGCGGCGGCCGGCGGCCGTCGCGTCGGGGCCTCGTCGTCGGGCGCGAGCGGCGCGGGAGGAACTTCCGTCGCGGGGGGCGTCGTCGCGGCCGGGCCGGAACCGGCGGCAGGCTCGATTCCATCCGCGGGGTGCGGCGCGACCGGACCGGCCGGCGAATCGTCGCGAGGCTCCGGTCCGATCGTCGTCGGGCGCGCCTGCGGCCCGACGCTCGGCATGTCCGGACCGGACCGCGGCGCCGTCGGGCCGCGCGGCTGCGCCTCCGTGCGAGTCTCCTCCTCCGGACGCCTGGCCGGCCCGGCGGTCGGCTGCGAGTCCGACAGCACGAGGTACAACCCCGTGGCGGCGGCGACGGACGCGAACGCCACCACCGCAGCGGCGACGAGCATCAGTCTGCGGCGCGACGGAGCACGCGCCGGACGAGCGGCGCGGTCGAGGGCCGCGGCGACGAGCGCGGCGGCGCGGGCCGGCGCGAGCGGCAGGGCTGGTCCGGGCCGATCGTCGAGCGGCCCAAGGCCGTCGGGAGCGCCGTCGGCCGCGTCATCGGGGCTGGTCATTCCCGTTCTCCACCGGCTCGGCGCCGGCCACGCCGCAGGAGGCCCGCAGCCGTCGCATCCCCAGCCGCAGACGGCTGCGAACGGTCTCGGCGGGCGCGTCCAGCTCCCGTGCCATCTCGGGGACGCTCAGGCCCACGACATGGTGCAACACGACCGCGTGGCGCTGCTCGTCGGGCATCTCGTCCAGGAACGTGACCACGCGCCGCCGGGCGACGTAGTCGTCCGGACGCACCGCGCCGTCCCGGACACGGTCAATCTCGTCGCCGACGACGGCGAGACGTGCGGCCCGCGCCCGTCCGCGACGAAGCTGGGAGAAGACGGTCCGAGCGGTGACGCGGTCGGCCCAGGCGGTGAAAGGTCCTTCTCCTCGGCAGGTCGGCAGGCCCTGGAGGATCGCGACCAGCGCGTCCTGTGCCAGGTCGTCCACGACGGCGTCGCCGCGGACGAGATAGCGGACCAGGTTGCGCACCCGGGGCAGGGTCTCGACCAACAACGCCTCCGCGGCGGCGCGATCGCCGCGCGCCGCCGCCGCCACCCGCGGATCGCGGGGCTCCTCCGTCGTGTCGCGGCCGCCGCGCGGCCCGACCGCTTCCATCTCCGGTATAGAGGAGCCGGACGGCCAATTCGGGTCACTCACGACGACGATCACCTTGCCGAAAACGAAACGCCGAAGCCCACGCGCGCCTGAACGGGACTCAACTCGTGCGCCACCGCGAACGTCCCGCCCTCGTCGTAGCCGAACCGCGGCGCCGAGGGCACCCAGTCCACTGCGACGGCCATCACGAAGCCGACGCCCCCGAGCGCCGCGGGCCGCCAGTCGAGACGCACCTCGGGCGCCAGGGCGAACGACCACAACGTGCGGGCCGCGTGCAGGCTGACACCCGGGCCCGCGCTCGCGGCCGCACGGCGCCAGGCCGCGGCGCCGATCTCGACGCCGAGCAGCAGCTCGAGGCCGTCCGCCAGCTCGAGGACGACGTCGACGCCCAGGCCCACTCCGTGGCGGGAAAGCTCGACCGTGGCCCAAGGGTCGGGCAGCTCGGACGGGAAGCCGACGCGACCGCACGCGGACAGACGGAGCCAGGGGATGGCCAGGCCGAGGCGAGCCTCGAGACCGTGTTGGCCGGCGGCTGCGCCGCCATCGAAGACCGCGGCCCATCCCAGCTCCACAGTCCAACCGAGGGTCGAGGCGACAGGCTCGGACGCCGGCGGCGGGGTCGCCGTGACGGGTGACATGGATGCGGGCGGTCCGGGCAGCGCCGTGGGGGTCGCGGGCGCCGCGGGCGCCTCAACGCCGATCGAGCCTCCCGCGGCAAGCGCCCGGAGGGTCGAGCGCACCACCAGCGCCGCCTGCTCGACCGTGGCCGAGTCGGGGGCGTCGGAGCCGCCGGCCCCGGAACCTCCGCCGACGACGCGGGCGAGGACGCGGCCGGACGCGGTCTCGGCGACGTGGACGAGGACCGCCCCGCTTCCGGCGTCGTCGAGGACCCTCGAGAACCAGACCACGACGCCGGCGCCCGCAGCTCCCGCGAGCGCGCGCGCGGTCGCGAGCTGCTCGGCCAGGGTCGGCTCGAGCGGACCGGACGGCGACGGGAGCAGCTCGACCGCGAGGTCGGACGCCTGGCCTTCCACGCGTTCCAGGAGCGCCGCATCCACAGGCGAAGCGACCCGCACGGCGACGCGGAGCGGCGGCTCCGCCGACCGCCCCGGGACGGCGAACGCGGCCGACACCGCGAGGACCACAACGAGCCGGCAAGGTCCAAGGCCCATGCGCGGAATCTACGCCGGCCGGCGCCGGGGAGGAAGCACGGTCAACCTTCCGCCGCATCGGCCGCCACACCCATCCGCGCCCAGATCTCCCCAACCTCCCCACGCCCGGCTCCGGAAAAGGCTGACACGCCGCCACCGCCCCACACCCTCTCCACCGGGCTTGCGTCGCGCGCCCCGGTAGGCCAATTTCCAGGAACGGGGTGTCGGCGGGGCAAAGCGGGAGGAGACGCATGTCGAAGCTGCTGTGGAAACCGTCGGCGGAACGGGTCGCTCACGCGAACCTCACGCGGTTCATCGAGTTCGTCAACCGCCGACATGACCTGTGCCTCGACGGCTACGACGGGCTGTACCGCTGGTCCGTCGCCGAAATCCCGGCCTTCTGGGAGGCCGTCTGGGACTTCTGCGGAATACGCTCCTCCACCCGCCACGACGCCGTCCTCGAAAACCCCACCATGCCCGGCGCGAAGTGGTTCCGCGGCGCACGACTCAACTTCGCCGAAAACCTCCTGCGCTACCGCGACGCACACACCGCCCTCATCTTCGTCCGCGAAGGCGGCACCGTCGAAGGCAGCGTCACCTACGCCGAGCTGTACTCCATGGCCGCCCGACTCGCCCGGTTCCTGCGCGCACAGGGCGTCGGCGCCGGCGATCGCGTCGGCGCCTTCATGCCCAACCGCATCGAAACCGTCGTCGGCATGCTCGCCACAGCCAGCCTCGGCGCCATCTGGTCCTCCTGCAGCCCCGACTTCGGCTTCCACGGCGTCATGGACCGCTTCGGCCAGATCGAACCCAAGGTGCTCCTCACCGCCGACGGCTACTTCTACAACGGCAAGACCTTCGACTCCCTCGCCCGCGCCGCCGAGGTCGCACGCGCCATCCCCGCCATCCGCCGCGTCGTCGTCGTGCCCTTCGTCTCGCAAAAACCAGACGTCGAAAAAGTGCCGCACGGCATCGCCTGGACCGACGCCCTGGCAAACGACGCGACCGAGCTGGACTTCGCGCAGCTCCCGTTCGACCACCCGCTCTACATCCTGTACTCGTCCGGCACCACCGGCGTCCCCAAGTGCATCGTCCACGGAGCCGGCGGGACCCTCCTCCAGCACGCGAAAGAGCTGGTCCTGCACACCGACCTGCGCCGCGACGACCGCATCTTCTACTTCACCACCTGCGGCTGGATGATGTGGAACTGGCTCGTCAGCTCCCTCGCCACAGGCGCCACCCTCGTCCTCTTCGACGGCAGCCCCGCCCATCCCGATCCCTCCGTCCTGTGGAAAATGGCCCAGGACCTGGGCGTCACCGTCTTCGGCACCAGCGCCAAGTTCATCAACATCTGCGAAAAGGCGGGCATCCGCCCCGGCAAGTCCTTCGACCTCTCCAAACTGCACGCCGTGCTGTCCACCGGCTCCCCCCTCTCCGCCGAAGACTTCGAATGGGTCTACGCCGAGGTCAAGTCCGATCTCCAGCTCGCCTCCATCGCCGGAGGCACCGACATCGTGTCCTGCTTCATGCTCGGCTCGCCAATCAGCGAGGTCTGGGCCGGGGAAATCCAGAAACGCGGGCTCGGAATGAAAGTGGAGGCCTGGAACGACGACGGCAAACCCGTCATCGGCCAGAAGGGCGAGCTGGTCTGCACCGCGCCGTTCCCCTCCATGCCCGTCTCGTTCTGGAACGACCCCGGCGACGCCCAGTACTGCGACGCCTACTTCCGCCACTACCCGGGCGTGTGGCGCCACGGCGACTGGCTCGAAATCACCGAACACGGCGGCATCATCATGTACGGCCGCTCCGACGCCACCCTCAACCCGGGCGGCGTCCGCATCGGCACCTCGGAGATCTACCGCCAGGTGGAAGGCATGGAGGAGATCGTGGACTCCGTCGTCGTCGGCCAGCCGTGGCAGAACGACGTGCGCGTCCTCCTCTTCGTCGTCCTCCGCCCCGGCCGGACCCTCGACGAAACCCTGGTCAAGACGATCAAGTCCCGCATCCGCGCCAACACCACGCCGCGACACGTGCCCGAGAAGATCATCGCCGTCCCAGACATCCCCCGCACCATCAACGGCAAGAAAGTCGAGCTCGCCGTCCTCAAGACCATCCTCGGCGAACCCGTCAAGAACAAGGACGCCCTCGCCAACCCGGAAGCACTCGAACACTTCACCGGCATCGCCGAGCTCGCGAGGTAATGCCTTGCGCTATCAGCGTTCATCGGCTTGCATCGGTGGCTTCTTCCTCCTCCTCGCCGCCTCGGGCGCCCGCGCGGACGAGTGCGCGTCCAACGGCCCGATCGCCTACTCCGACGTCCCACGGGATGGCGCCGCAGCCCCGCCCAACACGCGCTTCCGCGTCCTCGTCGCGCCGGGATGCGGCGGCGTGGAAAACGGCCCCGAACACCAATTCCGCGTGATCGACCCGACCGGGACCGAAATCCCGTCCCACCGCGAGCCGTGGGCCAGGTCGCTCCTGGAGCTCGTGCCCGACGCCGACCTCCCGCCGGGACAGGTCGAGCTCCAGGTGCGGCGCCCCCTCTCGACCGATGCGCTCGGGGAATGGGAGCGTCTCGTGCGCGTGCGCATCGCGGGAGAGCGCGACGAACACGCCCCGGCGTTCGCAGGGATCGAGTCGGGCACCGCGACGGCGGAACGGGAAAGCGTGCCGCTCTCGCCCTGCGAGGCGACGGAAGGCGACGTCGTGCTCACGCGCCTGGAGTTCGCCGCCGCGGCCGACGCGCCCCGGGATCACGACGAGCTGCTCTACCGGCTCGATCGCCGCCACCCCGGCGACGCGACCTGGGACGAATGGCGGACCTTCCGGCCCACCCCCGACCGCGAAACGTGGTTCTTCTCCTGGTCCACCTGGGAACGCGAGGCGTGGGCCGCGACCTGGGAGTACCGGATCGCCGCGCGCGACATCGCCGGCAACGAGACGGTAGGTGAGAAAACAGTGACCGTCACCGCGCCCCCGCGGCCCGGGGCCGAAGCGCCGGCGGCACCCGAAACCCCCGACCACGACGGCCTTCGACCGCCCACCGGCGCCGGAAGTGACGCTGGCGCCGCGGAAGCCGCACCTCCGCCACGCGAAACGCCGCGCGGCTGCACCGCCGCAGCCGGACCGACACGCTCGGCCGGCGCGATCCTGCTCGTGGCGGCCGTCGCCGCGTGGAGCCGCGCGAGGCTCCAACGAAACCGACAACGGTCCCCCCCGGGCCGGAGGACACCGTGAGCGTCCGCACGTCTTGGCCGAAGTGGACGGCGCCGCTGCTACTGCTGGGAATTGGCTCCGGCTGCTTCGACACCCTCGATCCCGACGCCTTCGACGTTCCACCCGTGGAAGCACGAGATTCGGCGGAGGACGGCGACGCGGACGCTCCGGACGAGGCCGACGCTCCAACCGACGTGCCGCCCCCGGAGTGCACGACCGATGACGACTGCATCGTCGCCCTGAACGAGGAGCGCTGCTGCGATCCCGACCCCCTCGCCGTCCCGCGCTCCCGCCTCGCGGAGGACCACTGCCTGCACGAGCTCGGGACCGCGTGGACCGACACCCACGACGACTGCTGGCGCGAATGCTACGCCTGCGGGCCGATAGGCCGCCGCTTCTACGACGCGCGCTGCGACGCCGGCCGCTGCATCGGCGTGGACGACGCCTGCGCGCCCACCGACGCCCCGCCTTCCGCCGGCATCTTCGACGCCGCCGTGACCCCCCGCGGCGGCTGGGAACAGTACCGCGGCCGGCTCCTCACCCTCCACGGCTGGCCGTCGCTGGGGCCCACCTCCTCCGCCTGCACGCCCGAACCCGACGCGTGCTTCGACTCCCCGGTGCAACGGACGATCGCCTGCCAGTTCACCCTGCGCGGCTCGACCTGCGGTGTCCCGTGGAGCTGCTCCGGCAGCGAATGCGACGCCTCCTGCACGCCGGAACCCACCTGGGGCGAGCTGTGGCTCGACGGATACCTCGTCGATACCGACGCCGACGGCTGGGAGTTCTGGCCGATCACCTCCCCCGAGGAATGCGCCCCGCGGGGCCCGAATCCCGAAGGCGCGGCCTGCACGCCGTTCGAGGACGGCGACTGCGCCGCCGGCCTGTTCTGCTTCTTCTGGGGCGACGTGCTCGCGCCGTGTATCGGAGAGTGCCGCACCGAAGGAACCGAATGCCTGCTCGAGACGGACTGCCCCCCGGGCGAAACCTGCTACCACGGCTACTGCGAATGGTGCTGCCCCGGATAGGTCTTACCCGCGCCGCCCTCGCCGGCGAAGCCCCAGGATCCCAAGGGCCGAGAGAGCCAGCGCACCTAACCCCCCCGCGGAGCCCGAGCCGGGCACCGCGCAGTCGCACGCGACCGCCCACGGGTTGTCCTGGAATCGGAACGTCGCGCTCTCCGACGGCGCCGACTCGTTGCCCGACCAGTCCAGCGCCGTGACCACCGCCTCCAAATCGCGCACCGTCGATACGCCGGGAAAGTTGTGCAGACAGCCCTGCCAGGAAGGCGCCGAGAACGCACCGAACACGCCCCGCTCGCCCCGCAGCCAGACCACCCGCGTCTCCACCTCCCCAGACGGATCGTCGACCGCGACCCGCAAGAGCAGGTCGCCCACCGACACCACGTCGTCGTCCAGTCCCTGGACCGCCACCACCGCGGCGACATGATCGTCGCAGGCACCCGATAGGCTCGTCCCCTCCACCGTCACACCGTCGAACGTCGGCACCGTCGTGTCCGGCCCCGCGCCCGTCGTGAACGTCCGCGCCGCCAACGGCTCCGGCAGCGTCAGCCGGTACCGCGTCGCCGGCTCCAGCTCGGCCTGGGGTATGATCCACGTCTCGTCCAGCGTGCCGCCCGTCCCCTCCACTCGCACCGCCACCGCCGCCAACGGCTGCTCCTCCGGAGCCAGCGTCACCTGGTCCGCCGTGAACCCGCCCAGCAGCACGAAAATGCGCACGTTCGTCGGCACCCCCGTGGCCCCATCGGACGGCACCGACTCCAGCATCGGACATTCGCACGGCGGCGACGCCCCCGCCGGCGCAGCAACGACCCCGAGTCCGAAAGCAAGCAGCAGGGCGTTTTTGCAGTTCATCTCTTTCTCCTCCGTCCAGGCGAACCCTCCCTACGTACACCGGTAGCCGCGCGATCGCCAGGAACCCGCATTCGCCCCCCATCTTCCACCTTGCATCGGCCGTCCCGCATCCCTCCCGTTTCCAATCTTCAATTGCATGTTTCAGCATTTGCATTTCCCCCCATCCCCCCCATCCCCCCCCTCCCCCCCTTGCCCCCCCGCCCCCCGCACGCTACCGTCTCCGCATGCTGCACACCCACGCCAACCGCGGCCGGACGGTCTGCCTCGCCCTGGTCGCCGCCATCGCCCTGCCGGCCGCCGCCGGCGCCGCCACCTACCACGTCGCTCCGCCCCCCGCCGGCGACGACACGGCCGACGGAAGCGAAACCTCGCCGTGGGCCACGCTCCAGCACGCCGCGGACTCCGTCGCCGCGGGCGACGAGGTCGTCGTGGCCGACGGGAACTACGCGGGCTTCGTGCTCGCGACCGGCGGGTCGGAAGCCGCACCGATCGTGTTCCGCGCAGCCGCCGATGCCGCCGTCATCGATGCCTCACCTGTCCCGGGTGGATTCGGCGTGCTGCTCGAGGCCGACGGCTTCGTCACCGTCGAGGGCTTCGCCGTCACCGGCATGACCGCCGCGGGCATCCGCGTCGCGCGCGCCGGCGGCGGACAGGCCCAGGGCATCGTCCTGCGCGGCAACGCCGTGGCCGATTCGGGCGACGGCCTTGGTGCGGCTTGCATCGAAATCGGCGATGCCGAAGGTGCGACGATCGAAGCCAACGTTCTCCACGGTTGCGCCGGCGCCGGCATCGCGCTGGGACCCGTCGACGCGACCGTCGTGCGCAACAACGTGATCTACGACACCGCGGGCGGCGGCATCGTCGCCGTCGGCGGCGACCGCGCCCCCGGCCCGGACGGCCTCGTCGTCGTCAACAACACGATCTCGCTGCCGGAAGCCGGCGGCTGGGCACTGCGCCTCGCCGCGAACGGCGGCCTCGGCACCGACAACGTCGCCTTCGACAACATCCTCCTCAGCGCCGATCTCGCCGCCGGCAGCGTGGCCCTCGAAGGCGACCTCGGCTTCGCCTCCGCGCGCAACGCGGTCGTCGATCGCATGAGCACCGACGGCGGCTCCACCCTCGTCTCCCTCGCCCAGCTCCAGGCCGGCGGCTGGGAGCTGGGCTCGTTCGTCACCGAGCCGGACCGCCTCTTCGTCGGCGCAGCCACGGACGACTACCGCATCCGCGCCGGCTGCCCCGCGGTCGATGCCGGCCTCGCCGAGCTGAACGGCCACCCCGCCGCCGCGCTCGACATCCGCGGCACAAGTCGTCCCGTCGGAGCCTCGTGGGACCTCGGCGCCTACGAGTTCTGCGCCGGCTGGACCTGCGACGGCGGCGACGCGGACGCGGGCACGGATGCCGGCAGCGACGCCGGCAACGACGCCGGCAACGACGCCGCACGCGATGCCGACGCCGGCAACGACGGCGACGACGAAGCCGGCTGCGGCTGCCGCGCCGCGGGAGCGCCGGGCGCGGGATGGAGCGCGGTACCCCTCGCGATCGCATTCGTGATCCTTCGCCGAAGGCGAAGGAACGGCGGAAGAGGCTTCCAGCGGTGGCTGTCCATCGTGGTCGCCGTGACCGGGATGTCGTCCTTGCCCGCGGCCGCCTCCGCGCAGCAGGTCGGCGTCACCAACCCGCTCGAGAAAGTCCGCCCCGGCTTCGCCGTGCCCGCCCTGACCGAAGCGCGGATCGAAGCGGCACGGAACGAATACGAGGCGTTCCAGCTCGTCATCGGCGGCGGAACGTCGGGCGTCACGGGAGTCACCGCCGAGGTGTCCGGCCTCGACGGACCCGCCGGCGCACGGATCGATGCCGCCGAGTTCGTCCTCTACCGCGTCGGCCTCTACGACGTCGTCACCCCGTCCAACACCGAAGGCGCCGTCGGACCCTGGCCCGATCCGCTCGTCCCGGAGATCGATACCTACGCCGGACAGGTGCGCAACGCGTTCCCCTTCGACGTCCCCGCCGGTCAGAGCCGCGCAGTCTGGGTCGAGCTCCTCGTGCCGCCCGTCGCCGAGCCGGGCGACTACTCCGGCTCCGTCATCGTCACCGGGACCGGCCTCCCGGCGACCGCAATCCCGATCACCCTGCGCGTGCGCGGCTTCGACCTGCCCTCCACCGCCACCCTCAAATCGGCCTTCGGCATGGGCTGGAACGACGCCTGCCTCGCCCACCGCGGCTCGTACGCAGCCTGCGGCGACGCCGGCGTCGAGGCCTTCCACGCACTCTACGCTCGCGCCGCCCTCGACCATCGCATCTCCATCGAAACCGTCGTCTACGCCGGCCCGATCTCCGACGACTGGATCCCCTTCGACTCCGTCTACGCCCCGCTCCTGGACGGCACCGCCCCCACACGCCTCGCAGGCGCCAAACTCACCACCATCCGCCTCATGACCGCCGACGCCGCCCAGATGGTCTGGTGGCACGACCACTTCGCCTCCCGCGGCTGGCTCGACGCCCTCTTCGACTACACCTGCGACGAACCCCCCGCGGGCTGCCTGTTCTCCGATATCCCGCCGCGCGCCGCTGCCGTCCACGCCGCAGGACTGAGGACCCTCGTCACCACGGACATCGATGAGCTCACCACCTACGGCATCTCCGGCGACGTCGACATCCTCACCCCCGTCGTCAACTACATGCACCCCCGCGGCGCCGCCGACCGCCGCAGCGAATACGACCCGTTCCTCGCCCTCTCCCCCGACAAGGAGCTGTGGTGGTACCAGTCGTGCATGTCGCACGGCTGCGGCACCGGCTGCTCCGCCACCACCGACCCGTGGTACTCCGGCTGGCCGTCCTACGTCATCGATGCCTCGGGCATCCAGGCCCGCGCCATGGAATGGCTCTCCTTCCGCTTCCGCATCACCGGCGAGCTCTACTTCCAGACCACTCACAAGCTCCCCGGCGCCTGGACCGACCAGTGCGACTTCTCCGGCAACGGCGACGGCACCCTCTTCTACCCGGGCCGCCCCGACCGCATCGGCGGCACCACCGACATCCCCGTCGAATCCATCCGACTCAAGCTCATCCGCGAAGGCATGGAAGACTACGAATACCTCCACCGCCTGGAAGTGCTGGGCGACCGCGCCACCGCCGAAGCCGAAGCCGCCGCCCTCTTCCCCGCCGCCTACGAAGTCACCGCCACCACCCCCGCCGAGCTCTACGCCGCGCGCGCACGAATCGCCGACCGCATCGAGACCCTCATGGGCGGCGACGCCGACGCCGATGCGGACGCCGACGGCGACGCGGACGCGGACGCCGACGGCGACGCGGACGCGGACGCCGACGCCGTGGAGGACACGCCGGGCGAAGGAACCTGCGATCCGGCCTCCTGCGAGGCCGCTTGCCTGCCGTACGCGTTCCGCGGATGCACCGCCGCAGGCGTCTGCGTCTGCATGGATCAACCCGAATGCCCCCCCGCCGATCCCGGCTCGTCCGACGACGGCTGCGGCTGCCGCGCCGCCGGAAACCCGGGCAGGGGAGGGTGGCTCGCGGCGGCGCTCGCCGCGGTCGTGCTCGGACTCCGCCGCAGAATCCGCCTCGCCGTGCCCCTGGTCGCCCTGGCCGGTTGCCTTGCCGCCTCGACGGCGCAAGGCGCCACCTACGAGGTCGGACCGGGAAGGCCCCTCGCCGAAGTCGGCGACGTGCCGTGGGAGTCCCTCGCACCCGGCGATACCGTGCTCATCCACTGGCGCGACACGCCCTACAACGACAAGTTCGTCGTCGCCGCCCAGGGCACCGAAGCGCTCCCCGTCGTCGTCCGCGGCGTCCCCAACGGGACGGGACAGCTCCCCGTCATCGACGGCAACGGCGCCTCGACCCGCGATGCCCTGAATTTCTGGAACGAGGATCGCGGCGTGATCAAGATCGGCGGCGCGAACTCCCCGCCCTGCGACCAGCCCGACTGCGTCCCGAGCTGGATCACCCTCGAGAACCTCGACGTCCGCTCCGCACGACCCCCGTTCTCCTTCACCAGCTCACGCGGCGGCGGCGTTTTTGCCGACAACGCCGCCTCGATCTACGTCGAAGTCGGCCGCAACATCACCATCCGCCGCTGCATCATCCACGACTCCGGCAACGGCCTGTTCGTCGGCGTCAACGGCGGACTCACGCAGGACATCCTGGTCGAGGGCAACTGGATCTACGACAACGGAATCGAAGGCTCCTACTACGAACACAACAGCTACACCGCCGCCATGGGCATCATCTTCCAGTACAACCACTACGGACCCCTGCGCGCAGGCTGCGGCGGCAACAACCTGAAGGACCGCTCCGCAGGCCTCGTCGTGCGCTACAACTGGATCGAGAACGGAAACCGACAGCTCGACCTCGTCGACGGCGAAGACTCCCCCGTCGTCATCGGCGATCCCCGCTACCGCCGCACCTTCGTCTACGGCAACCTCCTCCTCGAGGCCGACGGCGAAGGCAACAGCCAGATCGTCCACTACGGCGGCGACAGCGGCGACGAAAGCATCTACCGCAAGGGCACCCTCTACTTCCACAACAACACCGTCGTCTCCACCCGCGCCGGCAATACCACCCTCTTCCGCCTCTCGAGCAACGACGAACATTGCGACGCGCGCAACAACATCCTCTACGTCACCGCCGACGGCGGCGCCCTCGCCCTCACCTCCGGCACCGGCGTCCTCGATCTCTCCCACAACTGGATGAAACCCGGCTACGTCCCGACCCACGACACGCTCGAAGGCACGATCAACGACGACGGCACCGCCGTCGGCGGCCCCTCGCCAGGCTTCCTCGGCGAGGCTACCCAGGACTTCCACCTCGACGCCGCCTCGCCCTGCCTCAACGCCGGCACGAGCCTCCTGCCCGACGTTCTCCCCGACCACGACGTCCTGCGGCAGTACGTCGTCCACCAGGACTCCGAGCCGCGACCGCTCGAGCCCCCACTCGACCTCGGCGCCTTCGAACTCTGCCTCTCCGGCACCTGCGGCGCCGCCGACGCGGACGCCGATGCCGACGCGGACGCCGATGCCAATGCCGACTCGTCCGCCGACTCGTCCGCCGACTCGCCCCCCGACTCGTCCCCCGACACCTCCGCCGACACCTCCCCGGAAGGAGGCGACGGCTCCACCAGCAACGACCCCACCGGCGACGGCTGCGGCTGCCGCACAACCCGCCGTGCGACCGCACCCTTGCCCCTGCTGCGCCTGGGCCTCTGGCTCCATCTGCGCCGCCGAACGAAGCTCCCCCCCGCCCGAAGACCGAAAACCTATGACCTATAACGAGACCCAATTGACCAACTCCCCCCCGTCCCGCCCGAAGACCGAAAACCTATGACCTATAACGAGACCCAATTGACCAACTCCCCTCCCCCTCCCCCTCCCCCCTCCCTTCGAACCCGCCTGCTCGGTCGCGCCACCCGCGTCACCGCATGGGCCATCGCCCTGACCGCCCTGGCCTACGCCATCGATGGCCTCGCGGACCTGGACCTGCTCCCACCCTGGCGAACCCTCCTGCCCGGCGGAAGCACCGAGCCCGCCCCGCACGCGAGGTGTCCCGCGAAAGCATCGTCGCCGCCACCGGAGACCTGGACCGCACGCTCGACGCCCTCCTCGCACGGCCACGTCCGGCCCTTCCCTCGCCCGTCGTCCGCGGACCCGGCACGACGCCCGCCGCCGCGCCCCTCGCCCTCGACACGCAAAGGCCGGCGACGGCGGTTGCCGGCACGGCACCGACCGCCCCGGGCGCCCTGGACCCGGCTCTCGCCGCCCCATCCGACACCACCATCCGGCCCCTGGAGAATCCGTGCCTGCGCGAAGAACCAAACGCATGCGCCGAGCGCGCCATGGACCGCTTCTACGCCGCGCTCCGCCGCACCGCCCTCCGCGAGAAGAACGCCGTCACCCGCGTCACCCACTTCGGCGACTCGATCATCATCGAGGATCTCTGGACGTCGACCGTCCGCAAACGCCTGCAGGAACGTTTCGGCGACGGCGGCCCGGGGTTCCTCTTCCTCGCCCGCCCGTGGGAGTGGTACGGCCACCTCGACGTCCAGCTCGAGTTCACCGACGCCTGGCACTTCTACCGCGTCACCAACGGCCACGCGCACGACGACCTCTACGGGTACGGCGGCGTCAGCTTTGTCGCCGGCGGCCCGGGCGCCAAGGCCACCTACGCCACCGTGTCCGAGGGCGCTACCGGCCGCGCCGTCTCCCGCTGCGAGGTCTACTTCCTCGCCCAGCCCGAAGGCGGCGACGTCCAGGTCTCCCTCGATGGCGTCGTCGCCGACCCGTTGTCGACCGAGGCCCCGACGGTCGGCTCCGGCTTCCACCTCGTCCGCATGCCCGACGGCCCGCACTCCGTCGTCGTCCAGTCCGCCGGCGGCGGCCCCGTGCGCCTCTTCGGCGTGACGCTCGAGCGCGACGGCCCCGGCGTCGTCTACGACGGCATCGGCCTGCTCGGCGCCTCCGCCCGCGCGCTGCTCGAGCCCGACGAGACGCACTGGAAGGAGCAGTTCGCCCATCGCCGCCCCGATCTCGTCGTCCTCACCTTCGGCACCAACGAGAGCGACCACGACCTGTCGGTGAGCGGCTACCGCGAACAGCTCCAGCGCGTCGTGCGGCGCCTCCGCACCGTCGCCCCCTTCGCCTCCTGCCTGCTCGCCGGCCCTCCCGACCGCGGCGACCCCAACACCCGCGAGACCCGCTCCATCATCCCCAAGCTCGTCGCCGTCCAGCGCGAGGTCGCATCGGCCGAAGGCTGCGCGTTCTGGGACACGTTCAGCGCCATGGGCGGCGAGAACACCATGTGGCGCTGGTACCGCTCCGATCCCCGCCGCGCCTTCGGCGACCTCACCCACCTCGCCCCCGCCGGCGGCGAAATCCTCGGCGACCTCCTCCACGCCGCCATCCTCCAGGGCTTCGTCGAGTACCTCGCCCGCTGACCCCCTCCCCCCCTCTCCAGTCGGCCTCCCCACCTCTCCCCGCCCGACCGATAACCTATGACCTATAACGAGACCCAATTGACCAACCCTCCCCCCCTCTCCCCTTGCGCCGCCCCGAACGGTGCTTACGGTTGGGTTCCTTCCCCGCGGGGACCGGGGAAGCCGTGCGGAAACGACCCGGGGGGGGGACAGGGAAGGTGGAGGATGACCCGAACCCCTCATCGAGCGCCGATCGCGGCAGGATTGCTCGCCGCGCTGTCCGCCTGCAGCGCGGTACCAGCACCGTCAGCCGCGCGGGATCCCGACGAGCCCGTGTCGGTCGAGTTCGAGAGCATCGAGGTCCAGGTGGAAAGCTTCATGGACACCGAGGATGTCCTGCTCACGCAGGGCAACTTCGAGGGATTCGGCGCCCTCATGACGCCCGACGTCTTCTGGATCGGTCCCGGCGACGCCTACGCCGTCGCCGGACGCCCCGCCGCCATCGATGCCGCTCGCGCCCTCTTCGGCGCACCCGACGGCGCCGCGTCGCTCTGCAGCTTCTGCACGCCCGCCCAGTCCGTGGGCGCGACCGCCGACCGGCGCGCCGCCTGGGTCGCCGAGGAAATGCCCGGCACACACCTGCTGCCGGACGGCTCGACCCTCGAAACCGCCTACCGCGTCACCTCGTTCGTCGTCCGCGACCGCGATCGCTGGTTCGTCGCCGCCCAGCACTGGTCGGTCGGTCTCGCAGCCGACGACGCCCCCGCCGGCGCCGGGTCCCCCGCCCCCATCGCCGACGACGTCGAAGCCGGCGCCGAGACCCTCGTCGCGGCCCTCGACGAGGCACTCGCCTCGCCCGAAGCCCTCGAAGCGCGCATCTCCACCCGCCCCGACACCTTCCTCTTCGGCCTCGGCCTGGACGACCGCGCCGAGGGCGGCGATGCCGCCCGGCAATACGTCCGGGCCAAGGTCGCCGGCGAAGCCGTCCGCTTCTCCCGCACCGGCGGCGTCCGCGCAGCCCTCGCACCCGGCGGCTCCGCCGGCTTCGTCGCCTGCAACCTCGATACCAGCGTCATCGTCGACCGCGCCCGCACCACCCGCACCAGCCGCGCCCTCTTCGTCTGGCTCCTCGAGAACGAAGCCTGGCGCATCGTCCAACTCCACATCTCCCACGGCGATCGCGACTGATCCCCCCGCGTGCCCCCGCCCCCTCCCCCCCTCTCCAGCCGACCTCCCCCCCTCTCCTCTCCCCCTCCGGAGAAGACCGACGTGGCGTCACGATCCGGAACGGAACTCAGATCTCGGTAGGCTCGAGCGTCGGAGGCGGCGCCATCCCGTTCACGTCGAACGAGAAGCCCAGGCTGATCGCGATGACGTGCGTCAGCGTGTCGTACGCGCCGTTCGCCTGGCCGTTCGTGAAACTGGGCGAGGCGGACCCGACGTCGTTGTCCTTCGTGTCGCCCCACAGCGCCAGCATGTAGCCGACGTCGACCTTGAACAGCGTCGGCGCCCGATAGCCGAGACCGACCGTGATGAGATGCCGGTTGCCGTCGGGCAGCATGCCGTCGTAGTACACAGGGTTGGCAGGATTCGAGACGAACCCGTAGCCCAGCCGGATCGCCAGGTCCGTGATCGGCCGGTACTCCGCGCCGAACGCGATCTGCACCCCCGTGTTCCACTTCTTGGGGTAGATCGCGTTCGCGTTCAGCTCGCCCCCGCAGTTGTTCGGCGCCGGGCTGCCCTCGCAGTCGAACCGCACCTGGAGCTGGTCGTAGCTCTCCCACAACGCCACGTACACGTCCGCCGCGAACGTGAAGTGCGGCAACCCCAGGAACGCCACCCCGAAGTTCATGTTCCACGGCAGCTCGATCGTCGTGCTCCCCGGCGTGGACTCCGGGAGCAGGCCGAGCGTGCGCATGATCTCGCCCCAGCCGGGGAAGGCCGCCGCCGGCGCCGTGAAATGCGCCGTGCCCGAGAAGTCCATCACCACGTTGCTGCGCACCGACGCCCCGAACGAAATCCAGTCCTTGTCCGCCGCGAAAAACGAGAACTGGTAGCCTCCGCCGTGCCCGTCCCCCTCCATCGCCATCTCCACGATCGGCAGCGGATCGTCCGCCTCGTGGAACAGGTCGTAGACCTCCGTCGCGTCCACAAGCTGCGTCAGCTTCGCCTTGCCGTAGACGTACGTGCCGCCGACGGCGAAGCTCAAGGCGTACTTGTCCGGCATGTCGAGAAGCGCCGCGATGTCCAACGCCAGCGTCGGCTCGATGAAGTGCGTCTCGATGTACGTCTGGTACGCCGTGAACTTCCCGTCCCAGTCCTTGGGCCAGTACGTCCCGAGCCCGAACGGGTTGTTCCACGACAACCCGGCGTGCAGCCACGGCACGATCTCCGCCGTGAAATACACGTGCGCCGGATAGAAGACGTGGGAGTCCGACGTCGCCGAATGACAGCTCCCCGCCGTCTCGCAGATGTCGCCGCCGGCACCGCCGACACGGCTCCCGTCCGGATTGTACGCCACGCCGCTCGGCGTGTACGTGATCTCCGGCAAGAGCAGCGTGTCGCCCAGCACGAGCTGGAACCCGTCCAGCTCCGTGATCGCCGCCGGGTTGTAGAACAACGACGACGGATCGTCCCACAACGCCGTCCGCGCGTCCGCCATCCCCGTCGCGACGGCCGAGTGCTCGTAGATGTAGAAGCCGCCCGCGCGCCCCTGGCCCGGGGCCAGGAGCGCGAGCGCGGCCGCCGTTACCGCATAAGGCAGGCGGCGCATTGTGACCGCCCTAGTCGTTGCTCAGGAACGGCAGGAAGAAACAGTAGCCCGCCGGCGTCGCCGCGGGGTGCGTGTCGAACGTGTACCCCGTCAGCGTCGCCGTGACGTTCGTCAGGCCCGTCAACGGCTCCGTGAGAACCCACGTCCCGTTCGCCGACGTCATGTCCGTCGCCACCGCCGTGAAATCGGCGCTCGGATAGGCCACCGTCAAGGACCCGCCCGGAACGCTGTCCACCACCGCACCCGCCAGAGGCGCGTACGTCGTCCCGTCAATCACGTTCCCCATCACCATCCCGTCGCCCGCAGGATCAATGCCCGTCAACGCCGCCAGGCCCGTCACCAACGGGTTGGGCAGCGCGAACACGATCGCGCTCAGCAGGTCGACCTTCTCCGCGTCCGACGTCCACCCGGCAACGCCCGTGAAGGTCGGGAAGAAATCACCCGCAGCCCCGTCCTCGGGATCGTCGTCCCCAAGCACGATCAGGCCCAACGCCGAGTTCTTCACGTCCACGCACGAGAAGAAGAACGTGCCGTCCACATTCGTCGTCGTCTCGCCCAAAACGTCCGGGGCCCCGGTCAACGCCGACAACGGCACCACCGCCGCCAGGTACATCCCACCGACGTCCGCCGTGCCCAACGGCATCACCTGCCCCGCCACGTTGATGTAGATGTGGTCCGCGTCGTCCGGCGGACACTCGGGCGGCCCGTCCGTCGTCTCCCCGGCATCACCCTCGACCTCGGGCTCCACGTCCGCCTCGGGCTCCACGTCGGCATCCGCGTCGGCGTCCGCATCCGCCGCGATCTCGCCGCCGTCGTCACCCGTCACGTCCGGGTTCCCACTGTCGTCGTCCCCGCACGCCAACGGCATCAACATCGCAAAACCGATCAGCAACATCTTGGCAACGCTCATCGTCTCCTCCTCCCGCGCCGTCGCCCCGCCCCGCGAGGCCGACGACGCAACTGAACCCCAAACCGTCCGTTCGCCCCCCCACAGGCTTCTCCAAAGAAGCGGGCGCACCATAGCCGACTTCCCGCAACTTGGCAAGATCCCCGACGATCCCCGACGATGCCGCGTCGATGTCGCGACGTACTTGACCACCGGACCCGACCCACGTACACCTTGTGCGTGTTCGCACGCCGAACCGCCCCCTGCCTGCTCTCCCTCGCCCTCCTGACCCAGGCCTCTGTCTCCCCCCCCGCGCGCGCCGACGAAACCCACCAGGTCCTCGCCGGCGAAACCCTCTGGGAGATCGCCCAACAACACGACGTCTCCGTCGATGCCCTCCGAGAAGCCAACGACCTCGGCAACTCCGACCGCATCCTCCCCGGCCAACACCTCCACCTCCCCACATCCGACGGACCCACCCCCACCCCCCCGCCCCCGCCCCCGCC
>JACRCZ010000113.1 GCA_016218765.1 Deltaproteobacteria bacterium | reverse complement strand
GGCGTTGGAGGGCGGGGAGGGAGGGGGGCATGGGGGGAGGATAGGGGAAGTGGGGGGTGGGGGGTGGGTCAATTGGGTTGAGTTTGGGGGTGGGTCGATCGGGACGAGTTGGGGGGTGGGGGGGAAGTTGTGGTGATCAGCGGGGAAGATTGTGGGCGGAGGAAGGGCAAAGATCTCCGGGGGGGCGTCGTCCAACACGGGTCCGTGGTTGCGGCGGTTGCCGCTGGGCGGGTGAGGCGTAAGATGGCGGCGGGTGCCGTGAACCTCGGATAAGGAGGGGAGGATGGTGAGAGGCATGAGACGAGCGACATGGATTCTGGTGATGGCGTTGGGGGCGGTGGGTTGCGGCAAGAAAGCCGAGTCGGGCTCGGCGCCCGGGGAGCCGGCCGGGGCGACGGAGCCTGCGGCGGGGCAGGTCGGGGGTGCGACGGGTGCGGCGGCCGGCGCGACGACGACCGCGGGCGAGCAGGCCGCGGCGGGCGGTGCGACGGCGGCTGCGGCGGAGCCGGCGGAGGCGCAGCCTCCGCGGCTCGGGTTCGTGAAGGGTCGGATCCAGGTGATTGACGGGGAGGGGACGCACGAGATCGCGGAGGGTGCGAGCGTCCTGCCGGGGAGCGTGTTGCTGGTCGATCCCGAGGCGCAGGCGGAGCTGGATCTTCCGGACGGGTCGGTGGTGGACCTGGACGAGATGACGGAGCTCTTGGTGCGCGAGGCCTCGGTGGCGGGCGAGGTGCGGACCATCGACCTCGCGGTGCTGGCGGGGACGATCCGGATCGAGGCGGCGAAGAACAAGGCGGAGGGCTCGTACTTCCGGATTTCGACGCCGGGCGGCACGACGGAGGTGCAGGGGACGACGTACGTCATCGGGATTGCGCCGGACCGGCGGGCGACGGACGTCGTGGTCCTGGGCGGAAGCGTCCATGTCGTGGCGGGCGATGCGGTGCGGGACATCGAGCCTGCGGGCGAGCCGTTGGCGGTGCGGATCGTGCCGGGAGAGGGCGTGCAGCCGGTGCCGCCGCCGCCGGTGATCGTGGAGAGCTGGGACGACTGGACGGACCGGCAGGCGGACGAGCTGATCACGCGGTACGACATCGACATCCAGACGCCGGAGGTGATCGCGGCGCCGGTGCTGGTCGTGGACGCGCAGCCGTTCTGGCGGACGCAGGTGGAGCTGCGGCGGCATCGGGTCGCGACGCGGGCGCGGGTGCTGGTGGCGGTGGTGGGGGCGCCGGCGCTGGTGGCGTTGCCGACGGCGCGGGCGCGGTTCGAGCTGGCGCGGGAGGCGTGGGTGCCTGTGGTGTACGTGCCACGGCACGAGCGCATCGCGGTGGTGCGCGAGGTGCGGCTGGCGGCCTGGGCGGGGCACGCGGAGGAGCGGGCCGAGGTGCGTGCGGAGCTGGTGCCGGTGTTGATCGAGGCGCGGACGGCGTGGATCGACCACAAGGGCAAGGTCCACGGTCACGGACATGGTCATGGGGTCGCGGTGGTGGTGCCGGTGGCGCCGCCTCCTCCGGTGGTGGTGCCCGTGGTGCCGGCGCCGGTGGTGGTGGGTGGTGGCGCGGCCGTGGTCGTGCGGCCGCCGTCGGTGACGGTGACGGTGCCGTCGGTATCGGTGCAGGTGCCCGGGGTGAGCGTCGGCATCGGGGCCGGAGTGCGGGTGGGCGTTCCAGCGCCTGTGGTGGTGGGGTCGCCTCCGGTGGTGGCGCCGGCGCCCGTGGTGATCGGCGTGCCTCCGGCTCCGACGGTGGTGGTTCCCGGCGGACGGCATCACGGACACGGCCGGGGGCACGACGAGCACGGCGAGGGCGAGGGGCGGGGGCACGAGCGGCACGACGACTAGGGGAGGTGGGGAGGGGGGGTGGACCGGGCGGAGGAGAGGTGTGGGGAGGTCGACGGGAGAGGTGGGGAGGGGGAACATGCTCTTGAGCGGGGGGGGCGGCAGGGGCTAGAGTTCGCGTCATGCCTGCCGGCTCGAAGACGGCGGGGGGTGAGTTCGAGGCGGCCCGGGAGCGGGCCGAGGAAGCGCTTCGTGGCGGCGACCTGGACGGGGCGCTCAAGCAGTTCCGCGCGTTGCTGTTCCAGTTCGAGGCGTGGGTTTCGGGCGCGGCGCGTGCGGACGTCTACGCGCGGATGGCCGGGATCAAGGCGCAGCAGCGGGACGGGAAGCAGGCGCGCAACCTCTTCGAGAAGGCACTGGCGATCGACGCGGCGCACCGTCCGTCCCTGGAGGGTCTGGTCGAGGTGTTCGCGGCGGAAGGGGACCACGTGCACCTGGTGGAGGCGCGGCGGCGGTTGGCTGAACTGCTGTCGGGGGAAGAGCGCATCCGGGTGCTGTTGGAGGCTGGGGAGACGTGTGCGGCGAGGCTGGGGGACGTGCCGCAGGCGATCCTCTTCTACCAGGAGGCGTTGACGCTGGACCAGGGCCACAAGCTGGCGCAGCTCAGGCTGTTCCAGGCTTGTCGCGACGCGGAGATGTGGGCCGAGGCGATCGCGGCGGCCGAGGGGATCCTGGCGAGCGAGCCGGAGGCGCCGAAGCGGGCGACGTGGCACTTCTTCCTGGCGACGACCTGGCACGATCATGCGGGCGACGAGGAGAAGGCGCTGGCGGAGTTCGAGAAGGTGCTGGACGAAGACCCGGGCGACGCCGAGAGCATGGCGGCGATCGAACGGCTGCGGACGGCGGCCGAGGACTGGGCGGGACTGGACGAATCGTGGCGCCGGCAGCTCGAGCGGTTGTCGGGCCGCGCCGGGACGGAGGGGGCGCGCGAGGCCTTGTTGCACGAGCTGGGGGAGAACGCGCGGCTGCGGCTGGGGGACCTCGAGCGGGCGGCCGGGTATCACGCGCGGGCGCTGGAGCTGAATCCGGACCACCGGGCGCGGCGGGAGCTGTTGGCCGGGTTGTACGCGCAGATTCCGGGGCGGTGGGCGGACGCGGTGCGGGAGCACCAGCGTCTGCTGCGGGGAGATCCGAAGCGGATCGAGTCCTACCACCGGATGCGGGGCATCTTGCGCGACGCGGGGCGTGCGGACGAGACGTGGTGCGTGTGCGCGGCGCTGGCGACGCTGGGCCGGGCCGATCCGACGGAGGTGCAGTTCTACGAGCAGTACCGGCCCAAGGGGGCGTTGGGGACGGTGGGGGGAGTGGACGCGGAGGCGTGGGAGCGCGAGCTGGTCCACCCGAACCAGGACCGCGACGTGTCGCGGGTGCTGGCGGCGGCGGCCGGAGCGATTGCGAAGGGGTGGGCGCAGAGCGCGAAGGAGTTCGGCCTGCGCAAGCAGGACCTGCAGGACGTGAGGACGAGCGGGCTGGCGTTGGCGAAGGCGCTGCGGCAGGTGTCGGGGGTGTTGGACGTGCCGGTGCCGGAGCTGTACGTCGTGCCGCACCAGGCGGGCGGGCTGATCTTCGCGATGACGGACCCGGCGGCGTCGGTGGCGGGGCAGGATTTCCTGGCGGGGCTGTCGCAGGCGGAGCTGCGGTTCGTGGCCGGGCATCACATGGCCACGTACCGGCGGGAGCACGCGGCGGCGTTCATGCTGGCGGCGGCGGCCGGGAAGCTGCGGCAGCCGCTGCCCGGGGTCCTGCTGGACTACGTGCAGGCAGCGGTGGCGGTAGGAGCGGGGGAGGGGGCGATCGAGCTGACGGAGGCGCGGCAGCAGGCGATGAAGGTGCTGCGTGCGGGCTTGACGCCGTTGGACCTGGACGTGCTGGGGCCCGCGGCGGAGGCGCTCGCGGCGCGGCCGCCGCCGGACATGACGTCGTGGCTGCGGCGGTCCGATCTGACGTGCGACCGTGCGGGTTTGCTGCTCTGCGGGGACTTGCCGGTGGCGACGCAGATGCTGGGGCGAGTGCCGGTGTTGTCGCCGGGGCTCTTGCCGAACCGGCGGGGCGACGATCTGCTGCTGTTCTCGGTGTCGGACGAGCATTTCCGGCTGAGGAGGGCGCTGG
>JACRCZ010000114.1 GCA_016218765.1 Deltaproteobacteria bacterium | reverse complement strand
GGCGCCGTGGGTGACGTCGTAGTAGGCGACGCGCGGCTCGCCGTCGGCGCCGACGGCGATGGTGGTGTACTTGCCGACGTCGTCGCCGGGGGTGGAGATGCCGCCGCGCCAGCCGGAGGGGGAGCCGGTGACGTCGCCCGTTGTGGGGACGCCATCGACATGTTCCCAGACGAGCTCGCCGGCGGTGTCGTCCCAGGTGCCGACGACCAGATCGCCGTATTCGGAGCGTTCGCCGAGGCCGGCGGAGTAGGCGCTGACGAGGACGGTGCCGTCCGGCGTGACGGCGATCTCGGAGTGCTGGCCGACGAAGCCGACGGAGAGCTCGGGCAGCTCGGCGCAGCATTCGTCGGACCAGGTGCAGGTATCGGGATCCCAGGTGGGGGTGAAGTTGCCGTCGGCGTCGAGGCAGCCGTAGCCGGGCTCGCAGAAGCCTTCCTCGGCGGGGAGGTCGACGCACGAGCCGGTGTCGGCGCAGCAGCCGCCGGGGGCGCAGGACTCGTCGGTGCAGGCGCCCGGGACCTCGGTGCCGGCCTCGTCGCCGCCGCCCGTGCCGCAATCGCAGCCGCCGGCGAGGCCGACGGCGAGGAGGGCGGCGGCGCCAAGGAGGAGCAGGGCGCCCTTCGACTCGCTTCGCTCGCTCAGGGCAGGGCGACGACGGCGGAGGGCGCCCTTCGACTCGCTTCGCTCGCTCAGGGCAGGGCGGCGGCGGAGGGTGAGGACGGCGCCGAGAGCGAGGGCCAGGAGGGCTGCGAGGCCCGTGGAGGACGAGCCGCGGCCGGGCACGGCGCAGCCGCAGCCGGACGATTCGGGGGTGGTCTCCGGGCGGCCGCGCAGCGCTTCGGAGGGGTGGTCGCGGCCCGGGGCGCGGTGCACGGTGCGGACGTACGGCCGGACGTCTTCGACGTGGACGGGCACGCGGACCGGGGTGGGATCGATGGTCGAGTCGTCGTCGGCGAGCCGGGACTGGATGTCGACGGCGTGTTCGCCGGCGAAGGCGAGGCGCGGGTCGCTGACGGTGAGGCGGGTGGCGCGGGTCCAGGCGGACCAGGAGCCTTCGTCGACGCGCCAGCGGTAGTCGAACCTGCTGGCGCTGACGACGTCGGAGTGCGCGGCGACGTCGATCGTGGCGACGGGGAGGATCTCGCGGAGGCGGACGGGGGCGCGGGCCGCGAGGTCGTCCGCGGGGAGGGCGAGCGCGGTGAGGCGCGCGTAGGTATCGGTGACGTGGGGCGACGGGGGCGGCGCCATGGCGAGGTTGGCGTAGATGGCGAGGAAGTTCTCGCCGCCCTGGGAGACGCTGGTGATGCCGCCGTCGGGGATCTCCAGCACGAAGCCGGAGAACTCGGGCAGGGCGATCGGGCTGAAGGGCGGGACCATGCCGGCGACGAGGCCGAGGAGATCGGTGAACAGGTCGTTGATGTTGTTCGGCGGTCCGATGATCTGCGCGTCGGTGACCTCGACGTGCGAGACGAGTTCGCACGAGCCGTCGCTGTTCATGCAGACGGTGCCGTCGCAGGTGGACGGCGACGGGCAGTCGCCGGCGGCGGGGCAAGGCATGCACGAGGACTGGACGGCGATGCCGGTGATGGCCGGGACGAGCTGGCCGGCTTCGGCTTCGAGGCGCAGGCCGACGTCGAGGTCCATCTCGACGGTGAGGACCCTGATCCAGCGATCGAGCATCCAGAGGTAGAAGTCGAGCTGGGCGTCGTCCATGACGATGGAGAGCGAGCGGCCGTCGGGCTCGACGCCGAGGAGGGGATCCGCGACGAGGTCGCCGATCAGGAAGCGCGGCGGGAGCTGCGGGCGGACCTCGATGGAGACGGGGGCGGTGTCGCCCCACGTCAGGCGGTCGATGGCGGGCATGAGCAGGGCGAGCTTGCCGTAGTTGAGCTGGGCGACGGTGGACGTGCCGAGGCCGAGGCAGAGCATGCCGGATTCGAAGAGGCCGGCGCCGGCGCGGTTGAGGTAGCGCTCGGCGAGGCCGAGCTTGACCATCACCGGCTGCGTGACGGACTCGCAGGCGCCGGCGGCGTCCTCGCAGCGGCCGGAGTCGGCGCAGGAGTAGCCGGCGGAGCACTCGGTGCCCTCCGGGCAGCGGCGGCAGGCAGTGAAGTCGTTGCCCGAGGAGAACTCGGGGGCGATGGGGGCGGGGGCATAGGTGAGCCAGTCGGCGACGTAATCGGCGGGGACGCAGGCGTTGGGCGTGACGGCCTCGAGGCCGCCGTAGGCGCCGAGGTTGAGGCCGTTGCCATCGACGTTGGCGTAGCCGCCGGCGGCGAAGACGAAGTCGACGAGGGCGGAGAGGCCCGGGGAGACGGAGGCCATCATGGTGCCGAGGTCGGTGCGGCCTTCGAGGCCGAGGAGCATGCCGGCGCAGGTGCCGTCGGAGTATTCGCAGAAGCCGCTGTCGGCGTCGCAGGTGGTGCCGGTGGGGCAGGTGGCGGGGGCGTCGGGGCAGGCCATGCAGGTGAAGGTGGAGAGCTGGCTGGTCAGGGTGTCGGTGAGGGTGGATTCGAGCTGTCCGACGATGATGTCCTTGACGATGCCGATGTCGGCGATGCTGCACCAGACGGCGCCGCAGGTGTTGGCGGCCGAGATGCTGATGTCGTCGCTCTGGATGCCGTCGGCGAGGCCGGCGTCGGTGACGTTGGCGTTGGTGTAGCCGGTGCGGGTGTCGATCGTGAGGGTCAGAGTGGCGCGCATGGTGTTGTTGGGGGGCGAGGCGCGCCGCGTGTCGACATCCATGTCGCACTCGAAGCCGGAGAGCCAGAGGCAGGTGAAGTTGCGTTCGGTCGAGATGCGGATGTTGCTGGTGACGACTTCGAGCTGCGCGACCAGGACGAGGGAGGAGGGGGGTGTGGGCTGGATGTCGACGCCGGTGATGTTGATGGTGGCGGTGCAGCCGCCGCCGGGGCAGATGGTGACGGTGCCGATCCCGGCGATGTCCGTGGTGCTTTCGGGGATGTCGAACGACAAGCCGTCCGGCATCAGGGTGGCGACGATCGCGGAGAAATTCGTCTCGAGGAAGGTGATGGCGTTGGGCGTGAGCCGGGCCTGGGCAGAGTTGGCGATGCGCTGTTCGAGGGGGAATCCGCCGGGAATCGGCTCGACGCAGCCGCTGCAGGCGCTGCCGCCGGTGCAGGCTTGGAGACCGGCGTAGAGCAGGAAGAAACCCACGAGCTTCGAGTGGTTCCTCATCGGTTCACCCTCCGGCGACGGCATGTCGCGCGGGAGCCTGCGCGGCTCCCCGACGGCGACAACGACGCGACAGGAGTTTACTGTGACTAGCGCGTTCCGTCCACCCGGTAGCGGGCGAGGTCGAGGTGGAAGTGGTCGTCGTGGAGGGAGTCCCAGAAGGCGGTGAGGACGACGGAGAAGACGTCCTCGTCGTAGAGGCGGCGGGCGAGGGTACGGAGGAAGCGGCCTTCGGGGATCGCAGGCTCGGCGGCGGTGTCGCCGAACCAGCGCTGGACGGCGACCGTGCGGCCGTCGGCGAGCTTGAACGAGCGCACGTCGATGCCGTTGGCGAAGCTGTGCTCGCTCATCATCCCCGGGAAGCGGGCGATGCGGCGGCAGGCGGTGGTGCCGCCTTGTTCGATGCGGGTGATGCGGGAGCCCAGGAGGCGTTCGGCTTCCTGCTGCGCGACGGTCTCGAGGCGGGCGAGGGCGAGGGCGAGGCCGCAGGAGACGACGGGATGGGGTGACCAGCGGATTCCGGTGGGGCCTTCGCGATAGGTGACGGCCTGCTCGACGCCGCAGACGTCGCCGTTCGGGCGGCGGCGCACGGGGAGGCTCGCGGGAGCCCATCGCACGCCGGCCGCTTCGAGCCGCGACTCGCAATCGAGGACGGGGTCGGGCGGTCCGGTGACGCGGTCGTTCGTCGGGTCGAGGTCGGCCATGCTGCCGGGTGGGCGGGGAGGAGGGGAGTCGGGAGGGGTCGCGGGCGGGCCGGCGACAGCTTCGGGAGCCGGGCGCGGCGCGGCGGCGTCGTCCGACGGAGGGAGGCCCGGCGGCGCGGCGTCCGCGAGGAGGGGGAGGCCGGCCTCGGCGCGCTCGGGTATTGCCGTCCTGCCGGCGGCGGCGTCGGTGGGGACGGGGGAGGGAGGCGAGCCGCGCGAGCAGGCGACCGCGAGGAGGAGGGTGGCGAGGCGGCGCAGGACGGGGGTCGCGGGTGACGAGACGGGTGGGGGTCGGGCGGCGGCGATGGGCGGTGCGATGGGCATGCAGGCGAGCCGATGGTGTGATCAAGCGGCGGCGGCAGGCAACGGGAGGGGCAGTGGAGGGCGCGGAGGGGGCGGAGGGCGCCGAGACCGGATTCACCGCTGACCCTTCGACAAGCTCAGGGTGCGGGCAGACGCTGAGGACGCTGAGACGAACGCTGAGAAGGCGGGGACGAGGCGGACGGGGGGTGCGGGCCCGGGTCCCGTTGCCCTTGCGCGGCGCCCCGTCGCCTGCGCTCAGGGTACTAGAGGCGCCGCGCAAGGGAACCGGCCGCGCCGCGAGGGTCGCGTGCCGGCTTGCCCGGAGACCGTCCACCGTTGCACCCGGCGGCGGAGGAGACCGTGGCGCGGCGCCCCGCAGGCCCTGAGCGCAGCCGAAGGGGCGCCGCGTCACGGGCATCCGATCCCGGGTCCGACGTGCCGGGACGCTTCCCGCACCCGGCCTTCTCCTCTCAGCGTTCCTCTCAGCGCCCTCAGCGTCTGCCCGCACCCTGAGCTTGTCGAAGGGTCAGTGGTGAATCCGGTCTCCGCGCCCTCCGCCCCCTCCGCGCCCTCCAGCGGCATGGACACCACGCGGCGGCACGCGGTACCGTGCGCGGACCGGAGCGAGGCGACGCATGGCGAAGAAGGACGAAACCACACCGGCGCAGGAATCCGCGGAGGACGCGGCGGGCGCGAAGGTCGAGGAGCCGAAGGGCCCGTGGTGGCGCGAGGTGACGCAGCCGTTCGTGGACGTGGTGCGAGCCCCGCGGGCGCTGTGGGGCGTCAACCTGTCGTACTGGCTCGAGGGGCTGGTCTACTTCGGGGTGCTCGGCTACCTGGCCATGTACTTCAACCAGTACGTGGGCATGGACGACAGCTGGGCGGGCTACATGACCGGGACGCTGACGTGGGGCATCACGTTCGCGATGTTCCTGTTCGGCGGCCTGGCGGACAAGTGGGGCGTGCGCGTCGCGCTCGTGGCGGCGCTGGCGCTGATGCTGCTGGGTCGCGGGCTGTTGGCGCTCGGCCCGACGGTCGGGTTGGGTCCCGACGGCCCATGGTCGCCGGTGCACTTCACGGCCCTGGCCGGCATCCTGTTCGTGGTGCTGGGCTACGGCATGTACCAGCCCGCGGCCTACGCGGCGGTGCGGCAGTTCTCGACGCCGAAGACCGCCGGGATGGGCTACGCGATGCTCTACGCGCTGATGAATCTCGGCGGCTGGATCCCGACCTTCTTCCCTCCGATCCGCAAGGCGATCGGCATCTCCGGGACGTACTGGGTCTTCACCGGCCTGACGATGCTCGGGCTGCTCTTCACGGCGATGATCCTCACGCGGAAGGTCGCGGAGCGGGCGATCGCGGACGCGAAGGCGGCGAAGGAGAAGGAGGGGGGCGGGAAGAAGGACGAGGGAAAGGAAGCGAAGAAGGAGCCGGCCGCGGCGGCGGGCTCCGGGGTGTGGAACTGGCTCAAGAACCACCCCCTGGCGGACGGGAAGTTCGCGTTCTTCATTTTCGCGCTCATTCCGGTGCAGACGTTGTTCGCGCACAACTGGCTCACGTTGCCGATGTACGTCGAGCGGGCGTATCGCGGGACGTGGATCGGGGCGAACTTCGAGGTGGCGACGAACTTCAATCCGCTGCTCATCTTCGTCTTCGTGCCGGTCATTGCGGCGCTGACGCAGAAGCGCAAGGTCTACAACCTGATGATCGTCGGCACGGCGGTGATGGCGGCTCCGACGTTCCTCCTGGCGCTGGGCCCAAGTCCCTACACGCTGGGCGCCTACCTGGTGCTGATGACGATCGGCGAGGCGATCTGGCAGCCGCGCTTCCTGCAGTACGCGGCGGAGATCGCGCCGGAGGGCCGGACGGGGGCGTACATGGGCGTCGCCCAGTTCCCGTGGTTCCTGACCAAGATGATCACGAGCTTCTACTCCGGCTGGTTCCTGGCGAACTACTGTCCGGAGGAGGGCGTGATGGCCACGGAGTCGATGTGGCTGATCTACGGGCTCATCGCCATGTCGTCGACCGCGCTCCTGATCGTCGCGCGGCCGTGGCTGGGGAAGGACTTCAAGGAGAAGTCGTAGGGGGGGGGGATTGCCGCCGGACTTCACAGGGCTGGTCCTGGGGGACAAGTACCGGCTGACCCGGCCGCTGGGCTCGGGCGGGATGGGCTACGTCTGGGAGGCCGAGCACCTGCGGCTGGGGCGCACGGTGGCGGTGAAGCTCTTGCGGCCCGAGTTGGTGTCCGATCCGGCGGCGCTGGCGCGCTTCCAGCAGGAGGCGACGGCGGCGGCGCGCATCGGCAGCCCCCACATCGTCGACGTGCTCGACGTCGGGGCGACCCCCGGCGGCGCGCCGTTCCTGGTGATGGAGAAGCTGCGCGGCCGATCGCTGGCCGAGCTGCGCCGGGAGCAGCCCGTGCTGCCGTTCGCGCGCGCCGCCGGCATCGCCCGCCAGATCCTGGCCGCGCTGGAGGCGGCGCACGCGGCGGGGATCGTGCACCGCGACCTCAAGCCGGACAACGTCTTCCTGGAGGACCAGGGGGACGGGCGGGACCACGTGAAGATCCTCGACTTCGGCATCGCCAAGGCGATGGACGATCCGAAGGTGGCGCACCTGACGCGGACGGGGATGCTGGTCGGCACGCCGCGCTACATGTCGCCCGAGCAGGCGACGGGGCGCCGCGGGATCGATGGACGCACGGACGTGTGGTCGGTCGGGGTGCTGCTCTACGAGTGCCTGGCGGGGCGGCTGCCGCACGAGGCGCCGGATCTGGCGGGGACGCTGGGGAAGATCATCGGCGAGCCGGCGGCGTCCGTGCGCACCTTTCGACCGGAGATCGACCCGGCGTTGGACGCGGCGGTATTGCGGGCTCTGGCCAAGGACCCGGCGCAGCGCTTCCCGACGGCCGCGGCGTTCCGCGAGGCGCTCGGTCCGGATCCGTTCGCGCGGCCCGCGCCGGCGGTCGCGCCGGCGGCGCCGCGGCGACCCGCAGCCG
>JACRCZ010000110.1 GCA_016218765.1 Deltaproteobacteria bacterium | reverse complement strand
GGTGGTCGCCCTGCCCGACGTCGCCGCGGCGGAGCGCGACGGCTGGCCGTTCGCGCCCGGCTCGGCGGCCGCGGTCCGGCGCTGGCTGCGCGCGGCGCGCGCGGCGGAGGGCCTCCCGCCGTGCCTGGCGAGCGGGCGACCCGTGCGTCCGGCGCCGGAGCCGTTCGACCTGGGCTGGCTCCGGGGGGACCGCATCGACCCCTACGCCGTGCTGCGCGATTTCGTCGCGGAGGCGAACCGGGCCTGGTCGCTGCGCTGCGGGCGGTGCGGGGCGCGCCGCGGCTGCCCCGGCCTCCCCTGGGCCATGGCCCGCGACCTCGGCCTCTCCCTCGTGCGCCCCTTCCCGCGAGAGTGAGGCTCGTGCCGCATCGGAAGGTCGCCCGCCCGGACCGAGAACCGAGAACCGAGAACCGAGAACCGAGAATGCTTCCTACAAGAACTTCCCTTCGCCTTGCTGGCCGCAATCCCGCCCCGTATACTGCGCGGAGAGGAACGGGGGGCATGGGGTTGTGGACATGACGCGACGCGCGAGCCGGGCGTGGCTGGTGCTGGTGTTGCCGATCCTCGGCTGTCCAGCTTCGGGAACGTCGACACCCGAGACCGGTCCGGACGACGGCGCGACGGACTCCGGCGAGGGCGGGGACGTCCTCGGGGCGGACGCGGACGAGAGCGGACCGGCCGATGTGGAGGCGGACGACGGGCCCGGACCGGAGGGCGATGCCGTCGTCGACGGGTGCACGCCGGCGGCCGAGTGGTGCAACGAGCTGGACGACGACTGCGACGGCCTGACGGACGAGGACTTCGACATCCTCGGCAGCAACGAGAACTGCGGCGAGTGCGGCGCGCTGTGCATGCCGCCCCACGCGATGGCGGCATGCGAGGCCGGCGCCTGCCGCATCCTGGACTGCGCCGCCGGATGGGTCGACGCCAACGGGGCGGCGGTCGATGGCTGCGAGTACGAGTGCCTGGAATCGGGACCGGAGACGACGGCGGACGGCTCGTGCGAGGACGGCCTGGACAACGACTGCGACGGCCGCAGCGACGGCGACGACCTCGGCTGCGCGCCCTGCGTCCCGGAGACGTGCAACGCGCTGGACGACGACTGCGACGGCTTGACCGACGAAGGCATCGACCTCGACTTCGACCCGCTGCACTGCGGCGGCTGCGGGCTGGCCTGCCGCGACTTCGCGCACGGCGAGCCGATCTGCGTCCTGGGAACGTGCGAGTTCGAGTGCGAGGCGGGCTGGAGCGACCTGGACGGCGAGCGCTGGAACGGCTGCGAGGCCTCGTGCACGGCGGCGCCGGACACGAGCGAAGTCGCGTGCGACGGCGAGGACGACGACTGCGACGGCATGACGGACGAGGACTACGCGTTCACGTTCTGCGGCGAGGGGGCGTGCCGGCGCCGGTCGTACTGCTTCCACGGCAGCGAGGGCTGCGAGCCGCGGGATCCGCCCGCCACCAGCGACTCGACCTGCGACCGCGTCGACGACGACTGCGACGGCCTCACGGACGACGACACCGCCTGCGTCTGCTATTCCGACGCCGAGTGCGACGACGGCGACCTGTGCAACGGCGCGGAGACGTGCATCCCCGGCGTCCGCTGCCAGTCGGGCACGGCGGTGGACTGCGGGGACGGCGTCGACTGCACCGTCGATCGCTGCAACCCGCTCGACGGGACCTGCAGCCACCTGCCGGACGGCTCGCAGTGCGACGACGGCAACCCCTGCACGGGCACCGAGACCTGCCAGGCCGGCGTCGGCTGCGTCGCCGGCACGCCGGCCGACTGCGACGACGGGCTCGACTGCACGACCGACGGGTGTCAGCCCCTGGACGGCTCCTGCACGCACTCCCCCTCCGACGCGGCCTGCCAGGACGGCCTGTTCTGCAACGGCCCCGAGAGCTGCAGCGTGACCCTCGGCTGCGTCGCCGGTGCGCCGCCGTCCTGCTCCGACGGCATCGTCTGCACCGACGACCGGTGCTCGACCGCCTCCGACTCCTGCACCAATACGCCGCTCGACGCGCGCTGCGACGACGGGCAGTTCTGCAACGGCCCCGAGCGCTGCGACCCCGGCTTCGGCTGCACGGCGGGAGCGGTCCCGACCTGCGACGACGCCCTCGGCTGCACCGCCGACTCCTGCGACCCGGCCGCGGGCGGCGGCACGGGCGCCTGCGTCTTCCAGCCGCCCGACGTCGACGGCGACGGCTTCCCGCCGCTCTCCTGCCTCGGCACGGACTGCAACGACGCCAGCTTCGACGTCCACCCGGGCGCCGCCGAGCCGTGCAACGCGGTCGACGACGACTGCGACGCGACGACCGACGACGGTTTCGAGTGCGCGCAGGGCTCGTCGGGCTCCTGCACGGTCGGCGCGTGCTCCGGCGTCCGCAACTGCTCCGCCTCCTGCGCCTGGGGCTCCTGCACGGTCCTCGCCTCCGAGACGTGCAACAACGTCGACGACAACTGCAACGGGGCCACGGACGAGACCTTCACCTGCCGGCGCACCTCGACCCAGTCCTGCACCGTGACCGTGCCGACGAAGACCTGCATGGGCACGCAGACGTGCATGGGACCGAGCTGCACCTGGGGCTCGTGCGTCGTCCCGCTCACGGGCGGCAACGTCGAGACCTGCAACGGCATCGACGACGACTGCGACGGCGTCGTCGATGACGCGCCGGCCGCGCCCGCCGTGCTGTGCACGGCGGTCCCCAACGCCACGGTCGCCTGCGTCACGGGCACCTGCCGGATCTCCACCTGCAGCGTCAACTGGTACGACACCGATGGCTCGTACGGCACCGGTTGCGAGTGCCAGGGCGAGACCGGGTTCGAGGGGACGCCGACCTGCGCCGGCGCGTACGCGCTGCCGGTGGGGACGTGCACCGATCCGAGCTGCGACTACACCTTCAGCGGCAAGATCCCCGTGGCGGGCGACGTCGACTGCTTCACCTTCGTGGCCACGGACGCCACGCCGGCCGGTCCGAGCGACTCGTTCCATGCCGACATCCGGTTCACGGTCAACCCGGGCAGCCAGTTCCAGATGGACGTGTACCGCGCGGGGAGCTGCTCGCCCGCCGTCTGCACCGGCCTGACGGGGACCGACGTCTACGCCTGGTACACCGACTTCGCCCAGGCGGCGGGGGGCTGCGTCAACCCGACGGGCGCCTCCCCGTGCGGCGAGGGCAACTGCACCGCCGGCAACACCGCCGGCGCCAACATCTGTTCGGACAACTCGGCCCGCTACACCTTCTGCGTCACGCGACGTGCGGGCTTCCCCACGACCTGCGACGCGTATACGATACGCGTCTCGAACGGGGTGTACTGAGCATGGACGCGAACTCCTTGGGTCCTCGCAGGCCGCCGGGTCCGGCGGCGATCCTCCTCGCCGCGCTCGTCGCCGCCGGTTGCGCGACGGGCAGCGACACGCCGCTCGAGGACGTCGTCGTGCGGCCCGACGCCGACGGCCGCGACGGCGTCGACGGCGGCGACGCGGCGACCTGCCCCGACGCCTGTCCCGCGGGCCAGCACTGCGTCGACGGCCGTTGCGTCTCCTCGAGCTGCGGCGTCGACGGCTGTCCCGGCGGGGAGCAGTGCTGCGAGGGCTTCTGCACCAACACGCGCAACGACCCGTCGAACTGCGGCGCCTGCGGCACCGTCTGCTCGCCCCACGGCGACAGCTGCCTGGCCGGAACGTGCTCCTGCAACGGCGCCGCCGCCTGCTCCATCGAGCGTTCCTGCTGCCCGGGCCTGGGCTGCATCGATACCATGGCCGACCCGCTGCACTGCGGCGGCTGCGACACGGTCTGCGACGCCGAGGTCGAGTGCCTCGCCGGCACCTGCGGCGGCTCGTGCGTCACGGGTTGCCCCGACGTCCCCCACGGCACGACCGCGTGCGCGGGCGAGTCCTGCGCCATCTCCTCCTGCGAGGACGGCTGGGCCGACGTGGACGGCGTGGTCGGCAACGGCTGCGAGTGCCCCGTGACGGCGGAGCCCGAGGGCGGCGAGACCTGCGACACCGCCATCGACCTGGGCTCGATCACCGAAGGTGGGACCGCGTTGCGCGCCGAGGGCAACATCGTCCCGGCCGACGACGACGACTGGTACCAGTTCCTCGCGGTGGACACGCCGGAGACGGACTGCGACGAGTTCTTCGTCGACGTGCGTTTCGAGTCCAACCCGGAGGACCAGTTCGCGTTCACCGTGTTCGCCGGGGACTGCGCCACCAACGTCTGCGCCGGCGACGTCCTGTTCCAGTACTTCACCGACTGTTCCGGCACGCGCGACGGCGAGGTCGTCGGGGAGTGCCCGTGCACGGCGACCAACACGCCCGGCCGCACGATCTGCGAGGACTCGTCCAAGACCTTCTACGTGCGCGTCCGCCGCGTCGGCTCCGACATCTCGACCTGCGAGGGCTACAGCCTCATCGTCACCAACGGCTCGTACGCGACCCCCGCACCCCGTTCCTGCCCTCCGTAGCTCAGCCGCCCAGCACCCTGCGGCGGATCTCCCCGGGATCGACGAACAGGGGGTACAGCTCGGAGGAGGAGTAGAACTCGTCCATCGAGTACAGCCCGGCGCAGACGGGATCCGCGGTGCAGACGGCGCAGCAGGGGGCCTTGCCGTGCACGAACGAGTCCGCGGAGAACCGCCCCTTCTCGTCCAGGAAGTGGATCACGCGGCCCTCGCCCTTCACGATCTTCCGCGTCTCGGTCGCGACGTGCGCCCATTCCCCCAGGTAGCACAGCGGCACGCGTTCGACCCGGAACGAGCGTCCCGCGCGGTGGAGCAGGTCCAGCGTGCGGACGAGCGGCAGCTCCAGGTCCGCCAGCTTGGGCACGATCCACGGGTTCTTGGCGACGCGGTTGGTGTGCGGATCGAGGCCGTTGAACACGACGTGGCGCACGCGAGGGAACTCGCGCACCAGCCAGCCCGCGGTGCGCTCCAGGTGCGGGAGGTTCAGCGCGTTGAGCACGATGTTGACGTCGGTCGCCATCTCGAGGCGTGCCGCGGCGCGCAGCGTGCGCGCCACGCGGGCGCGGGAGCCCGGGTGGCGGGCGATGCGGTCCTGGACGGAGGGCAGGTGCGAGTGGAGGGACACGTGGAGGTGCCGCAGGCCGGCGCGGTGCAGGGCGCCGAGCACGCCGGGTCGCGAGGTTTCCTGGCCGTTGGTGATGATGCGCGCGGCCAGGCCGGCGCGCGTCGCGATGCGCACCAGCTCCGGCAAGCGGGGGTGCAGCGTCGGCTCGCCTCCGGTCAGCAGCACCCCGTCGTGCCCCGAGGCGACGAGGTCGCGCACCTGTTTCCGGAACTCCCCGACCTCGACCAGCCGCTGGTTCTCGGGATTCGAGCAGAACAGGCAGCGCTGGTTGCAGACGCGGGTGACCTGGATGTAGCCGAGGGTGGTCATGCCCCTCTGCGCGAGGTCCGGCCGGCGCGGGCGAGGACCTCGCGCGCCGACGCGTCGCGCCGCGCGTGGAACTCGGACCAGCCGAAGCGCTCGGGGTATTCGCGCCACGGGCCTTCGCAGACCGGGTCGAGGAGGCAGCGGCGGCAGGGCGGGCCCTTGGCCTTGCCTTCGCCGAGGCGGAAGGCGCGGTAGTCGTCGATCGTGCCTTCGGCGTCGAACACCGCCGCGTCGGGGATGATCCACTCGGCGGCGTACGCTTCGCGCCCGCGCAGGATGCAAAGCGGCACCGCCTCGGACATGGAACGGATGCCCGCCGCCCCCGCGACGTCGAAGGCGCGGAACAGCTCGTCGCGCATCAGCTCCATGCGCGGGACGATCGAGGCGAAGTTGAGGGCGGCCGTGCCGACGGGGTGAACGAAGGCGAACTGCATCTGGGAAACGCCGCGGTCGGCCAGGAGCCGGGCGATTGCGGCGAGGTGTCGCCGGTTCGGTTTGGTCACGACGGTGTTGGTCACCACGGGCAGGCCTTCGGCCCGTGCGTTCTCGATGCCCCGCAGGGTGAAGCCGAAGCTCCCCGGGCGACCGGTGAGGAAATCGTGCAGGGCCGGGACGTGGCCGTGCAAGGCCGGCGAGACTTCGGTCACGCCGGCCTCGCGGCAGCCGCGGGCGAAGGCGCGGTAGGCGAGCATCTGTCCGTTGGTCTGGAGCTGGATCAGGCGGTAGCCGAGCTTCCGCGCCTCGGCGACCAGCTCCAGGAAGTCGGGGCGCACGGACGGCTCGCCGCCGGTGAAGACGATCGCGTCCGCGCGGCGTCGTGCCTCGCGCAGGAGCTTCTTGGCCTCGGCGGTCGAGCGGTCCTTGAACCGTTCGCGCTTGTCGCCCTGGACGCAGAACCGGCAACGGTTGTTGCAGGAGAAGGAGACCTTGACGTCTACGCGCTCCACGGCCGACCGGGAGAGTACGCGGAAACGAGCGGGAGGGCAACGGCGGTCCGGCCGCCGACCGCCGACCGTCGGCCCCCGACCGCCGGCCCTCGATTCCCCCGTCGATTCCCCTTGCCCGGCGAGCGGCGTCGTCGGATCCTCCGGCCGGTCGACGGGCGGGCGGTGCCGGCGGGGAGGAGCCGGGCGCCGCGACGGCGACGCGACGACGCCGGGGAGGCGAGGGACGATGAAGAAGGGGACGACGACGGTGGTCGTGACCGGCGCGGGGGGGACCGTGGGGGCGCTGGTCGTCGAGGAGCTGCTGCGGCGCGAGGACACGCGGGTGATCCGGGTCGATCGGCCGGAGAAGCGGCTGCCCGCCCTGCCCGACGAGGCGAAGGGCCGGGTCGAGGACCGGCCGGGGGACCTGGGAGACGCCGCGTTCGCGCGGGCCTGCGTCGCCGGCGGCACGCACGTCATCCACACGGCGGCGCTCATCGATATCGGCCTCGACTACGCCCGCCTGAAGCCGATCAACGTCGATGCCGTGGGCTGGCTCTACGAGGGGGCGCGGGACGAGGGAGCGCAGGGGTTCGTGCACTTCTCGTCCGGGTCGGTGTACCAGACGACGAGCGGGCTCATCACCGAGGACACGCCGCTGCGGGCGGACTCGGCGTACGAGCAGACGAAGATCGACTCGGAGGCGCTGCTGCAGGCGCTGGCGCGCAAGGGCGGGCCAGGCTTCGTGATCCTGCGGCCCAGCCTGATCTACGGGCCGCGCGGGCTGCGGCTGGCCGGGCCGCTGCCGACGCTGCCGCCGATCTTCAAGCTGCTCTCCGGCGGGACGGCCATGGTCGGGCTCGCCGGCGGACCGCGATCGAACTGGGTCCACGCCGAGGACGTGGCGCGGGCCGCCGTGTTCGTGATGGACCGCCGCGCGGCGTACGGCGAGTCGTACAACGTCTGCGACGACACGCCCCTGCCCTTCGGCGAGATCCTCGGCGCGGCGATCCGGGCCTACGGCTTCACGACCACGGCCAACCTCCCCTTGCCGCCGAAGCTCGTGATGCGCCTGCTCTACCCGCTGGTCAGCACGGACGTCTTCTTCAAGGCCCTCAACGTCGCCGCCGGCGTGCTGTGGACGGTGATCCGCAACCGGCACAATCTCACCGACGATCTGGTCCCGCACGTCGACACCGCGACCGCGTCGTACTTCGTCCGCGACGTCGTCTTCTCCAACGCCAAGCTCAAGGAGCTGGGCTGGACGGTCAAGCACCCCGACATCCGCACCGCCTACCCCGACGTCCTGCGCTGGTACCAGGACGCCGGGTGGGCGCCGCGCTACGAGCAGGGCTCGTTCGTCGAGAACCTGGACGTGGGCCTCGAGTTCACGGCGACGCTCTCGGGCACCTGGCGGCGCACGGACGAGCGGGCGGCGGGCGAGCGCAACTTCACCTTCACGGCGACGGCCACGGCCGACCGGCTGCGGGGCTTCGCGGCCGCACCGCTGCTGCGCCTGCGCGGGACCCTGTTCGCGGAGGACCTTGCCGACGGCGTGCCGATCGAGGGCACGCTCGAGCTGGGGCTCTTCTCCCGCCGGCGGATCGTCTACGAGTTCGAGTTCGACGCCCGCGAGGGCGGGCGCTACCGTTTCCGCGGCCAGCAGGACATCGACCTCCTGCACGCGCTGCGCACCCTGACCCGGCTTCCCGGCCGCATCCTCGATCCCGCCGGGCGCGAGATCGCCACGGCCCAGCTCGCGCTCGACCTGCCCAACGACCTGCTGCCCATGGTCCTCTCGCTCCGCCCCGTGTATTGAGCTACGCTTCGCGCATGACACCGAGACACGGGAACGGGAGACGCACCGCGTCCGCTCCGGCGGCGCTCCTGGCCGCGCTGCTCGCCCTGCCCGCCTGCGAAAGCGCGCCGGTCACGCGCCCGACGTGCGCCCCGGCCGCCCGCCAGGGCGGCGGCGCGCCGCGACTGGTCCGCAACCTGTCGATCGGCAACACCGGCTGGTTCTCCTCCCCGGCCGTGCGGGACCTCGACGGCGACGGCGCGCGCGAGATCGTCGCGCCGTTCTACGATATCGCCGTCTGGTCCGCCGACGGCACGCTGCTCGACCGCATGGACGAGGGGACCTCGCACCACGGCCGCGTCTACGCGCCCGCGGTCGTCGCGGACCTGGACGGCGATACGATCGTCGAGATCGTCGTCGCCGGCGGCGAGGGGGCGGTGACGGCCTACGAGTGGCGCGCCGGGGCGATGCAGCTCAAGCCGGGCTGGCCGGCCTCGACGTGCGGCGAGCGCGTCTGCGGCGAGAACCGCTCGCTCGCCGCCGCCGACATCGACCTCGACGGCGACATCGAGATCGTCGCCGGCACGTCCGAGACCGAGAACGGCGACGACTCGTCCGCACGCCAGGAGGCCTACCTCTACGTCTTCAACCCCGACGGCACGCTCTACCAGCCCGACGGGATCTCCTGGCCGGCCTGGCCGCGCTACAACAAGCTCGGCGGCCCCGGCGGCGACGCCGATCGCAACTGCCAGGGACACGGCGGCTACGGCATGTACGGCATGAACGTCGGCATCGGCAACATCGACGACGACCCCGAGCTGGAGATCCTCGGCACCTACGACAACCACCACATCCAGGCCTTCCACCCCGACGGCGTCGCGCTCGACACCGACCCGACGTACTTCACCAACCGCTCCAACGACTGCGAGGGCGCGCCGCTCACCTGGGGCCAGTTCATCCGCTACCTCGACCCGCGGGTCGAGGAGGACCACTACCACCTGCACACGGGGGACTGGCCCGGCCCGGGCTGGACGTACTGGCTGCAATGGACGGCGTCGCCGCCCACGGCCGCCGACCTCGACGGCGACGGCCGGAACGAGGTCCTCGGCTTCCCGAACGCGGAGAAGGACGAGCCGTACCACACGTACCACTACGCGCTGATGGTGCTCCAGGGCGACTACGCCGCCACCGGCCACGCGTCGGGCCGCCGTCTGCCCGCGTTCGAGGTCCTGCCGCTCACCGAGGAGCCGTGGCAGGACGACGACTGGTATCCCGTGGCGGGGGTCCCCGCGCCGGCGATCGCGAACATCGATGGCGACGCGCGACCGGAGATCGTCGCGCCGATCAACGACGGCTACCTCTACGCGTTCGACGCCGACGCCCGTCTGCTCTGGCGCCACAACTACGCGCGCGGCGTCCCGTTCACCTTCGCCTCCGAGCCCGCGGTGGCCGACCTCACGGGCGACGGGCGCCCGGAGATCGCCTTCGGCGTGTGGGGCGACTCGCCGGGCGACGGACGGCTCGTGATCCTCTCCGCGGGGGGCCAGGTGCTGCACGACGTCGTGCTGGAGAACCAGGAGTCCAACGGCAACGGCGTCGGCGCCATCGCCTGTCCCACGATCGCCGACCTCGACGGCGACGGTACGCTCGAGATCCTCCTGCTGACCCTGGATCACGGCCTGGACGTGTACACGGTCGAGGGCTCCGCGGCCAACTGCACGGTCGCCGGGGCGGACGCCGCGAAGTATCCCGGTCTGTGGACCACGGGTCGCGGCAACTTCCTGCGCAACGGGCTCGGGCCGGGGGGGGATCCGTGAGCGACCGCCGACCGCCGCTTCTCGCGGTGCTGCTGCTCGCGCTGCCCTGGCCTGCCGCGGCCGGCGAGCTGCCGCCGTTGGAGTTCGTGGAGCCGCTGACGGTCGAGGCCGGGGCGGTGATTTCTCCCGCGCCCGCGGTGGCGCCGGCGACGTACGTCCGAGCGTCGCTCGCGGTCGGGGGCGGGATGTGGAGCGTGGGTCGGGCGGAGTACACCGAGATCTTCGGCCGGTTCGTGGCGGGCGGCGGGTGGTCGCCGTGGTTCTTCCCGCGCCTGGAGCTGGGCGGGGACGATGCACGCGTTGGCCGTTTCGCCCGGGGTGCGCTGGCGGACGGGGGAGCTGACGCTGGGGCTGGAGGCCCGGGTCGGGCTGACCGCGGACTCGGCGGCGGTCTTCGGCGACGGCACGGGCGGCGTCACCGTCCGCTACGATTTCTGAGCGTCGGGCGGCGCGGGCGGGGCGGCGGCCGGGACGGTCACGACCTCGAACTGCGGCGGTTCGAGGATGGCCCGCTTGACCGTGCAGCTATCGATGGCGCGGATGATCGACCCCTCGTACTTCTCGGGGAATCCCGGGGGCAGCTTGACCTCGATGCGGATCGTGCGGATGCGGCCATGGTCGGGGCGATCGACGATCAGCCGGACGCCGAGGCCGGCGGTGTCGATCTTGCGGACCTGGCAGAAGCGCAGGGCGTAGAAGCCGGCGCAGGTCGCGATCGAGACGAAGAACAGGCTGAACGGGCTGGGCGCCGCGTTCAAGCCGCCCTCGTCGAGCGGCTGATCGGTACGGACGGCGAAGCTGCCGAAGCGCGCTTCGACGGCGACGCCACCCGGGAAGGACACCTCCATCTCCATCGCTGTCGCTCCTGCCCGGCGCATCCCTGGGGTCGCCGGGCGACCCCGGCATGGTGGGTCCGCCGGCCGCGACCGTCAAGGGCGATCCTGAATCGATCCTGAACCGGGCTTCAACTTCCTCTTGACATCCGGCTGCCGACTGCCGTTATGGTCCGCCCAAAGAACCGGGGGGCCGGAGGAGGGAATCCCGGGGACGCGGTGCGCGTCCCGGTACATGGGCATCGGGGGATCACGTGGGGGTCGGGGGTTCGACCGGGAGGACCGCCATGGGAGACGCAACGGATGCCGGGAAGGGCTGGCGCGTGACCTTCGCCGGGATGGGCATCAACCTCGCGCTGGGCGTCCTGTACACGTGGAGCGTGATCAAGAAGGCGATTCCCGCCGATTGGGGCTGGGACGACGCCGACAAGGCCCTGCCGTATTCGATCGCCTGCATCGTCTTCGCGCTCGTGATGGTGCCCGCCGGGCGCCTGCAGGACCGGATCGGTCCGCGCTGGGTCGCCACGGCCGGCGGCATCTTCACGGGTCTGGGGCTGATCCTCGCCGCGTTCTCGACCTCGCTCGGCATGTACATCCTGGGCTTCGGCGTCCTGGCGGGGATCGGCATCGGCCTGGGCTACGCGTCGGCGACTCCGCCCGCGGTCAAGTGGTTCCCGGCGAAGAAGACCGGCCTGATCGCCGGGCTGGTCGTGGCCGGGTTCGGCCTGGCGTCGGTGTACATCTCGCCGCTGGCCAACTACTTCACCGGCAACGACCTCGCCGGCAAGCCGCAGGGCACTCTCGCCGCCGCAGACAAGTCGGCCAAGGCGGCGGCGGCCGAGGCGGGCGCGGCGCGCTGGGTCGCGGCGCAGGCCGAGGCGTCGCCGGACGGCGCGATCGACCCCAGCGATGCCGCCGCGGGCGTGGCGGAGCTGGCGACGGCCCGCGATGCCGCGAAGGCGGCGCTGGAGGGCGCGAAGGCCCAGAAGGCCGCCGACACCAAGGCGCTGTCGGCGGCGCTGGCGAAGGCCGAGGAGGCGGCGAAGGCGGGCGAGGCGGGCCTGGCGTTGGTCCAGTCCGCGCCGGCGCCCATCGATCGCGAGACCGCGGCTGCCCTCCTCGGGTCCAAGGAGGCCGCCAAGGCGGACACCACCGGGAAGCTCCGCACGATCAAGGAAGAGAACATCCACAAGACGATGCTCTACTTCGGCATCGGCTTCCTGATCGTCGTGGTGCTCCTGTCCCAGCTCCTCGTCCCGCCCCCCGCGGGCTACGTCCCGCCGGGCTCGCCGGCGACCGCCGCCGCGGCCGCCGCGGCGATCAACATCGGACCGCTGCAGATGCTCAAGACGCCGCTGTTCTGGCTGCTGTGGTTGATGTTCGCCTTCGGGGCCGGGGCGGGCCTGATGATCATCGGGAACATCACGACCATCGCCAAGCTGGGGCACATCGAGGCCGGCTTCATCCTCGTCGCCCTGCTCGCCGTCGGCAACGCCTCGGGCCGCATCATCGCCGGCGTCCTGTCCGACAAGATCGGGCGCACCTGGACGATGTTCATCATCTTCGTGTTCCAGGCGGCGTTGATGATGGTGCTGCGGACCGGACTTTCCGAGATGACGACCTTCGTCGCCATCTCGATGCTGCTGGGGTTCAACTACGGGGCCTGCCTCTCCGTCTTCCCCTCGGCGACCAAGGACAACTTCGGCCTCAAGAACTTCGGCGTGAACTACGGTCTCGTCTTCACCTCCTGGGGCGTCGGAGGCTTCGTCTTCCCGCTCGCCGCGGGCAAGATGTTCGAGACGGCCAAGGCCGCGACGGGCACGGGCTCCTACGACAACGCGTATCTCGTCGCCGCCGCCGCTCTCGGCCTGGCCGCGCTGCTCACCTTCCTCACCCGCCCGCTCGAGAAGAAGCACAAGGAAGCCCACGCGGCGAAGCCGGCGTAGGGTCCCGCCCGGCCCGCGAGAGCTCCCGCCCGTTCCCCGCGCATCCCGTCCGCACGGGTCGTCGCGACGTCGCGGCTCGCCCCGTCCCGCCGCCGGCCCGCGCGGCTCGCCGAGCGCCGCTTCGGCTCTTGCACGGCCCGCGCCGATGGCTACGTTCCTCGCGGGCACGGGGCGGGATGCAGCGGGCTCGCCGGTCGCCGGCGGGCCGGAGGCTGTCCATGCCCAGGAACGTCGAGGAGATCGTGAACCGGCAGGTGGCGCAGTGGGAGAAGGAGCGCGAGCTGGCGTTCCGGCGGCGGGAGAGCGCGCGGCCGAACGTCGTGGCCGTCTCGCACGAGCTGAAGTCGCACGGGTTCGAGATCGCGACCCGCGCCGGCCGACTGCTGGAGCTGCCGGTTTTCGACCGGGAGATCGTCGAGCACATCGCGCGGAGCGCCCGGGTCCGGCTCGCGGCGGTGGAGTCGCTGGACACGCAGGTCCGGAACCGGATCGACGAGTACACGACGTCGCTCCTGAGCGAGCGCAACTTCGATCGCGGCGACTACCTGCGGCACCTCAGCCGGACGGTCGCCACGTTGTGGGAGCACGGCTCGTGCGTGCTGACGGGGCACGGCTGCGTCCATCTGGTCCCGCCGGAGCACGCGCTGCGGGTCCGCATCGTCGCCCCGTTCGACCTGCGCGCCCGGCGTCTCGCCGCGGACGAGGGGGTGGACCCGGCGGAGGCGGCGCGGCACGTCCGCCGCAACGACGAGCAGCGCGGGGCGTTCCACCGGCGCTTCTTCGGCGCCGGCATCGACGATCTGGCGCACTTCGACCTCGTCCTGAACACCGGCAGCCTCGGCGACGACGACGCCGCCGCGATCGTCGCCACCGCTTACCGCCGCAAGTTTCCCGGACTGATCGTGCGCTGAGCGTCAGGACAGACGGCCGCCCAGGCTGAGGCGGGCTGCCGTACGGACGAGCCACTCGCCGTCGGGCACGCGGCCGTCGAAGGCGGCGCCGGCCGCGTCGAGGAAGCCGCGCTCGATGTGCTGCGCGAGCAGCGCGCCGGCCCGGGCGTTGGCGGCCGCGGGAACACCGGCGTACCCGGGGAAGGGTCGCAGGCCGAACCAGGACGCGGCGCGGGCAGACGCCGCGAGCGCGATGGCCTCCCGGGTCCGCCCCAGCCGGCGGGCAAGGCCCGCGGCCGCCATGCGCGCGGGCTCGGGCTCGACCCGCGGACACGGCGCGACGCGATCGAAGTCGTCGGCCACGGCCTCGGGCACGTAGTGCAGCGCGACGCTGGTCTCCAGGAAGCCGGCGTGGAATTCGTAGGGCACGTAGGCTTCCACCTCTCGCCGCACCGCCTCGTCCTCGATCGTCGCGAGCACCGGCTCGAGCAGCCCGTCCGGCGGGTCGATCATCCCGGCCAGAAGGAGCGGCATGGGAGAAAACGCCCGCACGCCGACCTCGCGCAACTGGTCGACCCCCGCGAGCAGGGCGAGGTTGTGGCGCGGGGCACCGTGGAACGAGTGCACGACCACGCGCCGGGCGCCCATCCCCGCCAGCTCGCGGCAGACGCCGAGCACCAGCCGGCGGAAGTCGTCGAACGAGACCGGCACGGAGCCTTCGTGCACGACCGGGTCGGCGCCCAGGTCGAACTCGGCCCACAAGAGCTCGTCCCACGCCGGCTCCCGCGCACGCAGGGCGGCGAAGAACGCCTCCCCCATGCGGCGGGCGACCAGGCCGTCGTTGCGCGCGGTCAGGTGCGGGCCGTGGTACTCGACGGGGTTGAAGGAGACGAAGACGGGCAGGCCGGCCGACAGCCGGGCCCGCCGCGGTCCGTCGAGGAGGGCGAACGGGTTGCGCGAGGGGAAGTCTTCCATCCACGGCACGGTAGCACGGGCGGCGCAGGAAGGAACCTGCGCCCGCGGACGGGGCGGCACCGCGCGGCCGTGCCGCCTGCCTTTGGCCGCGGCGTGGTTATCCTGCCGCGCGAGGGCAGCGGAGGGCTTCGCACGGGAGGAGAACGATGGAGATGCGACGCTCGGGATGGCGTTCGATGATCGTCGTCATGGCGGTCCTGGGTGCGTCCTGCGGCCCGTCGACCGCCGGCGGGGCCGAGGAGCCGGCGGCCGGGGCGGCGGGGCATCACGCGGGGCACGGCATGGTGGCGCCGGAGACGTCCGGCGGGGGAGACACGGCGCCGCAGGGTGCCGGCGCGGCGGAGCCGCTCGTGGCCGCCGCCGAGCTTGCCGGACCGCCCGGCAGTCCGATTCACGGCGTGATCACGTTCACCGAGGTCGCCGGCGCGGTCGTCGTCCACGCCGAGATCACCGGCGTGCCGGACGCGGGCGAGCACGGCTTCCACGTGCACGACACCGGCGACTGCAGCGCCGCGGACTTCTCGTCGGCGGGCGGGCACTTCAACCCCGCGGCGGCGCCCCACGCCGGCCCCCACGACTCCCCCCGCCACGCGGGCGACCTGGGCAACTTCACCACCGGCGCCGACGGCACGGGGACGCTCGACCTGACCACGGACCTGCTCACCGTCGCCGAGGGTCCGAACGCCGTCGTCGGGCGCGCGGTCATCCTGCACGCGGCCCGCGACGACCTCGCCACGCAGCCGACCGGCAATTCCGGCGCGCGCATCGCGTGCGGCGTCGTGCACCTCGGCGGGCCGCGCCCTTGACGCGACCGCCCGTTCCCGGACAGTCTCCGGCACGACGGAGGATTCGACGATGGGCGACCTGACGATCGAGCACCGCTTCACGATGTCCAAGGACGACGCGCGCGGGCGCCTCCAGGCGCTGGGCGAGTACCTTCAGAACAAGCACGGGCTGTCCGTGAGCTGGTCCGGCGACACCGCGAACGTCTCGGGCCGGTACCTGGTCGTCTCCATCGAAGGGCGGCTCACCGTGTCGGACGGCGTGGCCCGCTTCTCCGGCAAGGACCCGGGCTTCCTCTGGCGCGGGAAGGCCAAGGACTACCTGGAGCACAAGCTGCGCACGTACCTCGATCCGGGAAAAACGCTCGGCGAGCTTCCGCGTCGCTGACGGACCTAGCGGACCTCGAGCTCCTCGTCGATCCGATCGGCCAGCTCGACCTCGGTCAGCGCGCCATAGTACCGCTTGCCGTTGACGAAGAAGGTCGGCGTGCGGTCGACCCCCAGCTCCTGGCCCTCCAGCTTGTCGGCTTCGAGCTCCTCCGTCAGCATCTCGTCGGCCACGGCCGTCCGGAAACGCTCGAGATCCAGGCCCACGGACCGTGCGACACCCTCCAGTCCGGAGTCCGAGAGATCCGAAGCGGTGAAGAGGGCGCGGTGCATTTCCCAGAACCTGCCCTGGGCGGCGGAAGCGAGGGCGGCGAGGCCGGCCGGCACGGCGCGCTCGTGGCTGCGCACCGGGAACTGCTTGAAGCAGAAGCGCAGCGTGTCCGACCGGGAATCGACGATGCGCTCCACAAACGCCTCGGCGTTGCGGCAGTACGGACACTCGTAGTCGCCGAACTCGACCAGCGTCACCGCCGCGTCCTCGGGTCCGCGGCAGTGGGCCTCGAAGAGGTCGATGTCCGCGGGACGGGCGGGGTGGGCCGAGCGCCTGCGATTGGCAACGCCTTCGGCGATCTGCGAGTCCGTGTCGCCGGCGGCGACGCGGCGCGCGAGGTACCCCGCCAGCCGGCGCGCGGTCGGGTCGGCCGGATCCCCGGCGAGGCAGTCGGCCACCGAGCCGCGGCAGCCGTGGTAGTTGGCCGTCGAGCCTGCGAGCGCCTCGACCCGCGTCTTCTGTTCGGCGCTCAACGTGCCGGCATCGATGCCCGCGACGCGGTCCCAGGGGAATCCCTCGGCGCCGGCCGCGGCGGCGACGGCGACCAAGAGAGCCGGCGCCAGGCGCCACGCATCATGCTTTCGACGCATCGTTCCGCCTCCCTGCCCGCAGGCGGCGCCGCAGGCCATCCAGTCCCAGGGCGCCGTCGTCGAACACCATGACGTACATCCCCCCGGCGAGGTACGCCGCGTCGCGCCACAGCGTGTCGGTCGCCAGCTCCTTCCCCGCCTCCGCGGCCGCGGGCGAGAAGCACCCGCACCCGAACTCCGCGCGTCCGCGCACGAACACGACGTAGCCGATGGCCGCGATGAACAGGAGCAGCATGCCGTTGACCACCGCCGCGGACGCACGGGTCCAGAACCCCAGGAGCAGCGTGACGCCGGCGACCAGCTCCACGACGGGCAGGGTGATCGCCAGCAGGTTCACCAGGGAGAGGGGCAGCATGTCGTACAGCGCGATGCTCATCGCGAACTCCCGCGGCTCCGCGATTTTGTACAGACTCGCGTAAACGAAAACTATTCCAAGGACGACGCGCACCGGTCCGCCGAACAGGGCGTGGATCGGCGAGCCGGCAAACCGGGTCCAGCCGCTCACGGCGCACCACCCGTCCCGTCCGGCGCGCTTCCGCCGTCCCCCCGCTCTTCCCGCACTTCCCGCACTCCCCGCACTTCCCCCCCTTCCCCCCCCTCTCCCCCCTCCCGCACTTCCCGCACTTCCCGCCCTTCCCGCACTTCCCCCCCTTCCCCCCCTTCCCGCTCTTCCCGCACTCCCCGCACTTCCCGCACTTCCCCCTCTTCCCCCCCTTCCACCGGCCGGGCGGCCGATTCCCACGCTTCGAAACCGCCGTCGAGGTAGCGCACGCCCGGCCACGCGGCGGCGGCGAGGACTTCGGCCAGATCCTTCCCTTCCCCGCGCGCCGCGGCGCCGTAGACCACGATCGAGGCGCCCGGGATGCCGCGCAACGGCGCCAGCCTCTCGTCGTCGGCTCCGCTCAGCATGCGCTAGGGGAGGGAGAGCGCGCCCGGGATGTGGGCGCGCCGCCCGTTCTTGGCGAACCTCGCGTCCACCACGGTGGGGCCGGC
>JACRCZ010000008.1 GCA_016218765.1 Deltaproteobacteria bacterium | reverse complement strand
GTACTGGTCCAGGAACGCGCGGATCTCCGCCGGCTTGGGCATCGGCTTGCGCGCCGGCTGCGCCTCGCCCCCCTGGTCCTCCGCGATGATGTCGTTGCACAACGAGACGCACTCGTCGCAGATGTACGCCGTCGGCCCCGCGATCAGCTTCTTCACCTCGCGCTGGGTCTTGCCGCAGAACGAACACTGCAGGATCTGCGTCGTCCCGTTTCCCCTTCGCCTCTCCGCCACGCCGTGCGCTCCCTTTCTTCCATCCCCGACCGCGGATCCTAACCCGCGCCACCCCACCGGGCAAGAACACCCCCCGCCGCCGCTACTGCTTCCGTACCATCACCTCGTCCACGATGCCGTAATCCTTGGCTTCCGCGGCTCCCATGAAGAAGTCCCGCTCCGTGTCCTTCCCGATCCGCTCCGACGACTGCCCCGTGTGCTTGACCAGAATGTCGTTCAAGGTCTGACGCAGGTGCAGGATCTCCCGGGCGTGGATCTCGATGTCCGACGCCTGCCCGGAAACCCCGCCCAGCGGCTGGTGGATCAGGATCCGGCCGTGCGGCAGCGCGAAGCGCTTGCCCTTCGCCCCGGCGCACAACAACACCGCCCCCATCGAGGCGGCCCGACCCACGCAGATCGTCGAGATCGGCGCCCGGATGTACTGCATCGTGTCGTAGATGGCCAGTCCCGCCGTCACCGCACCCCCCGGCGAGTTGATGTACAGCATGATGTCCTTCTCCGGGTCCTCCGACTCCAGGAAAAGGAACTGCGCGATGATGATGTTGGCGACATCGTCATCGATCTCCGTCCCCAGGTACACGATGCGGTCCTTGAGCAGCCGCGAGTAGATGTCCCAGGAGCGCTCGCCCCGGTGCGTCGTCTCAACCACCTGCGGATAGGGAATCCGACCCGCGATCACGTCCATCATGTTGCCCATCCTCCACACCCTCCCGCCCGCGGCCATGCGGGCGTAACGAGGAATCGAAGAATAGAACAAGGAACAAGGAACAAGGAACAAGGAATGAGGAACGGGAACGGGGAACAAGGAATGAAGACCGGGAATGGGAAACAGCGATGGGTCAGCCCTTCTTCTTCCGCTTGGACTCGCCCTTGACGTCGGTGATGGCGGCCGACTCCTTGAGGGCGGCCAGCACGTTGGCCTCCGTGATCTCCGCCTCCAGCACGTCGGCGCCCTTCTTGGCGAACTCGGCCTTGATCGCCGGCACCGGCTTCCCCGTCCGCTCGGCGATCTCCTGGTAGCGCTTCTCGATCTGCTCTTCCTTGGCCGCCAGCCCGCGCTGCTGCGCCAGCCAGCCGATGACGATCGTCCGCCGGATGTGCCGCTCGACCTCCTGGCGCAGCCCCCCACGCTCCTCGTCCGACAACTCGTGCCCGCCGCCGAAGGTCTTCTGGAACGCTTCCACACGCTCGCGGAGCTGCTCCTCCAGCCACCCCGCCGGCAAGGACGGCTGCGCCCGCTCGACCACCTGGTCCAGCAGCGCATGCTCCAGCTCGCTCTCCGCGCTGCGCCTCGACTCCGACTCCAGCTCGGCCCGCACCTTCGCCCGCAACGCCGTCAGATCCCCCTCGCCCACGTCGCGCGCGAACTCGTCGTCCAGCGCGGGAAGCTTGCGCTGCGAAAGATCGACCAGCTTGATCCGGACGTGCCCGCGGCGGCCGGCCAGCGACGCCACCCGGTGCTCGGCCGGGAACGAAACCTCCACCGTCCGCTCCTCGCCGACCGACATCCCCGCCAGGGCCTGCGCGATCTCGTCGAGCACGTAGCCCGAGCCGACCTCCACCTCCAGCCCCTCGCGCTTGATCGGCTCGTCCCCGGGCTTGTCGTCGAACCGCAGCTCGTAGTCCAACCGCGCCAGGTCGCCGTTCTGCGCCGGTCGCGGCGGGTCGATCGGGACCGACTGCGACTGCACCTCGCGCAGCCGCTCCAGCTGCTCGTCCACCGCCGCCTCGTCGATCACCGCCACCCGGCGCTCGCCCCGGAGCCCCGCCAGGTTGATGTCCCGCGGCTTCTCGTGCACCTCGAACGTCGCCGAAAAGCGGATCGGCTCGCCCGGCTTGAACGGCTCGCGCTCCACCTTCGGCGGACTCACCGCCCGCACCTCGTGCTTCTCCACCGCCTGGATCAGCGTCTCCTGCATCAGCTCGCCGGCCACCTCGGCCAGCACCTGGTCGCCGATGTAGCCCTTCACCAGATGCAGCGGCACCTTCCCGGGGCGGAAACCGCGCAGCCGCACCTGGCCGCGCTGCCGCCGCAACTCGCGGTCGAACGCGCTCTCCACGTCGGCATACGGAATCTCGAACTCGAGGCGAACGGTGTTGGAATTGATCTCTTTCAGCGTGAACGGCATGTCCGATCCCTGGGCCGCTCTATTACCCGGACCGCGACGGCGTGTCAACGAGCTCCGCGCCGCCGCCGGCGCCAGGCGGCGCCCCCAAGCGCCGTCCACGCCAGCGCCGCCAGCGCCGGCAACGGCCCGCCCGCCGGCACGCCGCCCGAGACCGCGCAACCGCACCCGCTGCCCCCCCCGGAGCCGGCCTCGTCGCCGCCTTCCGCGCCGTCCACGCCTCCGTCCGGCCGGACGTCCACTCCGCTCTCGCCGCTCTCCTCGCCGCCCGCGTCCGCGTCGGCCGCGACCGGCCCATCGACCTCGGCGTCCGGCCCCGCGTCCCCGTCGGCGCCATCGTCGATCGAGCCGTCGCCGTCGGCATCGAGGCCGGCGTCCGCGTCCGCGTCGATGTCCGCGTCGGCGGCGTCAACCGCGTCCGCGTCCGCGTCGGCCGCCGGCGGCGCCGCCACCTCCACCGCATCGATGCCGTACCCGGCGGCCGCACGCCCGAACCTCCCCCCCGTCGAGTCGCTGACATGCACGTAGCGCAAGGACGCCAGGCCGCTCCCGCCGATGTCGAGCTCCCCCGTCCCGGTCACGTCGCCCAGCCACGTCCACGGGCCGTCGCGGCCCGCCGAGCCTTCCACCGCCGCCGTATCGCTCCCGTCGGCCGGGCCCGCGTGGATCCGCAGGTCGGCGCCCGGCGCGTCCGGCGCTTCGAAGCCGAGGTCGATCACGATCTCGCCGTAGGGCTCGAGCCAGAAGGGGACGCCGTCGGGAGCCCCGAGCGCGTCGGACGGCACCGACTCGTTGGGATAGCCGGGGTCGCGGATGGTCTGGGACAGGATCGTCGAGGAGACGGCGAAGCCGAAAGACTCGCCTGCGGGCTCCAGCGCCACGTCGATCCAGGCATGCCCGCTCGACGGCACCACGACGCCCGCGACGTGCGCCGGACGATGCCGGGGCGCCGTCACCGTCACGTCGTAGGTCCCGGCGACCAGGATCTCGTGGAAGTCGCCCAGCCCGGGCTCCGTGAAGACCGGCGCCCGACGCTCCGCCACCCACACCGAAGCGAGCAGCGGCGCGCCGGTCGCCGCGTCGGTCACCCGTCCGGCCAGCCCGTCGTCGGCCAGCGCGAGCATCGCGACGGCGCGCGGCACGTGGATCCCGAGCTGTCCGGCGGTCCCGTAGTCGTTCTGGATCTCGACGATCGTGTCCAGCGTCCCGCGCGTGCCGTAGTCGTGGTCCGTGTACTCGCCGTAGACCGAATACCAGTGCCAACCGAGCACCACGTCGTAGGTCGTGCCCACGGCGTACGGCTCGAACAAGGCCCGCAGCTCCGGCTCGTGCCGCGGCGCGACGGGCGTGTAGTTCCAGACCAGGTTCACGAAGTCGGCGGCGGTGTGGTACGAGATCCCCACGACGTAGGGGTGGAGCAGGCCGTCCGCGCGCAGAGCCTCCGTCTCCGGCTCCGAGCCCGGCGAGCCTTCGGACTCCCCGGCGACCCACATGAAGGGGAAGTTGCGGTTGAGATCGACCCCGTCGGCGTTGCCGCGGGTGGAAGCGGCCGAGCCGTCGGGGTTGGTCATCGGGATGATGAACGTCTCGACGGCGTCGACGACCCCCGTCGCGACAGCGTCCGAGCCGTAGCCCTCGACGAGCGCCCGGGCCACGCCCAGCGCCACTTCGTACGCCATGCACTCGTTGCCGTGGATCGCACCGATGATCCGCGCCTCGGGCTCCATCTCGTTCGTCGCGACGTTGTCGCTGATGCGCAGCCCGACAATCGCCCGGCCCCGCACCGACGTCCCGATGGTTTCCGTCCGCGCGATCGAGGGGTGCGCCGCCGCCAAGGCCTCCAGCTCCGCCACCAGCTCGTCGTAGGACGTGAAGCCGACGCCGCAGAACGCCGCCTTGGGATCCACCGGCGCCCCGGCCGGCGCCGCCGCCGCCGGCAAGCTCGCCAGCAGGACCCAGGCCGGTACGACGCACCTCATGACGGCCTTCGCCACCGGGGCCCATCCTTCCGTACCCCCAGCGCTGTGCCCCTGTCTTCTCAGCGTTCCTCTCAGCGCCCTCAGCGCCTGCCCGCACCCTGAGCTTGTCGAAGGGTCGGCGGTGAATCCGGATCTCCGTGCCCTCCCCCCCTCCGCGCCCTCCGATCAACCGAAAGGCAGCTCGACGGCCGGGACGATGATCAGCACGACGCGCTCGTCGAGCCGTGTCACGTGGTCGCCCTGGACCACGATCGTCGCCAGGAACACCCGGGCGTACTCGTCGCCCGCGAAGCAATCGACGTTCTGGAACTGGACCGTGAACTCCACCGTCGCCCCCGGCAGCACCTCGTAGAACGTGGACTCGTCCTTCCCCGCCGCGGAGGCCGGGTCGTTCTCGATCCCGGTGGGTCCGATCCAGCGCAGGGGGGTGATGCGGCGGATGAAGCACGTGGCATCGATGCCGAGCGGGTCGCCCGGGTCGTCCTCGGTGAACGTATCGACGTCGAACGGCACGCGCGTCGCCAGCATCTCGATGGAGTCGACCACGCCCGTGCTCAAACCCTCGCCGCCGTAGCCGATGTCGAACATGATCGGGATCCCGTCCAGGTCGACGGCGCCGGTGGCGATGACCGTGGCCTCGAGGTCCTGCCACCCCTCGCCGCCCGTCCCGCCCTCGGATGACATCCCCAGCACCTTGCCGTGCATGCGATTGGCGGCGTCGATCGCGTCCGACCAGACGTGGGGCGCCGGCGTGATGCCGGAGTACGTCTCGCCGACTGTGCCGGGAGGGCCGTTGTGCATCGGAGCGTCGGTGAACATGAGGATGATGGGGAGGGCGCCGGAGCGGAAGCAGGGGGCGCCGCGGCAATCGGGGCCGGCGTACGCCGGGACCCAGGAGCCGAGCCCCTCGCCCGTCATCGTCTGGTACAGCGCCTCGACCTGGCTCTCCGCCCAGTCGTCGCCGTAGCAGTTGGGGATGGAATCGACGGCGGCCTGGGCCGTGGGGACGTCGAGCGTCATGGTCTGGAGAAGCTGGTAGGCGAGATCGGGCCCGCTGCCGTAGCTGCCGGTGGGGAAGTCGGCGTGCTGGCCGACGCCGATCGCGGCGTCGGGAATGCGGCGCCGGATCTCCGGGATGATGATCGAGCTCAGGTTGCTCTTGATGGTCGAGATCTCGCCGCCCATCGAGCCGGTGGTGTCGACGAGGAAGAAGACGTCGGCGACCGAGATGTTGGTGCCGAAGTCGAGGTCCCGTTCCACGGGCGGGTCGCCGGGGGGCAGGATGAGGTAGTAGTCGTCGTCCGGGATGCCGCTGCCGGGATCGGTCGGATCCGCCGTCGGGTGCGCCCACTCCGCCAGGTCGTCCCAGCCGTCGTCGTCGCTGTCGGAGTCGAGCGGGTCCGTCCCCGCGTCGCGCTCCTGCGAATCCGGCAGGCCTTCGCCGTCGCTGTCCATGTCCAGGAAGTCGGGCGTCCCGTCGTCGTCGGTGCTCCGCGGTGCCGTCGCGGGGTCGTCGTCGCCGGCTTCCTCGCGGTCCAGGTACCCGTCGCCGTCGCTGTCGTCGTCGCGGAAGTTCGGGACCGTGTCCCCGTCGCGATCGGTCGAGCCTTCGGCGCGGTCGAAGATGGTGTCGCCGTCGGCGTCGGAGTCGCGGTAGTCGGGGATCGCGTCCTCGTCCGTGTCGATCGGGTGGAGCGGGTCGTCGCCGACCTCCTGGATGTCCAGGACGGTGTCCCCGTCGTCATCGACGTCGCGGAAGTTGCCGGCGCCGTCGCCGTCCGGGTCCACGTCGCCTTCCTCGGTGTCGCTGATCGTGTTCCCGTCGGAGTCGAGGTCGCGGAAGTCGGGCACGGTGTCGTTGTCGGAGTCGTACGGCTCCGTCTCGCAGTCCAGGTCGCCCGCCTCGGCCGAGTCATCGATCGAGTCGGCGTCGGAGTCGTCGTCCTGGGAGTCGGGGGTGGTGTCGCCGTC
>JACRCZ010000112.1 GCA_016218765.1 Deltaproteobacteria bacterium | reverse complement strand
GACGGGGACGACGGGCGCAAGCGCCCCGGCCACGAGTGCGGCCCCGGCCGGGCCGACCGCTGCGGCTCCGGCCGCGCCGGGCGCGACGGCCCCTGCGGCGGCTCCCGTGCCGCCGGGAACGACACCGCCGGCTGCGGCGGCCACGGCTCCTGCCGCGCCGGGCGCACCGGCTCCCGCGACGGCTCCGACGCCGCCCGGAGCGATGCCGCCCGGAGCGACCCCGCCGCCCGGGACGACGGCGCCGCCGGCGGAGGAGGAGCAGAAGCAGTCGGGGGGGAACTTCCTGACGCAGTGCGGGCCGCAGATCCTGATGCTCGCCGTGATGTTCGGCATCTTCTACTTCCTGCTCATCCGGCCGCAGCAGAAGAAAGCGAAGGAGCACCAGGAGCTGCTGCGGGCGCTCAAGAAGGGCGACCGCGTCGTGACCAACGGCGGGATCTTCGGGACCATCACCGGGATCGATGACCGCATCGCGGTGATCGAGATCTCGGAGAAGGTGCGGATCAAGGTGTTGCGTTCACAGGTGGCGGGCAAGGCCGATTCCAGCCTGGAGTCGCTCAACAACCGCTGAGAGGCGCTCGTGGAAAAGATCTGGTACTGGAAGATTGCGTTCACGTTCGCGCTGGTGCTGGCGGCGGCCTACTACGCGCTGGGTTCCATGCCCGAGGAGTGGCAGCCGACGTTCGTCAACACGAACAGTCGCATCGTCCTCGGGCTGGACCTCCAGGGCGGCGTGCGGCTGGTCTACGAGATCGACGTGGGCAAGGCGTACTCGCGGCGCACCGAGGGCTATGCGATTTCCGCCCGGCAGTGGGCCATCCGCGAGGCGGGGGTCGCGGAGGACAAGGTCCGCACCGAGCGGCTGGGCAACCGGCGGTTCGCGCTCAACTTCGAGGAGCCTGTCGCCAAGGCGGAGGAGCTGGGGTCGAACTTCGAGCGGGTGCTCAAGTTCGACGGCTGCGACGAGGCGCAGACGCGCTGCCTGTTCACGCTGCGGTCGGAAGTGCTGGAGAGCGAGCGCGAGGTCTCGTCGGCCGGCGTGCTCAAGGTCATCCGGGAGCGCGTCGACCAGCACGGCCTGACGGAGCCGAACATCGCCGCGCAGGGGATGGACATCGTCGTCGAGGTCCCGCAGCGCTCGATCGAAGACGTCAACCGCGTCAAGGAAATCATCAGCAAGACCGCGTCGCTCGAGTTCCGCATCGTCTCGCGCGAGTCCTACGTGGACCCCTCGGTCACCGACTACATCCTGAACGACCCCCGCTTCCAGGGCAAGGTCAGCCTCTACACCCGCGGCGGCGGCCGGCACCTGGAGGCGCAGGACACCGAAGCGCAGAGCGGCCGGGAGATCCTGCAGCAGCTCATCGAAGCATTCCTGGTCTCCGACGTCGTGCAGCGCGACCCCGTCAAGGCCTCGCAGTGGGGCCGCGTCTACGTCGGCACCCAGGAAGGCCCGGCCCTCGGCTCGAAGCCCGGCCAGGCCGGCCAGGCACCCAACCGCTGGCGCACCTACCTCCTGGAGCCGGAAATCATGGTCACCGGCGACCGCGTCGTGAACGCCGCCGTGCGCTACGACCCGGACGCGATCCGCGACCAGATCTACGTCATCCTCGACTTCGACTCGCTGGGCGGCGAGCAGTTCGGCGACGCGACGGAGAAGAACGTCCACCGCGACATGGCCATCGTGCTCGACGGCATCGTCCGCTCGGCGCCGAACATCATCGAGCCGATCAAGGGCGGGACCTGCCGCATCACGCTGGGCGCCGGCAGCCCGGACGAGCTGAAGACGGAGGCCGAGGACCTGGTGACGGTGCTCAAGGCGGGCGCGCTCCCCGCGCCGCTCAAGCAGCCGCCCGCGGCCGAGAGCAAGATCGGCCCGAGCCTGGGGCGGGAGTCGATCCGGCAGGGCCTGCTGGCCGCCGGCGTCGGCCTGTTCCTCGTCGTCGCCTTCATGGGCATCTACTACAAGATGGCCGGCGTGTTCGCCGACGTCGCGCTCGTGCTCAACATGCTCTTCATGATCGGCGCCCTCGCCCTGCTCGGCGCCACCCTCACCCTGCCCGGCATCACGGGCTTCGTCCTCACGATGGGCATGGCCGTGGACGCCAACGTGATCATCAACGAGCGCATTCGCGAGGAGCTCCGGGCCGGCAAATCGCCGCGCGCCGCGGTCGATACCGGCTATGCACGCGCGTTCTGGACCATCTTCGACTCCCAGCTCACCACGTTCTTCGCCGGCGTCGTCCTGTTCCAGTTCGGCACCGGACCGATCCAGGGCTTTGCGGTGACCCTCATGATCGGCATCGCCAGCAGCATGTTCACCGGCATCTTCGTGACGCGGCTCTTCTTCGACTACATCACCCACAAGAAGCGCCCTGCGACGCTGAGCGTGTGACGCCATGCAGTTCATCAAGCCCGGTATCAACATCGACTTCATGGGCAGGACCCGCCTCGCCGTGGTCGCCTCGACCGCCGCCGTGGCCGTGAGCCTCCTCGGCATCTTCGTCTGGCCCGGCCCACGCCTCGGCATCGACTTCTCCGGCGGCGCCTCCCTCCAGGTCAAGATGAAGGAAGGCGTCGGAGGTGCCGACATCAAGCGCGCCCTCGGCGAGCAGGGCTACGAGAGCCCGGAAGTCGTCCAGGCCGCCGACGGCTCGTTCCTGATCCGCGTCCGCGTCGATGCCCCGTCCGACGAATCCCGCGACGCACTGGCCACGGCGATCCGCGGCGCCGTCGAGAAGGCCGCACCCGCGCCCGCGCCGGTGATGGAGCCCGTGCCGGTGGTGGAGCCCGCGCCCGCGCCGGTGATGGAGCCCGTGCCGGTGGTGGAGCCCGCGCCCGCGCCGGTGGTGGAGCCCGCGCCTGCGCCGGCGGTGGAGCCCGCGCCGGCGGCGGAGCCCGCGCCCACTCCCACGCCCGAGACGGCGCCCGTACCCGCCGCCCCGGCCGCAGAGACTGTTCCCGCGGCGCCTCCCTCGTTCGCGACGCCCCTGCGCGGCCTCGTTTCCGTCGTCGCGGCGGCGGCCAAGCAGGTCCCCGATGCCGGAGCCGCGGCCCCAGAGCCGCCGGCGACGGGTGCAGAGCCGCCGGCGACGGGCGCGGAGCCGCCGACGACGGGCGCGGAACCGCCGACGACGGGCGCGGAACCCGTGGCTGCGCCGCCCGCGGCGGAGGATGCCGTCGCGGCGGTCGCCGATGGCGGCGCGGCAATCGAACCCGCGGCCGGCGACGCCGGTCTCGCGGAGGCGGTCGCGGTCGCGACGGTCGATGCGGAGCCGTCCGTGCCGGTTCTCGATGTCGCGGCAGTCCCGGAAGCGACGGTCGCGGCCGCGCCGGACGCGGCACCAGCGGTCCCTGCCGTGCCCCCCGCACCGGCGGTGCCGGCCCCGGCGGCCGGCCCGGTGGCGGTGCGGGTCGACGAGGTGATCGTCGACACGTCGGGCGCGAAGGTCGACATCCTGGTCAACCGGACGTTCGAGCCGCAGGAGATGCGGGATCTTCTGGCGCCGATCGAATTCGAAGGCCGGAAGATGTCCGACATGATCGGGCAGCTCGTTCCCGACAGCGCGGCCATCGAGGAGTCGAGGACGCCGGAGGGGCTGTTCCGCTACGCCGCGCAGCTCTCGCCCGTGGTCAACCTCAACGAGCAGGACATCGGCGCGGTGCGTGACATCGTGACCGGGGCGATCGAGGCCGCGGGTCTCGTGGCGCCGGGCGACATCAGGAAGCTCGACATCACCCTGGCGCCGATCGGGCTGACCATCGACAGCGCACTTGCGATCGACCGCGCGCGACTCGCCGAGACGCTGAACGGGACGCGCTACCGCGACATCAACCTCCTCGTGCGCTGCCGCTCGTCGGTGTGCCCGGTGTCAATCGACGAGCGCGACGGCGTCTACGGCTACCAGGTGAACCTGCGCGGCTTCGGTCCGGACGTCGTGGAGAGCCTCGAGGAGCGGCTGGGCAAGGGCAGCGTCGCGGACGTCCTGTCCATGGAGTGGGTGGGTCCGAAGGTCGGCGAGAAGCTCCGCAACGACGCGATCAAGAGCGTGCTCATCGCGCTTCTGCTCATCCTCATCTACGTCGCGCTGCGCTTCGACCTGCGGTTCGCCCCCGGCGCCGTCCTCTGCCTCTTCCACGACGCCTTGATCACGCTCGGGTTCTTCACCTTCACCCGCATGGAGGTCAACCTGACCACGGTCGCGGCCATCCTGACCATCGTCGGCTACTCCATCAACGACACGATCGTCGTCTACGACCGGATCCGCGAGAACCTCCAGAAGACCCAGGAGCGGGAGCTGTCCAAGGTCATCAACTCCTCGATCAACGAGACGCTCAGCCGCACGATCCTCACCTCGTTGACGACCATCCTGGCCATCCTCGCCGTCGCCTTCTTCGGCCGCGGCACCATCCAGGACTTCTCCATCGCCATGATCGTCGGCATCAGCGTCGGCACCTACTCCTCGATCTACGTCGCCGCGCCACTCTCCATCATCATCGACAAGAAGTTCTTCCGCCGCAACGCGTAGCTCGTCGGTCGGCGCCGCCCGCCCGCGCCGGTTTCCCGATCCCATCTGTGTTCATCTGTGTCCATCTGTGGTTTCTCTTCTCCCCCCAGATCGACCTCTCCGGAACATCCGTAGGAAGGCGCCGTCGATGCGATCCCTCGTGGAGGGAGGACAATCATGCGGCGTACAATCCTTGGAGTTCTGGCCCTGTCCCTCGGGCTCCTGCCCGGCGCGGCCTCGGCGATCGGGATCCTCATCCCGACCGACCGGTCCTACGGGCCGATGGCCATCGAGTCCCATCGCGTGGAGGTGGAGATCACCGACCGCGCGGCGGTGACGAAGGTCGACCAGGTCTTTCTCAACAGCACCGACCAGGTGCTCGAAGCTACGTACATTTTCCCCCTTCCGGCCGGCTCTTCCGTCTCCCAGTTCGCGCTCTGGATCAACGGCGAGCGGACGGAGGGGGAGGTCCTGGAGCACGACGCGGCCGCCCGCATCTACCAGGACATCGTGGCACGGCTGCGCGACCCGGGGCTCATCGAGTACATGGGCGGCAACCTCTTCAAGGCGCGGGTCTTCCCGATCCCCGCCCGGGGCGAACAGCGGGTCGAGATCGAGTTCACCTCGGTGCTCTCCTTCGAGAGCGGCGTCTACCGCTACATCTACCCGATGAAGACCTCGGGAGAGGCCGCGCGGACGATGCGCGACTTCACCGTCACGGCGCGCATCGACTCCGCGATCCCGATCCAGTCCATCTACTCGCCCACCCACGAAATCGACATCAACCGCCGCGACGACCACCACGCGACCGCCGGGTTCGAGCGCGACCGGGCGGACCTGGGGAAGGACTTCCAGCTCTTCTTCACCGTCTCCTCCGACGATGTCGGCCTGTCGCTCCTGACCCACCGGCCCGCGGGCGAGGACGGCTTCTTCATGATGATGGTCACGCCCCGCAACGACCTGGAAGACGACGAGATCATGGGCAAGCACGTGACCTTCGTCATCGATACCTCGGGCTCCATGTCCGGCGACAAGATGGACAAGGCCAAGGACGCCCTGAACTTCTGCCTCGAGCACCTGCGCAGCGACGACCTGTTCAACATCATCCGCTTCTCCAGCGACGTGGACCTCTTCTCCGAGGCGCCCGTGAACGCCTCGGAATCCCATGTCGAGGAGGCGAAGGAGTTCGTCGACCGCATGCGCGCGCTCGGCGGTACCGCCATCTCCGACGCGCTGGCCGCGGCCCTCGACCAGCCCGAGGAGGAAGGCGTTCCCCACATCATCGTCTTCCTCACCGACGGCATGCCGACCGTCGGCCAGACCGACCCCGACCGCATCGTCGATGACGTCGAGCGGTCGAACGGGCACCGGGCCCGGATCTTCGTCTTCGGGCTGGGCGAGGACGTGAACGCCAACTTCCTGGACAGCATCTCCCAGGAAAACCGCGGCGCCAGCGAGTACGCCCAGGGCGGCGAGGAGCTGGAGCAGAAGCTCTCGGGCTTCTACGGCAAGATCGCCTTCCCGGTGATGGCCGACCTGGTGGTCAAGGTCGACGGCGACGCCGAGATCTACGACGTCTTCCCGCGCGAGCTGCCCGACCTGTTCCACGGCGGCCAGCTCCTCCTCCTGGGCCGCTACCGCGACGACGGCGACGCCGAGGTGGTCCTGGGGGGGAAGGTCGGCGCGCAGACCAAGACGTTCAGCTACGAGGTCGGCTTCCCGGAACGGGAAGGCGACAACGACTTCCTGGCGCACATGTGGGCCACACGCAAGGTCGGCTACCTCCTGGACAACATCCGCCTCAACGGCGAGGAGTCCGAGCTGGTCGACGAGGTCGTGACCCTCGGCCGGCGCTACGGCATCGTCACGCCCTATACCTCGTTCCTCGTCACCGAGGACGCTCCCGTGACGACGGCCCGGCGCGGCCAGCAGCCGTGGGTCGTGGACGAGGTCCAGCAGTGGCAGTACGCGCCGGCCGAGCCCGAGGCGTTCGGCGGCGACGACGGCGACTGGGGCGGCTACGGCGGCGGATGGGCCGACTCGGCGACCGTCGCCGCACCTTCGGCCGCGCCTCCCGCGATGCCGATGGGCGGGGCGCGCGCCGACTACGAGCGCTACCGCGCTCTCTCGGCCCTGCCCGGCACCGCAGGCCAGACGGGAACCGAGGCGGCCGAGGGCGAGACCGGGCGGCGGATGTCCGAGGAGCTGCGCGACATGCGCGAGGCGGATCGGCAGGAGACGAGCGGCGTGACCCGCTACGTGGCCGGCCGGCTGTTCGTGCACAGCGGCGGCGCGTGGGTCGAGGACGGGGCGTCCGGCGCGTCCGAGACGCTCGAGATCGAGTACCTCTCCGACGCCTACTTCGACCTCCTGGCCGCGCATCCCGAGCTGGGCGAGGTCCTGAGCCTGGGCGAGAACGTGACCCTGCGCGCGGGCGAGGGCAAGGCGATCGTGGTGCGGACCGCGTCGGGGCGGAGCAGCGTCTCGGCCGGCGAGCTGGAAGACATCTTCGAGGATTGAGCGAGAGAGCGAGAGGAGGAGGGAGACCATGGGCAAGGCATTGCTGGCGGCGGCCGCGATCGTGGCCGCGGGAGCGAGCGCGCGGGCGGTCGAGCTCTACCCGACCGACGACTGGGACACGATCACGTACGTGTCGACCCCGACCTACCACACGCATTACCACCAGGTGGATCCGGTGGTGACCTACGACTACCACGTGGACGTGCGGGTGGACGACGTCGCGCCGCCCGAGCCCGATCCGTTCGACGACCTGGGCCTGGTCGAGGTCGGCGGCGGCTACGGCGGGTTCTACATGCCGTCGCTGCGCGAGTCGCTGCTCCAGGCGCCGCGTGCGCACCTCGCCCTGATCCTCGACCCCGTCTCCGTCAACCTGGACGTCTCCGTGGCGACCGGGCTGGAGTGGGGCGAGCTGGACGCGAGCGGTGCGTGCGTCTCCGGCCCCGACGCCTGCGGGTCGGGCCAGCTCATCCAGACCAGTCTCGGCTTCGCCTGGCGCTGGAACCGCCACGGACATCTGCACCCCACCGCGGGCGCGGGCCTCGAGCTGGCCTCGCTCGACCCGGACTCCGGCGACTCGACCTTCGGCTTCACCGCCGCCGCGGTCGCCGGCCTGATCTTCGAGTACCCGCTGCCCTTCGGCGCGCTCGAGGCCGGCCTCGACATCACCGGCCACGTGATGCTCGTCGCCCAGGACGCCTACCCGCTCGAGGACTCCTTCTTCCTCACCTTCGGCGGCTACGCCGGGTACCGGTTCTAGGCGGCAGTCGACATCTGTACTACCCTCCACCCCTTCGGGGGGAGCGGAGGATGCGTCGAATGTGCCTGGCGATTCCGGGCAGGCTGGTGCGGATCGAAGGGGACGTCGGGTTCGCGGAGTTCGGGGGGGCCGAGCGGCGCGTCGGACTCATGCTCGTGCCGGGCGCGCGCGCCGGCGACTGGGTGCTCGTGCACGCCGGCTACGCGATCCAGACGCTGGACGAGGCGGAGGCGCTGGAGAGCCTGCGGCTCTTCGAGGAGCTGCTCGCCGACGAGCCCGGCGCGACGGGAGCGCCGTGACCGGCGCGGGTCCGGCGCGCGCGCGGGTCGATTCTGCGGTGGCACGCATCCGCGAGGCCGTCGCGCGCCCGCTGCGGATCATGGAAGTCTGCGGCACCCACACCATGGCCATCGGCCGCCACGGACTGCGCTCGCTCTTCCCCTCCGACCTGCGCCTGCTCTCCGGCCCGGGCTGCCCGGTCTGCGTCACCCCCGGCTCCGACATCGACCAGGCCATCGACCTCGCCCGGCGCCCGGCGACCGTCCTCGCCACGTTCGGCGACATGCTGCGCGTCCCCGGCGCCCGACGCGAAACGCTCGACGCTGCCCGTGCCACCGGCGCGCGCGTCCGCGTCGTCTACTCCGCGCTCGACGCCGTCGAGCTGGCGTGCGCCGAGCCCGGATCGGAGATCGTGTTCGCGGGGGTGGGATTCGAGACCACGAGCCCGACGATCGCGGCGGCGATGAAATCGGCGCGCGACCGCGGCGCGGCGAACTTCTCCGTGCTGCCCTCGTTCAAGCTCGTCCCGCCCGCGATGACCGCGCTCTGTGCGGCACCGGACGTGCGCATCGAGGGCTTCCTCTGCCCCGGCCACGTCTCGGCGATCATCGGCACCCGCGCCTACGCCCCGGTCGCGGCAGCCGCGAAGGTCCCCTGCGTCGTCGCCGGCTTCGATCCGCTCGACATCCTGGAAGGCGTCGCCGGGATCGTCGAGCAGGTCCGCGACGGGCGGCACGAGGTCGTGAACGGCTACGCCCGCGCCGTGCGCGAGGACGGGAATCCCGCGGCCCTGGCGCTCCTGGACGAGATCTTCGAGGTCGACGACGCGGCCTGGCGCGGGATCGGCGTCATCCCCCGCACCGGCCTTCGCGTGCGCGACGCCTGGGCCGCCCTCGACGCCCGCCGCAGGTTCGGCCTGCCCCCACCCGCGCCCGACGACCTCCCCGAAGGCTGCTCCTGCGGCCTCGTGATGCGCGGCGTGCTCGTCCCCCCCGAGTGCCCGCTGTTCGGGCGCGCCTGTACGCCCGCGGCGCCCGTCGGGCCCTGCATGGTTTCGTCCGAGGGCGCGTGCGCCGCGTACCACAAGTACGGGTGAGCCGCGGCGGCGCGGCTCGACGAAGAACGCAAGACATGCAGGGAGCAGTGACAAACGGGGGCGCCCGCACGTCGTGGATTGCGCGTTTCCTGCGAAGGCGTACCCTTGGTGTGAGAGAAGGGAGGGGCACGAGGATGACTTCCCTGGTTCGACGGTCGATCCCGCCGGTCTTGCTCGTCTGCAGTACGGGGCTCGCGGCCTGCGGCGATTCGACGGCGGCGGACGCCGAGATCGCGGCGGAAGCGATCGAGGAGGACATCGCGGCCGAGGCGGTCGATGCGGACGCGGCCGATCGGCACGAGGCGGTCGACGACGCGGGCGAGACCGCAGAGGCCCACGATGTCACCGAGGACGTGCCGGAGGAAGCCGACGTATCCGGCGGTGACGACGCGGCCGAGGCCGACGTCGAGGACGTCGCGCCGCGAGTCGTGACCTGCGCCGACGAGCCGCCCCCCGGGGCCGAGTTGCCGGACCCGCTGCCCAGCTACGCCCTCGAATGCCCGACGCTCGTGCCCGGTCGCAACACCATCACCAGCACCGGGGCCGCTCGCGAGTTCCTGCTCGTCGTCCCCGCGGCTCCCGTCTCTGCCGAGTCGTTCCCCGTCATCGTCCTCTGGCACTGGCTGGGAGGCGAGGCCGCGAACTTCGTGGAGACGGGCGAGGTGCAGGTGGCGGCCGACGCGCAGCGCTTCCTGGCGGTGGTCCCCGAGGCCAAGGGCGATCTGCCGATGAAGTGGCCGTTCGGTCTGTGGGACGTGGAGGGACGGGTCAACGAGGAAGTGCGCTTCTTCGACGACATGCTCGCCTGCGTGGCCGAACAGTTCGCGGTCAATCGCAATTGCGTGAGCACGGTCGGCGTCAGCGCCGGCGGCCTCTGGGTCCCGCAACTCGCGCAACGACGCTCGCGCATCCTCGCCAGCTTCCTGGTGCTCTCGGGCGGCGTCGGCCAGGACGGGGATTGGCTCAATCCCGTGCGCGGCTGGGTCCCGGCCGGGCACCACCTGCCGGCGCTGGTCCTGTGGGGCGGACCGACCGATTTCTGCGGTCTCGAATTCCAGTCCACCTCCCGCCACCTGGAGGATGGGCTCGTCGCCGGCGGCCACTTCCTCGTCGAATGCGTCCACAACTGCTCCCACGCCGTGCCGCCGTTCGTGCCGCCGCCGGGCGAGTCCACCTACGCCTTCCTCTGGCGCTTCGCCTTCGACCATCCCTACTGGCTGCGCGACGGCGAGTCGCCCTACCAGGTCACGGGCCTCCCCGCGGGAGCGCCCGAGTGGTGCGGCCTCGGCGCGGGAAGCGCCGCCATCCGCGTCGGAAGCTGCGAGGGCGGGATCCTGGGCGAGTGCATGTAGCGCGCGCGCCGGGAGCCGGGCCGGACCACCAGCGACCAGCCACCAGCTACGAGGCGCTTGGCGGCGGGCTCGACCGCCGCGTCTCGCCGTGCTGCAGCCGGCGGCCGACGACGATGGACATCGGTCCGGGCAGCGGGTCGTGGGCCACATCGACGAGGCCGGCGGCGGTCATCCATGCCGCGTACTGCTCGGCCGAGTAGTTCCCGCCGCGCTCGGTGTTCACCAGCATGTTGAGCACGAAGAGCGTCGCCGGGCGCGGACCGGCCATGTCGGCGTCCAGCACGAAGTCGTGCACGACGAGCCTCCCGCCGGGGGCCAGCGCGGTGGCGGCGCGCCGCACGATGTCCGCGTTGTCGTCGGGACCGAACATGTGGCAGACGGCCGAGAGCAGGATGAGGTCGTAGCCGAAGCCGAACGTGTCGGCGCACATGTCGCCCACCCGCGTCGTCACGCGGTCGGCGACCCCGGCCTCGGCGGCGTGCCGCGCCGCGATCGGCACCACGTCCTCGCGGTCCAGCACCTCGGCACGCAGCACAGGATTGTCCTTGGCGAACGCGATGGAGTAGGCGCCGGAACCGCCGCCGACGTCGAGCATCCGGCGCACGCCGCCCGTGCCGACGCCGTGCACGAGATGCGGAGCGCGTGCCGAGGCGTTCTGGTGCATCGCGGCGATGAACGTCTCGGTCGACTCCGCGGGACCGCACTTCCCGTCGCGCGGGGCCGGCAGCCCGTTGCGGACCGATCCGGTCAGGCCGGACCAGCGGTCCCACAGGTGGAGGCTGTGCAGGAAGCCGTCGCGGACGCACTCGGGCGAACCGCGATCCAGGTACCGGCGCGCGGCCGGAATGCTGCGGAAGATGCCGCCCTCCTTGGCCAGGAGGCCCGCCGCGGCGAGATGATGCAGCAGGGCCGCGGTGCCCCGCGCGTCGGTGCCGATGCGCTGCGCGACCTCGGCCGCGGTGCCGCCCCGGCCGACGCCCGTGAAGACGTCCAGCTCCAGCGCGGTCAGGAACGCGCGACTCTCCATGAAGCCGCGCGCCATCCCGCGCAGCGCCTCCAGGAACGGCTCCCCGTCCGCCGGCAATCCCGTCCCGATCGGTCCATGCCCTGATGCGCTCATCTCGTCCTCCCGCGGGCCCGTGAGCCCCCGCCGGGAATGATGAGCACGCGGGACCGTCGTGTCCACATCGACCACCCCGACAATCCGCCGGCCGGCCCGTAACGCCACGGCGCGCCGCTCGACCAACGGGCATGAACACCGCTGCACATCCGCTCGCCGGAGTGGCGCGGGGCCTTGCCAGGGGCGCGCGCTGCGGTACTCTGGGTTCGCCGCGGCCCGCCGCCGCGGGAGGAGATGCGATGAACGCAGCCAAGTCGCCGTTCCCGGGTCGCCCCGCTCCGCCCCGGCCCCCGGCCCCGCCGCCGGAGCTGGCCACCGGTGCGACGATGGCCGCGACCACCCCGATGGCCCGGCCGACGTCCAGTGCTGCCCCCGCGACCGAGGAGGCGGCGACCGTCATCGACCCGCCCCGCGAAGGACAGACGCTCCCGGCGTCCGCCGCACCGTTCACCACCGCCCCGCTCCCCCCGCCCGGCGTCTCGGTGCCGCCGGGCGACACGGCCGTCGGCGCGCGGACCACGATTCTGCCCCGCGTCCAGCTCGTCGGCGACCGCCCGGAGCTGGTGCAGGACCGCCGGCGCCGCTTCGAGGTGCTGCGGACGCTCGGGGAGGGCGGCGCGGGCGAGGTGCTGGCCGCGGCGGACAACGACATCGGCCGCCAGGTCGCGCTGAAGAAGATCCGGGGCGAGGTCATGTCTCCCGAGGCGCTGGTGCGGTTCGTCGAGGAGATCCGCATCATCGGGCGGCTGGAGCATCCCAACATCATCCCGATCCACGACGTGGGCATCGACGAACGCGGCGACTACTACTTCGTGATGAAGCTCGTGGACGGCGAGACGATCGAGTCGCTCATCGAGAAGCTGCGCCGGGGCGATCGAGAGGCGCATCGGCTGTACCCCTTCGAGCGCCGCGTGCAGATCTTCCGCGGACTGCTCGAGGCGGTCGCGTTCGCGCACGCGCGCGGCATCGTGCACCGCGACATCAAGCCCGCCAACGTCATGGTCGGGAAGTTCGGCGAAGTGCTGCTCATGGACTGGGGCATCGCGAAACCGATCCGCGAGGAAGGCCCGAGCATCGATGACGCGGTGCGCGAGACGTCCGCGGGCACGTGCGGCGAACCCTCCCACGCCCTGCGCACGCAGCTCGGAGCCCTGATCGGCACCCCGCTCTACATGTCGCCGGAACAGGCGTGCGGCGAGCCGGTCGACGAGCGCAGCGACGTGTACTCGCTCGCCGCGCTGCTCTACGAATTCCTCTTCCTGCGCCACTACCTGGACGGATGCCGGACGCTGGACGAGGTGCTGGCGGGGGTCAAGGAGCGGCAGATCTCGCTGCTGGGCGTGCCCGACGCGCCCGGCCAGCCCACCGTGCCGATGGATCTGCGCTGGTATCTGAAGCAGGGCCTGGAGAAGGACCCCGACCGGCGCTACCCGTCTGTCCAAGCGATGATCGACCGCCTCGACCGCCGCGCCGAGGGGGACATCCCGATCCAGTGTCCCATCACCTTCGCCAAGCGTACCAGCACGGCCTGGACGCGCCTCATCGATCGCCATCCCTTCGCGTTCCTGCTCGGCACCGTCGCCGTGCTCGGCTCCGCCGTGACGCTCGGCGTCCTGCAATTCGTGTGACGCACCGCCCCGCCGCGCCGGGGCAGCGGGAAGAGCCGTTCAGGGGCACGGCGGCGGCGGCGAGCAGAACCCGAAGGAGTCCTCGCGATCCCCGTCTCCGTCCGCGTCCAGCGTGTCCTGGCAGCAGGAGCCGGACATGTTGCAGCAGCTCGCGTCCCAGCCGATCCGGCCGAACGCCGGGCAGCCGGGCGGCGCGACGTCATCCACGCACGCACTCCATCCCAGCCCGTCGTCGCCGCACACCTGCATCCCCCAGCCCCAGGCGTCCAGAACCTGGCAGTTGCGGAACGTGTGGGGTCGGCAGATCGGACAGCGATCGCACTCCGGATCGTCGCCGTCGGTGAGCCCGTCGCAGTCGTCGTCCGCGAGATTGGCGCACATCTCCAGATTCGGCGTGCAGCCGCCGTCGACCGTCCCGCAATCCTCGTCGGTCGCCCCGTCGCAATCGTCGTCGAGGTAGTTCCCGCACGCCTCGTCCGGCGCCCGGCACGCCGCCGGGGCCGGCGCCGCGCACTCCTCCGTGCAGCGGCCGCTCCCGAAGGAGCCGCAGCTCGTGACGCACACGACCCGATCCCCGCGCAGGCAGGGGTAGCCCTCGTCCGCGTTGCCGTCGCAGTCGTCGTCGAGGTCGTTGCACACGTCCGCCGCGCCGGGCCGGACCCCGGAGTCCTCGTCGTCGCAGTCCGTCCCGCCGGCGCACGTCTCGTCGAGCGCCGTGTCGCCGTCCGTGTCCGGCTCGTCCGCGGCCGTCCCGTCGCAGTCGTTGTCCACGCCGTCGCAGACCTCCGCCGCCCCGGGCCGCCGCGAAGCGTCGTCGTCGTCGCAGTCGTCGCCCTCGCCGGGACAGCGCGCGGGGTCCCAGCTCGTGTCCCCGTCGCGATCCTCCAGGGTCGTGCCGTCGCAGTCGTCGTCGAGGCCGTTGCACGAGTCCGTCGCGCCCGGGTGCACGGCGGCATTCGCGTCGTCGCAGTCCGCCCCGCCGCACCGGACGTCGAACTGCTCGTCGCCGTCGCCATCGACCGGCGTGTGGAGACAACGGTCGGCCGACTCGTCGCACTCGTCCCGGTTGCAGCGGAGGCCGTCGTCGCACGGACCCACCGGCGCCTGGAAGCAGCGCCCGCTGCGGCCGCAGGTCTCGACGCCGTTGCACCACACGCCGTCGTCGCAGGCGGCGTGCGACGAGCAGTCGCCGTCGCCGGAGCAGCCCGCGGGCAGCGCGGCGACAAACCAGCCCGCGGCCAAGGCGACGGTCGCCGCTCCGAGCACCACGCCGGCCTGACTGCCCACCGTCGGTCCCTCCCGACCCGCCGTCCCGCTTCCCGACCGTCCGCGGGAAGCGTACCCCCACGGCGCCCGGCCGGCACCCCGGCGCGCCGCGTCCGCATCCACATCCGCCGCCCCGCCCCCGACCGGAGGACGCCGCGGAACGTTCGAGTACGGGCCGGGCGCGTGCGACCCCGGGCGGGCTTGCGCGGGGCGCGGGGAGGTGGTGAAGTGGCTCCGGAGTGCACATGAATCCCACGAACGGCTCTTCCCGCGTGGTGTCGTCCTGCTTCCTTCTTCTCCTGGCGTTCGAGGCGTGCGCGCCGCCGCGCTGGGCGCCGCGCACGGAGGCGGTACCCCTCGACCCCGAGGTCCACGCCGAGCTGCTCGCGCTGGGGGCGGTCGACCGCGAAGCGGAGCCGGATCCCCTGCGCGAACTGGCACGACTGGAGCGCATCGCGCGACGGCAGCTCGCGTTGGGCAACGACGACCTCGCGGCCGTCGCGGCCCGGCGCGAGGTCTCCGTCGCGCGGCGGCACCTCGCCGCCAGCAGCGGCGGCGCGGACGCCGAAGCCGCGCGCGACGCCTATCGCGACGCGCAGCAAACCGCGATCGAGCTGGGCGATCGCCTGGCCGACGCCTCGCTGGTCCTGTTCGCCGTGGGGGACGGCTCGGGCGAGCTGCCGGCGGAGGAGCTCGCCCGGGCCATGGCGGGCCTCTGGACGAGCGGGCCGCTGCCCGGGCCGGTGTGGGAAACGCTGGACGACGCAGGCCGCGCGCGCGCCGAGCGGGCGGGTGCCGTGCCGGAAGGGGCGACGCCGCTCGACGCGTCCACGCTGGTCGCGCTCGGCGACCTGGGCCGCCAGGTGCTCGAGCGTCGCCTCCGCGAGGCGATCGATCTCGCCGACGCCGCGTCGACCGCGCAGGCGCTGCTCGCGCTGGACCCGTGGCACCTCACCGCGCTGGCGGTGACGACCCTGGCGGCGGACCCCGACGCCTCGCCGGACATCGGCCTGGCCGGAGTGTCCGAACCGGAGCGGACGTGGCAGCGCCGGCTGGCGCAGCTCACGCTCCTGCACCGCGTGCTGCCCGGCCGGGAGGCGCCGCTCCTGGCGCTGGCGGTCCACTGCCTGAGAATGCTGCCCGGCGACGCGTACGAGGCGGCACGCGAGCTCGAGGCGGAGACCGCCGACCCGAAGCTCCGCGACGCCGCGGCCGTCCTCGCCGCGCTGGCCGCCCTCCGGGCGGGGCGGGCCGAGGAATGGGATGCCCTGGGCTCCCGGCTCCCCGCGGCGACGCGTGCCCCGTGGGTCCTGCGCGAGGCGGGCGACGTCGGACCTTGGCCGGGAGGCCCCGCCGGTCCTCTCGCCGGCGGCTGGGAGCTCGCCGGGCCGCCGCCCGAAGGCTCGGAGCGGGAACGGGCCGTCCGAGCCGCCCGGCGCACGCTCGTCGAGCTCGGCACCGAGGAATGGGAGGCCCTGCTGGAGGTGTCCAGCGACTCGGGCGCGCCACGGGAGCTGCGGGAACGCGCCCTGGCCGAGCTGCATGTGCGGGATCCGTCGGGCGCGCGAGTCGCCGGAAGCTGCCTCGCCGACGGCCTCTCCGACGCCGACTGCCGCGAACGGAGAGACGCCTGGTGGGCGGCCATGGAAGGCGAGTTGATCACCGACGAGGAGACAGGATTCGCCGCACAGCTCGAGCGGCTGCCGATCGCCGAGCTGTCCGCCTACGACGCGGCCTCGGCCGTCGGCTGGGTGGAGGACGACGACCTGCCGGCCGCGCGGGAGTGGCTCGAGCGCGTCGCCGCCACGCGGCTCGGCAGCACCGGGCCGGTCGCCGCCGCGCGGATCCGCCTCGCCCTCTCTGCCGGCGACACCGACCGGGCCCGCGAGCTGCTGGCCGCGGACGGCGACCTCCTGTCGCCGATCGAGCGGGTGGTCTACGGAGCCTGGCTCGCCGACGCCGCGTCCGGGATCGACGTCGAACCCGAAGCGGCCGGGCAGGCGGACCTGATCGGGGGCTTCGCGTCGGGCGGCGCCGGCGCGGGTACCTGGGCGCGGGAGCCCGCCACGCCGGGACCGGGCCGACTGGCGTGGCTGGCCGCCGTCGCCCGGACCCTGGGCCGCGAGGACCCGTCACCCGCCGTCCCGCAGCTCCTCGAGCTGGCGCGCGAGTTCACCGGCGAGGAGGCCGCGCTTCTCGCGACCCACGCCGGCCTGCTCGCCCGCACCGCGGGAGACGAAGACGCGCTGGCCGAAGCCCGGGCCATCGCCGCCCGCGCGCAGCCGGACGGACTCGGCGCCTGGCTGCTGTCGGTGTCGCCGACCGACGCCGCCGAGCGTCGCGTCGTGCTCGGCGACCTCAGGGCCGATCGGGCCGCCGGCCTCCTCGTCGCCGCGGACGAGGACGCCGACCCGGCGCGTGCCGCGGCGCTGCTGGCCGCGACCATCGGCGGGGACGTCGGCCGCTCGCTGGTCGACCTTGTCGGGGACGGGACGCTCGACCGCGTCGCCGAGCTGCGCGCCGCGGTCCAGTACGAGCCGCTCTCGCGGCTCGACCTTCCTCCCGCGGCGACCGCGCGGCTCGCCGACGGCATCGGCGCGGGAGCGGCGTGGGTCGCGGACGCGGCGGTCCGCCAGGTCCTCGCCGCGGACGATGCGGGACAGGCGGTGGAGCTGGCACGCCGGGCGGCTCCCCACCTGCTCGCCCTCCTCGAGCGGGGCGCGGATCCCGGCTCGGTCGCCACCCTTGCGATCCTCGCCGGCGACGCCGCAGCCGAGGCGCGCGCCGCCGGGCTCGTGGATCCGCGCGCGGGTCCGCGGGAGCCGCTGTCGGCGGACCACGCGGCGGTGCTGGTGGCGCCCGTCCGGGATCGCGTGGACGACGAGCTGGCCTGGGCGGTCGTGCAGGCGATGGAGGGCGGCCGGACGCCGACCGACGATGTCCTCGCGGCCGCCGACGCGCTGCCGCCGGACGACGACGCGGCCCGGCTGTCGTGCCGGCTCCACGCGCTGGCGGAGCGCATCGATGCGACGTTCGAGCGCTGCGGGGCGCTGTACGAGCGCACGGGCGACCCGCTGGCCGGGATGCTGCTGGGCTGGGCGACGGCGACCGCGGGCGAGGTGTCGGCGGCGGCGCACGGCGTCGACGTGGACGAGCTGTTCGCGCACTTGGAAGCCTCGGCACCAACCGCGCTGCTCGCGCCGACGGCGCGGAACCACTCCGTCGTGCTCCAGAACCGCGGCCGGATCGAGAACGCGGCGTACGCGGAGCTGGTGGCCCAGGCGGCGGGCCTGACGGCGAACGAGCTGTACGCGGGGAGCGAGGGCCAGGCGCGTTGGCTCGGCCCGCTCGCGCGCTATCTGGCCGGCGGCGATTCGACCTTCGGCGCGCTCGTCAACCGTGCCCTCTTTGCCCTCGCCGACGGGAGCGTCCGCGCCGCCGGAATCTATCTGGCCCAGGCCGCGTCCCTCGGTGGCGAAGGCGTGAGCATCGCGGAGCGCGAGCTCGGGCAGACCGTGCAGGACGTGTCCGACTGCGCCCTCTCGGACGTCGACGCCGGCCGGCTGGATCGCGCGGCCGTCGCCGACTGGGAGGCGTTGCGGTCGGCAGGATTCGCCGGCCCCGGGGCCGAGGCGTTCGCCGAAGCCCACCCCGACACGTGCGCGGTCCGCTTCGCCGCGCTCTCGCGGGCCTTCTCCGCGTCGCGGTTCGACGACGCCCTCGCGATCCTGGAGGATCTGCCGGACGACGAGCTCCATCCCACCCTGCTCGCCATCGGGCGACTCACCTTCGCCCTCCACGGACGCTCGGCCGAGCTGGACGGATTCGCGGCCCGCGCCCGCGAGCGGTACCCGGACGACCCGCGCCTGCGGCTCGATGCGCCCCTGCCCGACGTCCTGGCCTCGCCCGACGCGTTCGCCGCGGCGGCGGCCGAGGCAGATGCAGCGACGGCCGCGCTGCAGCCGGGGTTCTGGAACCAGGTCTCGCTCGGCGCCGAGGTGGCGCTGCCGGCCGGCGCCGAGCTGCTGGCCCGCGGCCTCGGCGCGCGGTTCGGTGGTCTCGGCTTCTTCACGACGTCCGAGCCCCGGACGACGAGCTGCGCCGGCGAGGAGTGCGTGGACCAGGTCTTCCCGCGATGGGCCTCCGGCGGCCTGACGCGCGTCTGGTCCGGTCCGGTCCGGCTGCCCGCCGGACTCGCGCACCGCGTCCTGCTACGGCTCGACGGCCAGGCGCTGCTCGTGACCACCCTCCCGCTCGGCTCGCGCATCTACGCCCTGGTCGCGCTCGGCTCGCTGGACGCCGTCGCCGCCAATTCCCCGCTCCTGCGGCTGGTCGAACGCTCCTTCCGGCCGCTCGACGTCGTCCGCGGCGCGCACGCGACGATGGCGCTGCGCAATCTGCTCGACGCGGAGCCGCCGTGGGACGTCCGACTGGCGGCCGATGATGCGTTCGCCCGCGACGGCGGCGGGGACTGTCCCGCCGCGGAGCTTCTCGAGGCGCAAAGCGACGACCGGGCCCGGCTGGGCCTGCTCCTGACCAGCTACCTCACCACGGCCGACGGCGACGCCCGCCTGCGGATCCTGCGCTGCGCCGAGGGGCTCGGTCCGGAGCGAGCCGTGCTCGGAGTCGCCGCGCTGGGGGACCTGGACGCCCGCGCCCGCGACCTGGGCGCCGGGCTTGCCGCCGCGGACGACGAGCGTGCGACGGAAGCCGCGCGCGCGCTGCTGCGCGGCGGAAGCGGCCCGGCCCTGGCGGGGCGCGAGCACATGGCGACGACGGATCCCCCGCTGGGCATGGTGCATACGCTGCTCGGGCTGCCCGGCGACGCGCGATCGCGGCTCGCCGCGGAGCTGTTCGCCTCGGACCGTCCGGAAGAACGCCTGCTCGCCGTCGCCGCGGAGGCCTTCCGACCCGGTCTGCTGTCGCGCGACGAGCTGCGGCGCGCGGTCCGGGAAGGGACCGTGGTCCAGGCGCGTCAGATCCTGGAACTGCTCGACCCGTTCGAACCCGGGGATCTCGCGGCGCTGCGCGACCGGCTGGACCGGCTGCCGGCGCCGGCATCGGATGAGGAGCGCTGGCTGACGCTGTCGCTCGTCGAAGCGGTAGCCGGCGTGCTCGACCGCCGCGACGACCGCCGGCTCCGCCGCATCGCGGGGCTGCCCGGAATCGCCGGCGCCTGCGAGGCGCGCAGTCCGTCGTGCTGGCTCGCCCTGCGTGTGGACTCGGAGCTGGACCGCCGCCGCCTGGCCCGCGGCCGCGGCGAGCCGGAGGACGCGGCCGACGCGCGGAACGTGGAATGGCTGCGGGGCCGGAAAGCCGTGGCGAACGAGGCCGATGCCGCGCCGGGAATCGTCGCGCGCCTGGGGACCGAGCCCCTGCCGCGCTCGCTTCCGGGCAGGCGCTGGACGTACGTGCGCATCCCGCAGCCGGACCTGTTCATCGAAACGATGCTCGCGCTGTACGAACGCCTGGAGGCCCCGACCGCCGCGGGCACCGCGCTGGTGCGCCTCGCGTTCGCCCTGTTGGCCAAGGAGTACGGAGCGGACGACCTCGGGCCCGACGGAGGCATCGATCTCGCACAGCCGGCCGAGTGCGCGACGGCCGACGCCTGGCCGTCCGGATGGGTTTGCACGGTGGGCGTGCGCGATCGAGATCGCGTCCGCTCGACGCTCGCACCACGCGGGCCGGAGGAGAACCACGCCGCCGCCCTGGCGCTCGGCGTGGGTCGGCTCGCCGTCATCCTGCCCATCGGCGCCGGCACGATCCCGATGGTGCTGACGCGGCTCCTGCGCGAGCCGCGGGCGGGGGAGGAGCCGCCGGAGCTGCAGGACGGCGGGCTCGCGGTGAGCGAATCGGCGTGCACCCCGACGGAGGTGGGCGGCGTGACGCTGGAACGCTGCGGCACCGTGCGGGTCCGCGAGCGCGGCCCGGCGACCGTTTCGGGCGAGTACGTGCTGTTCGCGGGCGACCGCCTGGTGGTCTTCAGCAACCTGGAGACGGCGCGCGCGGTGCTCCTGTCCGGCGGAGAGCCGGACGGGACGCTGGCGGAGGACGGGCGGTTCGCCGCGCTGGCCGCCGACTGGTCGCCGGCCGGCGCGGCGCTCCAGCTCGCCCGCGTCGGCTCCCGCGGCGGCGACGACCTCATCCCGCTGTCCGTGGGCGACCTGGAGGCCGACGCGCCGGTCGACGACCGGGGAATGGTCGTGGGGATCCGCATTCCCGCCGGCGACGGACTCGCGGACGCCGGGTCCCTCCCGGCCCTCCTTCCGCCCGACGCGCCGGCGGCCTTCGCGCTCGGCCTCGACGACGCCGACCGCCGGGTCGCGCGCCGCGAGCTCGACGAGGCCGCCGAGGACCGGCCGCTGGAAGTCGCCGAACGGCTGATCGATGCGGCGGGCGCGGGCGCATTCGCCTGGCTCCCGGACGATGCGCCCCGCGGCTGGCAACGCTGGGTCGGTGCCTTCCGGCTGACGGAGCACCTCGAGGCCGCCCTGGCCGGTACCGCCCTCGAGCCGCCGCCGGACGGCGAGCTCGAATGCACTCCGGCCGTGTGCTTCGCCCGCGACGGCTCGCCGCTCGTCGTCGGCGCCGACGAGTTCGTGGTGCGCGAGGCGCTGGCGCGGACCGACGGGCCCGGAGCGGCGGAGTACGAAGCGACCGGCTTCGGACGGCTCGACGGCGCACGCGTCGGCGCCGCGTTCTCCGCCGCCGCCGGGGCGCTCGCCGCCGACGACCAGCGCCGGCTGCCGGTCGAGATGTTCGCCGTCCTCCTGGAATCCATGGGGGACATCTCGTTCGACGCGCACACACGGGAGGACGGCGCGTTGCTGGAGCTGGACGCGCGGTTCCGGCCGCGGCTGGCCGACGTCGCCTTCGACGTCCGGCTCGTCGACAACCTGCTGGGCAGCGGCCGCAATGCCCTGCCGCTGCCGCACGCGGCGACCGCCGCCGACCGGGCCGGCGCGGTGCGCTACGTCCTGCGCGTCGACGACGCGGCCGACGTCGCCGCACGGGCATTCCCCGACGCACGCCGGACCACCGCCCGGCCGATCGCCGCCGATCGACTGGAGATCGTCGTGCGACCGGAGTCCTCGGAGGAGGAGCCGCTGTCCGCGTCCGAGCGCCAGCGGCTGACCTCCGGCGACGCGGAGCTGGGCCTCTCGGCGCCGGAAATCGCCGCGAAGGCGGCCGAGCTGCGCGCCGGCGCCGCGGACGACGCCGCGGTCGCGACGGCCATCGTCGAATGGGTCCACCGCAACGTCGCCTACGAGCTGACCGCGGAGGAGCTGGACGCTCCCTCGGTCCTCGCCCGGCACCGCGGGGACTGCTCCGAACATGCCAGGCTGGCCGTGGCCTTGCTGCGCGCGGCCGGGCTGCCGGCCGAGCTGCGCTCCGGCCTCGTCCTGTCGGGCTCGGAGCTGGCGCCGCATGCCTGGGCGGCGTGGCACGACGGCCGCCGCTGGCGCGAGACCGACCCGACGACGGGCGCCGCGTCCGTCGACGCCCGCTACCTCCCCGCGTCGATGTTCGCCCTGCTGGCGCTCCTGTCGCTCCAGGACGTCGCGGTCGAGGAGTTCGGTCCGGCGCCCTGACGGGCCGGGCCGCCCGGCGTCCACCACCCTGCCTCGACCTGAGACGCCCGTCTCGCCGCGGGACCGTCGTCTCGTCCCGGCGGCCGTGTCTCGGATACCCCCAACCCCGCGTCGCCCGCGGTGTTTCGCCCGCGCGCCGGCCGGGGCACGGAACCGGCAGCCGTACCCGCCGGTGGCCGCGGGCGCCGGCCTGTGCGACACCGGGAAGGAGCCGAATCATGCGACGCAAGATGCGTGGGGGAGCGGCGTGGGCCGCAGCGATGATCCTGTCGGGCTGCGGCAGCCCGGGCGGCGGAGGAGCGGACACCGGGGAGGAACGCCTCCCGCTGCCGTCGTTCGCCGTGGATGCCGCGGTGGTGCCGCTCGTGGCGGAGCTGCCGGGGTTCGAGGACGGCGCGCCGCGGCCCGTCGCGGCGCTCGCCGACGACAAGGGCCATCAGGCCGAGTTCGTTGCCGACGAGCTGTGGCTTTCGAGCGATGACGGTGCCGTGCTCTCGGGGCTCCTGGCACGGTGGCACGGCGAGGTCGTGGGGGAGATCGATCCGGCGAGCCTCGGCGGCGGCGGCCTGCCGCGCCAGGTCCTCGTGCGCATCGATCCCTCGAATGCCGATCCCGACCGGCTGGCGCAGGACGTCCGGGCGCTCGACGCGGGCGCGCGGGGCGCGCACCGGGTGTCGAGCGAGTCGGGGCTCAGGCTGCTGGCCGCGGCCGCCGCCGAGGCGGCGTCGGGGATCCTCATCGGCGTGAATTGGGTGGGACGCGGAGCGGATCTTCGGACGCGGCGGACGGCGGAAGCGCCGGCGGGCGCCTCCTGGGGCGCCACGGCGTACGACCCCAACGCGTTCGTCTGGCCGAGCCACGCGGCGGACAGCCCGCAGGACATCGGCGTCGCCGAAGCGTGGCGGATGCTCGAGGTTGCGGGGAAACTCGGCAACCGCGTGCGTCTCGCGGTGCTGGACATGGGCTTCGTGCCCAACGGCGACTTCCCGGTCTCCCGGACGGCGATCAGCAACGTCCCCTTCGTCGACCCGATCGGAACGAGCAACCTCATCGGCTGCGGCGGCGGACCGTGCCCGTGGCACGGCACGAACGTGGTCAGCTCGGCGATGGCGCTCGCCGACGACGGGTTCGGCGCGGCCGGCCCCGCCGGCCCGATCGCCGACGCCGTGCTCGTCTTCACGCTCTACGATTTCTTCACGTCGATCTCCGCGGTCGCCGTCGCCCGGGCGGCCGGCGCCCGGGTGATCAACATGAGCTACGGCGCAGCGGTACCGGCCGGCTTCTCGTGGTCGGTGCTGCCGTTCGAGGCGGCGACGGCGGTGGTGCGGGCGAGCGGGGCCCTGCTCTTCGCGGCCGCGGGCAACGACGGCGCGGACGTCGACAGCCAGGACTGCTTCATCTTCTGCTGGGAGGACACCCTCTACACCCCGTGCGAGAATGCCGGCGTGACCTGCGTCGGGGGAATCGCCTGGGACTCCCCGCGGTGGGACCCGGGCTCCAACTGGGGCCACGGCGGCGTCGCGCTCTTCGCGCCGTACTCGCAATGGGTCGGCCCCGACCCGTCCGCACCCGCCAACGCCGCACAGGTCATCCACGGCACCAGCTTCGCCTCCCCGTTCGCGGCCGGCGTCGCCGCCCTGGTCTGGGCCGCCAACCCCTCGCTCAGCGCCGGACAGGTCGCCGACATCCTCGTCCGCACCGCCCACACGCGCGGCGACTCCCGCGTCGACCGCTGGGTGAACGCCCGGGCCGCGGTCGTCGCCGCCCTGGGCGACGCGCCCCCGTTCGTGCGCATCGTGCTCCCCGCCGATGGTGCCGCCTTCCCGGGCCGCTCGACCTCGATCGTGTTCCGCGCCGACGCCGAGGACCTGGAGGACGGCGAGCCGACGGTGACCTGGCGCAGCGACCGCGACGGCGTCCTGGGCACCGGCATCGAAATCGGCCGCACCAGCCTCTCCTACGGCACCCACCGCGTGACCGCCACGGCCACCGATCGCGGCGGACACAGCGCGAGCGACGCGGTCTCCGTCGTCGTGGTCAACAACCCGCCGACGGTGGAGATCCTCGAGCCTGCCGACGGCTCCGAAACCTACGCCAGCTCCGCCGTCTCCCTCGTGGGGACCGGCTACGACCCGAACGACGGCACCCTGCCGGCCTCACGGCTCCAGTGGTTCGTCGACGGCTCGCCCGTCGCCACCGGCAACGCCGCGTTCATCGCCGGCGGCACGCTGGCCTTGGGGGCCCGGTCGATCGAGCTGCGGGGGAGTGACGGCGACCTGCCCGCCTCGGACTCGGTCGCGATCCAGGTCGTCGCGGACCCGCCCGGCAACGTGCCGCCCACGGCGGTGATCACCAGCCCGGCCGAGGGCACGCGGTTCATCGGCGATCAGTGGGACGCCGCCGCCGGCCGCTACTACGCGAACGTCGCGCTCTGCGGTCGCGGGATCGACCCCGAGGACGGCGAGCTCGCGGCGGAACGGCTGGCCTGGTCCGGGTCGGCCGACGGCGGCGCGTTCGTCGACTTCGGCTCCCCGTCCGGCATGGGCTGCCTCACCGTGCGCCTCGACCAGTACGACATCTACGAGTCGTACTGGACCATCCGCCTCGTGGCCACCGACGCCGCGGCGGATACCGGCCAGGCGGACGTGCACGTCTCGGTCTACGGCGTGTTCTGACCGGACCGCCCGCTTGCCGCCATGGGGGTCCCGGTGGTAGGGACCGATCCCATGAACGTACGGGGGCGGTGGCTCAAGCGGCCGACGGCGTGGCGGAAGATCTCGCTCCAGACCTGGCGCACGCCCGACAATCCCACGATCCACGGCACGCTCGAGATCGACACCGCCCGCCTGCAACAATTCCTCGAGCGGCGGAGCACCGAAAGCGGCGTCAAGTGCACGATGACCCACGCCGTGAGCCGGGCTCTCGCCCTCCTCCTGCGGCGGCATCCGGACTGCAACGTCCTGGTCCGGCGCCGGAAGATCTGGCTGCGCGACGACGTCGACGTGTTCCACCAGGTCGCCATGCCCAGCGAGAGCGAGCCGGGACGCGTCGATCTCTCGGGAGCCACCGTCCGACAGGCGGACACCAAGCGCGTCGAGGCCATCGCGAAGGAGCTGCGCGAGCGCGCCGCCGCCGTACGCTCGCAGAGCGACGGCGAGATGGCCCGCACGCGCTCGCTGCTGCTGCGCCTGCCCGGATTCCTCACGCGCTGGATGCTGCGCGTCGTCGGCTGGCTCCAGTACACGCTCAACCTGCGCGTGCCGACGACGCCGCGCGACCCGTTCGGCGGCGCGATGGTGACCTCGATCGGCATGATGGGCATCAAGTCGGCCTTCGTGCCGCTGGTGACGTTCTCCCGCGTGCCGATCATCGTCGTCGTCGGCCAGATCGAGGATCGCCCGGTGGTGCGCGACGGGCAGATCGTCGTGCGGCCGATGTGCACCCTCACCGCCACGATGGACCACCGCGTGCTCGACGGCGCCCAGGCCGCCCAGCTCGCCGCCGGCATGACCCGCCTCCTGGAGGAGCCCGAGCGCCTCGACGACCCGGCCTAGAGGTCTTCGACGCACACGGGCCCGCCGCGCGGTCCGACCTGAACGCAGCCCTCGACGCACTCGCGCTCGCGGTGCATCCCGCACTCGCACCGCGGGCACCCGTCGGGACCGACCGGGTACCAGTAGTAGATCGAGCCGATCCACGGACTCTCGCAGCAGGCCCCCGTGCTGAGGCCGCTCGCGGCGCAGACGCACGTGCACTCGTCGGGGACGCACGAATCGGGCGGCACGTCGACCGCGCCCTCCTCGGCGGCGGCGTCCTCGGCTTCCGCCTCCGCCGCGGCGTCCCCGTCGCCCTCGCCCGCCTCCGCGTCCGGGACCACGACCTCGGCGACGTCGTCGGGCGGGGCGGGGATGTCCTCGCCGGGGCGCACGGTCCCGCAGCCGGGAAGGGCGAGGCCAAGTGCCACGGCGAGCAGCGCGCCGCGCGCGTGGGTCCCGGGCAGGTTCGGAAGACGCTCGGACACGACTCCGGATCTCTAGCACACGAACACCGTTCGGACACGTCGACCGACCGCGGCGGCGTCTCGCGGCCGGGGGGCCGCGGTGCCGGCCCCGCTGCGCCGCGGCGGGAACCCGGACTGGAAGGAGTTGTCCCGCCGGCCCATGTGGGCGACCATCGCGTCGCAGGGAGGATCCATGCCCCGTGGCCCGCTGCTCGGCGCGATGATCGTGCCCCTCGCCCTGGCAGCCGCGTGCCGTTGCGAGACGCGACGGTCTCGGGACGCATCCGCCGCGGAGCCTGGTGGCGCGCTCTACCTCCCGGGAACCCGGGACGGCGGCGCCCTCGACGCCGCCGGGCCTGCCGCGGGGCAGGCGACCACGTCGGCGCAGCTCGAGCTCGCCGTGGGCGATGTCTCGGCGTTCACCCGGCTGGGCGAGCCTCGACCCGGTGATTGGCTCTCCGTCCACGACGAGCCCGGGCAGGGCTTCGCGGCCTACGTCGCGTCCAATCCGCCCGGACGCACCGAGCTGCGGACGGAGATCGTCCTCCTGCCGTTCGGCCCGCTCGACGACCGGCAGGCGGAGTTGCTGGCGCAGGTGGCCGCTTTCACCGCATCGTACTTCGACGTGCCCGTGCGGCTGGAAGCCGGGCGTTCCCTCCCGCGACACCCCGACCGGATCCGCTCCGCCGCGGGCCGACAGTGGGGCCAGTACCTCACCGGACGCTTCCTCCGCGACATCCTACCGGACGCGCTCCCGCCCTCGGCCATCGCGCTGCTCGGCGTCACCATGGCCGACCTCTACCCGTCGCCGCGATGGAACTTCGTCTTCGGCGAGGCGCTGCTCTACGACCGCATCGGCATCTACTCCCTGGCCCGGTTGGGACCGGAGTTCATGAACCGTCAGCGGACGGCCGAGGCGTCGCGGCTGGAGCTCCGGCGCTCGTTGCAGGTGGTCACGCACGAGCTGGGCCACATGTTCGGACTCGTGCACTGCATCGATTGGGCGTGCAACATGAACGGGTCGAACTCCCTGGAGGAGACCGACCGCAAGCCGCTCTACCTGTGCCCGGAGTGCCTGCGCAAGCTCCAGTCGAACCTCGGGTTCGACGTGCTCGCGCGGTACGACGCGCTGGCCGCCCATCTCGAGTCCATGGGCCTCGGCCAGGATGCCGTGTGGTTCCGCCGCCGATCGGCGGCGATCCGGGCCGGCCTGTCCGTCGTCGCCGATCTGCTGGAGTTGGGGCAAGGCCGGGCGGAGGCGGGGACAGAGTGAAGGGTCCCGACGCGCGGAGTCAGTCCCGGTGATGTCCCAAGTCTGCCGGGTTGATGCCGCCCGGAACGTGGGCCAGCGAGCCGCCGTTCCGCTCGAACGCGGCACGCGCCGCTCGCACCCGGGACGAGAGCGCCGCCAGCGCCGGGTCGCTCGCCCGCTTCTCCGCCGCGACCCGCCCGAGCGACCAGAACTCCAGCACGAGCCGGCTGTCGCCGAAGATGTGACGCGAACCCAGCTTCCCCGCCGCCCGCAGCGCCAGCAGGCAGCCGTACAGCTCGCCGTAGTTGTTGGTCCGCTTCCGCCCGAGCACCACGGTGCCCTGCGGCGACAGCTCGCCTTCCTCCGGCGCCGCCAGATGCGCAAGCGGTACGCCGTCACGGTCGGTCACGTTGACCTCGACCCCGCGCCCCGGACCCGTGCCGGAGTCGAAGAACACCGCCCGATCCGGCAGCGCATCGAGCGCCTCCTGCTTGTCCCGCGACCGATCGCGCTGCGGCGCCCCCTCGGCCAGCCACCGCTCCGCCGCCGCCCGGTCGTCGAAGGCCCGGAACCGCGCGCGACGCCCCCGGACGACCCGCTCGCACTCGGGCCACGTCGAGCACACCCCGCGCTCGCCGTCGACGATCCATGCGTACCACTTCGCCGGCCGGTCGGCCTGGTCGTAGCGCGCCCCGCCGGCGAGCCACCGCTCCGCAGACGCCCGATCGGGAAACCCCTTGTAGCGCGCCGGCTTCCCCGAAACCTTCGCCTCGCACGCGTCCCACGACGACACGATCCCGCGCTCGCGGGTCGTCACGAAGGCGTACCACTTGTTCTTCGGCTTCTTGAACATCGCCCGTCGCGCCCGACCCCCTCCCCCCGCGGCCCGGTCTCCGGACCGCAACCTGACATCGCGGTCGCCGGGATGTCAACGTGCCATCCCGTGCCGACCGCGACCCACGCGGCGGGCGATCCCGGTCCGGAACCGTGTCGATGCCGCCACGGTGTCGTCCGGTCCCCACGCTTCCTCCGGCGGCTGCGTTGGGGCGACCGCCGGAATCTCGAGGAACAAGACGCCGCGCCGGCGGCGCGTAAGCTGCATGTCCCGCGAACGATGGTCGGCACCACGCGCAGGAAGGGTCGGAGGGCAAGCTGGCTCGCGGTCTGCCTGCCGCTCGGCCTCTGCGCCTGTGCGCCGACATACGCGCCTCCCCCGCGCATCGGGAGCTGGGGTGCGCCCGGCCCGATGGAAGCAGGTCGCGTGGGCATCGTCGCGTCGTTGAACTTCCCCACGCCGATCCCCGGCGTCGACTCCGGCCTGTTCTTCCAACCGACGGATTGGCTGGCGCTCGAGGCCGGCGCGAACTGGATGAACGAGTACTGGACCCTGGGGTGGGCCGGGGCGAGATTCCAGCTCGCGAACGAGGGCAGCCGCAGCTCCCGCTTCGTCTTCGACATCGATGCCGGCGGGGTCGCGGGTGTGGGCGGTGAGCGGTGCGGCAACGGCGCGGAGCCCACCACCTACTGCCGCCCCGACGAACAGCCCGACGGCCGGGATTGGTCCGACCGCGCGGCCGGCGGCGGCTACCTGGGGGCCGGATTCGCGCTGCACTTCTCCTGGTTCTCCCTCTTCGTGCACGACCGGCTCGCGTTGACCGGGGCGTGGGGCGTGCCGCCGACGCTCTGGAACCTCGCCTGGTTCGGTGTCCAGGCTGCTCCGTGGGACGCCTTCCGCTTCTGGCTGGGCTACACGGTAGCCAATTACTGGAACGAGTTCGATGGCGCGGGGGGAGGGGGATTCGACGTCGGCTTCGCCGTGTCCTTCGACACCTGGGACCCCGCGGACTGACGCTCGCGCGGCCCTCCGACCCCGTTGTTCGCGGACCCCGGGTCGCGATATGAAGCGGCGGGGAGGGATCGGGGGTCGGCGCATGCAACCGAACCGTCGCAGGGTGTGGGGTGGGATCGCCGTCGTGCTGATCGGACTGGCCGCCTGTCCGCGGACCGTGCCGCCGGACGCCGGCGTTCCGGCGGCCGGAGCCGACTCGGGCAGCGGGGAGGGTGCCCTCGCTGCGGCGCCCGACGCCGCAGCGGCGGGCCCGGTCTACCCGCCGCGCATCGTGCGCCAGCGGCCGGGACTGGCGCGACGCGTGGTGGTCGAGGTCGAGGGCCAGGGGCGTCGCGCGGTCGATGTCGACTCGCTGGCCGTGCTGGTCTCGGACCCGGACACCGGAGAGGTGTGGTTCTCCGAGCGTTTCGCGGGCGATGTCTGGCATGTGGGACTGGACCCGTCGTTCCGCCGGCTGTGCCTGGCCGAACGCCACGTCGACGGGAACGTGATCGGCGCCTACGACCTACCCGAGCAGCGCTGGCTGTGGACGACCCGCGAGGACGGCTTCGTGCTCGACGTCGTCGCGGGCCCGGATCGTTGTTTCGTCCGCCGCCGCGCGCCGGAGGGGACCGCGACGGTGGCCTTCGACCTCGAGGACGGGACGCCGATGGCCGGCGAGGTGCCGGCCATTCCGCTCGGCGCCGATCGGCGGCTGCTGTGGGCCGCCGACCTGCATCGGCTGTACGCCGCCGTACGCGCCCGACCCGCGGGCGCCCCCGCCGACGCGCAGTCGGTCAAGGTGTTCGAGGCGCCGGCGATGGCCGAGTCGGAGAGTTTCTGGGCGGAGTGCATCGAGGCCCGCACGGACGAGGTCGTCGTCGGATTCGATCCCGTCGAACCGCCGCAACGGCGGCAGCAGGTCGCCGGTCGCGTGGGCGTGCGGGAAGACACGTGCCCAGCCGTTCCGGACGACGGAGGCGAGGAAATCCTCCGCCTGGCCGATCCCTGGGTCCCGCTTCCGGACGGCCGGATCCTCCACCACGCCGACTTCGGGCTGTACCTCTGGGACTGGACGGAACCGCGGGCGCCGCAGCGCGTCGATGCCATGCCCGTACCGGTCTTCTTCGATGCCAACGGCCGGACGCACCCCATCGACCCGGTGGCCGACGCCGACGGCGGTTGGATCGGCGCGGTCGACGAGGAGGGGGTGCTGCGACGGTGGGACGCGGACGGCGGCGCGGCGCTCGAATCCGTCTCCCTGCCGGGACCTCGCGGCTCCTCGCCCGACGACGCGCAGTGGCAGATCCTCTCCGGTCCCGGCGGCCGTCTCGCCGTGTTGCGCGACGGCTCCGGGGGGCGCCGGCTGTACGTGGGAAACGTGGACGGCGGCGACTGGACGCGGTCCGACGTCGAGATCTTCGGGAGCATCGAGCAGTACGTGCGATGGGCCGGCGGCGACGGCGGGTCCCGATGGATCCTCGCCGAGCCCCATTTCGGCGTGCGGCTCATCGACGCCGACCGTGCGACCGTCCTGGCCGAGTTCTCCCCGCCGCCGGCGTACAGCCGCAACTCCGGCGCCGCGCTCTCGCCCGACGGCGCGCGCGTCTTCGTGGGGGTCGACTCCTGGCCCCGCGACGACGCGGCGGGCCTCTACGTCCTGGACGCGGCCACGCTCGACGTCGTCTCGAAGTTCCCCTGGGACGAGGACCGCTTCGGCACGGTCTCGGCGTACATCGACTGGACCGACGCGGGCATCGCCGTCGGCGGCTCGGTCGGCGTCACCGACTTCGCCTGGGGGCGGATCGACCCCGCCGACGGTTCCTACGTCGGCCTGCCGCTCGGCCGCTCGCGCGAGGCTCGCGGGTACAACCGGGGCGTCGGCCTGCACCTGCACCGGTTGCGCCAGGGCAACCTCGCCATGGCCTCCGCCACCCTCGAGGCTGAAGGGCCGATCGTCGGCCTCTACGCCAACGGCAGCCTTATCGAGTACCCGGACGGCGCGCTGTGGTGCGACGGCGCCGCCTGCGCGAAGTACCGATGTCTGGTGGACGCCGCGACCCTCGCCCCCGTCGACGATCCCGCGTGCGCCGTGCTCCTGCGACAACCGGAGTGAGCAGGAGCGCGCGCCGCCGCGGCCGAGCCCGTCCTCTCCCCACCTCCCCAGCCGTCCTCTCCACCTCTCCCCGTCCGGGTTCCGAGAAGGCCGACGCACGATCACCGGCCGCGCGCTGGTCAGAAAGGCTCGAACCCGTTGCGGGTGCGGTAGTCCTCCTGCAGCTCCTCCTGCTGGGCCAGCAGGGCGCGGTAGTGTCCCGCCTCCCACTCCGCCAGCTCGCGGAAGAACGCGCGCACGGCGGCGTCCGGGGCGGTGAGCGCCTGCTTGGCGTAGAACTCCATCGCGTTCTGCTCCAGGTGGATGCCGACGCCCAGCGCGCTCATCTCGAAGTGCGCGTCGCCGATCCGTTCCCGCAGCTCCGGCGAGAAGATCGGGCTGCCGCCGGCAACGGCGTAGGGATTGCCCAGCGTCGCCTCGGAGTCGACGGAGCCGGTCTGGGCAATCGAGCGGTGCTGCGCCTTGAGGAACGCCGCGTGCGCCAGCTCCTCCTGGGCCAGGCGCCCGAATACCTCCCGCCCCAGCGCGTCCCCGGTCACCTTGGACGCCATGAGGTAGAACCCGTACCCCTCGTACTCCGAGTCGATCGCCTTGGCCAGCGCCCCCAGCAGCGACTTGCGAATCTCGTCCACGGTAGACCTCCGGTTCCCGCCCCCGGCGAGCCGGCGTCACCTTGGATCTCCGCCGCCGCGCGGTCAAGTCGCCCGGGGTGGCGAAAGGCGATTTCCGGACTTCCGTCTTCGGAGCCCGGCCTCCGGGATCTGCGCCATCGGTGTCCATCGGTGTTCATCGGTGGTTTCTTTGTGGTTCCTTTCTCCGGAATCTGTGGTCTCCTCGGCTGGACGGAGGCCCGCGATGGAACAATTCATCCTGCAAGGGGGGCAGCCGGTCCGGGGCGAGGTGACGCCCAGCGGCAACAAGAACGCCGCCCTGCCGCTGCTCGCCGCGTGCCTGCTCACCGACGAGCCCCTCACGCTGCACAACGTCCCGCGTATCGGCGATATCGCCACCCTGCTCGAGATCCTCCGCCAGCTCGGCGTCTCCGTCGACGTCCGCGCGGACCACAGCGTCCGCCTCCACGCCAAGGACGTCCAGCGCTCGTGCGCCAAGCCGTCCCTCCTCGCCCGCCTGCGCGGCTCGCTCACCCTCCTCGGTCCCCTCCTCGCCCGCCTCGGCTGCGTCGGCATCCCCACGCCCGGCGGCGACCAGATCGGTCGGCGCCGCATCGACACCCACCTCCTCGCCCTCGAAGCTCTCGGCGCGTCCGAGGTCGCCGGGGAGCTGCGGCTCGGTCCGGACGGCCTGCGCGGCGCGGACGTGCTCCTGGACGAGGCCAGCGTCACGGCGACCGAGAACGCCGTCATGACCGCCGCCCTGGCCAAGGGCACGACGGTCCTGCGCAACGCGGCGTCCGAGCCGCACGTCGAGGACCTTTGTCGCTGCCTGGAGCGGATGGGCGCGCGGATCGCGGGCATCGGCAGCAACATCCTGACGATCGAAGGCGTGGACCGGCTGCAGGGCGGCGAGTTCACGATCTCGCCCGACCACATCGAGGTCGGGAGCTTCGTCGGGCTGGGCGCCGTGACCCGCGGCGAGCTGCGCATCAGGGGCGTACGCCGCGAGCAGCTCCGCATGGTCGACTGGGTCTTTCGCAAGCGCCTCGGCGTGCGCATGCGCTACGAGGACGACCTGCTCGTCGTCGAGGACGAGCAGGAGCTGGCGATCCAGCCCGACGCGGGCGGCGCGGTGCCGAAGATCGAGAACGCGCCTTGGCCCGGCTTCCCCGCCGACCTCTTGAGCATCGCGCTGGTCGTCGCCACCCAGGCCCGCGGCACCGTGCTCATCCACGACAAGATGTTCGAGAGCCGCCTGTACTTCACCGATCGGCTGATCTCGATGGGGGCGCAGATCATCCTCTGCGATCCCCACCGCGCCGTGATCGTCGGCCCCTCCCCGCTGCGCGGCGGCACCGTCGTCAGCCCGGACATCCGCGCCGGCATGGCGCTGGTCCTCGCCGCGCTGTGCGCCGAGGGCCCCAGCCAGATCGGCAACGTGGACCAGATCGATCGCGGCTACGAACGCCTCGAGGACAAGCTCCGCGCTCTCGGCGTCCGCATCAAGCGCGTCACCTGGCAGCAGACCCCGATTCCCTCCTAGTCGGGCTTCAGGCTTCGGGCTTCAGGGTCCCCGCCCCCCCATCGGTGTTCATCGGTGTCCATCGGTGGCTTCCTTCCCCCCCCGTCCCTTCCCCCTCGCCAACGAGGCCGGGACGCCAAGCACGCACAGCCCGGCGAACAGCGCGAACGACACGCGCATCGCCTCGACGTACGGCCCCGCCACGACCGGGGTGATCTCGCGGCTGCCCAGGTGCGCCGTGAGCAGCAGCGTCACCACCGCCATGCTCATGGTCATGCCGACCGTGCGCATCGTCCCGACCGTCGCCGCCGCCACCCCGAGCTGCCGCCGCTCCACCGACGACATCACGGCGTTCATGTTCGGCGACGAGAACAGCGCGAACCCCACGCCCAGAAGGGCGATCTCGCCGATCAGCAGCACCAGCGGCGTCTGCGCGTCGACCAGCGCGAACAAGCCCAGCGCCGCGGCGCACAGCCCCATGCCGACCGACGACACGATCCGCGGCGCGACGCGGTCGGAGAGCTTCCCGGCCCAGGGCGAGAGCACCGCCTGGAAGACCGGCGCCGTCAGGAGTACGAAGCCGGCGTTCCGCGGACTCAGATCGCGGACGACCTGGAGATACAACGACAGCAGGTACGTCGTGGCGAACGTCGCCGCGTAGCTGATCAAGGCGGCGACGTTCGACAGCGCGAACAGCCGGTTGTGGCGGAACAGGCCGACCTCCAGGATCGGCTGCTTCGTCCGCGACTCCCACCAGACGAAAGCGACCAGCGCCGCGCCGCCCCCCGCCGCGAGCCACGGGGCCGCCCACCAACTCCCCAGCAGCGTAACGCCCACCGACAGGGGGCCCAGGCCCAGCGCGCACAGCGCCGCCCCCGCGAAGTCGAAACCCTCCCCCCTCGCCTCTGCCCAGTCGCCCCGCAGCCGCAGCCGCGTCAACAGGAACGCCAGCTCCGCGGCGACCAGGCCGAGGAGGAAGATCGAGCGCCATCCGGCCAGGCTGGTCAGGACTCCACCCACCACCGGTCCGGCCGCCAGGCCCGCGTAGACGGCCGCCGTGTTGATCCCCAGCACCCGGCCGCGCTCCTGCGGCGGAAACACGGAGATCAGGATCGCGGGCGCCGTCGCCGCCAGCATCGCCCCGCCCGCTCCCTGCACCGCCCGCGCCGCGATCAGCAGCGCCAGCGACGGCGCCGCGACGCACAACGCCGAGCCGACGCAGAACACCGCGCCGCCGGCCTGGAACGTGCGCTTGCGGCCCCAAAGATCGCCCAACCGCCCGAACGGCAGCAGGAACATCGCCGAAACCACCAGGAAGCTCGTGACGAACCAGCTCAGCGCGGCCGCGTCCGCGTGGAACTCGTCCGCGATCGCGCGCACCGCGACGTTCGACGCCCCGCCCATGAACGGCAGCAGGAACGACGCCAGCGTCGAGACCAGCAGGGCCGACCGGCGATCTTGCTGCGACAAACCCGCTCCGCCTCCCCGCCTCCCCGTCCCCGGACCCGCCGAGTCTAGTACACGTAGGTGGTCGACGGCGCGGTGCACCGTTCCCCGCCTCCCTTCCTCCGGAATCGGTGTCCATCGGTGTCCATCGGTGGTTTCCTTCTCCGGAGCGCCGCTACCGCTCGACCGCTCGACCGCTCGGCCGCTCACCCGCCCGCCTGCTCGCTCTCCCTCTTGTCACCCCCCGGACACCATGCTACGCGGAATCGGGGGTTCCACGGGGGTGGACGTCGCGGCGGTGGTTCCTCGCCCGCCGATGTGCCCTTCCCAAGGGCACCTGCCGCGACGGCACGGAGTGGAGGTGCCCTATGTCCGGACCTGCGTCCACACGACGGAGTACGCTCGCCGCCGAGATTCGGCAGCGGACGGGCCTGAACCCCGCCCGCTGCTACCAGTGCGGCAAATGCTCCGCAGGGTGTCCCATGGCCCAGGAGACCCGCCTGCGGCCGCACGACATCCTGCGGCTCGTGCAGCGCGGAAGGAGGGATCGACTCTTCGCCGACGACTCCATCTGGCTCTGCCTCACCTGCGAGACCTGCTCCGCACGCTGCCCCAACGAGGTCGGCCCGGCGCGGATTATCGATGCGCTGCGCGAGCTGGCGCTCGAAAGCGGGGAGGGCGAGCCGCCGCGCGCCATCCGCGCCTTCCACGAATCGTTCTTGAAGCAGATCCGCCGCCACGGCCGCATCTTCGAGTTCGGCATGATCGCCGGCTTCAAGCTCCGCAGCGGCAAGCTCTTCGCCGACGTCGCCAAGATGCCGGCCACCATGAAGCGCGGCAAGCTCGCCCTCTCTCCCCGCCGCATCGCCGGCGTCGACGACGTGCGGCGCATCTTCGACGCCTGCAGCGCCGCCGCCCGGAAGGAGGTGCAGCCGTGAGGCTCGGCTACTTCCCCGGCTGCTCGCTCCACGCCACCGCCCGAGAGTGCGAGGAGAGCCTCCGCGCGATCGCCGCGCCCCTCGGGGTCGAGCTGGTCGAGCTCGACGACTGGGCCTGCTGCGGCGCCACCTCCGCCCACGCCACCAACCACCTGCTCTCCGTGGCCCTCCCCGCCCGCACCCTCGCGCTCGCCGAGCAACAGGGCTTCGACACCGTCCTCGCCCCCTGCGCCGCCTGCTACGCGCGCCTCGCCTCGGCACGGCACGAGCTGGCCAGGGACAGGTCGGCGCTGGAACGCGTCGCCGCGATTCTCGAGCGGCCCTTCACCAACGCCGTCAAGGTCGTGAGCATCGCCGAGCTGCTTCGCGACCTCACCCCAAGGATCCGCGAGCAGGCCAGACGGCCGCTCGGCGGCGCCCGCGTCGCCGCCTACTACGGCTGCCTCCTCGTGCGGCCGACGGAGGTCAGCGGCTTCGACGACGCCGAGCAGCCCTCCTCCATGGAGACGGTCATCACGGCCGCCGGCGGCACGCCCGTCGAGTGGCGCCGCAAGGTCGACTGCTGCGGCGCCGGCTTCTCGCTCTCCCGCACCGGCTCCGTCATCCGCCTCGGCCGCGCCATCCTGGAAGACGCCAAGAAGGCCGGCGCCGAGGCAATCGCGGTCGGCTGCCCGATGTGCCACTCCAACCTCGACCTCCGCCAGAAGGCGATGTCGAGGACGATGCCCGAACCGCTCGGCCTCCCGATCCTCTACCTCTCGCAGGTCGTCGGGCTCGGGCTCGGGCTGGAGCCCTCGTCCCTGGGACTCGGGCGCCACTTCGTCGGCACGGGCCGGTTCGTCGAGAAGGCCACAGCGCCGCCCGCGCCGGCCGCGAAGTCGGACGAGCCGAGGAAGGAGGTGGCGTGATGTCGCGCATCGGCGTCTTCGTCTGCCACTGCGGGGAGAACATCGGCCGCACCGTCGACGCGGCCGAGGTCGCGCGCGCGTCGGGGAACCTCCCCGGCGTCGCCCACGCCACCGACTACAAGTACATGTGCTCCGACCCCGGCCAGGCGCTGATCAAGCAGGCCGTCGCGGAGAAGAAGCTCGACGGAGTCGTCGTCGCCGCCTGCTCGCCCCACATGCACGAAAAGACCTTCCGGCGCGCCACCGCCGGCGCCGGGGTCAACCCCTTCCTGTGCGAGATGGCCAACATCCGCGAGCACTGCTCGTGGATCCACGAAAACCGCCCCGCCGCCACCGCCAAGGCGATCGACATCACCCGCTCCATCGTCGAGAAGCTGAAGCGCAACGCGCCGCTCGAGCCGATCCGCATCCCGGTCGAACGCCGGGCCCTCGTCATCGGCGGCGGCATCGCCGGCATCCAGGCCGCGCTCGACATCGCCGACGGCGGCCGCGAGGTCGTCCTCGTCGAGAAGGGTCCCTCGATCGGCGGCCACATGAGCCAGCTCTCCGAAACCTTCCCGACGCTCGATTGCAGCCAGTGCATCCTCACGCCGCGGATGGTCGAGGTCTACCAGCATCCGCGGATCAAGCTGCTGGCGTACAGCGAGGTCGAGGCGGTCGAGGGGTACATCGGCAACTTCAACGTGACGATCCGGCGCAAGGCGCGGGGACTCGACGAGACGAAATGCAACGGCTGCGGCCAGTGCCAGGCCTCCTGCCCGCAAAAGAAGATCCCCTCCGAATTCGACGCCGGCCTGGGAAAGCGCACCGCGATCTACGTCCCCTTCCCCCAGGCCGTGCCCAACATCCCCGTCATCGATTCCGGGCACTGCGCGCGCTGGAAGGGCATCGTCAAGGGCCTCAAGAAATTCGCCTGCGGCAAGTGCATCGAGGCCTGCGGGCGCGGGGCGATCACGTTCGATCTCGAAGACAAGATCGTCACGGAAAAGGTCGGCGCCGTCGTCGTCGCCACCGGCTTCCAGCTCTACGAGATCGGCCGCGACCACGAGGCCGACGGCCTCAAGGGCTATGGCGAGTACGGCTACGGCAGGATCCCGGACGTGATCGACGGACTGCAGTTCGAACGGCTGGCGTCGGCCTCCGGCCCCACGGCCGGGAAGCTCCAGCGCCCCTCCGACGGCAAGGAGCCCCGCACCATCGTCTTCCTCCAGTGCGTCGGCTCCCGCGACCCGGCCAAGGGCATCGAGTACTGCTCGAAGATCTGCTGCATGTACGTCGCCAAGCACACCATGCTCTACCGCCACAAGGTCCACGACGGGCGCGCCGTGGTCTTCTACATGGACATCCGCGCGGGCGGGAAAGGCTACGAGGAGTTCGTGCGGCGCGCGATCGAGGAGGACGGCGCCGAATACGTCCGCGGACGCGTGTCGCGCCTCGAGCGCGACGGCGACGTCGTCCGCGTGCAGGGATTCGACACGCTCTCCGGAGAGCCGGTGACGATCGACGCCGACCTGGTCGTGCTCGCCACCGCCATGCGCTCGCAGCCGGGAATCGAAGCCCTGGCGCAGAAACTCTCGGTCTCGTACGACCGCCACGGGTTCATCAACGAGGCGCACCCGAAGCTCCGCCCCGTCGAGACCAACACGGCGGGCATCTACGTCGCCGGCGCCTGCCAGGCCCCGCGCGACATCCCGGACTCCGTCGCCATGGCCTCGGCCGCCGCCTCCAAGGTCCTCGGCCTGTTCTCCAACGCCGAGCTGGAGCGCGAGCCGAACGTGGCGCGGGTCGACGAGGCCACCTGCGCCGGCTGCTTCCATTGCCGGCGCGTCTGCGCCTACGGCGCGGTCGAGCGCAAGGAAATCCGCGACAAGAAGGGCAACCTCGTCAAGGTCGTGGCGTCGGTGAACCGGGGCGTGTGCCAGGGCTGCGGCACCTGCCAGGCAACCTGCCCCGGGAAGAGCGTCGAGCTGGAGGGGTTCACCGACCCGCAGATCTACGCCGCCATCAACGCGTTCCAGGGGTAGGCCATGAGCGAAGCAACGACAAGCACCGAAACGACCGCGGGGACCTTCGAGCCCCGCATCCAGGCCTTCGTCTGCAACTGGTGCACCTACACCGGCGCCGACCTCGCCGGCACCAGCCGCATCCCGATGGCGCCCAACGTCCGCATCATCCGCCTCCCCTGCACCGGACGCATCGATACGCTGTTCATCCTCAAGGCGTTCGAGCGCGGCGCGGACGGCGTGATCGTCAGCGGCTGCCATCCCAACGACTGCCACTATGCGGCCGGCAACTTCCATGCGCGAAGGCGGTTCGCCGTCTTCCGCGAGCTGATCGACTTCCTGGGCCTCGACCCCGACCGCATCACCTTCTCCTGGGTCTCCGCCTCGGAAGGGAAGAAATGGTCGGAAATCGTCAACGACACGACCGAGCGCATCCGCCGGATGGGGCCTTTCTCCGCCTACCGCGGCTTGGCCGGGAGGACGCCATGAAGGAGCTGCAAGACCTGGCCGCGAAGCTGCTCGCGGAGAAGACCGTCGGCCTCGTGATCGGCTGGGAACAGGGCCCGCGCGGCGCGCGCCCCGCCTTCGTCGCCGATCCCAAGGACGCCGGCAGGCTGATCTTCGACAACCGCTGCGTGCACAACCTCGCCGCGTACCTCTCGCCCCGCCGGCCGCATCTGCGGGGCTTCGGCCGCATCGCCGTCGCCGTCAAGGGCTGCGACGTGCGCGCCGTCGCCGGCCTGGTGCGCGAGTCGCAGCTCAAGCGCGAAGACGTCGTGCTCCTCGGCGTCCGCTGCGGCGGCGTCCACGACGAGCCGACGGACGCCGGGCCGCTCACCGCCGAAAACCTCGCCGACCGGTGCGTCGGCTGCGAGGTGCGCGAGCCGCCGCGCTGCGACCACGTCCTCGGCGAGCTGCCGCCCGCCCCGCCGTCCCGCGACGGGCGGCGGGCGGGACGCATCGCCGAGCTGGATGCCCTGGACCACGCCGCCCGGTTCGCCTTCTGGCGCCAGGAGCTGTCGCGGTGCGTCCGCTGCAACGCCTGCCGCCAGGTCTGCCCGCTCTGCACCTGCGAGCGCTGCCTCGCCGACAAGACCGACCCGCCGTGGATCGAAAGCTCCCCGCACACGCGCGCCAACTTCGCCTGGCATGCCACCCGCGCCCTGCACCTCGCCGGACGCTGCGTCGACTGCGGCGAGTGCGAGCGCGCGTGCCCGGCCGGAATTCCGCTCAACCTGATCGGCCGCAAGGTCGCCGCCGTGGTGGAACGCCGCTTCGGCTACCGCACGACCGACGATCCCCAGGTGCCCGCCCCCATCGGCGCCTGGAAGCCCGATGACGGGCAGGAGTTCATCCGATGAGCGGGGAGGGAAAGAAACCACCGATGGACACCGATGGACACCGATACGGGAAGGGAGGGGAAGAAGAGAAACCACAGATGGACACAGATGAACACAGATTGGGGGAGGGAGGGGGAGCAACGACCCGTTTCCTGGGGCGCGGGGACCTGGAAAAGCTCGTCGCCGAGCTGCTCGGTGCGGGCACGCGCGTGGTCGCTCCGGTCGATGCCGGGAAGGGTGAGACCGAGTATCGGGTGGTGGGACAATTCACCGACGCGAAGCTCGGCGCCGCGCTGCCCCGCCGCTCGCTGAAGGAGTTCTTCCTTCCGCCCACGGAGGAGCTGTTCCGCTGGCGGAGGGACGGCGCGGGACTCGAGCTGCAGGAGGCGCCGGCGTCGTTCCCGGCGACCGTGATCCTGGGCGCGTTTCCCTGCGACGCCGCCGCCGTGCAGACGCTCGACAAGGTGATGGGCTGGGACTACCGCGACGACCCGTGGTTCGGCCGGCGCGAGGCGACGACGATCGTCGCGCTCGCCTGCAACGGACAGGACGGCTCGTGCTTCTGCACCGCCGTCGGCCTCGGCCCCGACGCCGCACGCGGCTCCGACCTCCTGCTCACGGCGGTGCGCGACGGCTACGAAGTGCAGGTCCTGACGGCGAAGGGAGCGGCCCTGGTCGGCCGCCACGCCGCCCGGTTCGCCGAGGCGTGCGACGAGGACCCAGCGCGAAACGTCCGGCGGGAGGCCTGCACGCGGGTGTCGAGTAACCTGCAGGCCACGCCGGAGAAGATCCGCGGGTGGCTGCAGGCGAACTTCGAGCACCCGATCTGGAAGGGCATCGCGCTGCGCTGCCACGGCTGCGGCGCGTGCGCCGCGGTCTGCCCCACCTGCCACTGTTTCGACATCGTCGACGAGCCCGAGGGATTGGCCGAGGGGGCGCGGCGGCGCAACTGGGACACCTGCCAGACCCCCGTCTTCACGCTGCACGCCTCGGGCCATAACCCCCGCGCCGACCAGAACGCGCGGATCCGCCAGCGGCTCAACCACAAGTTCCGCATCTACCAAGAACGCTTCGGCGAGTTGCTCTGCACCGGGTGCGGCCGCTGCGCCCGCGCGTGCCCGGGAGGGATGGACCTGCCCGAGCTGCTCGGAGCGCTGGAGAAACTGGCGGTTTCCGCGCCCGTGCCCGTTCCCGCGTCCGCACCCGTACCTGCGCCCGCGGGTGGGGCGTTCATTCCGCCGCCGGGAGGTGCCCGATGAACGTCTACCAGCCGCACCTGATGCGCATCGACGAGGTCGTCGACGAGACCAGCGACACGCGGACGCTGAAGCTGAGCTTCCGGGACCCGAAGACGGCCGAGGGCTTCGCGTTCCAGGCCGGCCAGTTCGGCGAATACTCCGTGTTCGGCTCGGGCGAGTGCACCTTCTGCATCGCCTCCTCGCCCACGCGCAAGGGTTTCATCGAGTGCAGCTTCAAGAAGGTGGGCAAGGTCACCACCGCGATGCGGCAGCTCGGCGTCGGCGACACGATGGGCTTCCGCGGCCCGTACGGCAACGCCTTCCCGCTCGACAAATGGGCCGGCAAGAGCATCGTCTTCATCGCCGGCGGCATCGGCCTGGCCCCCGTGCGCTGCGTCATCTGGAACGCGCTCGACCTGCGCGACAGGTTCAAGGACGTGACGATCGTCTACGGCGCCCGCCGCGTCGGCGACCTCGTGTACAAGCGCGAGCTCGACGAGTGGTCCAAGCGCACCGACATCAAGTTCTGGCAGACCGTCGACCCGGGCGGCGAGACCAAGGACTGGAAGGGCCAGATCGGGTTCGTCCCGACGATCGTCGAGAAGGCCGCTCCGAAAGCCGCGGACGCCTACGCGGTCGTCTGCGGCCCGCCGATCATGATCAAGTTCACCCTCCCGGTGCTCGCGAAGCTGGGCTTCCCCGACGACCGCATCTTCACCACGCTCGAGAACCGCATGAAGTGCGGCATCGGCAAGTGCGGCCGCTGCAACATCGGCCCCGTCTACGTCTGCAAGGACGGCCCCGTCTTCACCGCCGCCCAGCTCAAG
>JACRCZ010000111.1 GCA_016218765.1 Deltaproteobacteria bacterium | reverse complement strand
CGGGGTGGGGCCGGACGTCGGGGACGGGGACGGCGAGAGGGGAGAGGTCGGGGAGGAGGGGGAGACGGGGGAGGAGGACGGTGGGGAAGAGGTCGGGGCGGAGGACGGCGGGGGAGACGAGGAGGGGGAGGCGGGGCCGTTCTGCGGAAACGGGGTGGTGGAATCGGGGGAGGCGTGCGACGGCGACGACCTTGGGGGGAGCCGGTGCGAGGATTTCGGGCGGCTGCCGGGCGTGCTGGCGTGCACCGAGGGTTGCATGTTCGACCTGGCGGGGTGTCCTCCGCCGGTGTCCTGCGGCAACGGCATTCTGGAGTCGGGCGAGCTGTGCGACGGCAGCGAGCTGGGCGGGATCGGGTGCACGGATCTTGGGTTCGGCGCCGGGGTGCTGGCGTGTGCCGGGGACTGCACGTTCGACACGGCGGGGTGCCTCGAGGCGTGTGCGGACGAGTGTCCGGCGGTGGACGCGCTGCGGTGCGTGGCGACGGTCCTGGAGCGGTGCGTGGCGGGAGCGGACGGGTGCCGGGTGTGGACGACGGAGCGCGACTGCGGGGCGGAGGCGATGGTCTGCCATCCCGCGCCCGGGGCGGAGCGGTGTCTCGGGGGCGCGGGGGACTCGTGCGACTCGCCGCAGGTGGTGGGCGCGCTGCCGGTGAACGAGTCGGGCGGGGACGTCACCGCGGTCTTTCACAACTACCAGGAATTCACGGGGTCGCGCTGCGACACGGCGAGCGGGGTGGAGGCGGTGTTCGTGCGCTGGATGGTCGCGGGGGAGTCGGTGCGTATCCGCGAGACGGGCAACATGGACGCGGTGCTGCGCGTGCTGGCCGAGTGCTCGGACGCGGCCGCGTGCCTGGCGAGCCGCAACGACCCGGAGAACCCCGGGCTGACGTTCACGGCTCCGTCGGACGGCAACTACTACTTCGTGGTGGAGGCGTTCCACGCGACGCCGGCGAGCCGCGGCTACAACATCACGATCGAGGACTCGCCGGGCGGCGACACGTGTCCCGATCCGTTGTGGGGCGATCCCCTGCCGGTGAACGTGCACGGCGGGGACATCCGGACGGCGTACACGGACGACGTCCGGTTCTCGGGGCCGGGGTGCACGCCGGCGGACGGGGTGGACGTGGTGCTGGCGCGGCCGATGCGAGCCGGCGAGACGGTGCGGCTGCGGGAGACGGGCAACCTTGATTCCGTGCTGCGGGTGCTGGCGGCCTGCGACCCGACGGCGGCGTGTCTGGCGAGCCGTGACGACCCGGAGAGCCCTGGGCTCGCGTTCACGGCGCCGGGCGACGGGCTGTACTATTTCGTGGTCGAGGCGAAGCTGGCCGTGCCCGCGTCCGTCGGCTACGACATCACGCTGGAGGACGCGCCGGATGGTGACCTGTGCACGGACGCCATCCTGGCCGACCCCTTGCCGGTCAACGTGAGCGGCGGCGACATCCGGACGGTGGTGACCAACGACGTGCGTTTCACGGGTGCGGGGTGTTCGCCGGCCGAGGGTGTCGACATGTTCTTCCGGCGGGACATGGCGGCGGGGGAGACGGCGCGCATCCGCGATGTGGGGAACGCCGATCTGGTGCTGCGGGTCGTGTCTTCCTGCGACCCGGCGGCGCCCTGCCTGGCGGACCGCGATTCGCCGGAGAACCCCGGGCTGACGTACACGGCTCCGTCGGCGGGGACGTACTGGTTCGTGGCGGAGGCGCTTCTCGCGGCGCCGGCGTCGGTGGGCTACAACGTGACGGTGGACGACCCGCCGGCGGGCGAGCTGTGCACGGACCCGCTGCCGGCGGCGGTGGGGACGACGCTGTCGGGCGGCGATTTCACGGCGGCCTTCACGGACGACGTGAACTTCACGGGGATGGGGTGTTCGTACGCGGGCGGGGCGGAGGTGGTGCTGACGGTGACGATGGCGGAGGGGGAGACGCTGCGGGTGAACGAGTTGGGGACGCTGGACGTGGTGATCCGGGTCCTGGAGACGTGCGAGGCGACGGCGTCGTGTCTGTACGACCAGGATCTTCCGGAGAATCCGGGCGTGCTGTTCGTCGCGCCGTCGGCGGGGACGTACTACATCGTGATCGAGAGCGTGTTGGCCTTCCCGGCGTCGCGGGGGTACGACATCCGGGTGGCGGCGACGTGATGGTGAGGACGTGCGGCTGGAGTACGCGACGGATTCGGTGGTCATCGGGCGGCCGGTGGGGGAGGTGTTCAACTTCGTGGCGCGGGCGGCGCAGTACCATCGCTGGCACTTCGACTATCATTTGCGGGCGGAGGCGTTGGACATCCGGCCGGAGGGGGTGGGGTCGGCGTTCTCGATCGAGGAGCTGATCGACGGGTTCTACCTGCGGCACGTGGGGCGGGTGACGATTTTCGAGCGGGACCGGCGATTGGCGTGGCGCGGTCGTTTCGCGATGTGTTCGTGGATCTGGATCGGCACGGACTTCCGTTTCGCGGGGGTGTCGGGCGGCACGCGGGTGGAGGAGACGCTGTACTTCGAGTTGTCGCCGCTGGTGGCGCCGGCGGCGCTGCTGTTCGTGTGGCGACCGGCGTTCCGTCCGGTCGCGTGCAGGGCGCACGTGCGCGACGAGCTGACGGGGATCAAGACGATGCTGGAGAGCGGGGACCACGACCCGCGGGACGTGACGGATCCGCTGACGGACGAGAGGTTGCTGGAGAGGGTGAAGGGGCATCGGGGGGAGAGTTCCGGGCGCTGATTCGTCCGTTGGATTCGGTGAAGGAGGGGGAAGCCCGCCAAGCGCCGGAGTTCGCGAAGAGGGTCAGGCGCTCACTCCAGGGAAACCTGGTAGCTTCCCGCCGCTGCGGGATTGCGCGACGATATGTAAATGCGCAGACGGGGGCTGAACTCGCCCAGGGTCACGGGCAGGACGGCATCCGTGCCGGCCGTGGCGGCGGCATGGGCCAGGTTGCCCGCGACGTCGCTGCAGACGATCAGGCAGTCGAAGGCGGACGAACGGCAGCGGATCGTGAGCGGAGTGCCGGGGGATTCGACTCGCCACTCGTCGAACGGCGCTCCCCGCGGGGTCGTCGGATCGCTGGCGGTCAGTTCTGCCGCCCAGGTTTCGCCGCGGGAAATCTCCCCCCCGTCGCCCCAATTCGACTGCACCTCGGAAGTGGCGGAAGGGGGCGGGGACGGCGGTGCGGCGGCTTCTTGCGGCTCGGGCGCGCCTGGTTCGGCCCGGGACCACCACGGCGGTCGCTCCGGGATAGGCACGCCGGAGGTGACCCACAGCCGGTACTCGCCGCCTTCGCCGGACGAATGGGAGGTGACCACGATCTGCATCGTCCCGTCCGCGGGGGCCGTCGCGTCGACACCCGCCGTAGCGCACTCCACGTCGTCGTTGTCGATCCGCTGCCCGCCGGGAGGGACGACAATCAGGTATGGATCGAAGTCGGGGGACGTCGCGCGGACGGAAACGGGCTGGCCGGCCAGGACCGGGACGGTCCACCCGTCGGCCCACACGCCGCCGCGGGCCTCGAAGTCGCCCATCCCCAGCCCGCCCTCTGCGCTGGGCCACCCGTAGTAGGTGCGCAAGCCCTGGGCGAGACCGGCCACGCTGCTGCTCAGCTCGTAATCGCCCCACTCCTCCGGCCGTTCGGTGGTCACCAGGATCCACAGCCGGCCGTCCTGGACGGCGGTGCCTTCGACCGTCGCGCTCACAGCGTCGGCACTGGGTGCGTCGATCTGGTCCTGGCCGGGTGGCGCGATGATCAGGTACGGCCGGAAGTCGGAGGAAACAACCTCCACGGAGAAGACCTCTCCGCTCCGGACCGTCAGGCACCAGGGGTCGAACCACTCACCGGTGGGCAGCTGCTGGTCGCCCCCTTGCAGCATCTCGAACCCGCTGGACGCGGCACCGCAGCCGGGGCCGACGGTGCCGAAAGGAAGAACTGTCGCGGCGGCGACGACGACCGCGAGCAGCCCCGGAACCGGCACGGAGACACCCATGTTGCCTCCACCAAGCGAGCGGTGCCGGGGAGTCCCGAGCCCGGCGCGAGGTCCGGGGTGAACTGTATCGCCCGCGGGCGCCCGCGGGCAACTGCCGGTGTCCCGGTGTGCGCTCCGGGGCATCTTGGCCGCGTGTTCTCCCCTCACGTACGGCCCCACCACGCCGCGTCGCGCGTCGCCCGTCCTGGTCGGCGGCCGTCGGCGGCCGTCGGGGCCCGACGCACGGCAACTCCTTCGCCACGTCTCCAACTGTGAACAAACGTACACATGTGTGTACTATGGTTCACAGAATGACGGCGAGCGTTTCGAGCCCTGGATCGGAACCAATCGAAAGTACTACATTGGGTCTTCGCCGGATGCTTGGCACGCTTGGCGCTTGTGGTCCGTTGCGTCGCTTCGGTGGGCGCGGATCGGAAAGAAACGGGCGACAGCGAACGCGACGAAGGGCTGACTGAGGGACGGTCGGCACCGCTCGGACAGGGAGCGTTCGATGGGCGACGAGGCGGGTTGCGAGGAAGAGTTGCGCCGTGACGCCGACGAGGGTCGGCGACGAAGAGCAGCGCCGCACGGGGCGGCGCGGAAGGAGGGAGATTCCATGAGGTCGAGAATCGAGATCCGTGGTGGCTGGTTCGATCGCGCTGTGGGGTGGCTGACCGAGGTCGGGGTCGCGTCGACGGAGGCCGCCGCCATCCTCGTGGCGCTGGTGCTCGCCGGGTGCAGCGCCACCACCGCCAACGCCGGCGTCCAGGGCCAGGAGTCGTCCGCACCGGTGCAGTACGTCTTGGCGAGGCCGGTCACCGTCGAGACGCTGCACCCCGACTTCGAGACCGGCAGCTACTCGCCCCGCATCGAATGCGCCGTCAAGGAAGGCGGCCTGCAGGTCGAGTACTGGGATCCCGTGCTCGTCGCGGTGACGGTCAACCGCTCCCCGAGCGCGGGGTACTGCGACATCATCATGGAGTTCGACCTCACGGACCATCGTGACCAGACGCAGACCCACCAGATCATGCGCCGGACCGTCTGGTTCGAGATCGGCGAGGAAGCGAGGTTGTCGTTCTCCCTCCCCAGCCGCTACGGCGTGAACAACGCGCGGGTGCACACGGAGTAGCGGAGCGAGGATCGAGGAGGCAACTGAAGCCATGATGCCCAACACCGAGACGGCCGTGATGGAAACGCCGCACCCGCTGATCACCGTCCTGCTGCTGCTCGCCGCGCTCGTGATGCCGCTCGTCCTGGCGGTTCTGGCGGGGTGATGTGATGGCGACCGCACCGACCACGTTGCCCGTCCCGCTCGTTCGCGTCCGTCGTGCGGAAGGAGGAACCGAGATGTCGAACGACACGCCCGACAACGCCACGCCGGCGGCGCATCGGTTCTGCGATCAGTGCGGCGCGCCGCTGGACGACGGCACATCGTTCTGCAACGGCTGCGGCGCCGAGATGCCGAAGTCGTGGTTCACCAGGCGTAAGGTCGCCGCCATCATCGGCGCGGCGGGGTTCATCGCGGTGGTCACGGGAATCGCCGCGCTGGCGTCGTGGTCCGGGCACTCCTCGGACGCGGGTGGCAGACCTGACGCCGGGGATGCGGGCGATGGCGGCGGTGCCTTGGGTGACGGCGACGGCGCCCCGGGCGACGACGCGCCGGTCGACGCTGACGCCGACGCGGACGCCGACGCGGACGCCGACACGATCGTCCCGCACGGCGCCGACGGGGCGACCAGCGAATCCGTGCGGGCGGATCCGGCGCGCTCGCCTGGTCTCCGAGTAGCAATGGTCCTCCGGTCGCCGTCCGTCCCGGACAGCGGTAGAATCGAGCTCGTCGTTCGGAACCCCCGACAAGGACCGGCGGCCCGGGATGGGCGCGCTCGGGATGAGGAAGGAAGGGAGGTGCAGTCATGAAGTGCCCGAAGTGTGGAACCAGCAACCGCGACTCGGCGAAGTTCTGCAAGAAGTGCGGGAACGCCCTCTTCGCCCCGGTCCCGCCCACCGTGCCCGAGCAGCGCCTCTGCGCGATGGGCCACGTCCAGGATCCGACCTGGACGGAGTGCCCGTACTGCAAGCAGGCGGCGGGCGCGGCGGTCAAGCCGGGGATGCAGCCCACGGTGCCGCCGCGCGACGAGCTCGAAGGCCGCAGCAGGGATCCGAAGAAGGGCCGCACCGTCGTCTACGAGCAGGACGAGCGGCCCCTCGCGGGCTGGCTCGTGGTCCTCGCCGGGCGCGGCGAGCCGCTGTATCGCGACTTCCGCCTGCACGAGGGCAAGAACACGCTCGGCCGTTCCGGCTCGCAGGACGTCTCCGTCGCGGACGAGGGGATCTCGGCGGAGCACGCCATCCTGGTGATCAAGGACGGCCAGTACCGCCTGACGGACCTCGGCGCCGCCAACGGCACCTTCGTCAACGGGCAGAAGGTCGAGACGGCGACGCTGTCCGATGGCGACGAGATCAAGTGCGGCCGGACGGCGCTCGTCCTCAAGACGTTCACGCGGCGGGCCGGCTGAGGACCCGGGGAGGAGACGGCCATGACGATCCACCAGGCGATCGCGGTTGCAGTGGCGCTGAAGGCGTTGGCGGCGGCTCCGGCGGCGGCCCAGGCCGAACCGACCCTCCCGATCGCCGTGGACCACGTGTACCTCGAGCAGCCGCCCGCCGTACGGCTTTTTTTGCGTTTCGGGGGCGAGACGGCGATCCCCGCCGCCGGCGAGTTGCGGGCCGAGGTCGTCGTCAACGACGTACCGATCCCGGTCGTCCGCGTCGCTGAGCCATCGGACACCGAGGCGGCCACCGCCGTCCTCTTCCTGCTGGACACCTCCAAGAACATGGAGGGCTGGGTCGCCACGGTGAAGCGGGCGCTTCAGTCGTACCTCGAGGAGGAGGCGAAGGACTCGCCGGCGCTCAATCGCTTCGGCCTCAGCACCTTCACGACGACGCGCAGCGAGCTCATCCCGTTCTCCGCCGCGCAAACGATCCAGCACGAGGCGTTTCGGGGCCTGCGCAGCGGGCAGCAGGCGCGCGTCCAGGTGTGGGAGTCCTGCGAGGTTGCCGTGGGGCGATTCGAGACGAATCCGGTGGACGCCGCCGGGAGTCAGCTTCCCGTGCGACGGTACCTCGTCATCGTCACGAACGGGCAAGGGAACTCGGACGATACGGGGCGCGAACGGTGCCTCAAGGCGGCGCTCGGGGCGCAGGTGCCCGTGATCGTCGTCGGCCCGCGGCCCGCTTCCCGGACGCTGCGAGCCATGCGGGACATCGCGGAGGGAAGTCTAGGCCGGTACCTCGAGGTCCGGGGCCCCAACGACCTTCCCTCGGCCCTGAAGCAGCTCCGCACGACGCTCGCCGCCGTGCGCCTGCGCCTGGTGGAGTTCGACATCGGCGATGCCGCCGCGCTGCTGGACACGAACAACAAGCTGGTCGTCACGCTGAAGGACTCGCGGGGTGCGGTCGTCGCCTCCTCGGAGCGCCTGTTCAACTCGTCCGAGGCATTTCGAGGCTGGCGCCACCCCGGCCCAACCGTCCCGGACGCAGCTCCTGGTGATGGACAAGATGAGATGGCGGAAGGCGGTGAACCGGAAGCTCCGGAGGCTGCGCCTGCGGCCGCCCAGGATCGACAGGATGCTACCGACGCCGGAGACGCGGGCGCGGGGAGCGAGGCCGAGGAGTCCTCGAGCGGCTGGCTGCTGTGGGTGTTGATCGGCGCCGGCATCCTGGCCGTCGTGGTCATCGCGATGACCGTCGTTCGCTCTCGCCGACGCCGCTGCCCGACCTGCGGTGGGCCTCTCGCGGCCGGTGAGGAGCTGTGCGCTGACTGCCGAGCCGCGACTTCGCCAAGCAAGCTGCCGGCAGGGCCGAAACTCCTGGCCGAGCTGCTGATTCGCGAGGGTCCCAAGAAGGGCGAGCGGATCAGCCTGTTCGAGGAGACCGTTCTCCTGGGGCGAGATCCGGAGAAGTGCAAGGCGGTAATCGACGACGAGGCGGTTTCGCGGGTGCACGCGACGCTCCGGCGGTTCCCCGAAGGCTGGCGCATCACCGACATGTCGTCGAGCTATGGCATCTCGCTCGGCGGGAGGAAGATCTCGCCGGAGAAGTGGGCCGACCTCAGCGACGGCGAGACGATCAAGATCGGCAACGTGGAACTGGTGTTCCTCGACAAGACGAAGGGGAGGAAGTCGTGAGGGCCGGACTGCAGCTCGGCAACGCGAGCGACGTCGGTCGCGAGCGCCAGGCCAACGAGGACTACTTCGGCTACGCCGAACCCGAGGAGGATGACGCGTGGCGCAGGAAGGGCCGCCTGCTGATCGTCTCCGACGGCATGGGCGGAGCGGCAGGAGGCGCCGTCGCGAGTCGCCTTGTTGTCGACCGGATCTGCGCCGGATACCTCGCCGAGAGCGCGGCTGATCCTCTGGACGCGCTGCGGTCGGCGATCGAAGCGGCCAACGACCACGTGTACGAGCGGGCGCAACAGGACCCGGAACTCCGCGGGATGGGCGCCACGGCGACGGCGGTCGCGATCGTCGGCGGGACGGCGTACGTCGCGCACGTCGGGGACACGCGGGCGTACCTCGTGCGTCGCGGGCAGATCGTTCAGCTCACGGAGGACCAGTCGCTCGTCGCGCGCATGGTGCGCGAAGGCGTGATCACGCCGACGGAGGCGAAGGACCACCCCAAGTCGAACGTGATCGAGCAGGCGGTGGGCCAGAAGCCGACGGTCCTCGTGGACACGTCGATCCCGCCACAGCGGCTCGAACCGGGGGACGCGATCGTGCTGTGCACCGACGGCCTGCACGGTCTGGTTTCCGCAGCCGAGATCGCGCGTTTCGTGACTGCGTTCGCGCCGGGCGAGGCGGCCAAGATCCTGGTCGACCTGGCGAACGGTCGCGGAGGTCCGGACAACATCACGGTGCAGATCGCGCGCGTCGGCTCGCCGAATGGTGTATTTGGCGCGTTGCCGGGTGGCGGTAACGGCTCGGGCGGCGAGTCGTCTCACGGCTGGCGGGTGCTCCCCGCGGCCGGCATCGCGTCGCTGGTCCTGGCTGCGGCGGTGGGCGGCCTGCTCGTGTTCGTTCTGGGGAGGAGAGGGAACGGCCAGGCGGACGCGACCGACTGCGGGGCGACCGGTCCTGGCGCGGTTGTCGCGTCTGCATCGGACACCGAGACGTCGAACGGCGGAGATGCGGGAACAGCCTACGGTCTGGATTCCGGCTCGACGCAGGGGCCGGACGGCGGGTTGGCTGGTGCGTGCGATTGCGGTCCGCCGACGTGCCCGGAGGTGGCGGAAACTGCAGGCCGGGAAGCGGATGACGACGGCACCCTGCCTCCCGGTGATGCGGTGCGCGAGGCGAAGGATCCACCCTCGGATCACCAGGCGAGTGCTTCGGCGGATGACGAAGTCACCGATGATGTGCCGTCGGACCTTGCCGAACCTCTGCCCCCGGATGCCGGGTCCGCCGAAGAGGTGCCTTCCCAGCAGGGATCTTCCCGGGACGCGCCTGCCGCCGACGGCGATGCGGCGACACCATCGGCAGGCAACGACGCCGGCGCTCGAGATCGCGACACGGCCGGCCGCCATGATGCTGCAAGACCGGCGGACGCGCGCCCGAGACGGGGCGAGGCAGCGGCGGTACGGCCGGAAGCCGATGACGCTGGACCTCACCCTCCCGGGGAGTCGCGCTGATGTTCTGCGAGGAGTGCGGCGCGCCGATCGATGCCGGCACCACGTGCCCGCGATGTGGCGCTGGGTCGGCTGGCGGCCGCCGGCGCGTGGTCATCCGGCTGGGCCGTGCTCCGGACAACGACGTCGTGGTCGACTCGCCGAGCGTGTCCCGCTACCACGCCGAGATCCGCCGCGAGGGAGACGGTAGGGTCATCCTGGTCGATCTCGAGTCGCAGGGCGGAACGTTCCTCAAGGGCAAGCGGGTGGAGCGAGCCGAGATGGCCCCGGCGGACGGGATCGCTCTCGGGCGTTCGGCCGTCGCACCCGCCGTCCTGGCCCCGCTCCTGGCGCAGCTCCACACCGCTGTTTCGTCACGCCAGGCGCCGGGCTCGTCCGACGCCGCTCCCGGTGCGGCGGCCCATCACGAGCTGGCGCTGGGTCAGCCTCACGTGCGGTTGGCGCGCCCGACTCTCTGGACTCGGATCACCACGGCGTCGAGTCCCGGTGGGGTGGTGACGTTCGGCGTGTTCAACATCGTCTTCGGGGCCTTGGGTCTGGTACTCCCCGTCCTTCTCTGGACGGTGTGGCGGATCGACGAAGCGGGCGGCTCTGGGGAGCCGACGCTGCTCGTTGCCGCGCTGGGCCTGGCCGTCCACCAGATGGTCCTGTTCATCGGTGGCGTGGGCCTCGTGCTTCGTCGTCGCTGGGGTCGCATCGTCAGCTTGATCTGGGCAGGGATCTCCTGCGTCGCTCTGGTGGCTGCGGGAGTCTCGGCCGCGGTCGTTGAGGGGCCGTTGGGTGGAAGCGAGATCGGAGCGGCGGCGGCGCTCGTCGGCTGCATCGTCCTCATGGCCTACCCAGCGCTGCTCCTTCTCCTGCTCAACGTGTCATCCTACCGACAGGCGTTGCACGGCGGTCGACCCGGGCGAGGCCCCACGCCGGCAGGAAGCGGAGAATCCCGCTTCGATGGACAGGGAGGGCAACAACGCGAAATCGCACCTACCGGTGGTCTCGATCGCGGCGCCGCTAGGCGCATTCTCGACTGCCGACCAAGCCCGGCGCGGCCTGCGGTGACGCACGGGGTCCGGGGATGATCACGCATCAACAGGAGGCGGCGTGATGGCGCCTTCGTGCCCGCGCTGCGGACGACCGATGGACTCGGACGCGGCCTGGTGTGACGAGTGCGGTGCGCGCGGCCGCCCACGCGGTTGGCCGCCGCCGACGCACCCGGACGCCGCGTTGGAGGCGCGGCGAGCGGAAGCGTCGCACGCCGAAGGAACGATGCTCGGGCGGTTCCAGTTGGAACAGGTACTGGGGGTCGGCGGGATGGCCACCGTCTTCCGCTGCCGCGAGCTGCGCACCGGCAACGAGTATGCGATGAAGGTCCTGGCGTCGAATCTGGCGCGGCACGAGAAGATCGTGGCCCGTTTCCGCCAGGAGGCGGCCATCCAGAGCCGGATCACGCACCCGGGGATCGTTCACGTCTTCGAGCTGATCGAGGAGGGATCGGCCATCGGGTTGGTCATGGAGTACGTGCGCGGCGAAACGCTGGACGACTGGCTCGCCCGGCTCGGGAGGCCGACCACCACGGCCGAGTGCTGCGACGTCTTCGTCCCGCTGCTGGATGCGCTGGAGTTTGCCCATCGCGCCGAGGTGGTGCACCGGGATCTGAAGCCGTCGAACGTCCTGCTCGAGGCGGCGGCGGTGCCTGGGGGGCTGTGGCCGAAGATCACGGACTTCGGAGTCGCCAGGGTGCTGGACGAGGCAGGCGTGCGTACCGCCACCGACGCACAGCTCGGGACGGTCGAGTACATGGCGCCCGAGCAGTGCCGGGGAGGGCGAGGTGTTGACCACCGCGCCGACATCTACTCCGTCGGTGTGATGCTGTACCAGGCGTGCACGGGCCGCCTGCCCTTCGAGGGCAGCGAGTACACGATCATGGAGGGGCACCTCACGCGGCCCTCCGGCCGTCCATCCCTGTTGAACCCGGGCATGTCGACCGGCCTGGAGAACACGATCTTGCGGGCGCTGGAGAAGGCCCCGGGCGCCAGATTCCAGTCGGCGGTCGCGTTGCGCAACGCGCTCCAGATGGCGCGATTCGGCCTGGCCGGGAGTGCTCCGGACGTTTCCGACGCTGCGGCCGGCCCGGCCGTTCGCGCCGTCGTGCCGGTAACGGCCGACGACGAGGGATCGGCGGAGAAGGGCCGCACACCCGCGGCGTGGCGCGACAAACATCTGGTTGCGAAGATCGGCGGACTCATCCTGGCAGCCGCGATCTGCGCGATCCTCCTGTGGCTCTCCTCGCTTCTGAACAGCGACCGGACTCCGGCCGACAGTTCGGGAGCCCGGGACTCCGGCATCTCCTGGGACTTCCTCGATGCCGGCCCACCCGGCTCGCGCGCGGACGCGGGCTTGCGACCTCAGGGCGGGGCAATCCCGGCCGACCTCACGGACGCGGGTACGGAGTTGATTGCCCTCCTCAAACTCCCGGCGTGCCCACCACGCGGGGATGTCGTGGCCGCGGGCCTGCTGTTCCAAGACGGTCGTCGCTTCCAGGTTAGCGACCAGTACGACGCCGCGCGCGAGAAGTTCGGGGCCGCCGCAGCGGCGGATCCGTCCAACGCCACCTACATGAGCGCCTTCGCATACGAGTTGCTCCGGGCTGGGCAGGCGGTCGCTGCGTTGGAAACCGCACGCACCGCGGCTGGTTGCGTCGCGGCGGCGGTGAACCTGATGCGGCTGGCGGACGCGTACGTCCAGCTTGGCTGGGACGACTTGGCCGTCACGGCGTACGAAGCGTCCTTGCAGGACCCGACAATCGGTTCCGGTGACCTACTCAAGGTGTCCATTCGGAAGGGGAAGTTCGAGTGGTTGGCCTTGGGGGACCACGAGCGTGCGCGGTCCACATGGCGGCTCGCGTGTCCGGATGCCGCAGCGGACAACCAAGCCTGCAAGCTCCTGGCGGCAGGGCCCGTCGAGTCGCCGACCGATCGTTGGCGCGTGCACTGGGGTGCCGGGACGCCATGACGAACCCCTTCGTGATACGCTTGGGCGTTGAGGCTTGGCGAGGCGGGGGCTTGTAGGTTCACCCGCGGAGGATCGACCGAGTGCCGTGGTTCTGCGTCGAGTGCGGGAAGGTCAACCCGGATGGGGTGGAGGGGTGTCGCGCCTGCAAGGCGCCAATGCCGGTGAACAGCGTCCGGATCAGCTCCGCGAGGTTCCGTGCACCGGACGGTGTCGCGCCCGCGCGGCCGTCGCTGGCGGATGGCGCGTCGGTGGGCCGATACCGCCTGGAGCAGCACATCGCCTCGGGCGGGTTCGCGACGGTGCACCTCGCGCGCGACACGAGAACCGGCGCGGAGGTCGCGCTCAAGGTCCTGGCTTCGAACCTGGTCCACAACCAGAAGCTCGTGGCGCGGTTCCACCAGGAGGCGCGGATCCAGAGTTCGCTGCTCCACCCTGGCGTCGTGCGCGTGTTCGAGGTCGTCGAGGATGCGGGCAGCGTGGCGCTCGTCATGGAGTACGTTCGCGGCGTGCCGCTGGATGGCCTTCTCGATCAACTCGGTCGGCCACTGGCCCCGTTCGAGTGCTGCGAGATCCTCGTGCCGATGCTGGACGCCTTGGAGTACGCCCACCGCGCCGGTGTCGTCCACCGCGATTTGAAGCCGTCGAACGTGCTGCTCCAGGCGAACCCGGACCTGCCGCTCGGCTACTGGCCGAAGATCGCCGACTTCGGGATCGCCAAGGTTCTCGACGAGGGGGGCGTGCGAACGGCCACGGGCTTGGCGTTGGGCACGAAGGAGTACATGGCGCCGGAGCAGTGCAAGGGCGAGCGATCGGTCGACCATCGGGCGGACGTGTACGCGACTGGCGTCATGTTGTTCGAGATGGTGACACGCACGCTGCCGTTCACCGGCACCGTCTACGAGGTGTTTGAGGGCCACATCCGCCAGGCGCCTCCACGGCCGACCGTGCTCAACCCGGCTGTCGCGCCTGCGCTGGAGAACGTGATCCTCCAGGCCTTGGAGAAGGACCCGGGCGAGCGCTTCCAGTCGGCAGTCGCGCTGCGGGATGCGTTGCAGGCGAGCCGCGTGTCGGCCGCGTCGTGGCCCGGCGCGGCCCAGGCTCCTGCGGTCGGGATCGCTGTCACGCACGCCGACGGTGATGACGCCACGCGTGCGCGACGGCGGCTGCTGTACGTCGCGGCTGGGGTGTTGGTGGGGGCGCTCCTGGCCGTGATCACCGTGGTGCTTGCATCGAAGGGGACCGACCAGGGCACCGCGGCGCGGGTCGCGGACGGTCGCGGGGGGTCCGACGTTGACGTCTCGGTCACCCTGGATGATCGAGATGATGAGGCAGACGGTGCCTGGGACGCGCCACGCGACGCGAGGGATGCGGCTGTGGGCGAGCGCGTAGCGGTTCCGGCTGCGCCGACCGCACCGTACTGGCGCGACGGCAGCGACCCGTGCTCCGCCGCCGAATGTCTCTCCGATTGGCCGGTCTGCTACCTGGACGGCGCGCGGTGCAACAACACGAATTGCGGGGAATGCGCCGAGGATCTGCTGAAGCGAGTGTCGCAGACGCCCTCGAATCTCGCGAAGGCGTGGTGCATCGGGAAGATGATCGCGGATCGTGCGGACGACCCTGATGTCGCACGATCCACGGCCGATCGATACCGACGTGAAGGGTGGGGCTGGCAGCTCATGGGGCGGGCTTTGGACCTGCGCAACTGCCCTGGCGCGGTCGAGTACTACGCGACGTCCGCGCGGAAGAGATCAATGGCGCTGGACTTCGGCTGGAGCGATGATGGCGCCTTCCTTACGAACCGCCTGCAGGTTGAACGCTGGTGCCGCGAGCACGGTGAGATAGCGAGGTGTTCGGTGCGGCCATAGGCCGGTTGCCGCCGAACCGGAACACGGCCGGCGATGCCGCGAGAGCGACCGACAGGGATCATCGGTTCCATCGCGGCGTCGGCGGGCACGTGCGCGAGAGCGCGTGGAGGGCCTGACGCACGGCTGACGCCGACTGGAAGCGGTCGGAGGGGTCCTTGGCCAGGCACTGGAGAACGATGGCCGAAAGCAACGGGGGGATGCCCGGCCGGATCCGGGAAGGGTCGGGCGGCGGGGTCCGCTGGTGGGCGTCCGCGACTTCCCACGGCTGCTTTCCATCGAACGGGACTCGCCCGGTCAAGGCGTGGAACATCGTCACGCCGAGCGAATAAATGTCCGTCCGGGCGTCCGCGCGGCGGGCGCTGCGGCACTGCTCGGGTGCCATGTACCAGGGCGTCCCCATCTGCGTCCCCGTGTGCGTCAATTTCTCCGTGCTGGACAGGACCTTGGCGAGGCCGAAGTCGGCGACCTTGGCGCAGCCGCTCGGCCCGAAGCGGTCGAACAGGATGTTCGACGGCTTCAGGTCCCGGTGCACGACGTCGAGCGCGTGGGCCGTGTCCAACGCGCCTACCACCTCCAGGAAGAGCCGGACGGCGCCGTCCACCGGCAGCGCGCCCTCCGAGTCGATGCGCTGGGCCAGGGACGGCCCCCGGGCCAGCTCGGACACGATGGCCAAGTTGTCGCCTTCGGTGACGAAGTCGAGCACTGCGAGAATCGACGGATGGTGCAGCTTCGCCTGGACGTCGGCCTCGCGGCGGAAACGCCGGACGGCCTCGTCGACCCTCGTGTACTTCGCCAGGAGGACCTTCGCAGCGACGCCGCGGCGCGTCGTCATGTCCAACGCCTCGAACACCATCGCGGCGCCGCCGCACCCGAGCATCGGGCCGAGGCGGTACCGGCCACCGAGCGTCCCGCCTTGCCGGATACCCGTTGGTGGCCTGGGCCAGTCCTTTCCGGCCGTGCGCTCGTAGCTGTGCAACGTCGAATCGAAGGCCGGCAAGTTCCCGCCGCAATGCGAACATGCTTCGGCGGCCGCGGCGCCGGCCCACCCGCAGTACGGGCACCGCACGGTGGCGGGGAGTGTCGTCTGCAGCACGCCCAATCGTATCACGGACGCGGCAAGGAAGGCGCAACCGACGGCGACGCCGTCGGTTGCGCAGCGGTGGGGGGCTTCGTCATGGTGCCCGACCTTAGGAAGATCGGGGAGATGTGCGGTAGTCATGGACATCTCGCCAGCCTTCTATTTGCCATCGGCCCGGACGCGGTAAATAGAAAACCTCATGGTTGAGGCACGTTGCTGGCTCCAGACTGTCATCCTATTCACCACGACGCCGATCCCGTTCCATAGGCGCGACGGGCCGATACCGCGTCCACTTGCGCGCGCCCTCCATCCGCAGGCGATCCTCGGCGACGAGGTCCTTGAGGGTGCGTGCGAGAGTTCGTCTCGGGATCTCTGGTCCGATGCGGCGGTGGATGTCGGCGATGGGCGAGTCCGGGAAGCGATCCAGATCCTCCAGGGTGAGGGCCCGGAGTCGGTGCGGTTGGACTCGCGTCAACGTCGTCAGGCTGTCCAGTCCCGCCTGGCGCAACAGCTCCGGAGGGACGACGTACCGCGTTCCCCGGCCGCGCCCGGTCTGTTCGACGAGGCCGCGTTCAAGTAGCCGATCGATCCAGGGACGGCTCGCCGCCGGATCCTCGAGTTCCAGCCGTTCGGCCAGCTTGGCGGCCGAGAGGCCGTCGGTCTGCGCCAACAGAGCCAGGGCGATCCGCTCGCGCTGCGTGAGCTGGTACCGCTGGTCGGCGCCGGCGACGAGCCGGAACACGCCCTGCTGGATGACCCGCCGCGGGATCGTGACGTGGACGGAGTCGGCGCCCTCCCGCACTACCGGTACGCCGCGACCGCTGGCGAGCAGGCGCTCGTAGAGGAGGTCAAAGCCGCTGCCCTCGCGTTCCATCAGGCCCAGGTCGTGGAACACCCGCGCCATCCCCTCGTTTCTCCGGCGGCTGACGTGGAGGATGTTTCGGGGCGAGACCCCGAGCGGCAGCCGCCCCGGGTTGACGATTTCGAGCCGGTCCGGGTGAAGGTTGAGGAATATGTCCCCGCGCTGGGTGTACGGGCGGTGAACGAGCGCGTTGACCAGCAGCTCACGGACGACGGCTTCCTCGAACGCCGGGACCGCGGTGCGGAACATGCCATCGGGCAGCTCGTAGTTCTCGCGGAAGTCGGGGATGGCCATCCACACCGCGTCGATCAGCTCGAGTGGTGAGAGGGTGTAGTCGTCACAGACCAGCTTTCCGACCTGCTCGCCTTCGGTGATGCCGGCCGCGATGGGCTCGTGCACCGCTTCGCTTTCGCCGGGCCGATCCGCGCGCATGCCGCATCGATCGCGCATTCCCCGCTCATCGTTGCGTCGGGGGCGGATCTGCCGCGGGCCTGGGGGACCGTCGGGCCTGCCGGGCTACCGGACGAGACGAGCGAGTTGCGATTCCCAGTCGGCGGCGGTGATCGTGACCGCTTCCTCGGCCTGCGGGAAGCGGCCGTAGAACTCCTCGAGCGCCCGGGCATGGAGTTCGACGGGGGCAGCGGTGTCGATCGCGTTCGACACGGACCGTCTTGTCAACCGTGTTCGACGCTCTCGGTCGTGTCCATCCCGTTCGACACGGCGGGCGGCGGGCGGGCGAGTCGGCTCAGGATTCACGCGCGCTCGAGGGATTCCTGGTAGGCGGCGCGGAGGCGGGCGGCGAGGTCGGCGACGGAGGGGGGGCGGAGGGCGGGGTCGGGGTCGAGGGCGGCGAGGAGGGCGGAGGCGACGCCGGCGGGGAGGTCGGGGCGGAGGGCGGCGGGGGACGCCGGGGGCGCGGAGCGGTCGAGGCCGGCGAAGGGAAGCTCGCAGGTCAGGAGCTCGTAGAGCGAGGCTGCCAGGCTGAAGACGTCGGCGCGGGCGTCGAGCGGCATGCCGGCGAGCTGTTCGGGCGACATGTACGCGGGGGTGCCGGAGACGGTCGATTCGCGGTCCTGCCGGCGCTGGAGCACGGCGAGCCCGAAGTCCATCACCTTGAGCGCGCCTTCGGTGGAGACCATGAGGTTGCCGGGCTTGATGTCGCGGTGGATGAGGCCGCGGGCGTGAGCGAACTCCAGCGCCGCGGCGGCCTGCACCGCGACCCAGATCGCCTCGCCGACGCCGAGCGGCCCGGAGCGCGCCGTCATCTGCAAGAGGTCCTCGCCTTCGACGAGCTCCATGGAGATGAACGGCCGGCCGCCGATGGCGCCCAGGTCGTAGATCGTGACGATGCCGGGGTGGTTGAGGGCGGCGGCGGCGCGCGCCTCGCGGTAGAACAGCTCGAGCATGTCGGCCGGCTGGCCGGGATCGACGACCACGAACTTGAGGGCGACGATGCGGCCGAGCAGGCGATCGCGGGCGCGGTAGACGACGGCCATGCCGCCGCGTCCGATCTCGCAGAGGATCTCGTAGCGTTCGCCGCCGTCGGGGAGGCGGGTTGCGCGCTCGACCGCGGCGCGCGCGGCCGCCGCGGGGCGGGAGAGGACGCGGGTGCGCAGCGACGCTCGCGCGGCGGCTTCGGCGGGGG
>JACRCZ010000107.1 GCA_016218765.1 Deltaproteobacteria bacterium | reverse complement strand
TGGCGGCGGCGGCGGCCCGGGCGGCGGGGCCGAATCGCGTGCTCGACCTCCTGTTGCGCACCGGTCCCCATCGTCTCTCGCTGGCGAAGCTCGACGCCGCGCCGCACGGACTCGACCTGGGTCCGCTCCGGCCCCGGCTTGCCGCGCACCTGCGCCGGGCGGGGCGGCGCGTGCAGCTCGCGCCGGAGCCGTGCCGGCGGGATCTCGGACGGGTGGAGCGGTTCCTGGCCGGCGACGCGAGCCGGACGGCGGACGAGCTGCGGCTGGTCAGCCGGCGAACGGCGCGCGGGATGAACACGTGGCTCGCCAACTGCCGCCGTCTGGCGGCGGTTCGCGACGTGTGCACGCTGCAGGTGCATCCGCGCGACGCCGCGGCGCGGGGGCTCGCGGACGGGGGTCGGGCGGAGGTCTCATCCGAGGCCGGCGCGATCGAGGTCGGGGTGGAGGTCACGGCGGACATGATGCCCGGGACGGTGTCGTTGCCCTTCGGGTGGGGGCACGCGCGGGACGGCGTGCGGTTCGGGCCGGCGGCGCGGCATCCCGGGGCGAGCATCAACGACGTGATCGCGGACGATCGCGTGGACGCCCTGTCCGGGGCGTCGGCCTTCGAGGGGGCGCCGGTGCGGGTGCGGGCCGTGGGGGCCGCGGTCGGCGGAAGGTGAGTCAGGCGGCGCAGCACTGTTCGGAGGCGAGGTCGGGCTCGTCCGCGGCCGCGGCCGGCTCGGCGGGGGCGGGGACGTCGCGCCGGGCGGACGCGATGTTCGCGGCTCGTTCCACTTTCATGCGGTCGCGCCAGGCCGCGACGCGGTCGGACTCGTTGCCGGCGAGCGACACGGCGGCCAGCTCGGCCGGGTCGAAGTCGTCCACGGCGACGATGCGTTCGACCAGCGTGTGGAAGCGGGCGAGTTGTTCGGCTTCGTCCGCGGTGATCACGCCGGCTTGCACCGCGGCGGGTGCGAGGTCGGTCTCTCCGTTGTCCGCCGGAGCGGCGAGGGAGCCGGTGGCGATGGCGGTGCGGATGCGCTTCTCGATCGGCTCGACCTGCACGGCGAGCGCGAGGGTCTGGTCCAGGCCGGCGACGATGCCGTCCGGATCGGCGGTGAAGATGCCTTCGGTGAGCCGCTGCCGGGTGGCGGTGGGCGCCGTGACGAGCGCCGCGACCCGGGACGCCAGGGTATCGGAGGGGCCGACGGCGCGCGGGCCGCGTGGGAGGACGAGGGCGCGCACGGTGGCGGCGATGGCGCGTCCGGGGAGGTTGGCGAGGATCTCGGCCGCGGTGGTTTCGAAGCGTCGTTCCAGCTCGTCGAGCGCGTAGTCGACGACGGGCCGGTCGGCGTCGGGTTCGCCGGTATCGGCGTAACGTTTGAGGACGGCGGACCCGAGGTAGAGGAAGCTCAGGAGGTCCCCGAGGCGTGCGGACAGCCGTTCGCGGCGCTTGAGCGTTCCGCCGAGGGTGAGGAGGGCGGTATCGGCGAGGAGCGCGAAGGCGGCGCTGTGGCGCGAGAGGGTGCGGTAGCGATGGGCGAGGGCGCTCAGGGGTGGGGCGGCGAGGGCGGTGCGGCCGCCGGTGGCGGCGGCGAGGGAGGCGCGGGCGGCGTTGGCGAGCAGGAAGCCCGCGTGGCGGAAGAGGGCGTGGTCGAACCGGCGCAGGCCGCGGTCCCGATCGTGGTCGCGGGCCGCTTCCATCTCCGCCAGGACGTACGGATGCGCGCGGACGGCGCCCTGGCCGAAGATGATCAGGCAGCGGGTCAGGATATTGGCGCCTTCGACGGTGATGGCGATCGGGCCGGCGGACCAGCCGGGGGCGAGGTAGTTGGCTGGGCCGAGCATGATGCCCTTGCCGCCGTGGATGTCCATCGCGTCGTCGCCGACGGTGCGAGCGAGCTGGGTGACGTGGTACTTGAGGATGGCGGAGGCCACGGCGGGGCGTTCGCCCTGGTCGAGGGCGGCGAGGGTCATGCGTCGGGCGGCGTCCATGGTGTAGACGTTCGCGGCCATGCGCGCCAGCGCCTCCTGGATGCCCTCGAACGCGGCGAGCGGCACGCGGAACTGGCGGCGGACGCGGGCGTAGGCGCCTGTGGCGTAGAGGCCGAGCATGGCGCCGCCGGTGGCGTTGGCGGGGAGGGAGATGGAGCGTCCGACGGAGAGGTTCTCGACGAGCATGCGCCAGCCGTGGCCGGCCATGGCGGGCCCGCCGATGATGTGGTCGACCGGGATGAAGACGTCGTGCCCGCTGGTCGGTCCGTTCTGGAACGGGACGTGGAGCGGGAGGTGGCGGCGTCCGATCGTCACGCCGGGCAGGTGGGTGGGCACGAGGGCGCAGGTGATGCCGTAGTCGGTGCGGTCGCCCAGGAGCCGGTCCGGGTCGCGGAGTTTGAAGGCCAATCCGAGCAGGGTGGCGACGGGGGCGAGGGTGATGTAGCGCTTGTCCCAGTGGAGGCGGATTCCGAGGACCTCGCGGCCTTCCCACATGCCCTTGCAGACGACGCCGGTGTCGCGGAGCGAGGTGGCGTCGGAGCCTGCCGAGACGGAGGTGAGGGCGAAGCAGGGGACCTCGCGGCCGTCGGCGAGTCGGGGCAGGTAGTAGTCGCGCTGCTGGTCCGTGCCGTAGCGCAGGAGCAGCTCCGCGGGTCCGAGGGAGTTGGGGACGGAGACGATCGAGGCGGCGGTCGGGCTGCGGCTGGCGATCTTGAGCAGCACCTGGGAGTGGGCGAAGTGGGAGAACCCGAGTCCGCCGTAGCGTTTGGGGATGATCATGGCGAAGAAGCCGCGTTCGCGCAGGAACCGCCACGCCTCGGGCGGCAGGTCGGCCCATTCGTGGCTGATGCGCCATTCGTCGAGCATGCGGCAGAGCTCCTCGCAGGGTCCGTCGAGGAACGCGCGTTCCTCGGTGGTGAGCGTGGCGGCCGGGGTGGCCAGGAAGCGGGACCAGTCGGGGCGTCCGGAGAACAGCTCGCGTTCCCACCACACGCCGCCGGCCTCGATGGCGGCGCGCTCGGTCTCGGACATCGGCGGCTGCATCCTGCGGAAGAGGCGCAGCAGCGGGGCGGCGAGCACGCGGCGGCGGAGGGCGACGAGGCCGGTCGCGCGTGCCAGCCACGCGGCGCCGCGCCAGGCCAGGCCGGCGGCGAGTCCGGCGGCGGCGCCGGCGAAGAGCAGCACCGCCTGCAGCGCGCGTTTGAGACCTTCCAGGAGGGCGGTGGCGGCGAGCGCCACGGCGCCTGCGAGCAGGGTCACCAGGGAGGAGAGGGCGTTCATGGTCCCGCCTTTCGCGGCCCCGGCCGGGCGGCGCGCGGCAGTTGGGGATTGCGCCGCGCGGCGGGCACGGAGCCAAGCTGCGCACGCGGGGGTGCGGGGTCAATCGGGGGGTGCGAGAGGTGGTGAGCCGGAAGAGGAGAGGTGGAGAGGTCCCTTCGGCTTCGCTCAGGGCAGGCCGGCTGGGGAGGTGGAGAGTGGGGGAGGATAACGTCGTGCTTCAGAGCAGCTCGGCCGAGACGGCGTCCGCGGAGAGCAGGATCAGCGCGCCGCGGGCGAGGCCGGCGCCCATGGAGCAGTTGACGACGAGGGTCGTGCCGGCACGCTCGACGCCGGGGGACTCGTGGACGTGGCCGCAGACCAGGACGCGAGGGGTGAGCGCGCGCATCCGCTCGCGCACGTGGGTGGAGCCGAGGTGATCCCCGGAGGACGTCGCGTCGACGGTTCCCTTGGGCGGGAAATGGCTGACGAGCACGTCGCATGGGCCGCGCACGGCGGGGCTGCCGAAGGTGAAGCCGCCGACGGAGCGCGGTTCGTCGTCGAGCAGCCAGCCGCGGCGCACCAACTCCGCCGCGAGCCGCGGCCCGTCCATGTTGCCGCCCACGCCAAGGACCGGGACGGGGGACCGCAGGGCGTCGAGCGCCGCTCCTTCCTCGTCGTAGCCGGCGAGGTCGCCGGCCAGGAGCAGGAGATCGGGCGTCGTCTCCGCGATGAGGTCCCGTGCGCGTTCGACCCGCTCGCTCACTCCGTGAAGGTCCGCGCAAGCCAGGATGCGCATCGTTCGGCCCCTTTCGGCCTCCCCCCGTCCACCGGATCAGAGCACAGCTTGGCCGCCTGGGACAGGGGTCTTCCGCCCTTCGCCATCGGTTTCCAGCGGTGGTTTCCTCCTTCCGGATGCGCGGTTTTCGCCCGGTCTTGCGCCCGGGCGGTCCCTGGGTATCATCCCGCCCGACTTCCGGGAGGTGACGCATGGCAGGAAACATCGTGCGGGACGTCGACGATTCGGTGCGCATCCGCCACGTGCTGTGCAGCGTGTCGGACAAGACCGGCCTGGACGGGCTGATTCCCGCGCTGGTGGAGGTCAACCCGGACATCCGCGTCTTCTCGACCGGCGGCACGTTCGACGCGATCCGCAAGATGCTCGGCGACGAGAAGGCGAAGCGCAACCTGGTGCAGGTCTCCGACTACACGGGCCAGCCCGAGACCCAGGGCGGACTGGTCAAGACCCTGGACTTCAAGATCTACCTCGGGCTCCTGACCGAGACGTACAACGACGCGCACCAGGGCGACCTGCGGCGCACGGCCGGGGTGGCGATCGACATGGTGGTGGTGAACCTCTACCCCTTCCGCCAGACGGTTGCGAGGCCCGGTGTGACGGTGGAGGAGGCGCGCGCGAACATCGACATCGGCGGCCCGTGCATGATCCGTGCGTCGGCCAAGAACTACCTGCGCGTCGCCCCGGTCGTCGACCCTGCCGACTACCCGCGGATTGTCGAGCGGCTGCGCCGGACCGGCGGGGCGCTCGACCTGGCCACGCGCTTCGAGCTGGCCAAGAAGGCGTTCGCCCACACCGCCTCGTACGACTCGGCCATCGCCGGCTTCCTGGAGGGGATCGGGGCGGATGCCATGAAGGGAACGTACGGGATCAGGGGCTAGCGCGAGCTGGCTGGTAGCTGGTAGCTGGTAGCTGGTGGCTGGCGGGCCGGGAGGCCCGTCCTGAGCGAGCGAAGCGAGTCGAAGGGGACTGGGGAGGGAGGGTGCGAATGGGCGAAGACCTGAAGAAGATGTACCGCACGGTGATGGAGGATCACTTCCCGGAGAAGATGGAGATCGCGTTCGGGGAGGGGAGCGAGCGGCGGGTGCTCGTCTACGAGAAGGTCGCCTGGGTGCTGGAGGGGCAGCGCACGGGGCTGCGCTACGGCGAGAACCCCGGCCAGGAGGCGGCGCAGTACCGGCTGGTCAACGGCAACCTGACGCTGGGCGACGTCACGACGATCGCTCCCGGCAAGTATCTCTGCTCGGAGATCGAGCTGCTCCAGTCGGGCAAGCACCCGGGGAAGATCAACATCACGGACGCCGACAATGCGCTCAACATCCTGCGCTACCTGGGCGAGCGTCCCGCGTGCGCGATCATGAAGCACAACAACCCGTCCGGCGTGGCGCTCGGGCGGACGCTGTGCGACGCGTACGAGCGGGCGAACCTGGCCGATCGGGTGGCGGCGTTCGGCGGCGCCATCGCGCTCAACAAGCCGTGCGACAGGCCGACGGCGGAGGCCATCGCGGCGGCGTACGCGGAGGTCGTGCTGGCGCCGGAGTTCGACGAGGGCTCCTTCGCCGTCCTGGCGGCGCGCAAGAACCTGCGCATCATGCGCATCCGGAGCATGAAGAACCTGCTCGATTTCGCTCCCGAGCGGTCGCTCGACTTCAAGAGCTTGATCGATGGCGGTCTCATCGTGCAGCTCTCGTTCCGGCCCGAGGCGCGGACGAAGGCCGACCTGCGGCCGGCGGAGGCGGCGTTCAAGGGCAAGACGTACACGACGAGGCGGCTGCCGACCGAGCGCGAGGCCGACGATCTGCTGTTCGGGTGGATGGTCGAGGCGGGGGTGACGTCCAATTCCGTGCTGTACGTGAAGGACCTGTGCACGGTGGGCATCGGGACGGGGGAGCAGGACCGCGTGGGCGTGGCGGAGATCGCGCGCGACAAGGCGTACCGCAAGCTGGCGGACCGCCTGTGCTGGGAGAAGCTCCAGGTGCCCTACAACGAGCTGGGGGACGAGAAGCGGAAGCGCGAGTTCGACGAGGCGGCGGCGGCGCAGCGGGGCGGGATCCGCGGTGCGGTGATGGTCTCGGACGCGTTCTTCCCGTTCCGCGACGGCGCGATGGTGGGCATCCGGGAGGGCGTCACGGCGATCGTGCAGCCCGGCGGGTCGCAGAACGACCATGACGTGATCGAGGCGTGCAACGAGCACGACGTGGCGATGGTCTTCACCGGCCAGCGCTCGTTCAAGCACTGAACGGAGGGACGGGATGTGCGAATCGACGGCGTACGTGAGGAAGGACGAGGGTGGGGAGGTTCTGCTGCTGAAGGACGTGGCGACGATCCGGCCGGAGGGCAGCAAGCTGGTGTTGCGGTCGATCCTGGGGGATCGGCTGGAGTTCGACGGCGTGATCGAGGAAGTCGACCTCATGGGCCACCGAATCCTGCTGCGGCAGCGCCAGCCCTGAGCCGCAGACGAAGATCCCCGGCCGGCCGCGGCGCGTAGATCGGCGCGCCATGCGTAGCTTCCAGGCGAGATGGACGTTGGTCGGTGCGGCGGTGGTCCTCGCGGGATGCCGCGGCGCGCCGGCGCGGGACGCGTCATCGGCCGCGGCGTCCGGGCAGGGGTTGCCGGTGGAGGCTGGGGCGGCGGACTGGTCGAGCGGGGACATCGCCGGCGAGGAGGAAACGCCGTCGCCGGTCGCGGCGCCGTCGCCGGGCGAGCCGGCGCCCGGGACGACTTCGCTGGTGGCGATGCCTGCGGTGCCGGAAGTGCTGTTGGGGGCGGCGCCGGTCGAGGCCGGGCCCGAGGGGGTGTCGCGGGCGCCGGCGTTCCGGACGGTCGAGCCGCCGCCGCTGCCGGGGGCCGCGCCGGCGTCGTTGCCGGCGCCGTTGCGCGAGCTGCGTGCGGCGCTGGACGACGCCCGCAGCGCCACCTCGGACCAGTCGCTGACTACCGGCGGAGAGCAGGCGCTGGACGTGCTGGTGGGGATGACGCGCGACGGGATCCGGGACGCGCTGGGCGAGCCGTCGACGTGCACGGAGGTCGTGTGGCTCGACGGGGACGGGCGCGGGCACCCTGTCGCGCCGTGCAGCTCGCACGCCGACTGGTTCTACTCGTTCTACCACCTGCCCGAGGGCTGGGTCGGGGGCGGGCCGGAGCTGCTGCTGCAGTTCGACGCGGAGGGCGTGTGCACGGCCGCCCTCTGGCAATACACGCAGTAGGGAAGGCCTGCGGGTCCGAGCCCGAAGGGCGAGGGCGTCGTCGTCCCGCCGTTGCTCCTAGAAGGCCAGTTTCCTCACATCGTCGTAGGTCGCGGCGTACTGGAACGCGAGTCCCTTGAGGATGTGCTTGGGGATTTCGGCGACGTTGCGCTTGTTTTCGGCGGGGAGGATCACGGTGCGCACGCCGGCGCGGCGGGCGGCCAGGCATTTCTCGCGGACGCCGCCGATGGGCAGCACCTCGCCGCGGAGGGTCATCTCGCCGGTCATGGCGAGGCGCGGGCGGATTTTCCTGCCCTTGTTCCAACCGAGGAGCGAGACGATCGAGGTGGTGATGGCGATGCCGGCGCTGGGGCCGTCCTTGGGCGTGGCGCCTGCCGGGAAGTGGATGTGGAGGTCGGACTTGTCGAAGACGTCGGGATCGATTTCGAAGCGGTCGAGGTGGGCGCGGACGTAGGACAGGGCGATCTGGGCCGACTCGCTCATCACCTCGCCGAGCTGGCCGGTGACCTTGAAGCCGCCCTTGCCGGGCATGCGCGTGGCTTCGATGAACATGATCTCGCCGCCGACGGGCGTCCAGGCCAGGCCGACGACGACGCCGGGGCGCAGGGTGCGGTGCAGCTCGTCGGCGTAGAACTGGCGTGGACCGAGGTAGGTTTCCAGCTTGTCGGGGCCGACGGTCGCGGTCTTGATCCTGTCGGAGGCGACGCGGGCGGCGACCTTGCGGGCGACGCGGCCGATCCGCCGTTCGAGATCGCGCACGCCGGCTTCGCGGGTCCAGCCGTCGATGATCCTGGGGTAGACGGTGGGTTTGAGCACGAGCTGGTCCTTGCGGAGCCCGTGGGCCTCGCGTTGGCGCGGGTACAGGTAGCGCTTGGCGATCTCGACCTTCTCCTCGAGGATGTAGCCCGGCAGGTCGATGATTTCCATGCGATCGAGGAGCGGCGGTGGGATCTGGGTCTTGATGTTGGCGGTGCAGATGAACATGACGCGGGAGAGATCGAAGGGGACGTCGACGTAGTGGTCGAGGAAGTTGACGTTCTGTGCGGGGTCGAGCACCTCGAGCATGGCGCTGGAGGGATCGCCGCGCCAGTCCTGTCCGAGCTTATCGATCTCGTCGAGCATGAAGACGGGGTTGCGCACGGCGACGGTGCGGAGGCCCTGGAGGATCTTGCCGGGCATGGCGCCGATGTACGTGCGGCGGTGGCCCTTGATTTCGGCCTCGTCGCGCATGCCGCCCAGGGAGAAGCGGAAGAACTTGCGGCCGAGGGCGCGAGCGATGGACTGGCCGAGGGAGGTCTTGCCGACGCCGGGGGGGCCGGAGAAGCAGAGGATTGCGCCTTTGGTGTCGGGCTTGAGCTTGCGCACGGCCAGGAACTCGATAATCCGCTCCTTGACCTCGTCCAGGCCGTAGTGGTCGGCCTCGAGCACCGCCTTGGCCTTGCGCAGGTCGGTGACGTCCGCGGTTTCCGCGGCCCACGGCAGCTCGGTCATCCACTCCAGGTACGACCGCACGACGTTGTACTCGGGCGACTCCGGCGAGAGCACCTCGAGCCGTTTCAGCTCCTCGCGCGCGCGCTTCGCCGGCTCCTCGGGCAGCCCGCGCTCGGTGATGCGTTTCTCCAGCTCCTGCAGTGCGAGCTGTTTCTGGTCGACCTCCTCGCCCAGCTCCTTGCGGATCGCCTTGATCTGCTCGCGCAGGTAGTATTCGCGCTGGCTCTTCTCGATCTTCTGCCGGATTTCCTCGCGGATGCGTCCGGCGAGGCGCGCCAGCTCCAGCTCGCGGTTGAGTGCTTCGAGCACCTTGCGCAGGCGCTGGTCCAGGTCGACCGTCGCGAGGAGCTCGACGCGCTCCTCGCGCTTGAGGTCGAGGTGGGCGGCGACGAAGTCGGTGAGCTGCGCGGGGCCTTCGAGGTTCGCCGCGGCGATGGAGAATCCCTCGGGCAGGCCGGGGATCTCCTTGAGCAGATCGGCGAGTGAGCCCTTGGCGGCGCGCCACAGCGCCTTGAACTCCTTGGTTTCCTGCGCCTGGTCGGGGGGGTAGGTGACGCGGGCGATGAGGTACGGCTGGATGCGCAGGTAGCGCTGGACGACGACGCGGGAGGAGACGGCGATGAAGAACGAGCGGTTGCCGCCCGGCATGTGGAGCGATTTGAGGATGCGGGCGAGGACGCCCACCCCCATCAGGTCGTCGGGGTTGAACAGCGCCTCGCGCGTCGCCTCGCTGCCTGACTCGCGCGGCGTCTTGCGGGGCACGAAGGCGACGAAGGGTCCCTGCCCCGCCGCGAACTCCACCGCATCGCGCGTCGGTCCCGGCGGGTAGACGACCGGGATCGTCATGCCGGGAAAGAGGATCGTCTCGTCGACTGGGACGACGATCACGTTGGCAGGCATTTCACCCGAAATCGAGAGCAGCCCCGTGTCCTCGCTTGAAACCTCGGGCTTCTTCCCGTCTCCGTCGTCCTCGACGACCTCCCCGACCAGCTCGTCCGAAGGTTCACCTGCGCCGTCCGGCGTCGTCTCCGATTCGCTCACGGGCACCTCCAGTCCCGACAGCAGTAACGCACCGGACGCCCCGAATCAAGCGACGGTCGACGGTCGGTCCGGTCCCTCCGTCGCGGCTCCCAGGTAAGTCCGGCGGCGCCGGGGGCAAGGACTTCATGCAGGAGGTCGACAATCATGCGCAGGTGTTCATCTTTCGCGCGCGGCATCCTCCCGGTCGTGCTGGGCGTCGCGGTCGCATCCCCGCTCGCGACGGCCCAGGAATTCCCTGCCACGGAGGACTGGGTGCCGCTTCACTGCGGGACGGCCCTGGCGTGGGACCCGCTCGGCGACGAATCCGGCGCGCAGGGCTCGCGCGACATCGTCGGGGACGACGCGGCGCCCGCGGGCTACATCTTCGCCGACGCCGAGTTCGTCTACTTCCGCATGCGCGTGGACGACGTTGCCACGGATCGCAGCGAGTTCGACCCCTTCGGCTGGGGCATCGAGCTGGACGTCGACCGCGTGCGGGAGACCTACGAGTTCCTGCTGATGATCGACGGGATCTCCAACCCGGACGAGGTGACCTGGTCGCAGAACACGGTCCAGGGCTCCCGCAACTCGCCCGCGGACCGCGCCGAGCTGCTGCTGGGGACGTTCGACGCCTTGACGCACGCCCGGGGTGTGCCCGCCGAGACGAGCTTCGGCGGCGACCTGGACTGGTTCATCGACGTCGCCCTCCCCTTCGCCGACCTTGCTGCCGCGGGTATCGGTGCCGACACGCCCCTGGTGCTGATCTACGGCACGTCCTCCAACGCCCATTCCCTCAACGCGGACCTGATGTGCAACGACGCCGAAACCGACCCGCACACGCTGACCGACGCCGGAACGGACATCGTCACTCGCGACGGGACGGAGCCGTCGGGCGACGCCGACGGCGACACGGTGCCCGACCTCACCGACAACTGCCCCGACGTGCCCAACCCCGGCCAGGAGGACGAGGACGGCGACGGCGCGGGCGACGCCTGCGACGACGACGCCGACAACGACGGCATCCCCAACGACCTCGAAACCGACCTCGGCACCCTGCCCCGCGATTCCGACTCCGACGACGACGGCGTGCCCGACGGTCTGGAGGTGGACCTCGGCACCGATCCGCTCGATCCCGATTCCGACGACGACGGCATCCCCGACGGCACGGAGGTCGGCCTGGTCGCGCCCGCCCCCGGCACCGATCCCGACCGCCACGCCTTCGTCCCCGACGGTGACCCCACGACCACCACCGACCCGCTCGACCCCGACTCCGACGACGACGGTACGCCGGACGGCCTGGAGGACTGCGACCGCGACGGGCGGGTCGATCCGGGCGAGCGCGATCCCAACGACCCCTCGGACGCGGGCGAGCCGGCCTGCGAGCCGCCGGCCGAGACCCTCTGCGGCAACGGCATCGACGACGACGGCGACGGGCTGCTCGATTGCGCCGACCCCGACTGCGCGGCGGTTCCCGAGTGCGGCCCGGATCTCTCGGCGATCGAGATCGGCGGTGGCGGTGGCTGCGGTTGCCGCGCCTCCGCGCGCGGCCCCGTTTCCGCATTTCTCGTCTTCGGGATCGCCCTCGCGCTCGTCGCACGGCGGAGTTCCCGATGAACGGAGTGCGGGAAGTGCGGGACGTGCGGGAAGTGCGGGAAGTACGTAGGTCGCGGCCGCTCCACCGCTCCGCCGCTCTACCGCTCGTCCTGTCCGTGCTCCTTTTCTCCCCGGCGGCGCGAGCGCAGCTTTCGGGTTCGGTCGACGCGGAGGCCTTCCGGCCGGCGCCCGGTCCGATGGACGGCTTCGTGGTGCAGCGTTCGACGCCCGAGCCGCACTTGGCGTGGGCGGTGCGGCTGATCATCGACTACGCGCACGAGCCGCTGGTGCTGCGCCGTGACGGCGAGATTGTCGAGCGCATCATCGAGCATCGTCTGGGCGCGCACCTTCTCGGCTCGGTCGGCTTCCTGGACATCCTGGAGGTCGGCGTGGGTTTGCCCTTCGTGCTGGTCCAGACGGGCGAGACCTCGCTGTCGCTCGGGGACCTGTCCGCGGCGGCCGTCGGCGACCTGCAGCTGGACCTGAAGGCCGCGTGGCCCGAGCGCTTCGGCGGGATGTTCGGCGTTGCCGTGGGGGCCACGGTGCGTTTCGGCACGGGCGACGCGGAGTCGTTCTCGGGCGAGGGGGCGGCGGGCTTCGACCCGCGCCTGATCCTCGACCTGCAGACCGACTGGTTCGGCCTCGCGCTCGATTTCGGCTACCGCCTGCGGGAGAACGCGAGCATCGCGTCCTTTCCCGTCGCTGACGAGCTGACGTACGCGCTCGGCGTCGTCGTCCCGGTGGCCGACCTGGCGGGCTGGGACATCGGCGGTCTGGACGCGATCGGGGAGGTGTGGGGTGCGACCCCCGCGGCGGATCCGTTCGTCTCGCGCAACCGCAGCCCGCTCGAGGCCTTGGGCGGCGTGCGCTGGCGCCACCCGGGCGGCCTGATCGTCTCGGCCGGCGCGGGCGGCGGTCTCACGCGCGGCTACACCTCGCCCGACGTCCGCGCCTTCCTCGAGCTCGGGTACGCGGCGTCGCCGCCCCCTCCGGGTCCGCCGGACGCGGACGGCGACGGCATCCCGGACGACGACGACCGCTGCCCGCTCGAGGAGGAGGACGAGGACGAGTTCCAGGACGAGGACGGGTGTCCCGATCCCGACAACGACGGTGACGGGGTCCTCGACGACGATGACGACTGCCCGCTGGAGAAGGAGGATGCCGACGGCTTCGAGGACGGCGACGGGTGTCCCGATCCGGACAACGACGGCGACGGCATCCTCGATGGGGACGACGACTGTCCCGACGTCGCGGAGACCGTGAACGGCGTCCAGGACGAGGACGGCTGTCCGGAGGGCGATCGCGACGGTGACACGATCGTCGACGACGTCGATCGGTGCCCGGAGGAGGCCGAGGACGCGGACGGGTTTGCCGACGAGGACGGGTGTCCGGATCCGGACAACGACGGCGACGGGATCCGGGACGTGGACGACGGTTGTCGCGACGAGCCGGAGACGGCGAACGGGTTCGAGGACGAGGATGGGTGTCCGGACTTCGCGCGCCGGGGTGTGGCGGAGATCGCGATCCTGAAGCCGATCTTGTTCCGTTCGAACTCCGACGAGATCCTGGCCGAGAGCTACCCGGTGTTGGCGGATGTCGCTTCCATCATGGAGGCGCATCCGGAGATCCGGATCCGGGTCGAGGGGCACACGGACGACCGTGGGAGCGACGAGCACAACCTGGAGTTGTCGCGGGATCGGGCGGCGGCGGTGGTGCGGTTCCTGGTCGAGCGTCACGGCATCGGCGCGGAGCGTCTATCGTCGGAGGGGTTTGGCGAGGCGCAGCCGATCGGGCCGAACGCGACGCCGGAGGGTCGGGCGAGGAACCGCCGCGTGGTGTTCACGATCGAGCCGTGAGGTCCCGGGGGGACGCTACCGGCTGCGTTCGCGGATCGCTTCGTCGACGAGCTGTCGGACCTGGACGCGGGGGCGGACTTTTCCGGCTGCGATCTCGCGGAGTGCGGTGACGGCGGGCCGGTTCTTGCTGGGGACGAGCTGGGGTGATTTCTTCATGAGGTGGCGTGCGCGTTGTGCGGCCAGGATGACCAGGGCGAACCGGTTCTCGACGTGTTCCAGGCAATCTTCGACGGTGACTCGTGCCATCTCTGACCCCTCCTCCGCGCCCTGCGCCCCTGGGTCGTGGTTGGTGCGAGACGGACCACGACGGCGCGGGCTTATAGTCACACGAGCGGGGGATGGCAAGCAACAAATTTGGGAGCTGCTGAACCTGCCCGACCTTGCGGGCACCCAAGAAACCGTACGGGTTTCGTGCGGCGGCGCCGCCGGGTTGCCCCGGCGGGGCGGCGCCGTGGTAGGCTGTGTCCATGTTGCCGATGCGGCCCTGCGCTGCCTGCGGTTTCGAGCATCCCGAGCAGGTGGTGATCTGTCCCTCGACGCAGCAGGTGACTGGGGTCGCGGTGCTGGGGGGTCGCTACCGGCTGGACAGCCTGATCGCGGTGGGCGGCATCGGTGCGGTGTACGACGCGCGTGCGCTGCACATCGACCGGCGGGTGGCGGTGAAGCGGCTTCTTCCGACGTACACCTCGGACCCGGAGGTCGTGCGGCGTTTCCAGCGCGAGGCGCGGGCGGCGGGGCGGATCGAGCATCCGAACGTGGTCGAGGTGCTGGACTTCGGGGTGGGCGAGGACGGCGTTCCCTTCCTGGTGATGGAGTTCCTGGAGGGCGACACGCTGGCGGGGCGGATCGAGCGTTCGGCGGGGCAGCGGTTGACGTACGAGGAGCTGTTGCCGTTGATGCTGGACGTGCTCGAGGCGCTGGCGCACGCGCATTCGCGGAGCATCGTGCATCGCGACTTGAAGCCCGAGAACATCTTCCTGGCGCACCAGGCCAACGGGCAGATGGTGGTGAAGCTGGTCGACCTGGGCATTTCCAAGGCGATCGGCTCCACGTCGCAGGCGATCACGCAGAGCGGGAGCGCGTTGGGGACGCCGCACTACATGGCGCCGGAGCAGCTCCGGGGCGAGAAGGACGTCGACGGCCGGGTCGATCTCTACGCGTTGGGCATCGTGATGTACCGGGCGCTCTCCGGGGCGTTCCCCTTCGACGGCCGCACGTTCGAGCATCTGGTGACGAGGATTCTGGACGGGACGTGCGCGCCGCTGACGTCCGTCGTGCCGGGCATTCCGGTCGGGGTGTCGGACGCGGTGGCGTGGGCGATGCACAAGGACCGCGATCAGCGTGCGCCCACGGCGGAGGCGTTGTCCGACGCGCTGGCGCCGTTCGCGCCGCTCCCCACGCGCGGGACGACGCACCCCCGCGTGCCCGCCGCGGGCGGCGCTCGCGGCTCCGCCCTGCCGTCCGTGTCTCCTTCGGCGCCGTCCGTCCCCGGGCCGCGTCCCTCCGCGACGCCGGTGTCCGCGCCTGCGCCCGACGTGACGACGACGAAGCGGCCGAGCGCGGGGGTGCGGCCCGAGCCGTTCCGCATCGACTCGACGGCCGAGCTGCAGGCGTCGGCCACGTTGCCGGTCGTCGCGGCTTCGACCGGCTCCACGACGCCCCGCCGTCGCGGCTGGGTGTGGATCCCGGTCGTGGCGTTTCTGCTGGCCGGTGGGGCGGTCGGGGCGTACTTCGCGTTGCGCGGCGGGGGGGACGCGCGTCCTCCCGAGCACCCGCCGACCGGGGGGTTGGCCGGGTCGTTGCGTGCGGATCCGCCGGCGGTTGCGTCCGACGCGACCGCGGGCGACGTGCCGGCGGTCGTGACGGATGCCGGCGAGGCGGCCGCGGGGGATGCGGCGACGTCTCCGGCCCCGACGGATGCCGGCGCCGCCCTCCCCTTGCCGGTCGCGGCGGACGCCGCCGCGGCGCCGCTCGACACGGTCGACGCGTCCCGGCCCGAGGCGGCCGCGCGTGATGCGGTGGCGGATGACGCGCCGGATCGCGCGGCGCGCGACTCCGTTCCGCCGCCGGCCGACGTGGCGTCGCCTCCCCGCGACGTGGCACCGCCCCCGGTGGACGCGGCGCCCCCGCCGGTCGATGTGGTGCCCCCGCCCGAGGAAGCGACGGCTGCGTCTCCCGACGCGGGGCCGGCACAGCCCAGCGTCGCGGAGGTGGCGGCGGTGTTCGTGCGTCTGGCGGGCCTCGTTCCGCGCTGTGCGGAGGGCGAGGGTGCGGGCCAGTTCAAGGTCACGGCCCGGGTGCGCGGCACGGACGGCCGCGTGCGGGACGTGACGGTCGAGACCGGGTTTTCCGAGCAGGCGCGTTCGTGCGTGCAGAACCTGGTCGCGGGGTTGTCGTTCCCGCCCTTCGGGGACGAGACGGCGTCGTTCGAGCATACGTTTGCGGTCTCGGGCGACACGGATGCGGGGACGGCCGACAGCGGCGTGCCGTCCAACGACGACATCCGGCGGCGGCTGCGGCGGGCGCAGCGGGCGGCGCTGGCGTGTCTGGAGGGCACGGAGGGCGCGGTCGAGCTGTTGGTGCACATCGACGGCGTGGCGCAGCGCGCGACGTTGCAGGCGATCGACGGCGACGTGACTCCCGAGCAGGAATCCTGTCTGCAGCACGTGGTCGAGACGACCGAGGTCCCCGCCTATCCCGGAGCGCTCACGGTGCCGATGCGTGTACGGTAGGGTTCGCGGCGCGGGAGAGTGGGAATGCGAAGCTGGCTGATGGTCCTGGCGGCGCTGGCCGCCGGAGCGCCCGGTTGCTCGCCCGATGCCGACGACACGACCGACGGGTCGCGGGCTGACGATGCCGCGGATGGCGACGGCGGCGCGGACGCGGACGCCGATGCGGACGCGGACGGGGGCGAGGACGGGGGCGCAGACGTCCTTCCGGAGTCCGACAGCGAGGACGTCCGCTGCCCCGGCGCGCCGATCGACCCGGGCCCGACGCCGTGCGAGACGCTCGGGATCCAGCTCGACCCCTACTACTCCGGTTCCTATTCCTGCTGGGACCTCGGCGCCGTGCCGGGAGTGCCGCCGCAGAAGTACGGTGGCCTGACGCTGCTCGGGGAGCGTTGCAGCACGACGCTGATCATCGGCGGCAGCGCGAATTATCCGGAAGGCATGCTCTACGCGATCGAGGTGGCCCGGGATCCGGACGGGCAGATCGGCGCCTGGGTCGGCACGTCGACCGTATACGCCGAGGCGGCGTACAACGACGGCGGCGTCGCGTTCGGTCCCGGCGGCGTGTTGTTCCTGGCGCGCTGGCCCGAGAACGAGCTGGGGCAGCTCGCGCCGGGCAGCGACGTCACCGACAAGGTGATCGGGCTCGGTGCGTACGGCATCGCCTCCTCCCCGGGAGGTCTGGACTTCGTGCCGGAAGGCTACCCGACGGCGGGTGCGATGAAGCTGGTGAGCTGGCCGGGCGGCGAGTGGTACACGGTCGAGCTGGCGCCGGACGGTGCGGGCCTGTACGACGTGTCGTCGGCGACGCACGAGCTGACCCTGCCGGGCGGGCCCGAGGGGTTCGTCTACGTCGCTGCGGGCAACCCGCTCTTCCCGACCGATTCGATGCTGGTCTCCGAGTGGACGGCGAACACGGTGGCGACGTACGAGATCGACGATCACGGCGACCCGGTTCCGGGAAGCCGTCGCGACTTCATCACGGGGCTGCGCGGCGCCGAGGGTGCCTATCGCGACCCGTGGACGGGCGACTTCTTCTTCTCGACCTGGAACGGCTGGTCGGCCGGCGGGGATCGCGTGATCGTCGTCCGTGGGTTCGAGCCGATCCTGTTGTAGGCCGGTACGCAGCCATCGCATCCGGAAGAAATCGCAGATCGTCCGGCTCATCGATGTCTGCCAGTTGCTCGAGGAGCACGGGCTTGCGGCCGGAGGCGCGGAGGATCTCCAGCGTGCGGGCGAGGACGCGGTCGGTGCCCCAAGGGATCTGGTCGAACAACTCGGGCGCGGGGCGCGAAAGGCCGATCAGGTAGTAGCCGCCGTCACGCGCGGGACCAAGGACCACGTCCTGCACGGCCAATGCGGCGAACGCGGCGAGGAGGTGCCGGGCCTCGAGCTGCGGGCAGTCGCTGCCGATGAGGACGACCGGGCCGGAGCGGCGAGCGAAGGCGGATTCGGCGGCGTGGCACAGCCTGTGGCCGAGGTCGCCCTCGGCCTGCGGCTCGAACGCGACGTCGTCGCCGAGCCACGCGGCCAGCGCGGCGAGGTCGCCGCCGTCGTGGTGCACCTCGATCGCGAGGCCCGCGGAGGCGAAGACACCGCTCGCCCGGTGCGCCTCGTGCGACGCAGACGCGTGCCACCCCGCCCGCGCCTCGCGCGCCGCCGCAAGCGTCAAGCGCGCCAGCTCTCCGTGCAGCGCCGCGGCGCGCTCGGCGCCCAGCGCCGGGATGAGCCGGGTCTTGACGCGGCCCGGAACGGGGTAGCGGGTGAGGATGATGAGGGTCGAGCTTGCGCGGGCGCACTCGCCCGGCTTCGCCGGGCTACGTGGCGCCCCTACCGGTTGGTAAGAGCCAACGCCGACCGCCGCGCCACCCCACCCTGCCCCGCCCGCGATCTCCCGCAGCTTCGCCCCCACGATCGTCTCCAGGATGCGGCGGCCGGCGCGGTACGAGCCCGCGAGCGAGCCGCTGATCTTGGAGATGCCGGCACGGCGCTCGCGGCGGCTTACGGGGACCTCGACCACGCGAAGGCCCAGCCGCGCGGCCTTGACCTGCATCTCGATCGTCCAGCCCATGTCCGGGTCGCTCATCCCCAGCCGCTCGAGCGCCACGCGACGCACCGCCCGGAACGGGCCCAGATCGGTGCAGCGCGCGCCCCAGAACGCCCGCAACAACGCGCAGGCCAGCGCGTTGCCCACACGCTGGGCGGCTGTGAGCGTCCGGCGCGCGTCGGAGCGCAACGTCCGGGAGCCCAACACCAGGTCGGCACCCCGGTCCGCAAGGGTTTCGACCAGGAGCGCGATCTCCGAAGGGTCGTCGCTGCCATCGCCGTCCAGGAAGACGACGACGTCCGCGTCGCCCGCGGCCGCGATCCCGGCCAAACAAGCGCTGCCGTAGCCCTTGCGCGCCGCGAAGACCACCTCGGCCCCCGCCTCGCGCGCCCGCCGCGCCGTCCCGTCCGCACTCCCGTTGTCCGCGACGATGACGCGGTCCACGACGCGGCGGTCGATGCCGGCGACGACCTCGCCGATCGTCCGCTCCTCGTCCAGCGCGGGAATGACGACGGCCACGGCGAGGTCGCGGATCATGCGGGGCGGGAGTCTAGCGCTTCACCGCCACGAAGCGCCCGCGGGTCACCTTGCCGGCGTGCGCCGCCGCTCGCATGAACTCCATCTCCGCCCCCATCGCGCGGAACAGGGCCTCGTCACCGCCCAGGATGCGCAAGGCGTCGAAGGTGAGCTGCTCGCCGAGCATTGCGAGGTAGAGATCGACGAATTTCGCGAACTCGATCTCGGCGGTCTCGCGCGCGACGAAGCCGTGCCGGGCGAGCAGCGCCGCGTAGCCGTCGAGACTCTCCATGTACGGGAACTTCATGAAGGTATTGATGCGCAGGGCCTCGGCCTCGGAGAGCCCCGCCGGACCCTCGATCCAGTCGGTGAAGGCGATGACGCCGCCGGGCTTGAGCACGCGGGCCGCTTCCGCGATCAAGCGGTCCTTGTCGACGACGTAGCACCAGGCGTCCTCGCCCCAGACGAAGTCGAACTCGCCGTCGCGGGCGGGTATTTGCGTGACGTCGCCCTTGCGGAACTCGAGCTTGTCTTCCAGACCTTCGTCCCGCGCGCGGAGCCGGGCGCGGTCGAGCATCCGGTCCGTGGCATCGACGCCGCACATGCGGACGCCGAAGGTCTTGGCCAGGAAGCGCATGCCGGCGCCCAGGCAGCAGCAGAGGTCGACGCCGGTCATCCCGGACGCCAGACCGGCGCTCCTGGCCAAGGCGAGCGACGAGTTCATGCCGCCGACGTGGATCTGCTCGCCCATGATGAGCAGCCAGAGGTCGGCCTCGGGCCCGTCGTAGACCCGCTGCACGTCGGCGAGCGTGATCGGCGTGTGCTTCATGGTGGTGCGGTTCCTTCCCGGCCGGCCGGGTCGCCGGCGAGGGCGAATGGGCAGTGCGGATCGAGGCCGTCGGCGTCGCCGCACGCGTGGTACGCGCTGGCGCGGCAGCCCCAGCAGTGGTCGTTGTGGCGGCACCCGCCGCACGGCTCGGGCAGGTCGCGGGGCTCGTGGAGCCGGGCGTGGACCAGGGCCTCGAGGTGCTGTTCCACGATCTCGCGCAGCGGGCGGTTGCGAATGTTGTCCACGCCGTCGCGGATGACCGAACACGGGGTGACGTCGCCGGTGAAGGTGACCGTGGCCATCGTGCCGCAGTAGAACTTGTCGGTGTCCATGGCGCCGATCGAGCCGCCGTCCTCGCCGAAGCTGAGGCGATCGCGCTCGCGGCATACCGCCCGCACGGCGTCGGGGTGGGGGGCGAGGGAGGCGAGCGCGGCGCCGCTGCCGGAGGGGTTGAACATCGTGAGGCAGGTGCGGATGCCCTTGCGCTCGAGCCACCAGCGCATGGTGTCGATTGTGTCCTGGGGATCCTGGGCGGCGGTGAAGGCGATGCAGTTGAGCATGCGGTCGGGGGAGCGGCCGAGCGCCAGGAGGTTGTCGACCCCGGCCAGAATCGCGTCGAGCTGTCCGGTGTCGCCGCCACGGCGCAGGCGGGCCAGCGTCTGACGGTTGATGCTGTCGGCGTGCACGGAGACGAAGCCGCGGCCGGCGACCTCGTGGACCCGCGCGGCGACGGCCGGGTCGGCGAGCGGCAGGCCGCTGGTCCAGACGTTGTTGGTCAGACCCAGGTCGCGCGCGCGGCACATGAGCTCGTACCAGTCGGGCCGTGCGAGCGGGTCGCCGCCCAGCCAGTCGATGGCGTGGATCCCCAAGAACGCGGCGTCCTGGAGCACGGCTTCGAGCTCTGCCGTCGAGAGGCCGCGCGTGGCAACCGGGCCGGCGCCGGCGTAGCAGAAGACGCAGTCCTGGAGGCAGGCGTCGGTGGACTCGACCTGGAGCGCGTACAGCCGCTTCTGGGCGAAGCATTGCCGCTGCAGCTCGTGCTCACCGTCGGCAAGACCACCGTGTCGTCGAAGCAGGGCGCCGGAGCAACCGTTCAAGAGCGACGTTCCCTCTCCCCCCCGAAGGACGCGGTCGTACTGTCCCCCATCCCGGCGGCGCTGGCAAGGGCGAACATGCCCCACTTGCGGGCCCAGCCTGCGGCGAGCAGGGCGTAGAACGGGACGAAGACGGCGAGGGTCGACCACAGCGGCGGGTCGAACGTGTGGTGCACGTAGACGTTGACGGCGACGATATCGGTCAGCGGAACCAACACGGCGAGCGCGATGGCGGCGGGGTCGGGGCGCAGGACGACGAAGGGCACGATCCAGATGACGTACCAGGAGAACAGCACGGGGCTCATGACGCACACCGCCGTGAGCGCGAGCAGGCAGCGCGAGAGGAAGTCGCGGCCCAGGAAGGCGCCGGCGACGACCAGGGCCAGCATGCCGCCGAAGGCGGCGATTCGGGCCGCGTGATCGGGGAGCACGAGGCCGAGCAGCGGCGCCACGGTGCCGTTGAACGACCATTTCTCCGCCATGAGCGCCATGGGGCCCCAGTGCGAGTGTCCGCCCCACAGGAGGAACGGCGCGTAGGCCGCGGCGAGCGTTGCCGCGAGGACGGCGAGCAGGACCCCGGTCCGTCGCCACCCCAGCTCGCGCGCGACGGCGGGCAGGAAGACGAGGGCCAGCGGCTTGATCAGGCAGGCCGCGGCGAGGCTGAGGCCGGCGGTCACGGGGCGGCGGTCGAGGCCCTGCGCGATGAACAGGCAGAGCAGCGGCAAGGCCAGGACCTCGGTGTGCCCGGGAAGGTAGCCCTCGACCACGAGCAGCGGGGCCCATGCGACGAGGAGGATTCGCGAGCGGGGAAGGCCGAGGCGTCCGAGGAGCGCGAGCAGCAGGAGCCAGGCGGAAACCTCGGCCACGAGGTTGAGCAGCTGGTAGCCGAGGAGCCTGCCGGGCGTGAGCGTGTAGGCGCCGAGGAAGACGACTTCGGCCAACGGCGGGTAGGGGGTGCGGACCTGTGGGGCGTTGACCAGGTGGTCGATCGGATCGGTGCGCAGGGCGTCCAGCGCGTGCGAGTCGGGGGCGTGGGCGTAGGGGTTGATGCCGTGGGCGAGGATTTTGCCGTCCCAGACGTAGCGCAGGGCGTCGGTGGAGGTCATGTACCGGGTGGACGTGGGGGCGAGGCGCGCGCCCAGGCCGAGGGCGAGGGCGAGGACGAGCCAGGTGCGGCTCGGCCGTTCGAGCGGCCGGAGGAAGACGGCGGAGACGACGGCGAGGCCGGCGGCGACGGCGAGGAGGAGCACGGTCCAGAGCCAGGTCTCGTAGGAGAAGGCGGAGAAGCCGGCGAGGACGGCCAGCGAGGCGAGGAGGGTTCCGGCGAGGAGGGTGAGTCGGTGCACCCGACGGCACTACGGCGTCGCGGCCTCGGGCGCCACGGTCTCGGGCGGGACGGCCTCGACGGCGGGGACCTCGACGGCGCCCGGTTCTTCGCCGCGGGTCGAACGCATGCCGACCATCATTCCGGCGACGAAGAGCAGGTCGGTGGGGCCGACGATGGCGGGGTCGAGGTCGAGCACGATGCGCACGGCGTCGTTTTCGACGGTGATCTGGGCGTTGCCGAGCGCTTCGCGGACGGCGTCGAGGACGGGGTTGGCCTTGGCGGCGATTTCGCGGTTGATTGCGGGGGCATCGGGTTCGGCGACGGCCTGTTCCATCATGGCCTGCATCTGGGCGATGAGGAGCGGCAGGCCCATGGCCATGAGCGAGAGGGTGTTGGCGGCGTCTTCGGAGCCGGCGAGGAGGACGAACTCGTAGCGGTCGGTGGTTCCGCGGCGCAGGGAGGCGGCGGCGGCCTGGACCTGCATCTCGTCGTGTCCTTGCGGGGCGAGCATGTAGAAATCGACGTCGCCGCCCGGGGGGAGCAGGCTGCGGAGGCGGGCAAGGAGCGGGCTGGCGGCGCGGGGTGCGGCGGGGGGCTGGGCGGCTCGGGCGAGGGCGATTCCGCCGGCGGTGCCCATGGCGACGCCGCCGCCGGGGAGGTCGATGAGGATGGCTTCGTCGCCGTGGGCGGCGATGGTGTAGGAGCCGTCGGCGGCCGGGGTGGGCGATTCGCTGCCCATGAGCGCGGCGGCGCAGGCGGCGACGTCGGCGGCCTTGAGGTCGCCGGAGATGAGCGCGAGTCCCTCTTCGTGGTGGTCGCCTTCGCCCGGGATGGTGACATGGGTCACGGTGCCGGCGCGGGCGAGCAGTGGTCCGACGCACGCGGCGTCGACCGCGTGGTCCTCGATGCGCGCGAGGAGCGACAGCCAGCCGGCTGCGGCGGTCATGTCGATGATGCGCGGCACGTCGAGCTGCGCGAGCGAGTCGGCGGTGTCCGGCACGACGGCCAGGTGCGCGGCGCGCGCGTCCACCGCGGGGGGGGTGCTGGGGCAGCCGGCGAGGGCCAGGGCGGCGGTCAGGATCCAGATTGCGTTTCTCGTCATCGTCTTTTCTCCTTCGGTTGCGACGAGCGGATGGGGTGCGTCCCTACTTCCCGCCCTCAACACGGAACTCGGACATGATCTTCCCCGAATCCTTGATGAACGAGCGCAGGCAGCCCCAGACGCGGCAGACGCCTGCGAAGTGGCGGGCGGAGCGTTTGGGCACGGTGTAGAGGGCGACGAACATGCCTTCGGGGCTGCAGGAGCAGGGTGCGATGGGGTCGAGCTCGACGTGGCACACGGGGCAGCGCAGGGTGAGGACGGTGCCCGGGGGGTAATCCGCGCCGATCTTGCGGTGATCGCCGTGGATCGGGCTCAGGGTCACCAGGCCCTCGGTCTTGCCGTCGGTGACTTCGAGGCAGATGCCGGGGTGGCCGTCGAACGACGGTGCGCCTTCGATCATGAGGTTGTCGCCGCGGGCGCAGAAGGCGGCCTCGAGCCGCATGATTTCTTCGTCCTTGACCACGGTGGTTTTGGAGGACGGCTCGCGATCGGGTTCGCGGATGATGAGTTTGCCCTTTTCCTCTTCGGTCATGACGTCCTGCCTCCCGTGTCCCGGTCGCCCTTGAACTCGGGCGTCGCGAAGGGGAACATACGCCGGCGCCGCCCCTCCGTTGGCGTCCCGGGAGACTGGTACCATCGTCCGGGCGGCGGGCGCAAGCGGGGGGACGGAAACCACAGATGGGGGAAGGGACAGGGGGGAGGGATAGGGGGGAGGGAAACCACAGATGGACACAGATGAACACAGATGGGGGAAGGGACAGGGGGGAGGGACAGGGGGGAGGGAAACCACAGATGGACACAGATGAACACAGATGGGGGAGGCAGGGTTGGCTGCTGGTGGCTTTCGCGATGACAGCCTGGATCACGGCGTGCCGCAAGCAGGCGCCGCAGGCGCGGTGGGAGTGGCAGAGCGGAGGGCTGGCGGAGGTGCTGGCGGCGGCGCGGGCGCAGGGTGCGATGGCGCTGGTGGAGGTCTACGCGTCGTGGTGTCCGACGTGTCACGAGCTGGAGCAGGAGGTTTTTTCGGACAACGCGGCGCGGGTACCGGCGGATCGGATCGTGGGCGTGCGGGTCGACTTCGACACGCCGGCGGGCCAGGAGGTCGCGACGAACTACCGGGTGATGGGGTTGCCGACGTCGCTCGTGCTGGACGCCTCGGGCAAGGAGATCTCGCGGATCGAGGGCTACGAGACGGTCGACGGGTGGCTCGCGTCGCTCGAGCAGGCCCTGGCGGGGAAGGACGACTACGCGGCGGTCCTGGCGCGCTACGAGGCGAAGCCGGACGACGCGGAGCTGGCGGCGGAGGCGGGGGCGGTGAAGCTGGCGCGCGGGGAGGAGGAGGAAGGCATCCGGATTCTGGAGGAGGTGCGGGCGAAGGCCGGCGCGCCGCCGAAGGCGGTATTCGCGGCGACGCGGACGTTGGGGCGGTGGTTCTTCCGGGTGCGGCACCAGTACGACCGGGCGCTGGCGTACTTCCAGGACGGTGTGGCGCGGGCGGGGGACGACAACGCGGCGTGGGGGTTCCAGTGGTGGACGGCGATGTCGCTCAAGGAGCTGGGGCGGCCGGACGAGGCCTTGGCGTTGTTCGAACGATTGATGGGCGAGCATCCGGGCATGGCGCAGCCCGTGGGGCTGATGGCGGAGTACCTGTACACGATCGGCGGGGACGACGTGCGAGCGATTGAGCTGGCGCGTCGGGCGGCGGAGCTGGGGCCGACGGACGACTGGAACCACTACCTGGTGGCGGTCCTGGCGGAGCGCATGGGGGACGCGACGGCGGCGTTGGACGCGGTGCGGCGGGCGCTCGAGCTGAAGCCCGGGGAGGCGATCTACGCCCATCTGATGGAACGCTTGCAGAATCCGGCTCCCGCACCGTAGGCTCGCGGCATGCGGCCGAGCCGGGGACCGTCGCACAAGCCATCGCGGGCGCACCGAACGTTGCCGGTGGCGCACGTGCTCGTGGCGCTGGTGGTGGTGGGTGCGGCGGCGTTCTACGCGGGGTATCGGTTCGGGCTGAGCCGCGCGAAGACGGGGGTGGAACGGGCGAAGACGGAGCGGACCCCGTCGGCACCGCCGGGGAAGGCGGCGGCGGACGATCCGCATTTCGAGCCGCGGACGGTGACGGTGCGTGCGGGCAACTTCCTGGAGAACGCGGGGTTCGAGAGCGGGGAGACGGGGTGGAAGTGGCTCGAGTGGTCGAACCAGTGGGGCAAGTTCGAGGTGGGCGAGGGCCGTGCTGCGGCGGGGGACAAGGCGGCGCATTTGGCGGTGCACGGGGGGGCGACCGACCCGGCGACGCGGGTGTTCGGCGTCGTGCAGGAGCTGGTGTCGCCGGTATTTCCGGGGCGCATTTCCGGGAAATACTTTGTCGAGCGATGGGAGCCTGGGGGCGTGCGGAAGGCGTACATCCAGGTGGTGATCATCGCGATGCGTCCGCAGGGCGATCAGCCGACGATGCAGCTCCGGTACATCCTGGACGGGGTGACGGAGCAGCCCTATCAGATGAGCAATGCGCGTTACGTTTTCGTGCATCGGCGAGCGGTGCCTGAGACGGGGGCGTGGATCGACTTCTCGTTGGATGTCTTGGGCGACTACCGGCGGTTGTGGGGCGAGGTTCCGCCGGATGGGACGGGCTATCGCGTTCTTTTCGAGGCGCGCTACGACGACAAGCCGGCGGGAGCGACCGTGGCGAACGACGTCTGGTACGACGAGCTGTTCGTGGGTGTGCCGTAGGGACCCCCGGGGGCGATCACGGCAGCGCCGGCGCCGGCACGAGTTTGATGAAACATACTATTGACGGTAGAGCCGAGTACGCATAATACTATGTTCCATGGGCAGGACGAGACGATCGCTTTTTCCGGACAGCCGGCGTCAGGCCGTCGAGCTCGGCGCGCGCCTCCGTCTGGCCCGCCGCCGGCGGGGGCTGAGCATCGCCGAGCTGGCCGCGCGCGTCGTCGCCTCGCGCCCCACGATCTCGCGGCTCGAGCACGGCAATCTCGCCGTGAGCATCGCGGTGCTCGTGCGCTACCTCGAGGTTCTCGGGCTCGCGTCCGATATCGGCCGCATCGCCGAGCGGGACGAGGCCGGTGCCGCCATCGCCGATCACCGGCTGGGGCGTCCGCGGCGTCCGCGCTCGCGAGGCCTCGCCGATGAGCTCTAGGCGCCTGGACCTCGTCGTCTTCCTCGACGCGCCCGAGCTTGGGCCTGCGCGGCCGGTCGGCGTGCTCACGCGATGGTCCGGGCCGATCCTATCCGTCGCCTTCGCGTATGCGCGTTCCTGGCTCCAGGACACGGCGCGGCGCTTCGCGATCGATCCGGCGCTGCCGCTGGACGAGCTGCGGGTCACGGTTCCTGGGCGTCGGATCCCGGGCATCTTCCAGGACACGACGCCGGACCGGTGGGGCGAAGCGCTCCTGGTCCGGCGGGCGGGCGGGCGAGCGCTCGGCCCCTGGGAGTTCCTCGTGGGTGTCGCCGACGAGACGCGCATGGGTGCGCTCCGCCTGCGGCTGGGGGTGGACGGCCCGTTCATTGCCGGGCGCGAGCCCGCGGTTCCGTCGGTCCATCGGCTTCCCGAGCTCCAGGAGCTGGCGCGCCGGTTCGAGGACGACCCCTGCAAGGTCAGCGACGCCCGGATCGCGATGCTCGTGGCGCCGGGCTCGTCGCTCGGCGGCATGCGCCCCAAGGCGAACTTCGTCGCCGCGGACGGGGGCCTGTGGATTGCCAAATTCCCGTCCGGCGCCGACCGCCTTGACGTGGCGGCGTGGGAGCAGGTCTACGCGTGCCTGGCCCGCGCCGCGGGGATTGCGGTCTCCGAGACCGAGCTGCTCGCGATTGCCGGCCCCCGGCGGACGTTCGCGACCCGCCGTTTCGACCGCACGGTCGATGGACGTCGGCTCTACGCGTCGGCGTTGACGTTGACCGCTCGGGCCGACGCGCGCGACGCCGACTATATCGACATCGTCCAGGCCATCTCCGACCACGGTGCATCACGGCACGTCCGGGACGACCTTGCCCAGCTCTACCGGCGGATGGCCTTCAACGTGCTGGCCGGCAACCGCGACGACCACTTGCGCAACCATGGGTTCCTGCGCCACGCGGATGGCTGGCGCTTGGCCGCGGCCTTCGATCTGAACCCGGCCCGGGAGATGCGCGAGCATTCGACCGCGATCAACGGGACGGTCGTCGCCCCGAGCGCCGCGGACGTGCTGGCCGCGCGCTCGTTCTTCGGCCTGTCCGATCGCGGCGCGCGGTCGATCATTCGCGAGGTCGCGGCGGCGGTCGGGGAGTGGCGGCGGATCGCGACGGCGACCGGTATCGAGCGGTCCGAGCAGCAGCAGGTGGCGGGCGCGCTGGCAGCGCTGGACACCGCGGCCAGGATCTGACCGTCCGGACGCCCGTCCTCGGGTATCAGGCCCTCCGGAAGCGCACGCCGTGGGCGTCCGGTTGGCTACACTAGCAGCTCGTCCGCCGAGCGGACCAGGACGGCTCGACGCAGCAGGCGATCCAGTTCGTCGAGGTCGCGGCACGCGCGCACCCCAGCGGCCACGACTTCGGGCACGGCGAGGCCGCGCGCCGTCAACACCGCGAGGATCGCCTCGGCCTTCCCCTTGGCCTCGCCCTCGGCCTTCCCCTTGGCCTCGCCCTCGGCCTTCCCCTTGGCCTCGCCCTCGGCCTTCCCCTCGGCCTTTCCCTCGGCCCGGCCCTGGTCGACCAACCGCCGGAACAACTCGCTCTGGTACTCGTGGGTTGTGCTCATCCATTCCTCCAGCGCCCGCCGCGCCAGCTCCGGCAGCCGGCTGAGCATGAGGTCGATGCAAGTATAGCGCTCGGGCAGCCGTTGCGACAGGACGGCCTCGGTCGCCACCTTGCAGATCGCCGGTCCCTCCGGATCCCTGGCGTGCGCGAGCGCGCTGATCACCGCCAGCTCCGGCGCGGCTCGCGCCGCTCGCGGGTCGGTGACCAGCGGAATCTCCTTCGGCCCTACCACCACCGGCTGGAGCCGCATCCCCCCCATCTCGATCGTCTGGGCGCACCACCCGGCGACCACGTCGTCGACCGCGACGACCAGGAGCCAGACCGGACAACGCAGCCGGCCCCATAGCACCGCGAGGTACTGGGGCCAGGAACCCTGCTTTTCCGCGTGCGTGGTGAGCTGCACCTCCACGACGATCGCCAGTTCGGTGCACGGAGCGCCGACCTCGACCACCAGATCGGCTCGGTACTCGGGCGGACGAAGTTGGGCGAAGGTCTGGCTGACGGAGCGGGCAGTGGCCGCCGTTTCGCGGTCGACCGGCAGGCCCGCGGCGCGGCAGAGCAGTTCGGCGGCCAGGTCCGGTCTGCCCCGCAGGAGGTCGAGAATCTGTTCGTGCAGAGGTGACGGCATCGAGCGGGAGGGGGAGCACGGCGCATGCCAGCGGCCGTTGCGCGGAATCACGGCCTTTTGTACGGCTGTCGGTGGCGGTCCGCCGGCGGGGTGGCGGCGGCCGCCGGCGGTCGCGGCTCGACTGGGCTCGCCGAAGTCCGGCGGAGCGCGTGCGGAGTCCGCGGTTTCGCGGTTTTCCCCGGGAGCGAATCGCCGTCGCGCGGTTCGGCCGGCCACGGTCCCCCGTTCGGCGCTCGCGCGAGAGAGTTGACTGGGGCCGGACGGTCGGGCCGCGGACGTTCAAGGTGCCCGGGGGTGATCAGGGCAGCGCCAGCGCCGGCACGAGTTCGGCGAGGTAGAGCGGCAGGGAGAGGAGACGGTAGGTCATTGCTCGCCCGCCCATTTGGACCTCGAGCTGTTCGTCGCCCCAGCCGCTGCCGTGCAGTCGGGCGCCGACCCGGGTTCCGGAGCGCCACAGGAACTGGTGGAGCGACTGGAGGGTTCCGCTCGCGCCCGACTTCACCTCGACGGGGAGGAGTCCGGCGGGACCGACCACGAGGTAGTCGAGCTCCGCGTTGGCCTGCGGCGTGTCGCGGACCCAGAACCAGGTGGGCGCACCCGTTCGCCGATCGGCCGACCGCAGCAGTTGCCCGGCGACGAGTTTCGCGACCCGTCCATCAAGCAGCGTGTGCAGGGGCAGGGTTCGCAGATCCGTCCAGGGCACTCCGAGCGCGGCCAGCGTCATTCCCACGTCGAGCGGCAGGAGCTTCGGAGCGGCGCGCGTCTTGACGGCGAGCGGCGGCGCGGCGTTCTCCTTCGGGACTTGGGTGGAGCGCGTGCGGCATCGCGTCGCGTGCCGACCCGCCCCGAGCTGACCTCGATGGGGGACAGCGACCCGCGCCCGATGTCTCAGCTCCGCCGGCGGAGTACCGCGCGCTCCGCGGGGCGGCGGCGGGAAGCGCAATCGCGCCTCTCCTTCTCGCCACGTTGCCCGCTCTCGGCCGGGCCAAGCGATCCCCGCCCGCGATCGGGCGCCCCTCCCCGGACTTGCCTCCGTCCGGCCGGCCACGGCCGGGTCCGGCTGTCGGTTTTTTCGCCCCGTGGGTTAGGGATCGGTCGTCCCGGAACGTCCGCCATCGTCCGGGCCCCCGGGGACCTCTGGCGCGGGCGTTTCCGCCTCCGGATCGGGCTTCCATGGACCCCACGTCGTATGGCACATGTACGGGATGGCTGTGCCATCCTCCTTGATCCACATGAAACGCACCTTGCCCCGCGTTCGCGGACCGTGCGCGTAGGTGTCACCGCACTCACATTGGAACGAGACACGACGGCCCTGGCCCAAGATGCGATACTGCCGCGGGCCACAACGGCCGTGGCGACAATTTGGGAACAACGGTCGATTGCCGCTGGTGGCTCGCCAAACCGCTGATAGGAGCAAGCGCACCAACGCAGGGACGACCAGCCCGAGCGTCGCGCCCACGACAGCGCCGCCATTGCCCCAATACCGCGATCCGACCATCCACCCGACGACCGCCAAGACAGCCCACAATGACAGGACACCGCACTCAATCAGTGTCATCGTCCTGACCTGACCCGGCAGGAGTGTCCCACAAGTAGTAGGCGGCTGCCCCAGCTCCGGCGCCGAGCAGGCGAGGAACGATGTATCTCACTGCCGGGGTTGCCCCGGTTGACCAAGTCGCCGAGAAATTGGTCCACGAAGTGGACAATATCGCGTTCTTCACGCCGTATTCCTCTACCAGTAGCCAGCCCCTGGTCACCGGGTCAACGCTCCTCAGACCTGCCCACGTTGCCTCGGGGAGGGTGTTGGAACCGATCTCATACAGCAGCTTGTCGAAGAACGGAAGGGACCGCCACGCGGCGTCATTCTCGGCACCCGTCATCCACCAGCGGGCGAAGCTCCCTACTCCTTGTACCAAAGGTCCGACAGCGGCGATCGCCGTTACGGACTCTATTGTCGACACGCCCATGCTGAAGATCGAGCCTGCGAGCGCCTGGTCCTCTTCGTCGCCGCCCGCAGCGGCCGCACCGGCTCTCCCCGCCTGGCCGGCGATGGACGGCGCCTCCACTATGCCCAACAGGGTGCCGCCAATAGGGCCGTAGTCCTCGACAAGTGCGGCGTTTTCGGAGCCCCAGACATCGACCGCCGTGGTTAGGCCGGCTTCGAATCGGGATGCGACTCGGTATACGAAACCTTGGAACTCCTGTGCGGTATCGATCGGGCCGCTGCTCACCGAATCCAACGCCGGCTGCGCTGCTGGGGCACCAGGACCGGCCTGGGACGTGGTCTGGATCCGGTAACCCTCAATGACGGAAGGACCCGACGACGGGACGGTGGACGGCGGTCCGGTCGACGCGGTGGGCGACTGGCCCGTGCCGGCGGGCGCGGATTGGACGGGGTTCCAGCCCCAGCTGGCTGCCGCGCTCCCGAAGTGCGACAGGGCCATTTCTGACCACAGTCCGGCAGGGTCGACCATTCTGACGGGGTTCTGCTGAACGTACGCGAACGGCAGGCCGGTCGATTCGTGTGTCGCGACAGGGTCGGCCGATGCCCAGCGTCCCAGAGGCGGCGCGAGCGACCTCGCTCCGAAGTACACCAGCCCCACGCCTCGATCCCGCTCCTTGCCCGTGAACTCGTAGCGCGGAGCGAAGGCGCCGGGATCGCCGGGGTCCACCCGGGGCAGCGTCTGCTCCTCGGCGCCGTAGGGAAGCTGGGAGAGGATGGCGGAGACGGCGCCGGTTTCGGGGTCCAGGACGGAGGAGGCGGAGCCGAGCTGGTTGGTCAGGGTGAGGCGGCTCTGGGGGACCAGAGCGCCCTGCGTCGAGACGTCGGCGTCCAGCTCGAAGAGGATGCCGGCCTCGTTCCAGAGGTACCGTGCGTCAAGGCCGCCGCCGTAGGTGCCAAACTCGCGGCGCGCCTCGCGGACCTCGAACGACGGGCTGACGTACAGCGAATACCCCGCCGGCCAGCGATCGCGTTCCTCGAGGATCAACGTCGCCTCGTGCTTCACGCGCCGCTGCCCGCCGAAGTCGTACCCGCTCTCGACCCGCGCCACGGCGCACCATTCGTGCGTCGCTCGACCGTCTTCCCCGTCCGGGCCCAGGTACTCCTCCCGGTCCGGGGACTGGATCGCAATGCCGCCGCCGGCGGTGTCGCAACTCCAGCGCGGGACGAGCCTCTGCCGCTCGACCGCCAGCATGTTGCCGACCTCGTCCCAGGCGAAGAGCAGACGGAAGTCGGCGCCCTCGCGACAGCCGGAGCCGTCAGGACCGCCGGAGGCGGGAAGGTTCGGGTCGGTGTCGTCCTCCCGGCCACAGCCCCCGGGGCGGTGCACGACGAGCGCCATCATGTTGCCCGCGGCGTCGTAGTACGCCCGCAACGTGTCGCCGTCGACGCCGGTCGCCGCGTACAGCGCGTGGGGCGCCGGCGAGGACGGCGGGCGGACGTGCGCCGCCGGCACGCAGCGGCCCAGCGCGTCCAGCGGACAACCGCTGTCCAGGCCGCCCTCGCGCGGCAACGGGCCGAGGCCCGGGTCGCAACGGTCCTGCGGCAGCGGCGCCGAAGGGTCGCAGCTTCCCAGACGCTGGAGGCCGTTCTGGATGTTCCCTGGAGACGATCGTCGAAAAGCGCGGCCCGTCGATCGTGCCGAGCGCGGGAAATCGCGCGTTCCGGTTTCTTGCCGCTCCGGCAACCGAGGCGTAGAGGTGACCTGACGGCAGCCGGATAGGCGGCCGGCTGGAGCGGT
>JACRCZ010000109.1 GCA_016218765.1 Deltaproteobacteria bacterium | reverse complement strand
CGTCGAAGGGCCAGCCCTGAGCCGCGTCGAAGGGCCAGCCCTGAGCCGCGTCGAAGGGCCAGCCCTGAGCCCCGTCGAAGGGCCAGCCTTGGGCCGATTGGGGCGAGCTAGTCCTGGTCGCCGACGTAGCTCATCAGGACGCGGCGCAGCTTCTCGCGCTGCTCGGCCGTGAGCTTGAACTCGATGCCCATGCCGGTGATGTGGTCGGGCATCTGGTCGCCCTGGACCTCGACCACGCGCACGACGCGTCCGTCGAGCTGTTCCTCGGTCTGGTCGCCGGGCATCGACATGCGGATCTGCAGCTCGGTGCCGATGGGCTGCGGCGCCGTGGTGGTGACGAAGGCGCCGCCCTGGCTGACGTCGCGGACGGCGACGGGCTGGGGTGCGCCGGGGCCGGAGATGGCGGCCATGATCCGCACGGAGTACCGCGGGAAGCGTCTGCGATCGGCACCGTCGTCCGGGGGAACCATCGGGACAACGATAGCAGGATCCCGTGGTGGCGCAAGGGGTGACGCCGCGCGTCAAGAAACGCGCGGACGCGGCGCCGGTCCCGCTTGACAGCCCCGGGGGGCTTGCGTAGCGTCCGCCCCGGCCCGTCCATCGGGGGGACCGATGGAGTACGGAGGAGCCTTTCGGGGGGAGCGGGGTCTCCCTGTTGCTCGCCGAGGGGGAAGAATTCCCATCCAGCGTGCGGGACCGCGAAGGAGGAGTGGCGCCATGGCGACCGAGGAGAAGTCGACGGAGAAGAAGGACGTGTTCCAGGGCGTGACGGACGCGTTCAAGTCCTGGAGCGACACGCAGCGGTCGTGGTTGCAGTCGACCCTGGACGGCGTGACGAAGACGGCCGAGCGGTTCAAGGCGGTCGGCGGGACGGACTCGCTGCGCGCCGTGACGGAGCTGTGGGGCAAGTCGTTCGACGAGGGGTTGCAGCGGCTGCGGCAGTTCACGCCGCAGGGTCCCGCGGGCGACGTCTTCGACAAGATGGTCTCGGCGCAGTCGGCCTACCTGCGGGCGATGCAGTGGTGGGTCGACGCGCTCATCCAGCAGCGCTCGGGCGGCTCCATGGAGCCCCAGGCGCTGGTCGACCTGTGGTCGAGGTCGTACCGCGAGTTCCTGACGAGCATCGTGGTGCCGCCGTTCGCGGAGCCGATGAAGGGCTGGCTCGGCGCGCTGCCGGGCGGAATGCCGTCGCTGCCCGCGGGCGACCTTGCGCAGTCGTTCGCGCAGGCCGGCCAGCAGTGGATGGGCTTCGTGACGCGGATGGGCGAGCGGACGAGCCAGGTGCTGCGGGGCGAGGTCAAGCCGGATGCCGCGCGGGAGCTGTACGACTCGTGGCTGCGGGGCTACGAGGAGACGCTGGGGCGGATCTTCCACCTTCCCTCGGTCGGCCCGGCCCGGCAGCTCATCGACAAGCACATGCGGGGCGTCGACGCCTCGGTCAAGTACCAGGCCGCGCTGGCCGACTTCTACGGCAAGATGGTGCAGCCGGGGATGGAGGCGCTGCACGAGCTGGCCGCCAAGACGCAGGAGCTGGCGAAGGGGCCGATGACCCCGGAGACGTTCGAGAAGTTCTACCAGCTCCTGCTCAAGACCGTGGAGCAGCGCTTCGGCATGCTCTTCCGCTCCCCGCCCTTCCTCGCCGCGCTCGAGCACACCATGCACGCCTCGCTCGAATTCCATTCCCAGATGAACTCCCTGCTGGAGGAGCAGCTCAAGGGCACGCCCATCGTCACGCGGCGCGAGCTGGACGACGTGCTGCGGGAGCTGCACGAGCTCAGGCGCGAGGTCCGTTCCCTGAACAAGGGGTAGGAGGGATCCGATGGCCGAGAACCAAGGGGGCTCCGCGGACGGCAAGGCGGGCGCCGCGTCCGGCGCGCCGGCGGGCGTACTGACGGCGCAGCAGCTCGAGGAGCTGCAGCAGACGATCCTGGGCACGATGATCAAGTGGCAGCGCCGCATCCTGCGCGGCGCCGAGGTGCTCAGCTCGCCGCTGGAGATCGAGGTCGGGGCGACGTCGTACGAGACGCTGCACAAGCGGGACAGGGTCGAGCTGCGGCTGTACAAGTCGACGGCGAAGCAGCCGCTGGCCACGCCGACCATCCTGGTCTACGCCCTGGTCAACCGCTACTACATGATGGACCTGCAGGCCGACCGCTCGATGTTCAAGGTCTTCCTCGACGCGGGTCTGGACATGTACGTCATCGACTGGGGTTACCCCACGCGCGGCGACAAGTTCCTCACGATGACGGACTACATCGAGGACTACATCGACCACATGGTGGACGAGGTGCGCCGGCGCACCGGGCAGCCGCAGGTCAACCTGATGGGCATCTGCCAGGGCGGCACGTTCAGCGCGATCTACGCCGCGCTGCATCCCGAGAAGATCCGCAACCTGGTGACGATCGTCGCGCCGATCGACTTCGACACGGACACCGGCCTGCTCAACGTCTGGGCGCGCCGGATGAACGTGGACCAGATGGTCGACACCTTCGGCAACATCCCGGGCGAGTTCCTGAACGTCGGCTTCCTGATGCTCAACCCCGTGCGCCTGATGTTCGACAAGTACGTCAGCTTCCTGGAGAACCTCGACGACGCGAACTTCGTCGCCAACTTCCTGCGCATGGAGAAGTGGATCTTCGACTCGCCCGACCAGGTCGGCGAGGCGTTCCGCCAGTTCCTGAAGGACCTCTACCAGCAGAACAAGCTGGTGAAGGGCGAGCTGGAGATCGGCGGCCGCAAGGTCGACCTGAAGAACATCACCATGCCGGTGCTCAACGCGTTCGCCGAGGCGGACCATCTGGTGCCCCCGGCCTGCAGCCGGCGCTTCACCGAGCTGACGAGCAGCAAGGACACCGAGGTCCTGGCCTATCCCACGGGGCACATCGGCATGTTCACCAGCCGCCGCTCCCAGACCGAGTACACGCCGCGCATGGCCGCGTGGCTGGCCGAGCGCTCGGGAGGCCGGGCGGCCGCGGCGGACGGACCCGTCGAGGCGTCCGGGAAGGGCGCCCGCAGGCGAGGAGGCAAGGAATGAGCTTCCCGGAGCGTCGTTACGCGGACATCCCGGTCGGCGAGAAGGCGTCCGTGTCCAAGACCGTCACCGACGAGGTCGTGCGGCGGTTCGCGGAGGTGACCGAGGACTACAACCCGGTGCACGTGGATGCCGAGTTCGCGGCGAGGTCGCTGTTCAAGGAGCGCATCGCCCACGGCATGCTCGGCGCCGGCCTCATCTCCGCGGTCCTGGGCACGCGTCTTCCCGGCCCCAACACGATCTACCTGGGCCAGGAGCTGAAGTTCCTGGCCCCGGTCAAGCTGGGCGACACGATCACGGCGGAGGTCGAGGTCGTGGAGAAGATCGACAAGCCCAAGATGCTCAAGCTCAAGACCGTGGTGCGCAACCAGTCCGGCACCGTGGTCATCGACGGGTTCGCCACCGTCAAGAAATGGGAGCCGGCCTGACGGCAGGGCGGGCGACGCGCACGGCCTGACCGCAGTTGCTGCCGATGCGGTCCTCGCCGGACTCGCCCACGCTCAGCACCACGTCGAAGCCGCGAGCGAGCAGCGCGTCGCGGGCGGCCGCCACGGCATCCGCCCGCTCCGAGCGCAGCACCGTCCGGAACCCCGCCTCCGCGCCGCGCGCGGTCGGGTTGACGGGCGTGATCTTCACCGCGAAATGAGCCGGATCGAACCGCGAGGCGACCACCGCGGGATCGAACTCCACGCCGCACGCCAGCGCGAAGTTCAGCACGACCTTCCGGTCGCCGCTCGCGTGGAAACGCGCGCCGTAGGCCGCGATCTCGCCGAGCGACCAGTGCGCGATCGGCGTCAGCCGCGCGCGATCCGCGGGCGAGGTCGACTGCACCGAGAACTGGAGCTGGAAGCGCCCCCGGAACGACCGCTCCTTGACCTCGCGCAGGCGCGCGAACCAGGCGTCCCGCCCCCGCGGCGCGACCGTCGCCACGCAGGCCCACAGCCCGGGCGTCGGGATCTCCTCCGGCAGCCGGGCGATCGCCTCCAGCACGGCGTCGTTGAACGACGGCTCGCCCATGCGCGCGAAGTGCACCTTGAGCTTGCCGCACGTCCCGACATGCTCCGGGTGCCGCGCCAGCGCCCATCGCACCTGGCAAAGAAGCTCCTCGGCCGTCGGGTTCCCCGCGTACGCCTGCGCCGCGTCGCAGAACGGGCAGCCCACGGGGCAGCCGAACTGCGTCGAGACGTTCACGATCCACTTCCGCGCCCGCGGCTGGGGCGGCGCCAGTCCGTCGACCGTCTCCACGCAGTAGCGGTCGTCCCCGCGGAAACGCAGCACCGCCACCTCGGCCACCTCCGGCTCCCCCGTCACGCGCAGGACTTCGACGCCGGAGCCGCCGCGGGCGGGAGCCCGCGCATCGGACGAGGGAGCCACACCGCATCCGGGTTCACTCATGTTCATCGGTTGTTCCTCTTCCCTCGCGCCCCCCCCCCACGCTCTTCCCGCACTGCCCGCACTCCCCGCACTCCCCCCAAGGACGCCGCGGCGGCGAGCGCCGCGCGTTGGCCGTCGCCCATCGCCGTGGCGACGTAGCGATCCCTCCCGCGGATCAGATCCCCCGCCGCGAACACGCCGGGCGCTCGGGGCTGCTCGACGGACGCGTCGAGCGGGCCCTGCCCCAGGCTGTTCCAGAGATCCAGCCGCGGCTCGCGCCCGACGCAGGCCGCCAGGACGTCGGCCTCCAGGATTCCCCCGTCCCCCAGCCGGATCGTCCAGCGGTCGCCGGCGCGGGAGGCACCGGTGACCACCGTCCCCAGGCGCACCACCGCGCGCGAGGCCCGCACTTCGTCCAGCAGCGCGGGCGAGCCGTGCAGCATCCCGCCGCGCGCCAGGATCGTCACGTGCGCACCGCGGTCGAGCGCACAGAGCGCCGTGTCCAGCGCCGCCTCGCCGCCGCCCACGACGACGACGCGGCGCGCGTCCAGGCTCGGGGGCAGCGCGCGCGCGTCGCGCACGACGTGGCAGCCGGCGGCGGGCGGCCAGGCTCGCGGCCGGGTTCCGGTGGCCAGGCAGATCGCGCGGACCGTCCATCGCGATTCGCGACCCGCGTCGTGCGCCTCGCCGGTGCCGGCCTCGAGGCCCGCGCGTCCCTGTGAAGCGTTCCCCGGGCCGTCGGTCGCCACGGGCTCGGCCAGGGCCGCGAACCAGTCGTCCTTGCGCGTGATGGCCACGACGCGGGCCGCGCGGGTCGGGACCCCGGCATCCCGGAGCTGGTCCTCGATCCGGATCGCCAGGTCCGCGCCGGCGGTCCGGGCGAGGCCGGGGAGGTTGTCCAGGCGCCGTGCGGCGCGGACGAGCCCGCCGATCGGCTCGTCGCCCACGAGGAGGACGCGCAGTCCGTCGCGATGGGCTTGCAGGGCGCACGCCGCCCCGGCGGGTCCACGTCCCACGACGAGCAGGTCGATCGGCGGCGGTCCTGCGGTCGTCATCCCCGAATCCGCGCGCGGCGCTCGGGCCCACGCTTCGCCCGCGTCGGTGGGGATGCCTCCCGCGGCGGGAGCCTGACATCACCGGCGTCGGGGCGGGAGGTTGCCCGAGCGGCGGGCCGGATGTCAACGGCGGGACTCAGGTCGCGGGGACTCGGGTCGCCGGGAATCGATGTTGGGCGGGGACGGTTGCGGCGAAGATCGGTTGACACGCCGTCCCGACGCGGAATACTCCCAGACGGCCCGAAGCGGGCTCACGATCGGGGCGGAAGAGGAGAAGCGGAATGCGCGAGCATGGATGGAGGCAAGGGTGGCGGCGATCCGTCGGCGGGCTCGGTGCGTGGGCCGGTGCGACGGTCCTGCTGGTCGCCGTGTCCGTGCTCCCCGCGCCGGCGGCCGCGCAGTGCGTCTCCCCGGCGCCGACGACCACGTTGAACGACGTCGCGGGCTACATCTGGGACATCTGGGGCAACGGGCAGATCGGGAACGGCACGGGCGACTCGTACGACCAGGGGATGGCGTTGCGGGTCGACGGGAGCTACTTCCCGGGCACCTCGCACTCCACGGAGCTGGGCGGGCGGCAGGTGGTCGTCGCGCCGGCGACGCTTTCCGGGCTCACGGTGACGCGGAAGATCTACGTGCCGACGACCGAGCGGTGGGCGCGGTTTCTCGAGATCTTCGCCAATCCCGGCGGCGCGGCGGTCGCGGCGACGGTGCGCATCGAGACCAACTGCGGCTCGGACGGCAGTACCGTCGTGACGGGCAGCTCCAGCGGCGACACGGTCTACACCACGGCGGACCGCTGGGTCACCACGGACGACATCGACTCCGGCGGCGACCCGTCGCTCAACCACAACTTCTGGGGACCGGGCGCGGGCGTCATGCCGTCGCTCGTCGGCAACTCGGTCTTCGACTGCGCCGCGACCAACGGCGTCTTCGCGGAGTTCAACATCACCGTGCCGGCGGGCGGGACGGTCATCCTCATGCACTTCGGCGGGCAGAACACGAACCAGGCGGACTCGCGCACGAACGCGGCGGCGATTGACCTGCTCCCCGCCGCCGCGCTCGCCGGGTTGTCCGGCGAGCTGGCGTACATCGTGAACTGGGGCTCGCGCCGGACCTGCGACGAGCTGCACGCCGCGGCGCCGGGGCTCGCCAGCGGCGCCTACCTGCTCGACCCGGACGGCCTGGGCGGCTCCGCCCCGGTCAGCGTGTACTGCGACATGACCACCGACGACGGCGGCTGGACGCTCGTCGCCTCCACGCTCGGCACGACCCTCGACGACGAGGCCAGCGCGTATTACGCCGACCTGGCCACGCTGAGCCCCGTCGCGGGGCACGCCGGGATCTGGACGGGCCTGCGCCCGGTGCTCGGCCCCACCGGCGACGTCCGCTTCTCCTGCCGCAACGGCAGCGCGTCCGGCCCCTTCGCCGTGGACCTCGTGTTCTACAACGTGGGCTGGTACCAGGAGCTGACCGCGGGCGCGAACGCGGCGACGTGCTTCGAGGAGGGCGACGGCGCGGGCGCCACGACGCCCGCCCCGCCCCGCCGCGACCTCGTCGCCGCGACCACCCGCTCGCTCGGCAACCCCTGGGACTGCGCCGGCTACCTCGAGGGCGAGGACGCCTGCGGCGACGCGGACGACTTCACGGTCGACTTCGACGACGGCGGCATGAACTGCAACGAGACCGACGGCACGGATTGGGGCGAGGACGACGCGACGGCCAAGTGCGGCTCGTCGCTCGCCGCTCCGGGGAGCACCTGGTTCGTGTGGGTGCGCGCGCCCGCCGCGCCGCGCTGCGGCGACGGGTTGCTCGACTTCACCGAGGCGTGCGACGACGGGAACACCGTCGCCTGCGACGGCTGCCGCGCCGACTGCTCCGACGTCGAGTCGGGTTGCGGCGACGGCTACCTTTGCGGGGCCGAGGTCTGCGACGACGGCAACGGCATCGATTGCGACGGCTGCCGCGCCGACTGCTCCGCGCGCGAGACGGGCTGCGGCGACCGTTTCGTCTGCGGCGCCGAGGTCTGCGATGACGGCAACAACCTCCCCTGCGACGGGTGCCGGAACAACTGCACCGTGATCGAGACGGGGTGCGGCGACGGCTACCGCTGCGGGGCCGAGGCGTGCGACGACGGCAACGCCGACGACTGTGACGGCTGCCGCGCCGACTGCTCCGCCGCCGAGACCGGCTGCGGCGACGGCTTCCTCTGCGGCGCCGAGGTCTGCGACGACGGAAACGCCGAGGACTGCGACGGCTGCCGCGCCGACTGCTCCGCTTCCGAGACCGGCTGCGGCGACGGCTTCCTCTGCGGCCTCGAGGCCTGCGACGACGGAAACGCCGAGGACGGCGACGGCTGCCGCGCCGACTGCTCGGCGCTCGAGACCGGCTGCGGCGACGGGGTCTCCTGCGGGGCCGAGGCGTGCGACGACGGCAACGCCGAAGACTGCGACGGCTGCCGCGCCGACTGCTCCGCCGCCGAGACCGGCTGCGGCGACGGCTTCCTTTGCGGCGCCGAGGTCTGCGACGACGGCAACGCCGACGACTGCGACGGCTGCCCGTCCGACTGCTCCGTCGTGGAGACCGGTTGCGGCGACGGCGTGGTGTGCGGCGCCGAGGCGTGCGACGACGGCAACGCCGACGACTGCGACGGCTGCCGCGCCGATTGTTCCGCCGCCGAGACCGGCTGCGGCGACGGCTTCCTCTGCGGTGCCGAGGCCTGCGACGACGGGAACGCGGCGGCCGGCGACGGCTGCGGCGCCGCGTGTGCGGTCGAGCACGGCTTCACGTGCGCGGGCGAGCCGTCCGTCTGCGCCGGCACGTGCGGCGACGGGCTGGTCGCGGCGGACGAGGCGTGCGACGACGGCAACAGGACGCCCGGCGACGGTTGCGGGGCCGCGTGCGACGGCGAGCCGGGCTGGAGCTGTTCCGGCGAGCCGTCCGTGTGCGGGCCGGGTTGCGGCGACGGCGCCGTGGCGGCCGGCGAGGACTGCGACGACGGGAACACGACGGCCGGCGACGGCTGCGGCGTCTCGTGCGACGTCGAGCACGGCTTCGTCTGCAGCGGCGCGCCCTCGGCGTGCGCTCCTGTTTGCGGCGATGGGCTGGTCGCGGCGGACGAGGCGTGTGACGACGGGAACGCGGCGGCCGGCGACGGCTGCAGCGAGGTCTGCGTGGTGGAGACGGGGTACGCCTGCACCGGGGAGCCGTCGGAATGCACGCGAGGCGCGGGCTCCGGTGGTTGCGGCTGCCGCGCTTCCGGCGGCGGGCCGCTCGGCGGCGCCGCCGCGCTCCTGGGCCTCCTCGCCCTCCTCGGCCTCGCCGTGGGGCGACGGTCCGGACGACGGGGGTAGCGCGAGGCGCAAACACAAGCCGTGGATTTGGCCGCTTTCGCCTGCGACGTACCCGCGGCCGGGCCAGTAGGCGGTGTCGCCGGACTTGAGCTGCACGATGTCCTCCAGACGATCGCCATGTCCGAGAGACGGATGTCGCCGTCGCTGAATTGGATCGGCATCCCGCGATGAAGGAGGGAGGTCGGGACGGGCCGTGGGTCTTGTCAACGGTGGAGAGGGCGGCAGGGGGCGGGTGGCGGGGGGGCGAATCTACTCCGCGTAGTAGAGGTCGGGCAGCGTCGACGTCCTCGAGCCTTTGCGGCGGCGATAGGCGAGGAAGCACTTGCCGGCCAGGAACGCCGCTTCGAAGGGAAGCGCGTCCCGCCTGTAGAGGTCCACCGGCAATGCCTGCTCAAGGTCCTCGACCCGGTCGAACCCGATCGAGACCTCGGCGTAGATGATGGGGTTGATCACCAGCACGGCCTCGTCGGCCGCTCGCTGGAGCGCGCCGGCGGACCACGCCTCCCATTGCGGGTCTCGCGTGGCGACGTCGAGGAGGACGTTGCTGTCGACGAGCACCGGGGTCATGGCTCGTCCCGGGTGAGCGCCATGATCTCGTCCGTGGACATGGACACCGTCGCTCGACCGCGGAGGCGGCGGAGTACCTGCCGGCCCCGGCCCTCGCCCTCCTGCGACCCGGTTTTCTTGATGATGCGGACCGCATTCCCGTCGACGACGAGCTCCACCTCCGTGTCCGGATGCAAGCCCACCTGCTCGCGGATGCGCTGGGGGATGGTGACCTGGCCCTTGGTTGTGATGCGCATGACAGTTTCCTACTCCTACCGGTAGGAGTACTACGCATGGCAAGTCTGCGAGGCAACTGGATTCCGCCGGCGATGTTGAACGGGGGACCGAGGCCAGAAGGGGAAAGTGGGGCACCGGCCGATCCCCTTGACCGGAGTGCTTCCGAGGGGTGCGGGTGCGCAGAAGACAGGCGTTGGAGCAGGGATGCCCCTCGCGGGGCACCCCCTGCGACGCGCTCGCCTCCACCCGTCGGTCGACACCCAGCATCGGAAGATCGCCGCTCCCTCGGCCACCCGACCGACGCACGAAGCCGTCAGCTCCCGCGTCCGCCGCCCGACCTCGCCGATTCGACCCAACCGCTCGGCCGCGTCCAGGATGGCCCCTGGATGCGGCAATGCCGAGGACTGCGCCGGCTGTCGCGGCGACTGCTCCGCCGCGGAGACCGGATGCGGCGACGGGCTCGCCTGTGGGGCCGCGGCGTGCGACGACGGGAACGCCGCGGCCGGCGACGGCTGCAGCGACGTCTGCGCGGTGGAGACGGGGTACACCTGCGCCGGGGAGCCGTCGGCGTGCACGCGCGGCGCGGGCTCCGGTGGTTGCGGCTGCCGTGCCACCGGCGGCGGCCCGCTCGGCGGCGCCGCCGCGCTCCTGGGCCTCCTCGCCCTCCTCGGCCTCGCCGTGGGACGGCGCACCGGACGACGGAGTCAGTTCGAGCCGCGGACGGACCTCGACACCGGGTGGCCAGGACGGTCGCCCACCCTGCCACTTGCGGAACCGGGCGACTGCTGTTCACCTCCCGAAGCAGAAGTTACCGGACGATCTGGAAGTATCGGAAGAGGATCACGGCGGTTCCCAAGGTCTCACCCTGCATCATCGTGACGACGCCGTAGCCCTCCTCGTCCGCGGCAAGTGCCGTCACCCAGCCCATCGTCGTGCTGACGCCCTCGGCCAGCACCCGCGTCGGCGGCGTAATCACGTTGCCCCAGTCGTCAACGGTGAGGATGACGACCGGACCGCCGCTGAACAGCGGCCCGTCCACCACACCTTGCCACAACACGATCGCCGCCCCCGCCGGACCATCCGCGACCGCCAGGCCGAAATCGGAGCCACCGCCCGAACCGTCCCCCACAATCGCGCGTGGCACCGACTCCAGGACCCGCCGCGGGGGAAACCGCGGCGTCCCGTCGAAATCGGTCGCAACGAGCCACAGGTCGAACGGAAGCGGGTATTCGTGTGTCTCCTGGCCCCGCAGCCACGCCAGCCAGTATCCATCGCGGGCCAGGCCGACCACGCCGCTCATCTGGTACTCGTCAACCGTGCCGCTCCACGACACCACGCGCAGTTCCTCATCGAGCCGCACGACGCCCCTCGCGTCGCCCACGACGAATCCCCCCCCCACCGCAAGGGCCGCTGCGCAGGCCCCGAGCGGTTCGTGCACCACCAGCCCGTCGGCCAACGGCGTCCCGTCTTCGCTGAATGTCTCCAGCAGCCAGCCACGGAACTCGGCGCCATTCAGAGCGCTCGCCGCCAGCCATCGTCCCGGTGACCACGCGCTCCCCGAGAGTCGGTCGGCGATGCCGGAAACGGCCAACGGGCCCCGCAGCGTCCGGAACTCCTCCGTGGCGGTCCCGTCGGTTCGGAACCGGCTGCGCAGAAGACCGTACACATGCGACCCCGACAACAGCCCGAAACCGTCATCCACGGCCATCAGCCCCTGCGCGAAGACTCCCCATGGCGTCTCGTGCTGCCACGGAGACCCGACGCCCGTGCCGGATCGATCGAGCTGTCGCAACCGGACGCCGTAGTACGGCTGATCGTAGTTGTACGCAACGGCGAAGCGACCACTCGCAGCCGCGAGCCAGATCGCACGGGATCCCGGGTTCCGCCCGGCGACGAACGCGCTGATTTCCTCCACCTCGGTCACGACCGCCTCCGGCCCCGCGGGCTCGACGCGCGGAGCGTCCGGATCGGGCGGCGGGTACTCAAACGGTTCGTCGGTCAAACGGCACATCCAGTCACAGCCGTCGCCGTTCAACCGGTTGCCGTCATCGCACTCCTCGCCGACGTTCAGTTCCCCGTCACCACAAACCGGCGGCAGCTCGCTCGCCTCCGGCAAGGTCGCGTCGGTCGGCACGTCGCGAGTGGTGTCCCGCCCGTCCGCCACGGCGTCGTCGTCGGACACACCGCCTGCTCCGGAACAACCCGCCGCCATCGCCCCAACGACCGCCAGCAGCCTTTGCCACCCGCTCATGGAGCACCGCCCCTGTCAAGCGGAATCCACTCACCGTCGGGCCCGCCGAAAGCACCGATGTCGTTTCGCGAACCATCGACGTCCTCCAGGGAGGGGTCGGGATCGCCGGCGTCGATTGCCATCGAGCCCGTCCCCAGTTCGTACACGTCGCCGGCGGCGAACCGCGGGTCCGCCTCGATGTTTCCGGCACCGACACGCACCGACTCGCCCCACACCGGCTCCGGCACGTCCCACCACGCGCTGAACGTCAACTCCGCGGTCAGGCCCCAGTCCTCGTGGCGGACATCGATCGCCACCTCGCCCGCGCCTCCGACGAACAGGTTGGACCGCATTCGGCCGAACGCGGAATCGAACGCCAGATGAGCGACTCCCTCGGCGCTCTCGTTGCCGACGAACGTGTTGTTGCGCACGTCGACGGCGCCGCCGATCCCTCCGGGAACCCAAATGCCGGCCACGCAGCCGGTCCGGTCGCAGACGTTGTCGACGAACAGGTTGTTGGCCACCGTGCCGTGCGACGCTTGCAGCGCCGAACCCTCGGGGCCGGTGGTATTCTCCAGCAGCAAGTTGTGGGTGATGCTCGTACCGGGAGTCCCGTCGACGCCGACGATCGGGCCGCCCTCCCTCGCTTCGTTGGCCTCGAAGAGGTTGTGCTCCAACTCGCCGATGATCCCCCCGAGGGCGACCGGCCCGAAGCGCGACGTGTTGTCAATGAAGACGCAGTCCCGGACGACGGCGTTGCGGGTGAGCGCCCTCATGTCCAGCGCCCGTCCCCCGTAGGCCATGTTCCCCTCGAACCGGCACCGCTCCACCAGGATCTCCGACGTGTCCGGTGGACCGTCGACACAGACCGCTCCGACCAGAGAAGTCGGCGAGTCGATGGAGGGCGGCACGGCGGCACGCAGGAACCGGGAATCCGTGAGCCGCACGTTCGCCGCGTGGATCCAGATCGCGCCGCACTCCCCGGTGGCGCGGCAGTCGGCCCACTCCGTGTCCTCCAGGCGGACCTCTCGGACGTCGGCGTTGAGGCAGGCCCCAGCGGCGCCGGCACCTCGCCGCACGGCCAGGCGTCGCAGAACGAGCGTCCCGTCTCCCGTCGCAAACAACCCCACCTCGTCGTTCGCATTCAGTTCCGCACGGTCGGGGGCGCCAGGGTCACCTTCGATCGTCAGGACCTGACCGCGCGCGAGGTTGATGTCGACCCCCGCGTCGAAAGGAGTTCGAGCCGTGGCCCCCGCGAGGATCACGTGATCGCACGAGCCCCTGGCGTCCAGGGCGCGCCGGAGACCGACGTACGGCCGCTCCACCGACCCATCTTCCACGCCGCCACGAACCTCGGGCACGACCCAAATCGGGCACGCCGGGCCGTCGTCGACGATGGCGTCGGCCGTTTCCCCACCCTCCGCCGGCGGAGCATCGGCCGACCCTTCCACGACTTCCGTCCGCGCGTCGTCCTGTTCCCCTTCGAGCGTCGTCCCCCACTCGCACCCGCCGCCGAAGGCCAGAATGCCCAGAAGCGGGATCAGGACCGGTCGTTTCACCGTGCTGGACCCTGGAACCATGTTCACCCTCCAGCCTCCGCTCAGTATCGCAGACAACGACCGGCCGCGCCAGACGCCGGGACGAATACACCTGATGACTCCCGCAATTGGACAGCCCGACCGGAGCCGGCCGCATGGCGGCCACCGCTTGACCAAGCTCTGGCGGTCGGCAGACGCAGGTCTACGTGCAGTGTCCGCCACAGCTACGATCCGTCGCACGCCCCGCCCGCATCTGGCGAACCGTCGTCGCACGCCGACTCCCCAGGGACGCCGCTGAACTCGCGTTCCGGCGACTCCGAGCAGTAGTGGTTGCAATGGTAGGCCCACGAACACTCGCAGTAGTCCCCGGACGGATTCGCGTCTTCCCCGCAGTTGCAGTAGTCGATCGATCCCTCAGCGCCGTCGAGGTAGTCCCAGTCGTCGCCACCATACAGGTAGTCCGTGTCCGGACCACCATGCACGTAGTCCTCACCGCTGAACGCGTAGATGTGGTCCACCTCGCTGCCACCCCAGAGATTCTCGTCATATGGGCTGCCGTAGATGTAGTCGACCCCGGCGCGGCCGTCGGCACGACCCGCGTTCATCCCCGATGCGAGTGCCAGGCAGTCGGAAGTGGACGGCTCGCTGGATCCGGTAGTGTCGCAGAGGTGGATCTCATCGTTGCCCCCGCCGCCCCAGAACATGAACTGGTCCGCCGCGTCGTCGAGGGAGCCGATGATCGAATGGCCCGTACAGCTCTCACCCGTCCGGTCTGCAAGTCGCATCAGGTCAATGTTGTCGGAGCCGAACACCCTGACGTCCGAGGTGTCGACGGGGTTGCCACCCGACTGTGCATGCGCACAGGCGTCGCAGTTGCCCGAACTGTCCTTCGCGCAAACCGCGTTGTACGAGGTTCCACTGACAGAGTACTTGCCAACAAGAACTTCGACCCACTCGTTGGCCGTCACCGTAAAATCGCAGTACGTCGCGTTGCACGTTCCCACGCTGATCGAAATGGTCGCCCGCGCAGTCCCGGTCGCACCAATCATGATCAAGGTCAGCAACGTGCCCAGCATCGCACCTCTTCGCATCCAGCCCATCGCGGCCTCCCTTCCCTGCTTGCGGGTGCGCGCCCATCGCGCACCGATGCGGATCATCCGAAACCAGAACCGGTCCTGCATCGACGTTAGGGACACGAGACGGCCGGCTGTTACGCCGGATGCGACGGAATCCTACCGCAGCTCGCCGCTCCGTGGAACTCCCGGTACCGTTCCCAACACGCGGCCAGGTCGTCGGAACCGCCGGTCATGCCCAGGAACCAGCGCATCGGACAGGCGAGGGGTGGGGCACCTCTCCCGGCGCCCGCGAGCGGACCACGGCAGTCCTCGCACCTCGCGTGCCGGGGCGGCCCTTCGGCGGACCCCACCAGACGGTCGGCCTGCGCTGCCGCGTTGTGCACGAGTTGACGCAGGGCGTTGGCTGTGCACCCCAACACGGCGGCTACGGACGCGCCCGGAGCCCCCAGAACACGCACGGCGAGCAACGCGAACCCCCGCCGTGCCGGCAAGGAGAGAATCGCCCGAACCGCTTCGCACAGCGCCTCTGCCGCGAGCGACACCGTCTCAGGGCAGTCCGCCGCCGCCGATCCCGCCGGCCGTTCCGATCCCACGTCAACGGGCGACGCTTGGCGCTTCCGTCGCCGCCGGATTTGTTGGTGCCGTGCTATCGAGTACAACCAGGAGGCGAAGCCGCTGCGGAAGGCGAAGCCGGGCAGATCGAGCAACGCCTGGGCTGCGACCTCGTGCGCTACCTCCGGAATGTCGCCGCAGCGCAACCCCAGAGTGCGTGCGAACCGGCGGACTTGCCCCACCGCCTGGAGATACAACGCCCGCTGGGCGGCGGGATGGCCCGCCATCGCGGCCGCGAGCATCGAAGGCGTGGCGTCAGGCCGGGGCTCACGGGGACCCGGTCCGGGCGAGTGCGTGATGGGACCACAAGACTCCCGTCCCGGGTCCGTCGCTTCGACGCCCTGGTCCGGCGGCCGCGCGGCGCCACCAGCGTCGGGCGAACCGGCCACGGTCGGGGAATCATCAACAGGCGTGAAAATCGCCCCCCCCCCCCCCCGTGTGATTTCAACATGTTGCACTCCATCTGCCCACCGCGAGACTACCGGTCTCGCCGGCTGTCGTCGCGTGTCGGCGCGGCGGCCGAACGTCGTCGTGCTGATCGATCAAGTGGGTCCTTCCACCGGCGGCCTCAAGCTGAGCTGCCTCCCCTTCTCCGCCGCCGGCCACACCGGCACTGGAAACGGGGCGCCCGGGCGGGCGATGAGGAAGCCCTGGAAGAGGTCGCAGTCGAGGTCCAGGAGCGCGTCGCGCTCGGCCACCGTCTCCACCCCCTCCGCCACCACCAGCACCTTCAGATCGTGGCAGAGGTCCGTGATCGCGCGGACGACCTTGGCCCGCCGCTCGTCGGCATCCACGCCGCGGACGAGCGACATGTCGAGCTTGGCGACGTCGGGTACGAGCTGCGCGAACGCCGTGAGCCCGGCGTATCCGGCGCCCAGGTCGTCCAGCGCGATGCGAAACCCCCGCCGGCGCAGGGCGCCGACCGCGCCGCTCAGGTTCTCCACACGCTCCAGCGATGCCCGCTCCGTCACCTCCAGCACAATCCGCTGCGCCGCGAGCGCAATCGGGGTGTCGTCCCGGCGCAGATCCGGGTCGGCCAGATCGACGGCATGAAGGTTCAGGAAGATCGTCGTTCCCTCGGCCGCCCGACCGACGGACGAAGCCGTCAGCTCCCGCGTCCGCCGCCCGACCTCGCCGGTTCGACCCAGCCGCTCGGCCGCGTCCAGGACGGCCCCCGGATGCGGCAGCGTCTCCTCCCGGGTCCGCATCAGCGCCTCGTAGCCGTAGAGCGTCCCGTCGCGCCGGACGATCGGCTGGAACGCCATCCACAGCGTGTCGAGCGCGCGGTCGAACGCGTGCCCCAGCTCGACGCTGTCGCGCGCGTCGGGCCCAGGCCGCCCGCCGGCCGCCAGCGCCTCGCGCCGCGCACGCGCCAACCGGCCCGCCGTCGCCGCACGGGCCACGACCTCGCAGAGGTGCCCGTTGGCCTCGGGCTTCGTGAGGTAGTCCATCGCGCCCAGGCGCAAGGCCGCAACGGCCGTGTGGAAGTCGGGCAGGCCGGTCATGAGCACGACCGACACGTCGAGATCCCGATCGCGGATCGCGCGCAGGACCTCGATGCCGTCGGCGTCGGGCATCACGAGGTCGCACAGGACCACGTCGAGCGGCTCCCGCCCGACGGCTTCGATCGCCTCCCTGCCGCCCGCCGCCTCGCCGACGTGGGCGCCATGAACCTGGAGCGTCCTCACCATCGTGCGCCGCCCGAGGTCGTCGTCATCGACGACCAGCACCCGCGCCCCGCGAAGCCCACGTCCGTCGAACTGGGAACAGGCCCCGGATCCCACCATCAGCTTCACCCTTCCTCCGCCCCTCCCCATCCGCCAGGAACCGGCCGACCGCGCGCCCGGCCTAGGACGCCGGTACCAACCGCACCATCCGCATCTCGGTCGCCGGCGACGGGCCGGCCGGGGCGAGGGTCACGAAGTAGACGACGACGAATGCGTCGCCCGCCCAGGCCACGCCGAACGGCCCCGGCTCGCAGTCGAGCGCCGCCGTGCACGTCGGGTCCACCTCCAGGGCGCCGCATGACGTGTCCCCGGTACGGCCCATGAGGTCGGTGCGGACGAAGAAGAGGCGTTCTTCGATGCCCTCGTCCCATCCTCGAAGGACGGTCAAGAGTCCGTGGTCGCCGGCAGCAACTTCGAAGTCCTCCCAGAATCCCTGGAACGGCAGTTCGCATGACGTCGGTGCGTCGAGCAGGATGGCGTCCCGATCCGTGGCGACGAAGTTCAGCCGTTGGGGTGGCGGGTCGACGGGAAGGCGCCAGACGATCCGGTACGCGTCTTCGGAGTCAACGATCCGACCAGAATTGCCGAGTCCAAGGACGCCACCATCGGCGACCAGCGTGCGTCCTGCATCGGTGACGCCAAAGCGCAGCGTGCAGCTCGCATCGGGTTCCGTACCCGCCCGCCACCACAGGATGCCGACCGACGAGTCGTCGCCGCTCTCAAGTCGTGGCGACGTGCGCGCCGCTACCTCGGGCTCGAGGACGAACGGCTCTGACGCCGCATCGAAGCTGCCGTCGGGCGTTAGCCGACCGAGGAGGATCCGGCTTGCGCCGTCCCCGTCGTGGACGCAGGGATCCGTATCCGTGCCGTCGTACCAGGCCATGAAGTAGCCACTCGCCTGAGGGGCCAGGGCGGGCAGGTCGGAGTCGCGGGACACGAACAGCAAGGCTGGCGGTTCGACCAGTCCGCCCTCGACCGTGACCCGCGCACGCCACAGCCCGTCGATGCCCGCGCGCCATGCGAGGGTGAAGTCCGTTGCCCGCGCAGCTCTCGTCAGCCCCGACTCCCTCCATCCGGATGCAAGGGCGACTCCTACGTCTCCACGGGCGAGTGTGCCGTCGGGGCGCAGGAAGCGGGACCAGATCGTCTCGACGAGGTCCGGTGGGGACAGCGGACGGTTCCATGACGCGGCGAGGGTGCCGTCGTCCATCGGCGTCAGTCCCATTCCGCCCAGCGCGACGACCGTCGGGTAGTCCACGGGCGGCAACACGGCCGGTGGTCCCTCGACCTCGTACGGTCCCGCGGCCGGGTCACGCGGCCCGACGGGGTCGCCATCGCCAAGTCGGCAGTCCCAAGTGCAACCGTCCCGGTTCTCCCGGTTCCCGTCGTCGCACTCCTCCCCATCCTCCACGACGCCGTTGCCGCAGGGCGGCGGGGGCAGGATGACCACCTCGGCGATGTCGCCGCCCTCCGCGCCTCCCTCCTCCGAGTCGGCGCCGGCGTCGACGACGTCGGCGTCCCGATTCGGCGCGTCGGGGTTGAGCTCGATGTAGGCGTGCTCGCACGCCGCCAGCATCAGGCCGGCAAGCACCACAAGGACGTGAATTGGAATCGTCATGGTCGTCCCTCCCTGGTCGCGCTCTAACCCCCCCGGGTGAGGGCGCAACTTTCCCTTCACAGCCAATTAAAGTCAGGCAAACGGCAATTGTCGTCGTCGGTTTCTGCGGATTCTTGCAGATTGTCGGCGGTCGTTGATCCGTGGCCTGGTGCCGTGCGACACTCCCGACGTTCGGGCGGGAGTCGGCTTTGCGGTCGCCCATCAGAGTAATGCTAGTGTTCTTGATAGGTTGGTCGCCTCATGGCGTTGCTGCGGCCGACGAATCCGCCGGCCCGCCGGTCGTAATCCTTCGGATCTGCGCGGGGCTGGACGCCGAGTCCGTTTTCGGGATCTTGGGCGCCCATTTTCCAGATCTGAACGTCCGGCGTGGTGACGAGGGGAGCGCGACGAGCCCCTGGTTGGCGGAGTTGTGCGCGGATTCCGAGAGCGTCGTTTCAACCCTGACCAACACGGCGACCGGGGCCTGCGACACGCAGACCTGGCCCGTGCCCGGGGACGTGGGCGACGGGGGCCTGGACCGTTTGGCCGCGCACATGGTGGGCGACCAGATAAGGGCCGGCCTGGAAGCGTCGCCCTGCGTCCCCCCGCGTGAGTCGGGCGGGGAAGAGGATGAGGGAGCCGGCTCGTCGTCCGGCGACGCTCCGGCGCTTCGGGTCGACCTCATCTTCTCGGTCGGTTTTGAGGCCGTCGGTGGGCTCAGGGACCGGACCGACGCGGCGTCGATCGCGTTGGGACCCGGGCTCTGGGCGGGAGTCATCCTGGGACAGCACGGCATCGTCGGCGTGGGCCTTCGATCGCTGACGGTGCTTGGGGATGGACCGGGAATGGATCTCCTGGAGACCTTGCCGCTTTCGATCGGTGGCGGGTGGAACGCCCCGCTGGGTCCCGTGGAGGTCCAGGCGGTCTTGGAGGTGATCGCGGAGCGGTGGTGGCCGTCGGGTTCGATGTGGGGTGGCGGCTGGCGAGGGGGCTTGGGGGTCCGGGGGGGCCTAGTCGTCCCGCTGGGCTGGGCGGTCGGGATCCGGGCGGATTTCGGTATCGAGTACTTCACGAAGGGTTACTCCCTCGGCTACACGACGGAAACTAGTACGGAAATCGTCGCCGACCTCTCCAATTTGAGGTGGCGGGCGGTAGCCGGCCTGGAGATTTCTTTTCCGGTCGAGTAGGAATCGACGACGACAATCGGTAGGCGTTTGCGGCACCGCTCCATCGGATCGGACGGTACCGCGGTTCGCCCGGTGCCGCAAACGGCGGCTTGAAGGAAGCCGCTTCGCGGCAGCCCGGGAGGGCGGGGGAAGAGCTCCTATGGGGTTCTTGCGG
>JACRCZ010000106.1 GCA_016218765.1 Deltaproteobacteria bacterium | reverse complement strand
GTCCGGCCCTGCAGTTCCTTGCCGTTCAGACCCTCGATCGCCTTCTTGGCCTCCTCGGGGCTCGCGAACTCGACGAACCCGAAGCCCTTCGAACGGCCCGTCTCGCGATCGGTGATGACCGTGGCCGAAGTCGGCGTTCCGAACGCCGCGAACGCCTGCCGCAAGTCATCTTCACGCGTGTCGAACGACAGACTGCCAACGAACAACCTCATGGGTACTCCTCCATCCGTCGGACTCCTCCGACGCTCCCCGGCTTGCCTGAAAACGTGACCGATCGTCGGGTGGGAACGGTCATGTGTTCCCGCTCGTCGATCCTGCGAAACGGTGCGTGGAACACTCACCGGGCACGGACGGACCGGAAACGGGGAGCACCATAACACATGTCGGGCGGAAGTCCACAAGAAAAGTGACAGCCCACCAGCATCCACGAACGGGCGGCCGGGACCGGAGCCGCCCGTCCGCCGTGACGGTGCTCAACAGCTCAGAAGCATTCGGAAAGTCGGATGATGCTCAGTCGTCCCAGTCGTCGTGCGAACCGAAATCGCCGTCGCTGTTGATGTGCAGCTTGAGCAGCATCCCGAGCTGGTGGATGTTCGGCGTGTCGTCGAAAATCACCGTCCCCGTGTAGTACGGGAGCGTGTACACGCCGACCCAGGGCGTGAAACCCAGTCCGAAGTGCGCCCCCTGCTCGTCCGTCACCAGCGAGGGGCCGACCTCGAGGCCGATCGCCGGACCGACCCACTCCGCACCGACGCGGAGGATGAAAAGCTCGTCGAAGTCGGTGTTGAGGTTCAGCACCACTCCCGTGCCCAGCGGCACCTTCTTCAGATCGTCCCAGGTCGACGGCACCCAGATCACGCTCAGCTCGAGGCCGTACGTCAGGCCCCGGCCGAAGGTCCAGCACAGGCTGACCCCGGGGCTGATCCAGGTGTCCCAGGTGATCGCCGCCGCCGGCCGCGGCGCCAGCGTGATCAACAGCGCCAGTACCGCCGCGCACCGGCGCAGCCTTCGCCATCGTCCAGCCATCGTGCCTCCACCGCCGCCCCGACTCCGGCCCGTGCGCCGGCCCCGACTCCCTGCGCCGCATGATACCACGACCCTCGCTTGTCGCCCGTCTCCGCCCGTGCGAGACTCCGCGCCATGGCATCCACGACCAGCAATCGACGACCGGCATCCCGCGGCTCCCAACGACACGCCGTGCGCATCCGCCTGGCCGAGGCTTCGGACCTCGCGTTCCTCGCCGGGAACCACCGCGCGATGGCCTGGGAGACCGAGCACAGGCGGCTCGATCCGGCCGTCGTTCGCCGCGGCACGCGCGCCGTCCTGCACGATCCCGCGCGCGGCTTCTACCTCGTCGCCGACCTCGACGGTCGCCCCGCCGGACAGCTCCTGGTCACGCACGAGTGGTCCGACTGGCGGGACGGCGACTTCTGGTGGATCCAGTCGGTCTTCGTGCGGCCCGCCTTCCGGCGCGCCGGCGTCTACCGCATGCTCCACGCCGCCGTGTCGGTGCTGGCCGCGCACGCCCCGAGCGTCCGCGGATTGCGTCTCTACGCGGCGAGCACGAACCGCGCTGCGCAGCGCACGTACGAGAAGCTCGGCATGACGAGGACGGGCTACGTCGTCTACGAGCAGCTCGTGCGGGGCGTCGGGAGGCGCCGCGGCCGGGGCGCGCGCGGATGAAGGATCCGCCGCCGAAGGCCGCGGGCGCGGCCTCGACCGTCGGGCCGCTCGCTTTCCTCGGCGCCGCGATTCTCGTCACGACGCTCAACCTCATCCCCCACGGCGAGACCGTGCTCTACCCGCTCGCGATCTTCACGACCTGGGTGCACGAGACGGCGCACGCGCTGGCGGCGACGGTCCTCGGCGCCCGCGTGGACGGCCTGCTGGTGCGTCCCGACACGTCCGGCCTGGCGACCTACTGGTACGTCGTCGGCGACTTCGGGACGACGTCCCGCGCGATCACGGCCAGCGCCGGGTACCTCGGCGCGGCGCTGGCCGCGGCGGCCTTCCTGGCCGCCGCCCGCCGGCCCGGCCTGCACCGGATCGTGCTGGGCGTCGTCGCCGCCGGCCTCGTCGTCACCACCGCGCTGTGGGTGCGCACGGGGTTCGGCGTGACGATGCTGCTCGTCCTGGCCGCGACCGCCGGCGGGATCGCGGCCAAGGGGCCGCCGCCGGTGGTCCGTTGGGCCTTGCTGCTGCTCGCGTTGCAGACCGGGCTCAACGCCGTGCTGGACATTCGTGCGCTGTACTACGTGGACGGCCCGAGCGACGCGCGGACGATGTCGCAGGTCGTGGGCCTGCCCGCGGCGTTCTGGGCCACGCTCTGGCTCGCGATCGGCGCGGCCGTGCTCGCGCGCGGCTTCCTCAAGGCGCTGCGCGGCTGACGGAGGAGAACGATGACGACACGGGCGAAGGGCTTCGCCGTCCTGGCCATCGGCGGCAACTCGCTGATCCGCGACAAGCAACACCAGCGGGTGAGCGACCAGTTCGACGTGACCCGCGAGACCTGCCGGCATGTCGCCGACCTGCTGGCCGAGGGCTGGAGCCTCGTGCTGACCCACGGCAACGGCCCGCAGGTCGGTTTCATCCTGCGCCGGGTCGAACTGGCCCTGGGGGAGCTGCACCCGGTGCCGCTGGACAGCATCGGCGCCGACACCCAGGGTGCCCTGGGCTACATGATCCAGCAGCAGCTCGGCAACGAGTTCCGCCGCCGCGGCATGCCGCACCGCGCCGTCTCCGTCGTGACGCAGGTGCGGGTCGACGCGGACGACCCCGCGTTCCGCGACCCGACCAAGCCGATCGGCTCCTTCATGGACGAAGCCACGGCCCGGCAGCGGGCGGCCGAGGAGCGGTGGGACGTCAAGGAGGAGAAAGGCCGCGGCTGGCGCCGCGTCGTCGCCTCGCCCGAGCCGCGGGAGATCCTCGAGCTGGACGCGATCCGCGACCTGGCCGGCGGCGGCTACGTCGTCGTCGCGGTGGGAGGAGGAGGCGTCCCGGTCGTGCGCGACGCCGGCGGCGATCTCCGCGGCACGGCGGCCGTGATCGACAAGGACCTCGCCTCCGCACTCCTCGCCGCGCAGCTCGGCGCCGACGTCTTCGTCGTCTCCACCGGCGTCGACCGCGTGTGCCTCGACTTCGGCAAGCCGACCCGGCGGGAGCTGTCCGAGCTGACGTTGGCCGAGGCGCGCCGGCACCTGGCCGCCGGCCAGTTCCCCGCGGGCTCGATGGGTCCGAAGATCGAGGCGGTGGCGCGGTTCCTCGAGGCCGGGGGCCGACGCGCGGTCGTCACCTCGCCGGAGCACCTGGCCGAGGCGGTGGCCGGGACGCACGGCACGCAGATCCGTGGTTAGCCTGTCCGGGCGGCAGGCCGGCGTGGACTTCGCAGCCGCCGTGTGGCACGGATCGCGACGTGGAAGCGGGACGCTCGGCGGGCGGGGGAGTGGCGACGGCCGAGGAGGTCGTGAGGCCCGAGGCTACGCCGATGACGTTCCGCGCGAACGCACGGCGCATCGCGTTCAACTCGGTCCTGCTCTTCGCCGTCGCGTCCGCGAGCGCCGGGCTGGTCGTCCGCATCGGGTTCGGACTCTCCGTGCTCGCGGGTTTCTGCGTCGCACTGGCCTACTACGCCGTGGCCTGGGGCGTGCGCGTGGGCAGCTACGGCATCCGCATCGACGCCGAGGGCGTGCACCGGCTGGATCCGCGGGGACGGACGACGATCGCCTGGGGCGACCTGTACTCGATCGACCTGGCCGAGACGCCGGTCCGGGTGCGCGAGCGCGCCGTCCGGCTGCGCTACATCGTGCTGGAGAGCCGCGGGCCCGAGCGCATCCTCTTCGCGGACCTCTCCGCACTGGGCTCGCCGTCCGTGCGCATCGATCTGGACGGACCCAAGCCGATCACCGACGTGGCCGACAGCGGCGTGCTCCTGGCGGTGCTCGCGGACCGCGCGGACGACGAGCGGTATCTGCCGGGAGTGCTCATGGAGCACGCGCGCGTTCCGGCCGCCGTCGACGCCGCGGCGTCCGCCCCCGACGGCTCGGACCCGCCGGAGGCGGGCGAGCGGCGTCGCGTCTCGGTCGGCGCCCTCCTCGCCCTCGCGGCCAAGCTCGGCTCCACCTTCGCCAAGGGCATTCCCGTCGCGCTCAAGGCCTTCAAACCCGGACTCGTCCTCGCCTCGGCCGCGCTGACGGCCGTGATCTTCACCTGGCAGTTCGCCGTCGGCATCACGATCTCGATCGTGGTCCACGAGCTGGGTCACGTGCTCGCCATGCGCCGTGCCGGCTTGAAGGTCCGCGGCGTGTACTTCATCCCGCTGCTCGGCGCCGCAACGGTGCCGGAGGACCTCTGGCGCACGCGCCGCGAACAGGCCGCCATCGCCCTGGCCGGCCCGCTGACGGGCCTGGCCTTCACGGCGTTCGTCGCGGCGCTCGACGCTGCTACGGGCTACGCCTACCCGCTGCTGGGCGTCCTGGTCTCCTGGGGTGCGCTGCTGAATCTGCTCAATCTGCTCCCCATCAACCCGCTCGACGGCGGCCGGGTCCTCTCGGCCATCGGCTACTCGCTCAGCAGCGGCGTCGGCGTCGCCGTCTCCGTCGTCGTGATCCTCGCGGCGCTGCTCCTCGCCTGGACGTTCGACATCACGCTGCTCGCGATCGTCGGCGCGCTGGGCCTGATCGATTTCGCGGGCCAGACGGTGTCGACCCTGCGCTTCCGCCGCATCGCCTCCTCGCCGCGCGTCGCCCGGCTTTCGCCCGTCGGCTTGGCCACGCTCAAGGGCCTCGCGCGCCCGAGCATCTCCGAGGAGGCCGACCAGGCGTATTTCGAGATGGAGAAACGGCAGGCTTCGCGGCTGCGGCAACTCGCGCGCGTGTCCCCGATGACCGGCGGCCAGATGGTCCGCTGGGGGCTGGCCTACGTCATCGTCACCGCCGCCCTGCTCGCCCTCCTCATCGTCTCCGCCGGAACGCACGCCGACGCCGCGCTGGCGCGCGAGATCCTGCGGTAGCCCGCCGGCTCACGCCGTGAGCCAGCTCGTGCGCGTCAGCCGCGCGGCCGCCTCCCGCACGTCGGCCTCGGTCGGGACCAGAGCGAAGCGCAGGTGCCCGGCCCCGGGGTTGCGCCCGTCGGCCAGCGGGCGCGCGATGAGCGAGCCCGGGGTCGCCACGACGGCGATCTCCGGGGAAAGCAGCCGCCGCGCCGCCTCCCGATCGTCCAGCCCCGCGGGCAGCGGCTGCCAGACGTAGATCGTCCCCGCCGGGCGCGCCGGGGGCAGGCCCAGCGACTCCAGCGCGCCGCACAGCACGTCCCGCTTGCGCCGGTACTCGTCGCGCATCCCCTCCACGTGGCCCTCGTCGGCCAGCGCCTCGGCCGCGGCGGCCTGCACGAAGGTCGGGGTGCCGGAATCGAGGTTCGTCTTCAGCCGGCGCAGCGCGCCGACCAGCTCGGGGTCGCCCGCGGCGAAGCCGACGCGGTAGCCGGTCATCGCGCTGCGCTTGGACAGCGAGAAGAACGCGATCACCCGCTCCCGCGCCACCTCGAGCATCGACGGCGCGGGCGTCTCCCCGAACCACAGATCGACATACGCCTCGTCGGACGCCAGCAGCAGATCATGCCGCCGCGCGAACCCGGCGATGCGCTCCAGGTCCTCGCGCGTCGCGCACGCTCCGCTCGGCGAGTTGGGGTAGTTCACCCACAGCAGCCGGGTACGCGCCAAGACGTCCGCGGGAACGCTCTCCAGGTCCGGAAGGTACCCGCGCTCGGGCCACAACCCGTAGGCGACCGGCGTCGCCTCCGCGAACCGTGTCCCGACCGCGTACGGCGGGTAGCCGGGCGAGGGCAGCAGCACGACGTCGCCCGGATCGACCAGCGCCGCGGGCAGGTGGAAGACGGCCTCCTTCGAGCCGATCGTCGCGGTCACCTCCGTCTCCGCCGACAGCGAGACGCCGAAGCGCCGCTCGAGCCAGTCCGCGGCGGCCCGGCGGAAGAACGGAGAGCCGGCGTACGCCGGATAGCCCGCGTCGGCGTAGCGCTCGACCCCGTCCCGGCACGCGCGCCGGATCGGGCCGGGCGTCGGGGTCGTCGGATCGCCGACCCCGAAGTCGATCACCGCGATCCCCTGCGCCCGCAGCGCGGCGGCGCGCGCGTCGACCTCCGCGAAAGCGTAGGCGGGAAGCTCCAGCAGTCGTCGTGCTCCGATCGGTCGCCTCATGCCCGACTTCCCTACCCGCTGCGCGCCCGGCTGTCCACTTCGAGAACCGGCGACTCGATGAAAAGTTGTGCGCCGGGGCCGACCAACGTATGTTCAGTGCCGGGCGACCCGGTCGCCCGGCGGGCGTGTCGCCGGGCGGGGGCGGGCGGCCCGTGGACGACGCATGACCCTGCGAACGTTGCGAGACCTTCGACGCTCCCCCGCACGGCGCCGCTTGGCGTGGGCCGCGGCCGGAACCACGGTCATCCTTCTCCTCGCGCTCGCCGCGCGCTGCACCCGGCCCCCGCGCGCCGCCGGCCGAGACGACCCGGGAGATGCGGCCGCCGTCGCGACGGCCCGCCCCGACGCCCGCAACGACGCCCGCCTCGTCCCCGTCCCGCCGGTCCCCGGCTCGCCGGATGCCCCGGCGCCGGACGCGGCGCCGCCCGACGACGCACCCCTCGTCCCCGCGCCCGACGCCGACCCGCAGGACGCCCCGCCCGAGCTGACGCCGGAGGAGCTGTGCGACATCCAGTTCCCGCTGCACGCCCTCGTGACCGGCTCGATCTCCCCCGTGTTCCACAAAGCCGACTCCGGCTCGACGCGCCTGGGCTACCTGCGCCAGGGCGCCATGGTGCGCGTCGGTCTCAAGGTCGACCGGGGCCGCGGCTGCGTCGGCGGCAACTGGTATCCGCTGGCCGACAAGGACGTCACCTGCACCGCCAACGGCTTCGTCTGCTCGACCAGCCTCAAGGTCGACGTCGAGCCGCCGCCGGCGAGCGACGTCCCGCATCCCCCGGATCGCGGAGCCGTCCTGCCGTACCGCTACGGCCAGAACCGGCACGGGCGGACGTACGCCCTGACGCGCCTGCCGACGGCCGAGGACCTCGTGCTGGTGCGACAGCGGCGCGAGGAGCTGATCGCGGCCGACGAGGCGGCGGAGGCGGCGGCGGCAGCCGCGGCGGCTGCGGCGGACGCGGGCACCGAGGACGCGCGGACCGGGCTGGTCGAGCTGGACGCCGGGGAGCCGGACGGCGAGGAGCCGCCGCCGGATCCCAACCGCAAGCCGGTGCTCGCCGAGGAGCCGGAGTTCGAGCACGTGCCGGGAACGGAGACGCCCGACGAAGCCGCGGCCGGCACACCACCCGTGATCGCACCCGACGCGGGGGCCCCGCCCGACGTGCCGGACGCGGGTGCGCCCGAAGTCGTCTATTCGCTGGCGGGACCCGCGCCGGGCACCCCGCAGGCGGATGCCGATCGGGTCGGCGGCATCGTCGGCCAATGGCTGGAGAAGGAGTTCTTCGTCTCCATCGATCGCTCGACGTCCGCCGCGGGCGAGCGCTACTACCGCACGATCCGGGGGCTGTACGTGCCGGCACAGTACGTGATGGACGTCGATCTGCCGTCGTACGAGGGGCTGGTCATCCAGCCCGACATGCCGCTGCCGATCGGGTTTGTCGGGCGGGGACGGCCGAGCACCTACCGGCGCTCGGGCGGCGGGCGGACCCTGACCGAGTCCGGGCGCATCCCGCGGCAGGCGTACCGCTTCCTCCGCGAGCTGGACTCGATCGGCACGGCCGAGTACTGGATCACCGCCGACGGCGACTACGTGCGCTCGCACAACTTCGGCGTCGCGGCCGAGGAGGATCTCCCGGCGGGCGTCGAGGACGGCGGGAAGTGGATCCGGGTGGACCTCTCGGACCAGCTTCTCGTGGCCTACGAGGGCCGCCGCCCCGTGTTCGCGGCGCTGGTATCCACGGGCAAGGACGGCTTCGAGACGCCTCCGGGAAACTACAAGCTGCTCTCCAAGCACATCTCGGCGACGATGGACGGCGTGACCGAGGCGGACGGCGCGTACTCGATCGAGGACGTGCCGTGGACGATGTTCTTCGACAACAACTTCGCCATCCACGGCGCCTTCTGGCACAACCGCTTCGGCATGACCAAGAGCCACGGCTGCGTGAACATGAGCCCGATCGATGCCAAGTGGATCTTCGAGTGGTCCTCGCCGCGCGTGCCGGAAGGCTGGCACGGCGTCATCGCCAGCAACATCACGCCCGGCTCCGTCGTGATCATCCGCGAGTAGGACCGCCGGCGCCTGAAGGCGCCGGCTGCACCACAAAGCCTGCTGCGCAGGCTGAATCGGATGCCCGAGGGAAGCAGGAGGCGTTCCCCCCGGCGCTCGACGACTCGACCGCTCTACCGCTCCACCACTCTGCGGCTCCGGCTTAGAACGTGTAGCGGTAGTTCACGTCCTGGGAGGTGTTGGAGAACTGCGGGAAGGTCAGGCCGCGGATGGCGTTGCTGATGCACGTCGCCGCCGCGCCCTGGAAGTCGCCCGTGACGTTGACGCGGGTGACGCGGCCGGTCGAGCCCTGGATCACGAGGGAGACGCTGGCGGTGCCGGCCTGGCCGCCGGCGCAGGCGCGGACGGCGCCGTTGACGCTGTCGAGCTGCCGCTTGACCGCGTTGCGGTCCGGCGTCGCCGGCAGCTCGCTGCTCCCGCCACCGCCCGCATCGCGGCGCCCCAGTCCCTCCAGGCTGCCGACCACACGGGTGTCGCGCTGCTGGGAGCCGCCGCCGGAGTCGCGCTCGGTCGGCGGATTCGACGGAGTGCCGCCGCCGGCATCGCGTTCCGTCGTCGCCCGGCCGTCGCGGCGGGGATTCCGGCCTCCGTCGCTGCCGGACGCGGGCTCTTCGCCGGTATCCGGCCCCGCGTCCTCGACCTTGACGCTGGGATCGCCGTCCGGCGTGGCGCCGGCGTCGGCCGCGGCAGTGGTACCTGCGGTGTCCTTGTCTTCCGTCGGGGCGGCGGCGCCCGCGTCCGCCTGCCCACGGGCATTCGCCTCCGCGATGGCCTTGGCGATCCGCGCCTGGATCTCCTCCTCCGTCAGGCCTTGCGTGCCCGCGTCCGCGATGACGACCTGGGTCGGCGCGGTCGGCTTCTCGTCGTCCTTGCCGAGCAGGAAGACGAGCAGGATGACGATGGCGACGACGAAGAAGCCGATGACGCCGATGAGGATGAACATCGGCTTCTTCGACTCCTCCTCGTGGCGGATGGGACGCGTCAGGATCGGCACGGCGACCGGCGCGCCGATGCCGCCGCTGCCGCCGCCGAACCCGAACAGGTCGTCGTGCTTCTCCTCCGTGCGGACGACGGCACCGGCCATGGCCTTGATGTCAATGAGGCCGGAGCCCTCGCCCGAGGCGAAGCCGGCGGCGCGGGGTGCGGAGGCGCCCGAGGCGGCGGCCGGCTTCCCGGCGCCGAGCGCCTGGAGGGAGGAGAGGGAGAAGAGCACGGAGTTCTCGTTGCGCTGCCCGATCATCTGGCGGGCATCGACGCGCGGCGAGGGCGCCGCGGCGGCCGCCGCGCCCATCATGACGTCTTCCTCGCGCTCCTCGCCGGTGGTCTCGAACGGCGAGGGCTGGGCCTTGGCACCGAACAGGTCGGCGCCGCCGCGCGAGGCGACCGCGGCCGCGCCGCCGCCGCCGCCGCCGAACGCGCCGAACGGGCTGGGATCCGCGGGCCCGCCGGAGGCCTTCGCCGCGCTCGCGGGAGCCGGGGCTCCGCCGCCGAAGGCGAACAAGTCGCCGGCGTCGCTCTGCGCCAGGGCCGCCGCCGAGAACGGGGACGCGACGGTCACCTCGTCCGCGGTCGGGCCGCCGAACGGCGAGCCGGCCGGAGGACTGGGCGCCGCCGGCGGGGCGCCGCCCGCCGGTACGGCGTCGGCAAAGTCGGGCACCTGCTGGACCGGCAGCCAGTCCTCCATGCCCTCCTTCCACATGAATGACTCGGGATCGAGCTGATCGGTCTGAATGTACTCGCGGATCTGCTGCGTCGTGTAGGGACCCTGCTGCTCCTCGCCGACCGCGACGAACCAGACGGCCTCTTCCTCGCCCCCGGCCGGAGCCGGAGCCGCCGCAGCCGGAGCCGCCGCGGCGCTCGGGACGGCCGCGGCCGCACCATCCGGGGTGTCGCGATACACATGGGTCTGCCCGCATTTCTTGCAGGTGAACTTGAACGCCTTGCCCTTCACCTTGGCGTCATCGATCGAGTAGCGGGCGGAACAACTGGGGCACGTGATCTTCATGGATCCTCTTCTTTCCTGCCCACTGGGGCGAGCCTGTCGACCCGCTCCGACAAACAGGGTGGCAGATAGTACTCCGCACGGTCGGCCGCGATCAACCCCCCACCTGCACCGCGCTCCCTAGATGGGACTGCGGCCGGGCGAGCTTTCTTTGGTCCTCCCGTGCCCCGCAATCGCTTGACTTCCCGGGGACCCCCTCCCAGGATGCAGCCGCCATGGCGACCGCCAAGGGTCCGCTGATCACGGCCAACCAGGTCACCCTCCTGCGCATCGTGCTGTTGCCCGTGCCCTGCGCCATGGTGCTGTACGCGTCCGAACCCTGGATGTGGGCCGCCGTGGTCCTCTTCGTGGCCCTCGGCTTCACCGACCTGCTGGACGGGTGGATGGCCCGCAAGTGGGGGACCAGCGTCCTGGGCGCCCTGCTCGACCCCGTCGCCGACAAGGTCTTCATGGCCGCCGCCCTCATCCCGATGATCATCCTGGGCCTGGTCCACCCGGCCGTGGTCGTCGTGATCATGCTCCGCGAGTTCCTGATCACCTCGCTGCGCAGCGCCATGAGCCTCCGCGGGCGGCATGTGAAGACGAGCGTCCTGGCCAAGCTCAAGACCGCGGTGCAGATGGGCGGCGGCTTCATGGTGTTCGCCGTCGTCTACCTGCCCGCCGATCGCGACGTGCGGCTCGTCCAGGGGGCCCTGGCCGCGGTCGCCGTCGCCATCGCCGTCTGGCGCTACCTCGCCACCCGCCGCGTGAGCCCGTTCGTCTTCGTCCCCTGCAGCCTGACCGTCGTGGCGTTCCTGATCCGCCTGGCGTGCGATCCCGTCACCTCCGCCCGCATCTACTGGGGCGTCATCGTCGTCTTCACCGTCGCCTCGGCGATCGATTACCTCGGCGGCGCCGCGGACCTGCTCGTCAAGGGCAAGGGACACCACCTGAACGACCTGGGACGCATCCTGTGGACCGCGGTCTGCGGCGCCGGCATCCCGCTCCTCGCGCAGTACCGCCCGGAAATCGCGACCCTCGCCGTCGTCCTGCTCTCCACCGAGCTGGCCACCGGCGCCGTCGACAACCTGCGCTGCCACGAGAACTTCGAGCCGCACACGTGGATCTTCCCGCTGCGCGCGGTCGTCCTGGCCGCCGCCGGCGCCGGCATCCTCCAGCTCGACCACGGCGCCGCCTGGAGCCCCGCCTTCTGGGGCGCCCTCGCCCTCTCCGCCGTCATGTTCCTCTGGACCCTCCTGGACTTCATCGTCGCGCGACACCTGATCTGGGGCGAGGCGGCGCCGGAGACCGAACGCGCCAAGGGCGTCATCGGCCGGTAACCGAGCTCAGGACTTTCCCGGCGGCAGCACGAACGACTTGATCAGCGGCTTGCCGTCCTTGACGTCGACCCGGAACTCGACCTTCTGGCCCGGGTGCTTGCGCGACAGCCGCTCGGTCTCCTTCTCCAGCGACTTGCGGATCGCCTCCGCGGAAGGGACCTTGACCGCCGACGACGCTCGGCCGGCCGCCGCGGCGAACGCCGCGCGGATCGCCTCGGCCTTGTCCTCCGCCGGCGGACCGGCGCGAGCCGTCGACGCCACGGGACGCGCGGGCACCGCCGCGACGGGCGGCGCGGCGGGCGCCGCGCGGACGGGCGCCGCCGGCCGGACGGCGAGAGACGGGGCCGGCAATCCCGGGCCCTCGACCCGCACGGCGAGCGCCGGCTCCGACGGCGAGGAGGCGGGAGTGTCGGGCGGGCGACGGTGGGGCGGCGCCGGAACCGCGTTCGGTCGCCTCGGGGGCGGCGCCGGAACCGCGGCCTTCGCCTTCCCGGCGGCCTCGGTCGCGGCGGGTCGCGCCGCCGCCGGTATCGTCGGCGACGAATCGGGCAGCTCGATGCGCGACGCCAGCTCCGAGGTGTCCATGAGCAGGGCCCGCAACGCGTCCAGAGTCCGCACCTGCATGACCGGCGCCGCCGGCCCGGTGGACTCCGGCCGCTTTGGCGCCGCCGGCGCGACCGGCGGGATCGCTCGCGCGGAGCCCTCCGGCTCCTCGACGGCGAGGTCGGCGACGTCGACATCGACATCGATCACCAGCGACGTGGTCCTTGCGGCACGCTTGCCGGCGGCCGGCGGCGGCGGCGGCGGCTCGCCCGCCAGCGCAGCCTGCTTCGCCAGCAGGCGCTGCGCGCGCTGGATGTGCGGCTCGTAGGTCCCTTCCTCGATCGCCCGGCAGATCTTCTGCCAGTGCGCCATGAGCGTGGTGTGGCGCTGGATCAGCGTCTGGAACCGGAAGCGGACCGCCGTGTTGCTGCAGCGCTCCTTGCGCAGCAGGCGGAACCGCTTCTCGACGTCGTGCCGCATGATCGACGGCTCGAGCCGCTCGATGCCCATGAAGTACTGCTCGTACAGCGCGCGCAGCCGCTCCAGCTTCTTTTCCAGGTCCTCGACCTGCGCAGCGTATTCCTGCGCGTCCATCCTGCGGCCTCAGAGCGGGACGATCGACAGGTCGTCGAAGTGCACCTTGCTCGACCAGTTGTCGAAGGCGAAATGGTCGTTGCCCGGCCCGCACAGCGGGTCCTGGTCCTCGGCATGCAGGAACGGCTTGCCGTCGAGGTACCAATCGATCGTCCCACCCCGCACCCGGATCGACCACTGGTACCGCCGCCCCGCCTCGACCCTCCTCTCGTCATCCTCCCGCAACCGCGCCTCCGTCTCGTCCCGCCGCGCAATCACGCTCGTCTTGTTGTTCCAGCCGCCGAACTTGACGATGTAGCCGCTCCCGACGTACCCCCCCTCCTCGTCCGCGCTCGATCGCCCGTCCCCGAACACCTCCACCTCGATGTCGCCCTCGGACGTCTCCGACCACGCCGTGAAATCGATCTTCACGTCGCACGGAATACGCTTGAGCAGCCACAGCGGATGCTTCTTCGCCCCCTCCACGTACAATGCCCCGTCCCGCACCTCGTAGACGTCCAGCGTCGCGCGCCAGACCTGCGGGTCCAGACGGCCCGAATCGAAGTTCTCGAAAAACGGCTCCTTGAGCTTGGGGTCCTTGCCCATCAGGCAGCCCCCGCCCAGGAGGCACGAAGCCGCAAGACAAACGATCACGTTCGGCGTCCGCACGTTCCGAACCTCCCGCCGGCCACCGCCGGCCGGCGCACGGACGGCAGTCTAGGCCATTCCGCCGCCCCGACCAACACCCAATCGACCCGGAACCCCCGTCATCTCCAGAAATCGCGGCCCGCGCCGTGGACCGCGCCGGCAACGCCGAAGAACCCGAGCACCGAGGCGCCCAGGTCCGCGATCGACGGGTCGCCGCGAACCAGCGGCCGCGTCGAATACACGAACCCGCGCCGCTCGGACGCGTCCCCCGAGCCGTAGTCCGCCCCGATCGCCGTCCGGTTCGGGCCCAGGACCTCGTCGCCGATCTCCCCGGCGATCGTCTCCTCGCCCTCCCGATAGCCGTCGGCGAACACCACCACCAGATCCGGAAGCTCGTCCTCGCGCCGCCCGCGCAGCTCGCGGCCCCGCACCAGCACGCGACGCACCACCGGCGCCCCCCCGGCGCCCTCGTCCACCCATCCCAAGAGCTTCGTCACCATCCGCTCGACCACCCGATCGTAGCGCTCGCCGGGCTCCACCGCGCCCCCCGGCTCCCGACCCTGCAGATTGAGCTGGATGTACGGCCCGCCGAGCGCGTAGGCCTGGGTCCGCGACCAGTCGACGTCGTCCAGCCCGGGCAGCGCCTGCGACTCCGTCGCCCTCGCGAACGCGTCCCGCTCGTGCAGCACCAGCAAGCCCTCGCGGCGCAGCCACGCGCCCAGGTGCGCCGAGCGCCGCCAGGCGCCCGCCGCGTGGTTCGACAGCACGAGCAGCACGTCGTCGGGCCCGAGACGGTCGGCGACGCGCCCCACCAGGTCGTCGACGAACGCGTACGCCGCCAGCTCGGCGTCCCGCAGCCGGACCCCGCCGAAGCCGGGCGCCGGCGCCATGGAGCGCGCCTCGTCCCACGCCGGATGCGACGGATCGGCCAGGCGGCGCAGGCCGAGCGTCACGCGCTCGACGAACGGCACGAAGGCGGCGAGGAAGTCGAACCCCCCCCGGTCCAGCTCGCCCAGGACGACCCGCGACCGGGCCGCCAGGTCCTCGGCGAGGTCCTCCAGGAACGCCTCCTCCGGCAGCGCTCCCGCGGCCAGCGCCGCCAGATCGCCCGGAGCGCCGAGCGTCGGGACGCGTCCGTAGCGTGCGGCCAGCTCCCCGGCCCAGTCCGGCGGCTCGCAGATCGGGAGCCACGGGGAGGCCGGGGCGATCTCGAGCGGCGCGGCGAGGACCAGCGGCAGCTCGGACGAGTCCAGCAGGAGGAACCGCGCCAGGCCGTCGATGTGCAGGTCGCCCGAGCGGAAGCGGACGGACATCCGTGCGCTCCATGCCCCCAGCGGCAGCTCGGCGTCCACGTCCGGCAGCGCGACGGCCATGCGCGTCGCGTCCGCCCCGCGCCGCAGCTCGACCGGCACCGATGCACGCGCATGGCCCCCTCCCGCCTCCGGCGGGCCGGGCAACGCGGCCGTCCAGCCGACGGCGGACGGCAGGAAACGGACGCGCCCGATCGGACCGTCCCCCGCCGCGCCCTCGGGAAACGCAGCCCCCAGGAGCGTGCTCCGCCCCGGCGCGCCGCCCAGATCGGGGACGCCGAGGCCCGCCAGCACCTCCCCGGACGCGATGCGCTCCGGCGGCAGCTCGAACGGCGCCCACAGCACCCGCACGCGCACGCCGGCACGCGAGAGCGCGGTCCAGAAAGCCTCGCCGCTGCGGCGCGCCGACGCCCGCGGCGGCGCGCGCGACATGTCCAGCTCGACCGCGCCCGGCAGCGTCGTCCGGGTCCGGTGGTCGAGGCGCACCGGGCCGATGACCCCGGACTCCGCCGGCCCCAGCCCGGTCACCAGCGCCGTCCACGCCGCCTCCGTCGTCGGCGGCTCGGTCGTCTCCAGCCGCGAGAACTCCCCCACCGCTCGCAGGCGCGCGAAGTTCGGCAACCGCCCCTCGTCCGTCCACCGCTCGAGCGCCCCCAGATCCATGCCGTCGAACGCCAGCAGGACGAGGCGCCCGCGGGACGCCTCGCGCGGTCCCGCCTCAGCGGCCGCCGCCGCGTCCGGCACCGCCCGCCGCCCACGGCAGCCCGCCGACGGCAAGCAGAGCGCCGCGCTCAACAGCAGGACGACTCCCCGCACTCCCCGCCCTTCCCGCCCTTCCCGCCCTTCCCGCACTCCCCGCACTCCCCCCGCACTCCCCGCACTCCCCCGGCTACCGGTTGACGTGGAGGATCTTGGCCGGGGGGAAACCGTTGAAGGTCGTCGAGGACGCCTGGGTGTAGGCGCCGATGTTCTCGCTGTACAGGAGGTCGCCCGTCTCCAGGTCGGGCGGCAGGTCCTCGGCGAGGGAGACGGTGTCCAGCGCATCGCAGGTGGGGCCGAACACGGAGCAGATCTCGGTGGGGCCCGGCTTGAACGACTTGACGTGGTACTGGCAGTGGTCGAACAGGATCCCGGAGAAGGTGTGGTAGATGCCGTCGTTGATGTAGTAGCAGAGCTTGCCGTCGCGGACGGCCTTGCCGATGATGCGGGCGACCAGCGTCGCCGCGGTCGCGACCAGGAAGCGGCCCGGCTCGGCCAGGATCTCGATCGGCGGGGGGAAGAGCCGATCCAGCTCGGCGTTGAGCCGGCGGGCCAGCTCCCGGAACGGCTTGACGTGCCGGTCGTAGGGCGCCGGGAACCCGCCGCCGATGTCCAGGATGGTCATCTTGCGGAAGCCTCGCGCCCACGCCTCCTCGAAGATCGTCGCGCTCACCTGCAGCGCCTGCAGGAAGTTGTCGAAGTTGGTGCATTGGCTCCCGACGTGGAAGCTCAGGCCCTCGACCACCAGGCCGGCCACGTGCGCCGCCTCGATGAGATCGACCGCCTCGGCGGGCGAGGCGCCGAACTTGGAGGACAGCTCGACCATCGACCCCGTGTTGGGCACGCGGACCCGCAGCACGAGCCCCGCGTGCGGCGCATGGCGCGCGATCTTCCGCACCTCCTCCAGGTTGTCGTACGTCACCAGCGGCTTGTAGCGGTCCAGGTCCTCCAGCGTCTCGACCGCCTTGACCGGGTTGGCGTAGATGATCTTGTCCCAGATGAACTCCTGGCGCTGGCGGGCCGGCAGGCCCTTGATGAACTCGTGGACGATCAGGAACTCCGGCATCGAGGCCACGTCGAAGCTCGCGCCCAGGTCGAACAGCGTCTCGACGATCTCCGGCGCCGGATTGGCCTTCACCGCGTAGTACGCCTGCACGCGCGGCAGGTGCCGGCGGAAGGCGCGGTAGTTGCGGCGCACCGCGTCGTGGTCGACCACGAACAGCGGCGTGCCGTGCTTCGCCGCCAGCCTCGTCAACGTCCCCGGCTTGATCATCGCCCCTCCGTCACTTGTTGTGCTTGAAGTACTCCCGCGTCAGCCGCTGCATCAGCTCCGGCAGGCGGCCGTAGAGGCGCTTCAAGGGACGGCGCTTGCGGCGCGCCAGCGCGTACTGCGTGAGCAGCGGCAGCGCCACCGTGGAGTCGATGTAGCAGACGATGGCGTCGGGAAGCTGCCGCGGGTCGACCTTGCCCCAGCTCACCGCCTCGTGCGGCGTCGCCCCGGACAGGCCGCCCGTGTCCGGCCGCGCGTCCGTCATCTGCAGGAAATACTCGTGCCCGAACTCCTTGATCCGCAGCACTTCCTGGATCTGCGGCTCGGTCTGCAGCGTGAAGTTCTTCGGCGACCCGCCGCCGCAGAGCACGACGCCCGTCTTGCGCCCGCGCTGCTGCGCGTCGAGCACGATCGCCGTGGTCTGGTTGACGTCGATACTGGGGTTCACGCGCAGCTTGCTGCCCCGCAGCTCCAGCCCCGCGACGTTCATGCCGATCGTCGAGTCGCCGGGCGAGGGACAGAAGCACGGGACGCCGGCACGGTAGGCGGCCGCCAGCACCGAGGCGTCCGTGAGCTTCGTCTGGCGCTCGAACTCCGCGCAGTACTTCCCCAGGAGCCAGTGCAGCTCCGCCGTCCCCATCTCCTTCTGGAACTCGCGCTGCGCCAGGATGCGCCGCAAGACGTCGTCGGTCCGCATCAGCACGTCGTTGTAGTCGAGGAGCACGTCGTAGATGCGCACCACGCCCAGCCGCCGCAGCTCGGGATCGCGCACGAACGGCGAGCCCCGGTACAAGGGCAGGTTCATCGCGTGGTGCATGTCGTGGTACAGGTTCGCGCCCGTCGAGACGATCCAGTCGACGAAGCCGGCCTTGATGAGCGGGATGACGCACGAGGCGCCGAGCCCCGCGGGCGTCAGCGCGCCCGCCAGGCTCATCCCCACCGTCACGTCGGCACGGAGCATCTTCTCCGAGAAGAGCCGGCAGGCCTCCTGCAACCGCGCCGCGTTGTACGCCAGGAACACGCCGTCGATCAGCTCGGGCAGCGACTCCTTGCCCGTGAGCGGCTTGGGCAGGATGCGCTGGCCGGAAAGATAGCGCTTCTTCCCCAGGGCGAACTTGTGCGGGTACTGGCTCACGAACTTCCGCGGCAGGATGATCTTCGCCATCGACTCCACTCCTTGCCCCATCCCCTCCCCTCGCCGGGCGCGATTCTGTCCAGACCGCCCCTGTAGAGCAAGGGCCTTGAACGGGGAGCCGCGACGGCCGGGCTTGCCGCCCTTTCCGCACTTCCCGCTCGTCCCTCACTCCCCTACTGATACGCGGCGGAGCAGGCGTTGGCCACCAGGCGCGGCCAGTCTCCCGTGCACAGCAGATCCGAAGCGCCCGCGCCGTTGACGTAGACCACACGGAAGTCCGGCCGGTAGGCCACGGCGATCTCGGCGTCGGCGTAGGTGCCGTCCTGCAGCCCCGTTCCCTGGAGCGCGAGATAGTCCCGGTACTGGCACTCGTACGCCGTGACGTCGCGGTGCAGGAAGGTGGTCCCGTCGCCCAGGTAGCTCGACGACGCGAAGTGGTTGCTTCCGCTGGGCGACGACACCGGGCTGTAGCCGACCGTCATGATCCGGCCCGACAGGTGGTTGCCCAGGAGGTAGGTGGCCCAGACGCCAAGCACCACGCTGCGGCCGCCGTCGGCGTAGTCGGCCAAGGTGTCACCGAAGCCGGTCGGGTCGAAGTAGGCGGCGTTGGACCAGGTGTAGACGCAGTCGTACGCGGTCAACGCCGCGAGCGCCGGCGTCGAGCCCGTCACGTCCAGGTAGTCCACGTCGCCGCCCGTGATCGCGGCGATGTTCGCGCGATAGGTCGGGTCGTCGGGGTTCGACGGCGCGTAGAGGATCCGGACGTGCGCGCACCCGCTCGGCGTGCCGCTGCAGCGCCAGTACGGCTCGACCGTGCAGGTGCCGCTGCAACCGTCGCCCGCGGCCGTGTTCCCGTCGTCGCACCGCTCGGGCGCGACGATCGCACCGTTGCCGCAGCCGGTCGAGACCCGCGTGCAGACGCTGGGCGAGCCCGTGCAGGTCCAGCCCGTCTCCACCGTGCACGTCGCGCTGCACCCGTCCCCCGGCGCCGTGCCGCGGTCGTCGCAGCCCTCGCCCGTCCCGACGATGCCGTCCCCGCAGCGCCCGGCCAGCTCCACGCACCAGCTCGGCGCGCCCCAGCAGACCCAGCCCGACTCCACCACGCAGGCGTCGCTGCAGCCGTCGCCGGCGGTCGAGTCCCCGTCGTCGCACTCCTCGCCGGCATCGATCGTCCCGTTCCCGCACCGCAGGATCGGCTCGCAGACGCTCGGCTCGCCCTCGCACGCCCAGCCCGGCTCGACGCCGCACAGCGCGTTGCACCCGTCGCCGCCGCGGGTGTTGCCGTCGTCGCAGAACTCGCCGCCCATGATCCAGCCGTCCCCGCACACGAGGTCGCGCACGCAGACGCTGGGCTCGCCCGTGCACGTCCAGCCCGCCTCCACGAGGCACGCCGCGTCGCAGCCGTCGCCCGGCTCCACGCCGCCGTCGTCGCAGGTTTCCGCCCCGCCCGTGACCCCGTCGCCGCACACGGGGTCGAGCACGCAGACGCTCGGCTCCCCCGTGCAGGTCCAGCCCGTCTCCTCCCGGCAGGTCGCGTCGCAGCCGTCCCCCGCCTCGGTGCCGCCGTCGTCGCACGTGTCGGTCCCGTTGATCAGGCCGTCGCCGCAGTAGGGATCGCGCGTGCAGACGCTCGGCGTCCCCGTGCAGGTCCAGCCCGTCTCCGGGGCGCAGGTCGCGCTGCAGCCGTCGCCCGCGGTCGTGCCGCCGTCGTCGCACGTCTCGGTGCCGCCGATGACCCCGTCGCCGCACACCACGTCGTAGGTGCAGACGCTCGGTTGGCCCGCGCAGCTCCAGTCCGGCTCCACGTCGCAGGCCGCATCACAACCGTCGCCCGGGGTCATGTCGGCGTCGTCGCACTCCTCGCCGGCCTCGATCTCGCCGTTGCCGCAGATCGGCCCGGACACGCACACGCTGGGCTGGCCCGTGCAGTTCCACCCGTCCTCGGTGCGGCAGATGGAGTTGCACCCGTCTCCCGAAGCCAGTCCGCCGTCGTCGCAGGCTTCGCCGGATTCCAGGAGCCCGTTGCCGCACACCGCGCTCCCGACGTCGCTTCCGTCGTCCGCCTCCCCCGCCGCGCACCCCGCCGCCATCAACGCCACGGATGCCCATCGAACCGCTTGCCACTTGGACATGCTCGAACTCCCTCTCGAACCGGAGCTTGGCCCGACTCGGGCCGGGGCGCAAGGGGGGGGAGGGGGGGAGGGGGGGAAGAGGGAAACCACAGATGGACACAGATGAACACAGATAGGGGAAGGGAAGGGAGGGGAAGAAACCACCGATGGACACCGATGGACACCGATGGGGGGAGGATTGCGGGGAGGCGCGACCAGCGACGACACCAGGGCATCGACATGATTCGCCCCGCAGATCCCGACTTGCGACTCGTCGTGGTTTGGAGCAGGTCCGCGCCGAAGAAGGGCTCCTTGCCGGCCTCTACCGGTCGAATTCGCCGATCGTGAAGTTGTTCGCGTTGTCCCGGCGCTCGCGCTCCACGCGCCGGCCGCGGACCCAGCCGAAAAGCAGGCCCAGCGGCACGGTGATCGCCGAGAAGATGCCGATCATTCGCCAGCGCAGCGCCCAGACGAGGTCGCCCGAGCCCTGTCCCCACGGCTCCGCCTCGACCGACGACTTCATCATCGAGGTCACGACGAGGCCCACCGCAACACCCAGCACCACGCCGACCACGCCTCCGATGACCAAGCTCCTCTTCATGGAATCCTCCCTGGCACGCTCACCGGGCCCCTCTTCGAGAGGTGCAGTCCGCGGGTCCACCAACTCCGCCGTGGTCGCCATCCACCGCCGGCGGTCGCCATCCACCGCCGGCGCAAGGGAGACAATGCTATCACGCCACCGGGGCGGCGATCACCGACTGCGGCCGATCTGCCCGGAACTCGGCTTGCATGCTATCGTCCGGACGTGTCCCGCCTTGGCCGGTGCCCGGGAGCGTGCATCCTCCTGATCTGCGCGTGTGCGGGCAACGCCGGCTCGCGTCGTCCGGGCGACGCCGGCCCCGGCCCCGACCCCGCCGATGCCGTCGCCGATGTGGCGGACGGCGCCGAGGTTCCTTCCGAGGCTCGTTGCCCTGCGGACCAGGAAGCGGGTTTCGCCCGGTGCAACGTCATCTGGAAGTTCGGATCGCGGGCCGGGATGAGCCTGCTTGGCGGGGCGCTCGTGGGGGATACCGCCGGCCTGCTCGGCACATACGACTCGCATCTGTTCTTCTGGATCGTCGCCCGCGACGGCCGTGTCATCGCGTGGTCGCTGGACGCGCGGGCGCCCGCGGAGCGCCAGCCGATCAACGAGCCGCTGCTCGCGTTCCGGGCGATCGGCGCAGTGGCGGCGGTCGCCGATCGCTTCGTGGTCGCCTTCGGAGGAACGGACGAGCAGTGGTTGTGGGTCTGGGTGCGCGCTTTCCTTCCGCCGACGGGTGTCGTCCCGTTCGATTCCGTCGGCGACACCGACTGGACGCGGCCGGCGCTCCTGCTGCCCAACCGCTCCACTGACCGGATCCCGCGACTCGACCTGTTCCCGTTCCGCGATTTCGCCGTCGTTGGAGTGGTTCGGCCGCTCGGGCGCGGCGTGGTGGTTGTTGCGCCCGTCACCACCACGATCACGGGCGCGCCGGCTCCCTTCCTCGCGGCGGGGTTCTTCCTCTTCCCCGACCTCGAGTCGGGCGGGTGGACCATGAGCATGGCGTCGGGCGGCGACGAGGGTGAGTCGTACCGCTTCCTCGGTCCGCTCGGCCGACACGCCCTCGGCGTCAAGGGCCGTCGGCTGCTTCTTCAGCCGTCCGCGGGGCTGACGACGCGCTTCCAGTTCGGCGATGGCTGGGAGCCCGAGAGGGAGGACGTGCTGATGCAGGCGCCCGACCGGCTGGTGCGGAGAATCGAGCCGCGCGAATTCGATGGGGCGGCCGGCTGCGGGGTAAGGCTCATCGCCTACGACTTGGACGGTCACGTCGCGAGCCGGACAGCGCTGCCGGCCGGATACCAGCCGGTTGCTTCCGGTGGCGGCACCGCCGACGTTCTGGCCGCGGACGAGACCGACGTCGTCTTGTGCGCCTCGGAGGCGTCGGTCGAGCGCGCGGTTGACGTCCCGTGGAGGGAGGCGGCGAAGAAGGCACGCCTCGCGCCGCGAGAACCCCCGTCCGGGGCCGCGGTACCGGCCGAGCAGCAGGGCGTCGAGCCAAGAGAACCCGGAACGTCAGCGCTCCCGGGAGCCGGCGCGTAGCCGCTGACAGGTCCGCACCGGGGAGCCCCTCCCTTCCCATCGGTGTCCATCGGTGTCCATCGGTGGTTTCTTCCTTCTCCCTTCCCCTGCCCTTCCCCATCGGCGTTCATCGGTGGTTCCTTTTCCCGCCCCGCCGGATGCGCTACCTTGCCGCCATGCGCCAAGCTCCACGATGGATCCTCGCCGCCCTCCCCTTCCTCCTCCTCCCCTCCGCGGCGTCCGCGCAGACCGAGCTGCGCATCCCCGCGCCGCCGGCGCCGGTCGAGGGCGAGTACGAGGGCGCGGAGAGCGTGCTGTGGAACCCCGCGCTGCTCGCCGACGCGCGCGTCTGGCAGGTTGCGTACCTCCACCGCCAGCAGCTCGGCGACACCAGCCCCGGCGCCGGCTCGCAGGGCGACGCGCTCTTCGCCGCCGTCCCCGTCTTCGGACCGCTCGCCCTCTCCGCCGGCGTCGGCGTCGGCTACCCCGCCGACGCCTTCGACGTCGACGACCGCGAGGCCTCCGACCGCATGTGGGGCATGGTCGCCCTCGGAGCCTCCCTGCGCCTCGGCTCAGCCTTCGCCCTCGGCCTCCTCTACCGCGGCTACCTCGCCGACACCGACCCGTACCTCGACGGCTGGAACACCCTCGACGCCGGCTTCACCTTCCGCCCCTGGCGCTGGTTCGGCCTCTCCTTCGCGGCCTCCGACCTCTTCGAGCCGCGCTCGGACACCAGTCGCGGCGCGTTGACGGCCTACGAGCGCCGCTACCTCGTCGACGTCTCCGCCCGCCCCCTGGGCGACGACTTCCTCACCATCGGCGCTTCGTTCCGCGCCGGCGAGACCACCGGCCGCATGTGGCTCGGCGCGGGCGCGGCGATCCGCCCCGTCGAGGGTTTGGCCATCCGCGGGCGGTTCGACGCGCGCATGGACGGCTGCGGCGACGGCACCTGCTTCTCCGAATGGCAGGTCGGCACCGCCGTCGAGCTGTCCTTCCCCTGGGCCACGAACGGCGGCGGCGTCGGCTTCGCCGAGGGCGGCTCGGCCGCCGACGCCGTGGACATCGTCGCCCGGCTGTCCGGGAGCGAGCGCCCTGCCCTCGCACGCTCCGACCGCATCGTCGCCTTCCGCTGGACCGGCGGCCTGGGCGAAGGCGATTGGGTGCAGCTCGTGCGCTGGACCGAGGCGCTGCGCCGCGACGACGACGTCGCCGGCGTGCTGCTGGTTCTCGACGGCTTCTCGGGCTCCACGGGCGACATCCAGGAAATCCGCGGCGCGATCGCCTCGCTCCAGCGCGCGGGCAAGCCCGTCTGGTGCAGCTACGACGACGCGCCCGGCGCCGTCGCCTACCTCTGCGGCGCCGCCGACCACACGATCGTCGCCCCCGGCGGCGGCTCCCGCCTGACCGGCATCCGCACGCGCCTCACCTTCTTCCGCCGCCTGCTCGACCGCCTGGGCATCCGGGCCGAGATCGTCAAGGTCGGCGCCTACAAGTCCGCCCCGGAGTCGTTCACCGAGGACTCGCCCTCTCCCGAGCACCAGGAGTCCCTCGACGCGTACCTCGACGACGTCTACGGCTCCATGACCGCCGACCTCGCCGGGGATCTCGAGCTCGACTCGCCCGCCGAAGCCGCCGCGCTCATCGACCGCGGGCCGTTCACCGCGCCGGAGCTGGTCGAGACCGGACTGGCGGGCGAAGCGGCGTTCGCGGACGAGGCGCGGGACATCTTCGAGAGCGCGGTCGACGCCGCCATCGTGGACGCGGACCTGGACGAGCCGCCGCCGGGCGACGGCTCGACCGCCTGGGGACGCCGCCCGTCCGTCGTCGTCGTGCGCATCGATGGCTCGATGATCGACGGCAAGAGCCTGACCATCCCCTTCGTCGGCATCCGCATGGTGGGCGATCGCACGGTCGTCGAGCTCCTGGACGCGCTGCGCACCGACCCGGCCGCGGCCGCCGTCGTGCTGCGGATCGATTCGGGCGGCGGCTCGGCCATCGCCGCGGACAACATCTGGCGCGCCGCGATGCGCGTGCGCGCCTCCAAGCCGCTCGTCGCCGCCATCGGCCCCATCGGCGCCTCGGCCGCGTACTACGTCGCCGCGGCGGCGAAGGAGATCTTCGTCCTGCCCGCCTCGCTCACCGGCTCGATCGGCATCTTCTACGGCAAGGCGGACATCGGCACCTTCCTGCTGGACCTGGGCATCACCACCTACGAGGAAGGCCGCGGGGCGCGCGCGTCGATGGAGAGCTGGACCCGGCCGTACACCGAGGACGAAGTGGCGGTGCTGGAGGAGAAGATCAACTTCTACTACTGGCAATTCGTGGAGCGCGTCGTCGAGGGGCGGGCGGGGACGCTCACCACCGAGCAGGTCGATGCGATCGGACAGGGACGGATCTGGAGCGGCACCAAGGCCGTCGAGCTGGGCCTGGCCGACACGATCGGCGGTTTGGGTGACGCCGTGGCGCGCGCGAAGGCGTTGGCCGGCCTGCCGGACGACGCGCCGGTGATCGATGCCGAGGCCGGCACGGGTGGACTGCTCGGCCTGCTGCTGGGAGCGCTCGCGGACGACGGCCTCACCCCCGTCGCGGGCCTCGGCGACTCCACCGCGGCGGAAGATGACGACGGCCTGGCCGAGCTGCTCCTGCAAGCCGTGGGCCTCGACGGCACCCTCGCCGCCGTCGTCCCCTTCCTGTTCCTGGACGGCGCGACCCCGATGGCGCTGTGCCCGTACGTGTTCGAGCCGAGCGTGGATTGAGGCGCCTTCAGGCGCCGGGCTTCTCGTCCGTCTTCTCGCCGGCCAGGCGCAGGTACATGCGGGCGGAGCGGCTGGCGGGGTCCTTTTCGAGCACGGAGCGCCACAGGTTGATGGCTTCGGGCTTGCGGCCGGCCTTCAAGTAGGCGATGCCGAGCTGGATCTTCGCCTGGTGGTACTCGGGCTTGATCCGCACCGCCTCCTCGTACTGCTTCGTCGCCTCGGGCACGCGCTGGGCCTCGGTCAACATGTTGCCCAGACGGACGCGCAGGTCGACGAAGTCGCCGCACAGGACGATGGCCTTGTTCAGCTCCTCGATGGCGGCGCTGAGCATGCCGACGTCGTAGTAGGCCTGGGCGACGTCGGCGTGCAGGTTGGCGATCTTGCCGCGCGCGTAGGGCTCGAGCCCGTCGGGCGAGTCGTCGGTCTTGCGCTGTCCCAGGTGCTCCATCAGGCGGCGGGCGTCCTCGTAGCGGCCGATCTCGTTGTAGGTCACCGTGAGGTTGAGGATCGCCTCGGTGTAGTTGGGGTTGATCCGCAGCGCGGCCTCGAACTGCTCCTGCGCGCGCGCCAGGTCGCCGGCGTCGTGGTGGATGACGCCGAGCATGTTGTGGACGTCGGCGTAGGAGGAGACCCCGCTCTCCACGAGCTTCTCCAGCAGGTGCTTGGCGCGGTCGAACTCCTTGCGCTTGTAGTGCTCGCGCGCCTTGGTCAGGGTGTTTCGTTGCTGATCGTCCATGGTCGTCCCCTCTACGGCTCCTCCTCGCGGCCCTCGAGGAACCGGAGGTAGCGCAGGGCCCGGGTCATCTCGTGGGAGTCGGGGTAGCGCGTCACCAGGAGCGCGAAGTACGACTGCGCCGCCTCGCGCTGGCCGGCGTCGAGGGCGATGCGGCCCATGAGCAGCAGCGCCTCGGGCGCCAGGCCCGACTCGCCGTACTCGCGCAGCACGGTCCGCGCCCGCAGCGCCGCCGCCACCGGCTCGTCCTGGCCCAGGTAGAACTCCGCGACGGACAGCTCGCCGCGCGCCAGCTCGGCCAGGCAGTCGCGAACGCGCTCCCGCGCCTCCGGTGCGTACTCGCTGTCCGGATAGCGGTCGAGGAAGTTCCGCAGCTCGCGCAGCGCGTCCTTGGTCGGCGCCCGATCGCGCGTGTACGACGCGGGGAGGATGAACCACGACTCCGGGATGAGGTTGAAGAACGAGAGCCCCCGCCGGAACATCGCGTAGCCGACCTCGTCGTCCGCCGGGTACCGATCCATGAACGTCTGGTATCCCGTCGCCGCCGCCCGGAAGTTCCCGGCCTCGAAATCGCAGTCCGCCAGCCGCAGCCGCGACAGCGTCGCCGCCCGCGTGTACGGGAACTGCTGCATCACCTGCTCGAAGTACTTCTCCGCCTCGACCGCGTTGCCGTCGGCCAGCGCCTCCATCCCCAGGTCGTAGTTCTCCTCCGCCGACTCCGCGTAGTCGACGTTGACGCTCGGCTCGGACGCGTCCGGACACGACAGCCAGCCGCCCGTGACCAGCACGAACGAAGCGGCGCCGGCCCAGGCCAACGCCCGACGCACGAACCCGGCAACACGTCCTCTCATGGCTCCCTCCCCCGGAACGCGCCGGCCCGTCCGGAGCGCCGACCGGGGCGAACCCCGACAATAAGCCCCCGCCGCGCCGAGGGCAATCGGCAACTCACCTCCCCCCCCTCTGCGCCCCTGCACCCCTGCGACTCTGCGCGAAACCCGAGGTCTGCCGGCAGGTGGGCGCGCAGCACCCGGTACGGGGATGCACCCTTCACTTGCGCCGCTTCCGACGCTTCTCCGGCCGCTTGTACGGTCCCCCCTCCTCGCCCTCCTCCTGCGGCAGATCGATCTGCCTGAGCCGGAGCACGAAGCCGTCGCCGTCGCGGACCACCGTTCCGTGCAGCTTGACCCGCGCCCCCGGCCGGATGAGCTGCTCCGTCGCATGGAAACCCGGAAAGCGCCCCATGAGCTGCCGGTGTTCCGCGGCGTCGAACGCGGCCGATTTCGGCGGTACCACCGGCAACGTCCCCCCCTCCATCGCCAGCGCGAACGCCGGCGCGTAGACCTCGGCCTCCTTCACCACACGGTCCACCGTCTTCCCGCGCGCCTGCGCCTTGTAGGCCGCCCGGTAGTAGAAGGCCACGCACGTCAGGCCCTTCAGCGGCGAGCGCACCAGCTCGTTGCCGCCCTTGATCGTCCCGTGCGCCACCACCCGTCCCGAACGGAGTTTTTCGAACTCCGCCACGTCCTGCTTGCCCCCGAAAATCCGCCTCAAGAGTTCGATGACCATGCGCTCCTCACCGGCAGTCCAAGAGATTCGTCGTGTAGTCGTAGTCGCGTCCACCCCCCGTCACCTGCACCCGGTACGCCCCGGGCGACAGCGTTCCTCCCACACGCCAGGCCAGCGTGTCCAGTCCGTAGCCGGAGTCGGCCACGTACACCCCCGTCACCGCCATCGCCGCCCCGTCCGAAACCCGCGTCACCGCCACCGTCGCCCCCGACAACCCGCCGCCCGACGACGACAACGACCACGGTCCCAGCAACGCCTGCAACGGGAAGTCGCCCGGTCCCGGATAGCCCACGAACTCAACGCCGGGATCCGTCCCCCACCCGAAGACCCACTGGCACGAGTACGTGTCCGCGATGCCGAACCCGCCCTGCGAATACGGCGGATGGAGGATCCAACGGCGATGCCCGAGCGACGGGACCCCCTCGTCCCCGACGTACAGGTCGACCGCGTCCGCCATCGTCCCGACCCCCCAGGCCAGGTTGCTCGAGCTCGCCGCCTCCGCTCCCTCCGCCGTGTAGCAGGGGGCGTCGGTCGGAGGCGTGTGGTCGAGACTCTCCATGCCGCGCTGGATCACGGCGCAGAGCTGCGCCTTGCGCGAGAACTCCGGGTTGTTGACCATCGGCGGCAGGCCGACCAGCCGGCGGTACAGGTTGACCCGCCGCACCGCGTCCTCGATCGCCGTCGGATCCGCCGTCCCCGGATCGCACGTCGTCGCGCCCGGCGTCCACACCCGCGTCGCCCGCGTCGGATACTCGCTTCGCCACAGCTCGCAGACGCTGCCGCCGTCCGCGTCCGCATCGGCATCCGCATCGGCATCCGCATCCGCATCGCCGTCCGCATCCGCGTCGGCATCGGCATCGGCGTCGGCGGACGACTCCGCGGGGGTGTCGGAGTCGGGCGCGTCGCCGCGGTCGCCGTCGGACCGGTCCGCCGCAACCTCGACGGTGTCCGGCAGGAAATCGTCGCCGAGCTGATCGCCGCAGCCGGCGAGGAGCGCCGCGACAAGGGCCGCGCGGAGAGCCGACCGACTTGGACGGCAGGCGTCGAAACCGTGTGGCACGCACAACGAACGCATCGACTCATCCTTTCCGGAGCGGGCGTCGCGCCCCGCAGAACGGCGCAGCCTAGCACGGATCGCGACGGGGGCGGCCTCCCCGGCGCGAGGGCTACGGCGGCGCCAGGCCGCGCTCGCGCTCCACGTCGGGACCGATGAGCGGCTCGGGGACGAGCGCGGCGGCGACGCCGCGGTCCGAGGCGAGCAGCTCCATCGCCGTCGTCTCGCAGTCGGTGCCGGACGCGAGCCCGTCGAGCCGCCGGAAGTCCTCGGCCGTCGCGGGGTCGGCCGCCGGGAGCTTGCCGAGCGTGGCGAGCAGCCAGCCCGCGAACAGCCGGCACGTCGAGGGGCCGCGCGGAGCCGGCAGGCCGTCGCACGGCGCCAGGTCGCGTCCGGCCACGGCCAGACAAAGCGCCACCTGCAGGTCCGTCGCGCCGCCGCTCCGCTCCCGCCAGCGCTCGCACGCGGCGACGTCGCCGCCGAACAGCGCGGCCGCGCCGGCCTCGCGCTGCTCGGGGTCGGTCGGGCGTCCCGCGGCCGCGCGTGCCGGATCCGCCAGTTCCCCCTGCGCCAGGCGCCGCCCGGCCGAAAGCAGCCCGGCGAGCATCTCGCAGCCCGGACCGCCCGGCTGCGCCAGCCCGCTCGCCGTCCGGCACGCGGAAGGATCCGGGCCCAGCGAGCGACAGGCGGAGGAGAAGAGTGCGGTCTCGCGGATCGCCGCCTCCAGCAGATCCGGCGACACCGGTCGCCAGCCCGGCACCGACCCCGCCGTCGTGGCGAAATCCGCCGCCGTCGCACGGATTTCCTCCCACGGACGGCGGTCGAGCAGCTTCTTCGCGAAGGCCAGGAGCTGCGAGCGCACGACGCCCAGCTTCTCGGCCAGGTCGCGGCGTTCCTCCGCCATCCGGGCCATGTTCGCACGCGCCTGCCCCACCTCGGGCGGCTCCGGGCAGTGCTCGTCCGCCGGCGGCGGCGTCGGAACGCCGACCGTCCCGGGCGGCCGCGGCGGCAAAGCGCTCGCCTCGTCCGGCCCCGCCGGCACGGCGGGCTCGGCCGGCGCCGGTGACGGCAGGGTACCGGGCACCGGCTCGGCGGCAGCGTCGGGCGCCGCGAGCGCGGGCGGCGGCGGACCCGGCGCCGTCCGCCTCCGGCGCTCCGGCTCCTTCCCCGCAAGCTGGCACGCAGCCATCGCCGCCAGCGCGATCGTTCCCAGGACCTTCCATGCGCGCTCCATCCCACTCTCCTCCGCCGCCGGCCGGCGATCCTAGGACCCCGGGCCTCGCCGATCAACGGCACGTTTGCAAACCCGGTTCGACTCTGCTACCTGTCCCGCCCGGACGGAGTGTGGGAATGTCCAGGTGGCTGTTCATCGGTCTGGCAATCGCAACGACGCTCGGAACCCTCGCCCTGTGGTCCTGCAGCCAGGAGGACGGCGAGCGCTGCCAGCGCAACGACGATTGCGCCTCGAACTACTGCTGCAAGACGACCATCGGCGCCGAGCCGACCGACAGCGGGATCTGCGTCGCCAACGAGGCGGCCTGCCGCGCCCTGGGCGGCACGGACGGCGGCACCGACACGACACGCGACGACGCGGGGACCGAGGTCCGCGAGGACGGCGCCGAGGCCGAGGCGGAGGCGTCCTCCGAGACGTCCGACGGCGAGGAGGCGCTCGACGAGGCCGACGCGCCCGAGGCGGACGAAACGCCCGAGGTCGGGGAGGACGTCCCCGAAGGCGGCGACGAAGCGCCCCCTCCCGACGCCTGATTCATGGCCGATCCCGACGTCGTCGTCGTGGGCGGCGGGATCGCCGGCCTCACCTGCGCCGCGTTCCTCGCCAGACAGGGCCTCGACGTCACCCTCCTCGAACGCGACGATCGCCTCGGCGGACTGGCCCGCAGCGTCAAGGTCGACGACTGGCTCATCCCCGCCAACTTCGGACGGACCGACGGGTTCCACGAAGGCGACCCCAAGTCCAGGATCCTCGAGCACCTGGGCCTCCTGGAACGCCTCCGCCCGACACCCTGCGACACGGTCTGCGAAATCCGCATCGATGACTTCCGCCTGACCGTCCCGGCGGGATTCGACGCGGCCCGCGAGGCGTTCGTCGCGGCGTTCCCCGCGGACGAGCGGGGCGTGCGGCGGGCGCTGGGTTCGTTCGAGCGACTGGCCGGCGAGGTGGAGCGTCTGGCCGACGACTCGCGGTCCGCGGCGCTGCGTTTCCTGGCCTTCCCCCTCTTCTACCCTGCGATCTTCCGGCTGCGCGGGCGCACGTGCGCCGAGCTGCTCCGCTCGCGACTGCGCGACCCGCGTGCCCGCGTCGCGCTCGGCGCCTTCGCCCAGCTCATCGGCACCTCCCCCGCCGACGCCGGCGCCATGGCCTGCGCCCTGGCGGCCACCGCCGCGCTGCGCCGGCCGATCGCCGTTCCCGGCGGCGGCCGGTCGCTGGCCCAGGGCCTGGCCGACGTCGCGCGGGAGGCGGGCGCCGAGGTGCGCACGAAGACCCCCGTGACCTCCGTGTGGACCGATGGCCGGCGCGTGCGCGGCGTCCGCACCGCCGCGGGCGAGGTTCCCGCCAAGGTCGTCGTGCTCAACGCCCCCGCGCTGGTCGCCTTCGGCTCCCTGGTCGACCGCGACGCCGTCCACGCCGGCTACCTGCAACGGCTCGGCCTCATGAAACCGTCCGCGTCCGCCTCGGTGCTCCTCCTGGCCGTGCGCGCGCCGCGCGCCGAGCTGGCCGCGACCGCCGACCTGGTCGTCGTCCACGCCGGCGACGACCCCGACGCGCACGTCGCCGCGCTCGACGAGGACTCGGTCGCCGGGCGGACGATGACCGTGGCCGTGCACCCTCCCGCCCCCGGCTCCGACGCTCCCCCGGACGTGACGCTGCTCACGGCCGTCGTGCCCGATCGCATCGGCCGCTGGGCCGGCGCGGACCAGGCCCGCCGCGCCGAACAGGCGGAGGAGGCCCGCGCCTCGATGCTCGCCCGCCTGGGATTCCTGCACCCCGTGCTTTCCTCGCGCGTCGCCGCCTCCCGCCTCCTCACCCCGCTCGACCTGTCCGAGTGGACGGGCGACCCCGACGCGAGCCTCTTCGGATGGGAGCCCAGTCCCAGCCAATCGGGAACCCAGCGTCTCGAGCAGCAGACCCCCGTCGATGGCCTGCTGCTCGCCGGCGCCTGGACCACCCCCGGCGGCGGCTACGGCAACACCATGCTCTCCGGCTTCCTCGCCGGCCTACAGTCCGCCATGGCCCTGGGCAAACGCGTGAGGATGTAGGTGGAGCGGTGGAGCGGTAGAGCGGTGGAGCGGCGGTAGCGGCGAGGCGCAGGCCCGAAGGGGCCAAGCCCGCCGACCCGCGCCGTCACTCTCCGCAGCCGGATCCCGTGAGCGGCTCGTCGGGAACGCCGGCCTTCCAGTTCGCGTAGCGCGCCAGCGAGAACAGGGCGTCGGCCAGGCGGTTCAGGTAGCGCAGGTGGAACGGGTCGACCGTCTCCGCCCGGTGCAACGCCACCACCCGCCGCTCGGCACGCCGGCAGATCGTGCGCGCCATGTGCAGCGCCGCCGCGGCCCGGCATCCGCCGGGCCGGATGAAGCCCTGCAGCGCCGGCACGTGGCGGTCAACCTCGTCGATCGTGGCCTCCAGCTCGGCCTCCCGCCGCTCCTCGAGCCGCGCGCCTTCCGGGACCTTCCCCGGGCTGGCGAGCCGCGCGGAGAGCGCGAACAGGTCGCACTGCACGACGCGCAGCACCCGGTCGACCAGCGCGTCCTGTCCCTCGGCCAGCGCCGCGCCGACCGCCGAGGACAGCTCGTCCACCGTGCCGTACGCCTCGATCCGCACGTCGTCCTTCGCCCGACGCGTCCCGCCGATCAGCCCCGTCGTGCCGTCGTCCCCGCGCTTGGTGTAGATCGACATCGACTCACTCTCCCGCGGCGCCCGGGCCGGGACGGATCGTCGCGCCCGCCGGCGGCGCCGACCCCGCCAGGAACTCCGCGACGCTCATCCGCCGGCTGCCCTCGCGCTGCAGCTCCAGCAGCTCCAGCGAGACGTCCAGGGCGCCGGCCGTCAGATGCCGTCCCTCGACCCGCAGCACCCCCGGCCCCGCCGACGGGACGCCCGGCAACGGCCTCGCACGGTGCACGATCCACCGGCGACCGTCGACGAACCCGTACGCTCCCGGCCAGGGCGTCACCGCCCGGACCTGACGATCAACCTCCGCGGCCGGGCGGTCCCAGCGCACCGCCCCGTCACCCTTGCGCAGCATCGGCGCGAGCGTCGCCCCCTCGGATGCCTGGCGCTGCGGCGCCAGCTCCCCTGCCAGGTGCTTGGGCAGCTCCGACTCCACCAGCTCGGCGCCCAGCGTCGCCAGCCGCTCCGTCAGCTCCCCCGCCGTCTCGCTCTCGCCGATCGGGACCGCCCGCTGCACCAGCACCGGGCCCGTATCCATCCCCTCGTCCAACACCATCAGCGTCACGCCTGAACGCTCGTCCCCCGCCAGGATCGCGTGCGCCACCGGCGCCGCGCCCCGGTGCCGCGGCAGGAGCGAGAAATGGACGTTGACGCACCCCCGCGGCGCGACCCGGAGGATCGCGGGCGGGAGGATCTTCCCGTAGGCGACGACGAGGATCACGTCCGGGCGCAGTCCCTCCAGCAGTTCCACGACGTCGGGCGTGCGGACCTTCGCCGGCTGGTGGAGCGGCAGGTCCAGCTCGCGGGCGGCCAAGGCCACGGGCGGGGGCTGCGGATGCCGCCCGCGCCCCGCCGGGCGGTCCGGCTGCGAGAGCACGCCGACGACGTCGCCCAGTCGCGCCGCCGCCCGCAACGACGGTACGGCCGCCGCGGGGCTGCCCAGGAACACGATCCGGGGCTTCAACCGGCCTCCGCTTCCGCGTCGAGGCCGTGCTCCGCGTTCCACTTCGCCATCTGGCGCCGGATCATCCGCTTCTTGAGGAACGAGACGCGATCGATGAGCAGCTTGCCGTCCAAGTGGTCCGACTCGTGCTGGATCGCCACGGCGAGAAGCTCGGTCGCCTCGAGCGAGAACGGCTTGCCGTCCCGATCCAGCGCCTCGACGCGCACGCGGTCGGCGCGCGTCACCTCCTCGCTGATGCCGGGGAAGGAGAGGCACCCCTCCTTCCACACGATCTCGCCTTCGGCGCGCACGATGCGCGGATTGACGAACGCGCGCAGCTCCCCTCCCTTGGGCGACGCCAGATCGATGACGAAGACGCGCAGCGCCTCGCCGACCTGCGGGGCGGCCAGCCCGATCCCGGGCTCCGCGTACATCGTCTCCGCCAGGTCGTCGATCAGCCGTCGGATCCTGTCGTCCACCTTCTCCACCGGCCGCGCCCGGACGCGCAGCCGCTTGTCGGGATAGGTGAGCACTTGCCGGATCGCCATCCGCGCACCTCGCCGCCGCCTTCCGGCGACCGATCCCCCCAAAACACCGCCGACCATAGCCATGTGCGCTCGACCACGCAACGTTTGCCGCCGCCGGCGCGATGGATGCGCCGCAACCCCGGGGGGACGGGAGGACGACGATGGGCAACCTGGCGACGAGAAGCGAAGCGACGGGAACGGGGCGGGCCGAGGCGGTGCGGGCGTCGATCCGGCGGCACGGCGAGATCCTGCGGCATCCGGAAGGGTACCCGGAGCGGCTGGTCCTGCGCTCCCTGGCCTACGTCTATGCCGCGTACGCGCTGGGCAGCCGGACGGCGACCGCGGAGCTGGACGCGCACCTGGGCCGCCACCGCGGCTCCCGCCGGCCCTCGCCCGACGTCGCGATGGGCATGGCCCGCGGCTTCCAGCGCATGGCCGATGGCACGGCCTAGTCCTCCTGGTACGGCCCGCGCTCGATCTCCAGCTCCAGCTCCTCCTCGGCCCGCCGCAGGCGCAGCGTCACCGTCGAGCCCACCTCGCCGCGGAGCGCCTCGACCACCTCCGACAGCTCCATCTCCGAGACCTCGTGACCGTCGATCTCCAGGACCTCGTCTTCCACTCGCAGGCCGGCCCGCGCCGCCGGGGAATCCGGCGGCACCTCGCGCACGATGAGTCGATGCTCGGTGGACGAGTGCCCCAGCACCGCGCCGATCCCCCCCGGCCAGTGCTCCCCCGGCCATCCGATATCCGTCACCTCGCACGTCGCCCCGCCTAGCAGCGCGCCGACCACCGCCAGGACGCTCCCCCCCGCCACGCCCCGTAGCCCCCGTCCCCGGTGCGTCCTTTGCGGTCCTTGGCGCCCTTTGCGTGAAATCCCCTCGCTCATGGCGCCGCGTCCGCCGCGCCGACGCGTCCAACCTCGGGCGCCGGCAACGGAGCGGCCGCCGCGGGCGCCGGCCCATCCGGCAACGCCACCGACGCCAGCTCGCGGTCGACCTGCGCCACCAGCTCCTGAAACTCCGCCATCCGGTCGGCGGGGACGGGTTGCGCGCGGCGGGACTTGATGTAGCTCTCCGGGTCGACGAACTCGCCGTCGACCTTGATGCCGAAGTGCAGGTGCGGGCCGGTCGAGCGGCCGGTCGAGCCGACGTAGCCGACGAGCTGCCCGCGGCGGACGGCCACCCCGTCGCGCAGCCGGGGCGCGTAGGCGGAGAGGTGCGCGTAGTAGCTGAACATCCCGCCCGCGTGCTCGACGACCACCAGGTTGCCGTTCGGACCCTTCTCGCCGTGGAACGCCAGCGTCCCGTCCGCGATGGCGTACACCGGCGTGCCCGTCGGCGCCACCAGATCGATGCCTTCGTGCGGCCGCCGCCGGTGGAGGATGGGATGCATCCGGTTCGGGTCGAAGCGCGAGCTGATCGCCTCGTACGCGCACGGCGCGCTCAGGAAGACGCGCTGCACCGAGCTGCCGTCGGCGGCGAAGTAGCGCGTCTTGCCGTCGAGGTCGAAGGCGTAGGCGCGGACGGCGCCGACGATCGAGCCGTAGTACTCGAACGCCAGGACCCGCGTGTACTTCCGGAAGCGCCCGCCGATCCACTGCTCCTCCACGGCGAGCCGAAAGCGGTCGCCGCTGCGGGCGTCGCGCGAGAAGTTCACCGAGTAGGTGAAGATGTCGGTCAGGAGCGACCCGATCGAGGCGTCCAGCCCCGCGGCGCCGAGGGAGCGCGCCAGCGAACCCTCGACGCGGCCCGCGACCCGCGTCACCCGCTGCTCGACGGGCACATCCACCTGGTGCGCCACGTAGGACGCCTCGCCCACCCGCACCGCGTGGTAGACGTCCGTATCGCTGCGCGCCAGCTCGAACATCCGCACGTCGCCGTCCGCGTCCACGAACAGGCGGTACCGATCGTCCGGCTGGATGCGGCGGAAGTCGAACAGACCCGTGCGCTTGACCGCGTCGCTGATCGCCTGGACGGCCTCCAGGTTCGCGCCGGCCTCCTTCACGACCTGGAAAAACGTCCGGCGGCCGAACTTGCCCTCCAGGACGCGGACTCCCTCCTCCCCCTCCTGCGGCTCGACGAAGATCGTTCCGTAGCCGGGAATTTTCCTGCACGCGTCGGACATCGTCTGCGGCGGCGGAGGAGGCAGGGGCGCAGGCCCCTCCTCTTCCTCGTCCCCCACCGCGTTCAGATCGGCCTCCGTCAGGGCGCGCGGCACCGGCAGCGCCGCGGCCGGAAATCCCGCCGCCTCCGCGGCGCGCGTCTCCAGCTCCACGGTGGGACCGCCGGCCGCCGCCGGCGCGGGGCGCGCGCGCAGAAAGACCGCCGGTACCGCGACGACCGACGCGAACACGAGCCCGACGCACGCGAAGACGAAGACCCGGTGCCCCCGCACCTCGTCCGCGGCGTCGCCGGCACGCACCGGCGGCGGCGGAACCCGGCGCAGCCCGTCGCCTGCAGGCCGCCGAAGGGCCCCCGGCCCCTCGACCGCCATCGACTAGTTCGCTTCCTGGACTTCGAGCACGGTCACCTCGGCGGTGACCACCTCGCCTTCGAGCGGATGGTGCAGGCGGACCACGACCGTGTCGATCTTGTTCTCCAGGACCTCGAAGTACACCTCGAGGCCCCCGGGCATGCGGGCCGAGAAGCGGCCGCCGACGCGGAACTCCGTGTTGTCGGGGAACTCGGTCTTGCCCATCTCGCGCGTCGGACCCGAGTCCTTCGCGCCGAACGCCTCCTCGGGCAGGAGCGAGAACGTCCGCGCCTCGCCTCCCTCCATCCCGATCAGCTTCGTCTCCAGCCCCGGGAGGAAATGCCCGCGGCCCGCGACGAACTCGATCGGGCCCTTGACCGACGAGGACTCGATCAGCTCCCCGTTCTTCTTGGTGAGCTTGTACTCGAGCTTCACGATCCTGCCGTTCTCGACCTTCATGGTCCCGCTCCTTGGGGCCACACCCGGCGCTGCCCGTGCACCCCCCGGCGCCCGGTCGGGCCGACAAAAACGAACGGAACGTAGGCCAATCCCGGCAAGGGTGTCAAGCGTCGGACTCCGCGTCGGAGCGCCGGCGGACCCGGGCCCCGGATCACATCGGCGACACCCGCCTGCGCCGCGAGCCCAGGACCCAGAGGAAGAACGGGCCGCCCAGGAGAGCCGTCAGCACACCGACCGGGATCTCCGCCGGCGCCAGCACCGTCCGGGCGACCGTGTCGCAGACCGCGAGGAACACCGCCCCCCACAGCGCCGCCAGCGGTCCCAGCCGCCGATGGTCGAGCCCGCCGAGCAGCCGCAGCGTGTGCGGCACGATCAGCCCCACGAACCCCACCGGGCCCGCCACGGAGACCGCAGCCGCCGTCAGCAGCGCCACCGCCGCCAGGAGCGCCCCGCGGACCCGGCGCACCGCCACCCCCCGCGCAGCCGCCAGCTCGTCGCCCTGCAGGAGCTGGTTCAGCTCGCCGCCGTGCCAGAGCACCAGCAGCGCGCCCGCCGCCACGAACGGCAGGATGCCCAGGAGCGCGCCGTACCCCACGACATCCAGCCCGCCCATCAGCCAGCGCACCATGAGGTGCGACTGCGTCGCGTCCGACAGGTACTGCACCAGCAGGATCCCGGCCGAGGCGATCATCCCGATCGTCACCCCGGAAAGCAGCAGCGACCCCGAGTCGAACCCGCCCCGCGACGCCCAGCCCAGCACCAGGAGCGCGACCAGCCCCGCACCGCACAACGCGGCAGCCGCCGAGACCGGGAGCATCCACAGCGTCCCCGTCAGCCCCAGCCGCAGCGCCAGCACCGCACCGAACGCCCCGCCGCTCGCCACCCCCAACGTGTACTCCGACGCGAGTCCGTTGCGCGTCAGGCCCTGCAACGCCAGACCGGCCAGCGACAGCGAGCCTCCGACCAGCATCGCGCACAGCACGCGGGGCAGACGAAGCTGGAAGAAGACCAGAGCGTCCGGGGAGCGCGGGTCTCCGATCTCCGACAGGGCTTTCCCCAAATCGATGGGCCGACTCCCGAAGAGCGGGCACAGGAGCAGCGCCGCGACGAAGGCCAGGATCCCCGCCACCAGCAAGGCCGTCGCACGCCCGCGATCGGTCATCCCTTCCCCCCCTTCGTGGACGCGGGCGAGGGAAGCTGCGAGCTGTGCGCTGTGCGCTGTGCGTCCGGGATCGTGCCCTTCGACTCGGTCCGTCCCGCCGTTCCGGCAGGACGGACCTCGCTCAGGGCGTACGCGGCCGTCGCCGCGTACGCGGGCACGAACGCTTTTCCAACGCCTCCGGCCAGGTCCAACACCATCACGCCGATGCCGTACGCGGCCTCCAGGCGATCGGAGCGCAGAACCTCGTCCCGCGGTCCCTCCACGGGACCTGCCGCCGCGCCGAGCAGCAGCACGCGTTCGCACGTGCGGTGCGCGAGGTCGATGTCGTGCGTCACCAGCACCACGGTTCGCCGGTCCTCGCAGCGCAGCCGCCCCAGAAGCGCGACGGCTTCGACCCGTCCCCGTACGTCCAGCGCCGTCGTCGGTTCGTCGAGCAGCAGCACCGGGGCTTCCTGCGCCAGGGCCGACGCGATCAGCGCCCGCTGCCGCTCTCCCCCTGAGACCTCGGCGAGCCGCCGATCCGCGACCCCCTCCAGACGCATCACCGCCATCGCCCGTCGCGCCACCTCGCGGTCGATCTCCCGCTCCCATTGCCCGCGCAGGTGCGCGTAGCGGCCCATGAGCACCGTGTCGAAGACCGTGAACGGCATCCGCGGGTCGATTCCCTGCGGCACGTACGCCACCTGCCGCGCGCGCTGCTCCGTCGACAGCTCGTCCAGCGGCCGCCCGCCCAGCAACACCTCGCCCGACCTCGGTCGCAGCAGGCCCGCCAGCAGGCGCAACAGCGTCGACTTGCCGACGCCGTTCGGCCCCAGGATCCCGAGCGCGTCGCCCGCCGCCAGCTCGAACGACAACCCCTCGAACAGCGGCCGCTCGCCGTACCCGAACGTCAGGCCCTTCGCGCGGATCATCGGCCTTCCCGCTCTTCCCGCTCTTCCCGCACTCCCCCCCTCGCCCGCGCCACCGCCTCCGCCACCAGGCCCACGGCGCGGTCGACCATCGTCCCGGGAACCGGAATCCAGGGCTCGGTCAGGACCGCCACGTTGCCCGTCCGCACCGCGCGGAGCTGCGGCGCGACCCTGCTCCACAACGCGACCCTCTCCGCCGCCGTCGCTACGTCGGCTCCCGGCGCCAGCTCGATCACCAGGTCCGGGTCGGCCGTCGCGATCGGCTCCAGCGAGACCTGGGGGAACGAATTCATCGCACCGCCGAAGATGTTCTCGGCCCCGGCGGCCCGCAGGACGTCGTCGAGGAAGTTTCCCGACCCCGCCACGTAGAACTGCCGCAGCTCGCCCGCGGGACGGTCGACGATCAGGACCGCGCGCACGCGCGCCCCACCCGCCGCCGCGCGCCCCGCCGCCGCGACCCCTTCCCGCAGCCGGCGTACGACATCCGCGGCCGGTGCGTCCCGGCACGTCTCGCCGCCGAGCAGCTCGATCGTCTCGAAGACATCGTTCATCCGCGTGTCGGGGACGATCCGCACGCGAAGGCCGAGTCCGCCGAGCTGTCCGGCCAGGTCGCGCCGTCCCGGGGTGAGCAGGATGAGGTCCGGGCGCAGCCCGATGATCCCTTCCAGGTCGGGATCGATGTACGCCCCCAGTCGCGGCAGCGCGCGCGCCTCCGGGGGCTCTCTGGAGAAATCATCGACTCCCACCACGTCGCCGCCCGCCCCGATCGCGAATAGCGCCTGCGTGCCGTGCGGCGCCAGCGACACGATCCTTCGCGCGCAATGCGCCGCCTCCTGCTCCCGTGCGCCGCCTCTCCCCGTCATCGCCGCCGGCACCGCGGCCAACAGTCCCACGAGCGCCGCGGCGGCAATCCGTCCCATCCGAGCGCGGATACACCCGGCGAGCGGCCGGGGTCAACGCGGGAAGCGGCACGGCCGTGCGTCCGTGGTTCCTTCTTCGTCTACGTTCTGCTACGACATCCTCGCGATGGCCGAGTCCGAGACCTTCGACGTCGCGATCGTGGGTGGGGGGTTGGCCGGGCTCTCCTGCGCCTGCGAGACCGCGAAGGCCGGCCTCGTCACCGCCGTGTTCGAGCGCGGCGCCGAGTGCGGCTCCAAGAACGTCTCCGGTGGACGGATCTACCTCGGGCCCCTGCGCCGCCTCCTGCCCGAGTTCTGGCGCGACGCCCCGTTCGAACGCCTCGTCGCCCGCGAATCCGTCTCGCTCGCCTCCGGAGCGGCTACGACCACGATCGAGTTGCGCGCTGACGAGCTGGCCAAGGATGCCTTCGCGAGCCACACCGTCCTTCGCGCGAAGCTCGACAAGTGGCTAGCCGAACAGGCCGTCGCGGCGGGTGCGATGGTCCTCCCCGAGTCCCGCGTCGACCGTCCGATCGTGACGGACGGGCGGGTGTCCGGCGTGGTCGTCGGCGGCGAGGAAATCCCGGCCCACGTCGTCGTCGCCGCCGACGGCGCACTCTCGCTCCTGGCCAAGGCCGCCGGCCTGAACGCCGGCCCGAAGCCGGAACGCCTGGCGCTCGGCGTGAAGGAGATCGTGACGCTCGACCCCGGCCGGATCGAGGATCGCTTCGGCCTGGAGCCCGGTCGCGGCGCGGCACGCATGCTCGTCGGCGACTTCACCAAGGGCCTCCCCGGCGGCGGCTTCCTCTACACGAACAAGGATTCGATCTCCGTCGGCGCCGTCGTGCGCCTCGACCCGCTGTCCACCGGGCCGAGCGGACCGGAGTCGCACGCGCTGCTCGACGCGCTCAAGGCCGTGCCGGACGTGGCTCGACTGCTGTCGGGCGGCACGACCGTCGAGTACTCGGCGCACGTCGTCCCGGAAGCACCGTTCGAGCGCACGGCGCTCGACGCCCCGCCGGGCCTGTTGCCGGCCGGCGACGCCGCGGGGATGGTCGCCAACTACGGCTTCACCGTGCGCGGGATGGACTTCGCCGTGGCGTCCGGGATCCTCGCCGGGCAAGCCATCGTGGCCTCGAGGGAAGCGCCCGACCGCGCCACGGCGGCGCGCGAGGCGTATCTCCGGGGGCTCGAAGGGTCCTTCGTGCTGCGCGATCTGGCCGCCGCACGAGGCGTCATGACCTTCCTTCACAACCCGCGCCTCTACGGCCCGTACCCGCAGGCGGCGTGCGCGGCGGCGACCGAGCTGTTCCGCGTGGGGCCCGACGGCCGCCCCTTCGCGTTCAAGCCCGCGCTGGCCGAGGCCCGCCGCGGCCTGTCGGCCTGGCGCGTCTTTCGCGACCTGTGGCGGGCGAGGAAGCTCTGATGCGCATCGACGAGAAAGTCGCGCTCGACGCGTTCCGCCCGGACGAGGAGCCGCATATCAAGCTCGATCAGGCGCGGTGCCGCGCCTGCGCCTCGCGCGTCTGCGTCCGTTCCTGCCCCGCGAACCTCTACGCCCCGATCGAGGGCTCGGAGGAAATGAAGGTCGAGTGCTCCGGCTGCCTGGAGTGCGGCACCTGCCTCACGGTCTGCCCGCACGGCGCCGTGGACTGGAGTCATCCCCGCGGCGGGTGCGGCGTCAGGTACCGCTGCGGGTGAGCGGCCCCGTCACCTCCAGCTCGCTGTCGAGCGCCTCCTGCTCCCCGGCCCGGATCGCCGCCAGCACGCTTTCGGGCGACATCGGCAGCCGGTGCAACCGCACGCCCGTCGCGTCGCGGATCGCGTTGCCGATCGCCGCCGCCGTCGGGATCAGCCCCGCCTCCGAAACCCCCTTGGCGCCGTACGGCCCCGCCGGGTCCGCCGACTCGATGAAGTGGATCTCCACGTCCTCGGGCAGGTCCGCCGCGTTGAGCATCTTGTAGTCCAGGAACGACGCGTTGCCGACCCGCCCGCCGTCGATCCGGAGCTGCTCGGTGAGCGCGTAGCCGATGCCCTGCGCGATCGCGCCTTCGATCTGCCCCTCCAGCCCCAGCCGGTTGATCACCTTCCCGATGTCGTGCGCCGCGACGAACTTGAGGATCTTCACCTTCCCCGTCTCGGGGTCGACCCGCACGCGCACCGCGTGCGCCGCGAACGAGTACGTCGCCGACACGTTGCCCCGCATCTTCGGGTCCTGGAACTGGTTCGGCGGGTCGTAGAAGCACTGTCCGACGAACATCTCGCCCTGCTCACGGAAGTGCGCCGTGCGCACCAGCTTCTCGATCGGCGCGGATCGGGCCGGGTCGTCCCTGCGCCACGCCGACCCGTCGTGGAGCTCCACGGCGTCCTCGGAGCACCCCAGCTCCTTCGCCGCCCACGGCAGCAGCTTCCTCCGGATCTCGCGCACGGCCCCCAGCGTCGCGTTGCCGGCGATGAACGTGGTGCGGCTGGCGTGGATTCCCACGTCCCACGGCGCGGCGTCGGTGTCGTTGTTGATGACCGAGACATTGCCGAGCGGCAGGCCCAGCTCCTCCGCGGCGAGCATCGCCATCGCGGTGTCGGAGCCGGTGCCGATCTCGGTCGCGCCCGTGAGCAGCGTGAGGTGCGCGAAGTCGTCGAGCTTGGCGATGACGCCGCAGGCGTCGCTCTTGTACACGCGCCCGCCGCCGCCGACGTGGAACATCCCCGCGATGCCGACGCCCTCGTTGGGCCTCTTGGGCTCGCGCCAGCCCACGCGCGTCGCGGCGGTGTCCAGGCACTCCTTGAGCGCGCAGGTCGTGACGCGGAACCCCTGCGGGGTGGTCGAGTTCGGGTCGTTGGCGTTGCGGATGCGGAATTCGACCGGGTCGATTCCCGCCTTCCGCGCCAGCTCGTCCATCTGCTGCTCGTTGGCGAACGTCCCCTGCGGGTTGCCGTAGCCGCGGAACGCTCCGCTCCACGGGTTGTTCGTGTAGACGCAGGTCGCGCGGAAGGAGACGTGCTCCAGCTTGTACAGCGAGGAGATGCCCACGAGCATGATGTGCGGGGTCGTCGCGCCCCACGAGGTGTACGCGCCGTTGTCCAGGATCGCCTCGCACACCCGCCCCGTGAGGCGCCCCTCGCGATCGCAGCCCGTCGCCATGCGGATGATCATCGGCTGGCGCGTCGGCGCGCAGACGAACTCCTCCTCCCGCGTGTAGAGGATGCGCACCGGCCGCCCCGAGTGCCGGGCCAGCAGTGCCGCGAGCACCTCGTAGGGGTGCGTGTCGAGCTTGGAGCCGAAGGCGCCCCCGATCGTCGGCTGCAGGACGCGCACGTCCTTGCCGTGGATGCCGAGTGCCCGGGAGAGGTGGCTCTGCATCAGGTACGGCACCTGCGTCGAGGAGGTCATCGTCAGCCGGCCGGCCGGGTCGAACGCGGCCAGGGCGAAGCACGGCTCCAGGCAGCAGTGCGTCATGAACTGCGTGCGGTACGTGCCCTGCACGACGTGCGCGCTCCCCGCGATCGCGCGCTCCGCGTCGCCGTGGCGGAACTCGTAGCGGTGCGGCACCAGGTTGTCCGGGGCGTTCTCGTGGATCCGCGGCGCCTCCGGCTGCATCGCTTCCAGCGGGTCGAACACCGCCGGCAGCGGCTCGTATTCGACGCGGATGAGCGCGCACGCCTCCTCCGCCGCGGCCTCGCTCGTCGCCGCCACCGCCGCGACCTCGTCCCGCACGCAGCGCACCTTGTCGCCCTTGAGCACCGGATGGTCGCCCAGGAACCCGAGCTTCCCGACCCGCACCCGGTCGGCCGTCAGCACGCAGTGCACGCCCGGCAACGCCTCCGCGCGCCGCACGTCGATGCGCTTGATCCGCGCGTGGGGATGGGGCGAGCGCAGGATCTTGCCGTGCAGCATCCCCGGCAGCGACACGTCGTGCCCGTACCGCGCCGCGCCCGTCGCCTTGTCCCAGGCGTCGAGCTTCGGCACCTTCGTTCCGACAATACGGTGCCCGCTCATGAGGCACGGCCCTTCCGTTGCCCCTTCATCACCTCCGCCGCCTTCCCGATCGCCTTCACGATCTTCGCGTAGCCCGTGCACCGGCACAGATTGCCCGCCATCCCGGTCCGGATCTGCGCGGAGGTCGGCGACGGGTTCTGCCGCAGCAGCGCCGCCGCCTGAAGGATCATCCCGGGCGTGCAGTACCCGCACTGGATGGCCCCCTCCTCCACGAACGCCCGCTGCAGCGGGTGCAGCTCGCCCCGCCGCGCCAGCCCTTCGATCGTGGTCACCTCCGAGCCGTCCGCGTCGATCGCCAGCACGAGGCACGCGTTCACGGTGCGACCGTCCAGGTGCACCGTGCACGCCCCGCACTCGCCCTGGTCGCACCCGCGCTTGGTCCCCGTCAGCCCCAGCTCCTCCCGAAGCACATCCAGGAGCGTCCGGTTCGGCCGCACGCTCACGCGGTACGGATCGCCGTTGACCGAAAGGGTGATCTGCCATGCAGGAGCCCGATCCGCGGGAGTCGGCGGTCGGCGGTCGACGGTCGACGGTCGCCTGCCGCTGCCGGCTCTGCGCGCCGCTCCCGTCTTCCGTCCCGTCCGCCGACCGCCGTCCGCCGACCGCCGCGCCTCGCCGCTCATCCCGCCACCTCCTCCAGCGCACGCCGGACCAGGGTGCGCACGACGTCCCGGCGGTAGTCGCTCGAACCGCGCACGTCGGTGATCGGCCGGGCCGCGTCCGCGGCCTCGCCCGCCGCGGCCAACAGGTCCAGCGGGCCGCCCGGATGTCCCACCAGGAGCGCTTCCGCCGCCGGCACGCGGAGCGGAGTAGGCGCCACGGCCCCCAGCACCACGCGCGCGTGGCGGATGGTCCCGCGCTCCTTGGCCACGGCCACGGCGACCGAGACGACCGCGCACTCCATCGCCTCCCGCACGCCGTGCTTCCGGAACGCGGCGCGCAGCCCCCGCGGGGGCTTGGGAACCAGGATCGCGCCCAGCACGGCGTCGGTCCCCAGCGCGGTCCGGCCCGGCCCGGTGAAGAACTCGGCCAGCGGCATCGTGCGCACGCCCTTGCGGGTGTGGAGGCGGACCAGCGCGTCCAGCGCCAGGAGCGGCGGCGCCGTGTCGGCCGAAGGCGCGGCGTTGCACAGGTTGCCGCCGATCGTCCCGCGGTTGCGGACCTGCGGCGAGGCCATCGTCGCGACCGCCTCGGGCAGCAGCGGCACCAGCCGCCGGAGCTTCGCGTCGTGCTCGATGTCAGCCAGCGTCGTCAGCGCCCCAATCGCGATCCGCCCCCCGCGCTCGACCTTCACCCCTCCCCCCAGCGCGGCGACGCGCTTGATGTCGATCACCGCCTCGGGCACGCGCTTCCCGGTGCGCATCTGCACCAGCACATCCGTCCCGCCCGCCAACAGAACCGCGCGCCCGCGGAACTTCGCCAGGAGGCGCAGCGCTTCCGGCACGGAGGTTGCGGCCAGATACTCGAACGGGGGCAGCGCGGCGCGAAACACGCGCCCTCCCGCGGACGCGCTCGGTCCATGGGTCGCACAGGCTTCCACGTCGGCCTCCTTTCCCGCCCCTCCCGCGGGCTGTCCGGACGACCGGCATATTGCCGCGCGCCGCCCCGGGCTTCAAGACGAAGTGCGGGAAGGAAGTGCGGGAAGAAGTGCGGGGAGTGCGGGAAGTGCGGGAAGTGCAGCAAGGAAGGAACCACCGATGGACGCCGATGAGCGAGGTTTCTCGGCGAGGGAATCCGCGGTACCCTGTCGACGTGAGCGGTCGAGCGACAGAGCGCCGGGCATGGTTCGCCTTTGGCGGCGGCCTCGCCCTGGCCGCGGCCGCCGTCGTCGCCGTCGCCGTCGCCCAGCCCTCCGGCGGCGGCGAGCGGCCGGTGCTGCACGAGCGCGTCGAGGGTCTGGCCGACTTCCGCTGGGACCCCGTCGACCCCGCCGCCGCACTCGCCCGCCCAGGTCCGTTTTCGCCCACTCCGGGCGACCTCGGCGCCGGTCCTGCCGGACCGGATGAGGTCGGGTTGCCCACCGGCGCGCTTCCCCAGGACGTCCCCCGTCCCCCGCGTCCCGACTCCCCCGTCTCCGACATACCCCCTGCCCAGTTCCACCCCGACCTCGACACCGACTCCGCCGACATCCCGGACGACCCCAATCTCCCGGGGATCCTCTGGAGCCCGTCGCCCGGTCCCTACCTCCGCCAGCAAGTCTTCGACACCGTCCTGGCCGACGGAACCCTCGACGCCCCCCCCACGCGTCTCGACGAGCTGCGCGCGATCGAGCCGCCCGCCGGCTCACCGGGCGCCGAACGGTTCCTGGGCCGCGCACGCCTCTGGGTGAACGATGACTCGGCCGTGCAGCTCCCCAGCCCCGCTCCCGACTTCCGCGCCGCGATCGTCGGCGGCGCCGCCGAAGGCGACCGCCTGGCGGTCGACCGCGCCGGCAACCTCTTCTTCCTTCCCGGCCCTGCCCGCGGCGAGCGCGAGCTGGTGCTCTCGCTGGAAGCCGATTCTCTCGCGTTCGGCGGCAGCCTCGACGCGACGGCGACCGTCGCCGACACCCCCTCGTGGGCCCGGCGCCAGATCCCCGAGACGCTCCATTCTCCCGCTCGCCGCGTCGCGGACCGCATCGCCGTGTCCGCCGACATGCCCGTCGAGACGGCCCTGCGTCTCCTGTCGACCTGGTTCCGCTCGTTCCAGCCGGGCCCCCCTCCCTCGCACCTGCCGGGCACGGCCTACGAGGAGCTTGCGCTCGGCCATGTCGGGCTGTGCCGCCACCGCGCCTACGCCTTCGTCGTGACGGCGCAGTGGCTCGGGATCCCGGCGCGCATGCCGGTCTCGCGTCTGCACGCCTGGGTCGAGGTGCTCGCGCCCGTTCCCGGCGACGACGGCCCACGCTGGCTCTGGCGCCGCGTCGATCTCGGCGGCGCGTACGGCGAGACCGATGAGGAGCTGGCCGAGGTCCCAGCGCACGTTCCGCGCCAGGCCGATCCGTTTCCGTGGCCGCGCGGCACGCAGCCGACGCCCGCCGCCGCGACCCCGGGCGCAACCCCCGCCGCCACCGGCTCGACGCCCGCCGGTCCGCCGCCCGGATCCGGCGCGACGCCTCCTCCCGCCACCGTCGTCGGCGCCCTGCCCGGTGCACCGTCCGCTCCGCCCGCGTCGCCCACCGGAACCCCCGGTTCGCCGCCCGAATCACCGCCCGGTCCGGCACCGCCGACCCCGGCCGGCCCTTCGCCGCCGAACGGCCTCTCCCTCCCGCCCGAACCCAACGGTCACGTCGCCCATTCGCCCGATCATCCGCCTTCGCCCGCGGACTCGCCAGCCCCCCCGGGCACCGGGGCCGCGCCGCGCGCGCCACTTCCCCCCGCCCCGGTCGCCTTCATCGACCGCTACCCCTACGATGCGCTGCGCGGAGACTCGGTCGAGGTCTCCGGCCGCGTCCCCGAAGGCGCCGCCGCTCCTCTCGTCCGCTTCGTCCTCTTGACCCCGGACGGCGCCGAGCGCGACGTGGGCTCCCTCGCCGTCACCCCTTCCGGCTCCTTCGCCGGCACCCTCACCATCCCCGCCGACGCCGCGCCCGGCGACTATCTCCTCCGCGCCTACGCCACACCGTAGTTCGGTAATGAGCCGGGACATCGTGGACCACCGTTCGGTGCTCGCTGATCGGAAGCACGTTGCCAAGTAGTTGGGGGAGCGGGCCGAGCTGATCGAGCAGGATGGTCGGGAAGAGGGCGACGTCGCGGCGGAGTTGGGGGAGG
>JACRCZ010000108.1 GCA_016218765.1 Deltaproteobacteria bacterium | reverse complement strand
TCCCATTCCCCCGTTCCCATTCCCCCGTTCCCATTCCCCCGTTCCCATTCCCCCGTTCCCCTTCCCTTGTTCTCCCTTCCCCGTTCTGCTTTGCTCCCCCCGTGCAGCCCTCCCCTCCCTCCCCCTCTCCCCCCTCTCTCCCCGCCGAGCCGTACCCGTTCCTGGATCTCCTGGTCACCCTCCTCGTCTTCCTGGCCGTCATCCTCGCCGCCTGGCTCGCCGCACGCTGGCTGATGCGCCGCATGTACGGGCCGCAGGCCTCGCCCGGCGGCCGGATCCGCGTCGTCGAGCGCGTGCCGCTCGAGCCGCGCCGCACGCTGTACCTGGTCGAGGCCGGCGAAAAACTCCTCCTCATCGGCTCGACCGATCACGACGTCCGCGTCCTGGCCGAGTTCGGGCGCGAGCAGCTCCCGGCGCCGCCGGCGTCCGAGCGGCGCTCGTTCCTGGACGCCCTCCGTGCGGTCGCCGGCCGCAGGCCCGGCGGCCCGGACGGCACGACGCCGTCGTGATGGCGGGGAGCCCATGGCCCGCGCGTCCCTGAAGCCCCCCTCCGCCCCGCTCGCCCCCGACGCCGGCGACGCCCTGGAGACCCTCGTCCACCAGTTCGCCGACCCGCTCTCGTTCTTCCGCGAGCTCGTCCAGAACTCCGTCGACGCGGGCAGCCGCGAGGTCGAGATCCGGTTCGAATACGAGCCGCCGCGGGGCGGCGGCGAGGGCGCGATGGTCGTGCACGTCGATGACTGGGGCGAGGGGATGGACCGCGCGATCATCGATACGCAGCTCACGCGCCTCTTCAGCTCGAGCAAGGAAGGCGACCTCACCAAGATCGGCAAGTTCGGCATCGGCTTCGTCTCCGTCTTCGCACTCGAGCCCGACGCCGTTTGCGTCGATACCTCGCGCGGCGGCGAGAACTGGCGCGTCCTGTTCCGCAAGGACAGGACCTTCACCCGCATCGCACGCGACGAGCCCGTCGAAGGGACCAAGGTCCGCCTCATCAAGTCGGCCTCGCGGGACGAGTTCGAAAAGCTCCGCGAGCGGGCGCGCGAGGTGGTCGCCTACTGGTGCCGCCACCTGCCGGCCGAGGTGCGCTTCGACGGCAAGCGCATCAACGAGCCCCTCGATCTCGACCTGCCCGTGACCGTGCGCCACGTCGAGGCCGACACGGAGGTCGTCGCGGGCTACACGATCGATGGCGCCCGCTTCTCCGGCTACTACAACAAGGGCCTGACGCTCCTCGAGGAACCCTCCGGGCTCTTCCCGGGCGTGGCCTTCAAGCTCAGCTCGCGCTACCTCGAGCACACGCTGACGCGCGACAACGTCGTGCGCGATCGGAACTTCGACAAGGCGATCGGCATCGTGCAAAGGCTCGTCGAGCGCGAGCTGCCGGCACGGCTGTTCGAGCGGCTGGAGGAGGAGGTGGCGCGGGACCCGGAGTCCGAGGCCGCGGGGCGGTTGTACCTCCTCGCCACGCGCCGGCTGGAACGCCGCCCCCGATGCCTCGCCGCCTCGGCCGCCCGCCGGGTCTTCCGCGATCTGGCGGGAACGCCGGTGACCCTCGGCGCCGTCCGCGAGGCCGCGCGACGCGGCCGCCTCGAGCGTTCCGTGCCGGGCTCCGCGGTGGGCGAGGCGCTGGCCCGCGGCGGCAGCCTCGTGCTGCACGCGGCCGCGGGCGGACCGGCGGCAGCGGCGCTCGCGAACCTCTTCGGTCTGATCCCGGAGGGCGCGGACGAGCGGCTGTGCCGGCCGCAGCCGCTGGAAGACGGCCGGATCCCGGCGGGAGCCGCCGCGCTGTGCCGCGCGACGGCGGACCTGCTGCGGGCCGGCAAGGCGAAGCTCTCCGGCGTCCACCTCGCACGCTTCGACACCCCCGCCTCCCGGATCGCCGATCGCGTCGCCGTCACGCAGCGCTCCTTCGGCGAGACCACGCCGCTGGACGACGCGCGCAAGCTCGGCGCCTCGGTCTTCTCCCGCAAGCGCGCCCTGGTGCTCAACGCCGCCCATCCCGCCGTGGCCCGGCTCCTCGTGCTCGCCCCGCGCGAGGCCGAGCTGGCGGCCTACCTGGGTTTGAAGCTGTTCTTCCTGGACCACCGGCTGAACGTCGAGCTGGACGCGGAGCTGGTGTTGCGGGCCATGGAGGCGCGATGCCGGCGGCGGACCGCCTGATCGACGCGCTGCGCGCCGAAGGCCGCCAGGACTCCGACGGCGCCTTCACGCTCGACCGCGACAAGGCCCGCGAGAAGCTGCGCCAGTTCCAGCTTCCCGACCCGCGCCGCTACGTCCTGCTGCTCGTCGAGGCCGCCGTGCTCAAGGGCGCGACCCGCATCGACTTCGCCATCGATGCCGACGACATGGAGCTGCGCTGCGACGGGCGCCCCTTCACCGCCGCAGACTTCGAGCACATCTACGCCTCGATGTTCTCCCCCGCCGACACCGACGACCTGCGCGCCCGCCGCCAGCTCGCCCTCGGCCTCAACGCCGCGATGGCGCTCCATCCCCGCCACGTCCGCATCGCGAGCGGCGACGGCGAGACCGGTGCCTCGCTCGAGCTGCGCCCCAGGCGTCCGGACCGCATCGGCGCCCCGGACGAGGTCCCGCGCGGCACCGTGATCCGCGTCAAGGACCGGTTCCGCCCGGGCCTGGCCGTGCGCTTCTTCCGCAACCTCAACGATCGGCTGGCCGAGGAGACGTTCCTGCGGGCCGGATGCCGGTACGCCCGCTGCGACGTCCGGCTCGAAGGGCGGCCCTTGGCGGTCGGCCGCGAGCAGGACCTCGCGGAGGCGGGCGGGCTGTTCGCGGAGGTCGACGCCGGCGACGTGCGCGGGTTCGTCCGGCTGCGGCCGCGAGCCGAGGAGCGCGCGCGAATCCTCCTGGTGACCAACGGCGTGCTGGTGGCGGAGCACGAGGAGATCGAGCTGCCGCCGGGCTTCATCTGCGTCATCGACTGCGCGCGCCTGCGCAAGGACGTCTCCCAGCAGGACATCGTGCGCGACGAAGTCCACCAGGAGGCCGTCGACGCCGCGTCCCGCGCCTGCGACGGGGTGCTCGCACTCCTCTGCGACCGCTGGGGCGACGGCTGGGACGAGGCCACCACGACGTGGGCGCGGGGCCTCTTGCGCTCCGCAGCCGAGCGCTGCGCCGGTGTTTTTCGCGAGCACGCGCAGCGGGGCGCCCCCGTGGACGGTCTGCCGGCGAAGCTGCTCCGCGCGCCGCTCTTCGCGGCCGCCCACGGCGAGTTCGTCCCGCTGGCCAGGATCATCGAGGAGGCGAAGCGCTACGCGGAGTGCGAGTACGCGCGCGAGCCGTGCGCCACGCGTTTCGACGACGGCCGGGCCGTGCTGCTCCTGCCCGACGACGACCTCCACCCCTTCCTCACCCGCGTGCTCGGCGTCAAGCTCAACGACGCCACGCGCTGGCTCCACCACCTCGAGCGGCAGGCGAAGCTCCGCGCCAGGTTCCTCGAGCGCCGCGCCCCGGCCGTGCTCCCCGACGCGTCGCTGCGGTTCCGTCGCCCGTTCGCCCTGCCGCAGCGGACCCTCGGGGGCGGCGTCACGGCGAAGGCCGTGGAGGGCGAGGTCGCCCTCCAACCGTACCCGGATTGGTCCGCCACCCTGCGCGTGGTGTCGTCGGGCTGTCTCCTGGGCGAGCGCACCTCGCAGGTCCTGCGCGGCATCGCGATCGTCGTTGCCGGCGAGTTCGCTCCCAACCGGGACTACGACGACGCCACCAACGACGAGGCGCTGGCGGACGCGGTCCTCGCCGCCGCCGAACAGCTCGAGCCGCTGTGCCGGGCCTGCGCCAGATCCCTGCGGGGAGTGGAGTTCTCCGGGGCCTCCCCCGGACCGGGAGCCATCCGGGGCTGGCTCTACGCCGCCCTCGTCCCGGGCCTCGGCCGCCACCTGCTGGAGGCGTTCCGCTTCTCGCCGGTCGAGGCGAAGCGGCTGTGCGACGAGCGCCGGGGCGCCGCGGACCGCTTCCTGCCCGCCCTCGGGATCGGTCGACTCCGGACGCCGGCCCCTTCCGCGGACGGCGCGGCGCCGCCGCCCTCGCCGCGTGTCCATCCTGCCGCGCTCCTGCCGTTGTTCCCCGCGATCGGCGTGCCGCAGTCGCGCTCGCCCCGCGCGGCCGGCATGCTGAGCCTCGCCGGGATCGAGGCGGAGAGTGCGCGCACCGGCTCGATCGCCTGGTGCAGCGGGCCCGTCGCCGAAGGCGTCGCGGCCAAATCCCCCACGCTCGTGCTCGACGCGCCGACGCGCGAGCTCCTCGTGCGCGTGTTCGGCGCCGAGGCGTTGCGTGACGGGTCCGCCGAGCTGGCGGAGCGGGCGGCGGCACAGGCGCACGCGTTCGCGACGCCCGAGCCGGTCGTGGTCCCGGGGGAGCTGCTGGCGAACGTCCCGCTCTCCGGCGACGGCTTCGACGGGTCCCTCGCCGTGCCGCTGGAAGCCGCCTCGTCCCTGCCGGAAGGCGTGCGGAGCTGGCCGCCGCAGCTCCGCGTCCGCATCCTGCGCGAGCGGCGTCCGCTGGGGAGAAGGTCGTTCCTCGTCCCCTTCGGCCCGTTGCGCGGGGTGGTCAACGCCGATGCGATCCGGCCCAACCCGCTGTGGAACGACGTCGATGATCCCGAGGCGACGGCGCGGATCGGCGAGGCCGCACGGCGGGCCTCGCGCGACCTGCTTGCCGCGCTCTGCCGCAGGCTCGGGACGTTGCCGCCTGATCGGCGTCGCGCTGCCGCGGCCTTCCTGCTCGAGGCGGCCGCGTCGCCGTTCCCGCGAAAAGCGTTCCGGGCGGTGTGGAACCGGCTGCGGGAGGCGAGCGACCCGCCGTCGGCGCTGGCGGCCTATCGCGCTCTCCTGGCGTGTGCGGCGGGCCGCGAGCTGTCCGACGTCGTCGCGGCGCTGGAGCTGCTGTCGAGCGTCTCCGGGGGACTGACCGTCGCCGCGCCGGACTTCCCCGCGGCCCTCGACGACCTGCTCCGGGACTCGCCCGTGCCCAAGGACGCCCCGCGCGGCGAGCTCGTCGCCCGCCTGTTCGACGACTGGCTCGCCGGACCCGACCGCGGCACGCCGTCGGGCGGCGCGTTGCCCGTCCCTGCCGTGCTCGCCGGGGCGCCGCTGTTGGAGTCGATCGAGCACCGGCCCGTGACGCTGGTCGAGGCGTCGGCGTTGGCCCGGACGACCGGGCGCATCCCGTTCGTTCCGGACACGGCGCCCGATCCCTGGCCGGACCCCCCGGCCGACGGCGGAACGGTCCTGCGGCTCGACGAACGGACCCGCGAGATCCTGCCTCGTATCCTCGGCCCCGTCCGCCTGGACGACGTGCGGATGGAGCTGCGCCGGGCGAGACGAGTCCAGGCGCTCGAGACGCTCCCCGCGATGCGTCGCGTCGGCCTGGAGGAGGGGACGACGCTCGTGAGCGAGCCGATCGCCACGAACACGGTGACAGGGGAGGTCGGGCTGCCGGCGGCCCACGACGGCACGACGGCCCTTCACCTCACGGTTTGCACCAAGAAGCGCCGGCTGCTCACCGTTCCCGTGCCGTGCACCGCGGCCTTGCGTGCGGTCGTCGATGACGACGCGCTGGGCGTGGATCCGGACGCCCTGGGCGGCGTCGGCCAGGCCGACCTCGACCGCCTGGCCGCGCTCTGCACGGGCCTCGTGCCCCACCTCGTACGGCGATTGGCCGAGCGGTGGCCGGTGCTGCCGCCCGGGTCGCGCGCGGCAGCCTGGACGCATCTCCTGGACTACCTCCGCGCTTCCCCGCCGCCGCCCCCCCCATCGCGGCGGGACGAGCTCGTCGACCGCCTGGCCCGGCTCGACGGCTTTGTGCTCGCCGACGGCCGGACCGCATCGCTGGAAGACCTGACCGCGCTCGCCCGACGCACCGGGCGTCTCGTGCACGCCGCCCCGGACGAACGGCACGGCGTGCCCGAGGATCTGAGCTCGCTGGTCGTCGCCGTCCGGTCCTTCGAGTCCTCCACCCTCGATGTGCTCTTCCCGCAGAGCGTTTCGGCATCCGCCCTGTCCGCCGCCGAGTGGCAAGCGCTCCGTCCACGCCCCGCGGCGCCGCCGGGCGTGGTGCAGTCTTCAGCTATCGGTTCTCAGTCTTCAGTTTCCGGTTCTCAGTCTTCAGGGCGTCCGGAGGGCGCGCCCGGCGGAACGGCGGGCCCCGCCGTCAGACCCCAGCCGCGGGCTGAAGCCCGCGGTTCGGATCCGGAAGCGGCTCCGAAGGACCACCGCGCCCTGCTCGACGGCAGGGCCGCCGAGTCCCTCCGGGGCCAGGGCGCGGCTGCCCCCGCGCCCCCTGCCGAACCCCAAAGCCCGCAGCCCGAAGCCCCCGTCCCTCCCGCCGTCCCCGTGTTGTCGCCGGTCCGGCCCGAGGCGGGCGAGCTGGAGCATGGCGAGGCGACGGCGGCGGGCGCGGGAGTCGAGTTCTCGATCGAGCTGCGTTTCCTGGACGCGCTGCGGGGAGAGCTGAGGCGGTACGTGCCGCTCCTCGGCGCCGGCTTGTCGCCCGATCGCGCCGGGCGGAACGACGCAAGGCGCGAGGGGCCGTCTGCCGCCGCCCGTCCAGGGGGCGGCAAGTCCGCCGGCGACGATGCGGCGCGAGCCAGGGTCCTCGCGATGGGCGTTCCCGTGGCCGCCGCCGGCCCCCAGTCCTGGGACGCGGTGGACCTGGCCATCGTGCGCGGCTCGCCCTCCACCGTCGCCTCCGTCCGCGGTCCCAGCCTCGTGCTGCACCTGGAAAATCCGGCCGTGCAACTCGCGATGCAACGATTCGAACAGGAGCCGATCGTGCTCTCGTTCCTGGTCTCTGCACTCTACACCGTCTTCAACGTCCACTCCGCCGCCGTTACCGACGCCGACGAGGCGGAGTTCCAGCAGGCCGTCGCGCCGGACCCGCGCTGATCGGGCCCAGGACGGCGGCATGGGCGTCCCTGTACGCGACCACCAGCCGCCCCTTCGACCCGCCCCGCACGGGCAAAATCGCCGTGAAGGTGATCAACCACTACGGCGACGAGGTCATGAAGGTGTACGGCGTCGGCGAGTAAGGGTCCACGAGGAAATGGAATTGCCACATCCGCCCGCCAAGGCTCCCGGCCGGCAACGTGGCACGATGCTCGAACCCAAGCTCTACAGCCGCACGTCGAACTTCAGCTCGGGCGGCGATCCCGGCGGCGGCATCGAGACGTCGATGCCGTGCACCTCGGCCAGCCGACTCGACAGCCAGCGGTCGAAGTCGTGGGTCGATTTCGTAATGCGGGGCAGGAAGTCGCCCGCCCCGGGTCCCTCGATCAACACCACGGCCGCCCACCCCTGCGGGAGCTTCGCCAGCCACACCGCATGGCGGGTCAGCGAATAGCGCCGGTTGAAGTCCGCGAACTCCTCCTTCCGCGGGCCCGTGATGCCCTCGACCAGCTCCTCCCAGGCGGCCAGCTTCCCCTCCACGATCGGCGACACGATGAGACCCATGACGGCTCCTTCCCCGGCTGCGTTGCCCGCGTCCGACGCGGACGCCCCGGCCGCGACCGGCACCCGGCCGATCGCCGGGCCCGCCCAGTCGCCTGCACGTCCCGTTCCCGGCACCGTCCGCCCACGATGCGGCGGGAGAGAGTCCGCTGCTTCCGCGACTTCCGCCCCCGGGCCGCGCCGCCTTCCCCCCCGCCCGGCGCTCCATCCCCTGCCTCCATCGACGCACCCGCGTCCTCGGGATGTCCGGGTTGGGACAGCGCGAAGAAGCGGGGAATCGCCGGTCCCCGAAATTTCGCGTCCTCCCGGCTCCCCGTTGCGCGGGCCGCCCTCCCCACCAACGTGGACACCAAACTTCGGCGCCTCCATCCTCGGGTGGCTCCCCGCCACCCCATGCGCTAGGATCCCCGCCGTCCCCCGTGTCCCTGGAGTGCAGATGAGGAAAGCACGCTCCGGTTCCATCCTCCTCCCGACCGTCGCGCTCGCGGCCATCGCCCTGCTCGCCCCGCCCCCCGCCTCCGCCCAGCCCGTCTCCTCGCCGCCTCCCGGCGACGCCGGGCCGCCCGAGGCGCCGGCGTACGAAGCCGCGGAGCCCGACGCCCCGGAACCGCCCGCCCCCGACTGCGACGCCCCCACAGGCTTCTTCATGGGCCTCCACGCCCTCGCCTACGTCCCCTTCGGCTCCTGGATCGATCACCCCATGGCCGGCACCACCACCTACAGCGTCGCCCACCCCGACGACCTCGACCGCTTCGGCCCCGGCGGCGGCGCCACCTTCGAGCTCGGCGCCAAGTGGTGCCCCCGCCTCGGCTTCAGCATCCAGGTCGATGTCTCCTCCCTCGGCACCGACGAATGGGTCGACTACGCCAACGCCAACTTGAGCTCCGTCTCCGCGTGGGCCGCACAGTGGGGCCTCGACTCCATGATCCTCGTCGAAGCCGTGCGCGCCGACCCCTTCCGCCTCGAAGCCCGCGCCGGCCTCGGCTACCGCGATGGCACCGGAGAGGAACGCTCCGCCGACTACGACGCGTCCTGGACCTACGACTTCCTCAGGTCCGGTCTCTCCCTCCGCTTCGGCGCCGGCTGGCTCCTCTCCGTCCTCGACGGCCTCGACGTCGTCGCCCTCACCGACTTCGTCATGGGCTTCCCGGGAGCGGACGACGGCGAGCTCGGCGACGCCCTCATCGCCTGGTCGTTCCAGCTCGCCGTCGGCGTCCGCTTCCTGCCGGGAGAACTGTGATGAAACCGCCAACCGCCAAACCCTGGTTCCTCGCTGCCGCCCTCGCCCTCGGCGCGATTCAGCTCGCATGCTGCGAGAGCGAGAGCGACTACTCCTACAGCTACAACTTCAACAACTACACGCCGTTCTTCCTCCATGTCCTGGTTCCCGATGCGAACCACCTCTGGGTCCCGCCCGACGCGCAACTGTCCCTCGGCACCGACTCGCCCTCGCTCACCGTGCTCATCGCCCCGGGCCAACACGCGGAAGGCCGCTACTCGACCGAGATGGTCTGTTGTGAAGATCGCTGCGGCGCCGTCTCCGTCCGCCGGCCGCCCCACGGCGACGACCTCGACGTGACCTACAACCCTCCCTCGTGCGGCTCCTCCGGCTCCTGCCCCTACGTCTACGTCGCCACCGCCGCCGGCTTCACCCGCGTCGGCGAGGCCCTCACCGGCGCCCTCAACCGCGGCGCCCGCCGCGAGGACCGCGTCCCCCTCGGTCCCCTCGCCGCCATCGACGGCCGCTACCGCGTCCGCCTCGCCGCCGAGCTGCTCGAGGACGACTCCTTCGACTCCGTCGCACTCGACCTCGTCGACCACGATCCCGCGCTGGAGATCGTCGCCGGCCCGGACGAGACCCTCCTCGCCGTGCGCGCCCCCCTCGCCCCCCTCGCCGTCCTCGACGCCGCCGGCCGCGACCGCCTCCCCCCGCTGCTCGCCGACGACGGCGACGGCTGGGAGGGCACCGACGTGTCGAGCGTCCTCGACGGCCGCGTTCGCGACTGGGTCACCGTCGAGTTCCCCCGCCCCGCGGGCGCCGGCGACGTCGTGCTCCTCGTCCGCGGGAACAACACCGCCTTCCTCCAGGATTCCTACCACGCGTACATCCGCCAGTTCGGCCCGGGCCTCCCCAAGCTGATGCGCGGCACCAGCGCGTTCCCCGCCTACCGTCCGATCGTCGAAGGCCTCCTGCGCTCCGCAGGCTTCGCCATGGACGTCGCCGTCGAGGATCTTCCGGACTGGAAACCCCTCGGCACGCTCCCCGCCGTCGGCCCCGCAGGCCCGCGCACCGTCGCCCTGCGCCTCAGCCTCCCTCCCTCCGATGCCCCCACCTTCCGCGTCCGGCTCGCCGTCCTCCCCGGCGCCTGGCGCGTCGAACAGGTCCGCCTCGCCTCCCCCGTCGATGCCGACCTCGCCGTCCGATCGCTGTCCCCGTCCGGGTCGATGATCGACGCCCCGAACGCAACCATACGCGACGTCGCCCCGGACCCCCTCGCCGCCATCGACGGCCGCACGCTGGACGTTCCCTACCGCCACGGCCTGACCGTCCTGTTCGACGCGCCCGCGCCCGCCCCAGCCCTCTCCCGCTCCGCATTCCTCCGTGTCGAGGGATGGTACGAAGAACGGGACGCCTCCCCGCTCCCCTGCATCCGCTGGCGGAACCTCTTCTCCGCCGCGCTTGGCCAGGACTCCTTCGCGACGTTCGTGCTCGAGCGGCTCCGCAAGCAGGAAGCCCTGCGCCTGCTCGCGGGACTGGGAGCCGACACACCTTGACGGCGCAAGACGCGTCCCCGCGCTACGCCGCCGACTTCGCCGAGCGGGTTGTCTTCTCCGTCGCGCGTGGCCGGGCGGTCGGGGCGGACGCGGAGCCCCTGCGCCGGTTGGCCGCCGGCCTGGCCGCCGCAGAGAATCGCCGGCAGGAAGCTGGACGCCGGTTCGACATCACCATTCCCCACACCCTCGTCATCGGCGCCACCTCCCGCTGCAACCTCCACTGCCCCTCCTGCATGGTCCGCGCCGATCGCTCCCGCCCCCCGGCCACGCTTTCCCGCCCGACGCTGGCCCGCCTCCTGGCCGAGTGCTCCGAGCTGGGCATCGGCCGGGTCGCCTTCGTCGGCGGCGAGCCGCTCCTTCTCCCCCGCCTGCACGACCTCGTCGCCTCCCACCCCCGCACCCTCTTCGTCGTCTTCACCAACGGTCGCGCCGTCGACTCGGCGTTCGCCGCTCGCTGGCGCGGCACCGCCAACGCCGCGTTCTTCGTCAACGCGAGCGCCGGCTCGTCCAGCCGCCCCGCCGAAGCCGCGCTCGCCCGCCTGCACCGCGCCGGCCTGCCCTGCGGCTTCGCCGCCACCGTCCACGCCAAAAACACGGAGACATTCTCGGACGCCGCGACCTACGACCGCCTTGCCGCCTCCGGCGCCTCCTTCGCCCTCGTCCTCGACTACCTCCCGGCCATCGGCGACGCGGCCGACCCGCTGCTCGTGCCGCCCGCCCCCCGTCGCCGCGTCGTCGCCGCCGCGCGCGCCGCCGCACGCCGCCACCGTCTGCTCGTCATCTGCGCACCCGAGGACGAAGACGCCCTCGGCGGCTGCGGCATCGCGGGTCGCTCCCTGCTCCACGTCGACCCCCGCGGCGCCATCACCCCGTGCCCGTTCGTCCCCCTCTCCCCCTTCCGCTTCGGCCCCCACTCCCTGCTCCACGCCCTCCAGAGCAGCTACTTCCGCGACCTGCGCGAAGCCGCCCCCGCCTGGGACTCCCGCCCAGGCTCCTGCACCGCCCGCAAAGGCGGCGCCGACTTCCTCGCCCTCGCCGCCCGCCACCAAGCCCTCGAATCCCCCGTCTGCGCCTCTGCGCCTCTGCGCCTCTGCGCGAGACTTTCCCTTCCCCCTCCCTCCCCGCTCTGCCAAAAATTTGGTGCCCTCTCCCGGTTATGGGATCTTCGGCCGCGGCACGCTCGGAGGGGCATCGCAACCGACGGGGCGGCCGCAGAACCGACGGGTGGGACGGAAGGATGGGCGGGATGGCTGCGAAGCGCGAAGGCGGTGAAATCCTCGTCGGACTGGACGTCGGCACCACCAAAGTGGCCGCCGTCGTCGGCGAGGCCGGCGACAACGGCATCGAGGTGATCGGCGTCGGCCAGCAGCTCTGCAAGGGCTCGCGCAAGGGCCTGGCGCTGAACATCGAGCAGACCGCGGCCTCGATCCGCGAGACGATCCACGAGGCCGAGCAGATGGCCGGGTGCCGCATCGGCGCCGTGCACGTCGGGATCTCGGGGCCCCACGTCCAGGGCATCGACATGAGCGGCCTGGTCGCCGTCAAGGGCGGCGAGGTCACCGACGAGGACGTGGAGCGGGTCAAGGAGAACGCCCGCGCGATCAACCTGCCCAAGGACCGCGACATCCTCCACGTGCTGCCGCAGGACTACATCATCGACGGCCAGGACGGCATCCGCGAGCCGGTCGGCATCAGCGGCGTGCGGCTCGAGGCCAAGGTCCACATCATCACCGCGTCGGCGCTGCAGACGCAGAACATCCTCAAGTGCTGCCGGCTGTGCGATCTCGAGGTGCACAGCGTGACGCTGGAGCACCTGGCGGCCGCCGAGGGGGTGCTGCAGGACGGCGAAAAGGAGCTGGGCGTCGCGCTCGTCGACATCGGCGGCGCGATCACGAACCTGGCGATCTACGTCGATGGGACGCTGCGCTACACCGCGGTGATCGGCATGGGCGGCGGGCACATCACGGCCGACATCCGCTTCGCCCTGCGGACAATCGAAGCGGAGGCGGAGCGGCTGAAGAAGTCCCACGCCTGCGCCCTGGGCTCGATGGTCGATGCCGAGGAGACGATCCTGGTGCCGCGCGTCGGGCCGCGGCCGCCCGAGATGGTGCCGCGGTCCGCCCTGTGCGCCATCGTCTCGCCGCGGGTCGAGGAGATCCTGACGCACGTGCAGCAGGAGATCGAGAAGAGCGGCTACGGCGACATGCTCCACGGCGGCGTCGTGCTCACGGGCGGCGGCGCCATGCTCAAGGGACTGGCGGAGCTGGCCGAGGACGTGATGCGGACCGTCGTCCGCGTCGGCAGCCCGATGGGCGTCGGCGGCATGGTGGACATGGTCCAGAGCCCGTCGTTCGGCGTCGCCGCCGGCCTGCTGCTCCACGCCGCGCGGCGGCGGACCCACGCGGTCGAGGACATCGCGCCGACCTCGCGGCCGGGCGAGAAGAAGGGACGCGGCAAGCGGTTCTGGGACACGGTGAAGCAGTGGTTCTAGGTGGAAGTGCGGGAAGTGCGGGAAGTGCGGGAAGTGCGTGGGGGAGCAGTTGGGCGTGGCGGCGCGGGGACGCGGAGACGTCCCCGGCCGAAGGAGGGTGGTGAGCGATGGCCGAGTTCGACCTGGATGTGAAGTACGACTGCCAGACCACGATCAAGGTCGTCGGAGTGGGCGGCGGCGGCTGCAACGCCGTGCGCACGATGCTCGGGGACGGCGTCGCGGGCGCCGACTTCGTGGTCATGAACACCGACATGCAGGCGCTCAACGACTCGCCCTGCGAGAGCCGCGTGCAGCTCGGCGAGCGCCTCACGCGCGGCCTGGGCGCCGGCGCCAACCCCGACGTCGGCCGCAAGGCCGCCCTGGAGGACGTGAACCGCATCAGCGAGAACATCGCCGGGGCGGACATGGTCTTCATCACCGCCGGCATGGGCGGCGGCACCGGCACCGGCGCGGCCCCCATCGTCGCCCAGGCGGCCAAGGAGGCCGGCGCGCTCACCGTCGCCGTCGTCACGCGCCCCTTCGGCTTCGAGGGCAAGCGGCGCCTGCGCGCCGCCGAGGAGGGTCTGGCCAACCTCGCCCCCAACGTCGACGCCCTCATCGTCCTGCCCAACGACAAGCTCCTCGACCTCGACCCCGACCTCGCCGCCGCCGAGGCCTTCCGCCTCGCCGACGGCGTCCTCTCGACGTCGGTCCGCGGCATCACCGAGATCATCCAGGTCAGCGGGCGCATCAACGTCGACTTCGCCGACGTGCGCACGACCCTCACGGGCGCCGGCCCCTGCGTGATGGGGCAGGGCGAGGCGCGCGGCGACAAGCGCGCCCTCGAGGCCACCCAGGCCGCCGTCTGCTCCCCCTTCCTCGAGGAAGCCTCGCTCCGCGGCGCCACCCGCGTCCTGGTCAACTTCATCGGCGGCTCCAACATGAAGCTCTCCGAGATCCGCGAAGCGATGGATTTCCTGCGCGACCAGGTCCACGAGGACGCGGACGTCATCATGGGGCAGGTCGAGCTGCCGGATCACGAAGACTCGATCCGCGTCACCGTCATCGCCACCGGCTTCCGCCGTGAGTTCGACAACGCCGTGGTCGGCGCACGTGCCACCGCCGGACACGCCGCCGTCCAGCCGCGCACGTCGTCGTACCCGACCGCGCCCGCCATCGAAATGCCCGCGCCCGCCCAGCGCCCGCGAACCTCCTCCTGACCGCCCCCGCGCCGCTCCACCACCGCCGCCGCCGCCGAGGCGGCCCGGCAGTCGCAGTGCATGCTCTTCGGCGCCCCCGACGGCGACCTCCTCGACATCCCCACGTACCTCCGAAAACAGTCCGAATAGTTCCTTCTCTCCCATTTCGTGTTCCTGGTTCCGTGTTCCTAGTTCCGTGTTCCTAGTTCCGTGTTCCTAGTTCCTAGTTCCTAGTTCCCATTCCCCATTCCCATTCCCCATTCCCCATTCTCCCCCCGCGGTGTACACCCCCTCCCAGGAGGCCCCCCATGCGCATCCCCATCTTCCAGGTCGATGCCTTCGCCGAGCGCGTCTTCTCCGGCAACCCCGCCGCCGTCTGCCCGCTCGACTCGTGGCTTCCCGACACCGTGATGCAGGCCGTCGCCGCAGAAAACAACCTCTCCGAAACCGCGTTCTTCGTTCCGCAGGACGACGGCTATGCCATCCGCTGGTTCACCCCGCGCACCGAGGTCGACCTCTGCGGCCACGCCACGCTCGCCTCCGCCCACGTCGTTCTGCGCCACCTCACCACCGGCCGGACGGCGGTGCGCTTCTCCTCCCAAAGCGGTCTCCTCGCCGTTCGGCTCGACGGCGACCTCCTCGCGCTCGACTTCCCCTCCCGCCCCCCCGTCGCCCGCCCCGCGCCCGCCGGCCTGGCCGACGCGGTCGGCGGCGCCCCGCACGAGGCTCTCTTCGCTCGCGATGCGATGCTGCTCTACGGCTCCGAAGCCGAAGTCCGCGCACTCCGCCCCGACTTCGCCCGCCTCGCGGCGCTCGACCTGTTCGGCATCATCGTCACCGCGGCCGGGGCCGACGTGGACTTCGTCTCGCGCTACTTCGCCCCGCGCGAGGGCATCCCCGAGGATCCCGTGACGGGATCCGCGCACTGCACCCTGGTGCCCTACTGGGCCAAACGCCTCGGCCGCACGACGCTCCGCGCCCGCCAGGTCTCCGAACGCGGCGGCGACCTGTTCTGCGAGGACCGCGGTGCCCGCGTCTCCATCGCCGGACGCGCCGTCACCTATCTGGAAGGTTCCATCCGGCTGTAGGATCCCCCCTCCCCCCCTCTCCAGCCGGCCTCTCCACCTCTCCTCTCCCGAAGAGCCCGCGTGTCGCCTCCCCTACGGCTCGTCCTCCCCCTCCCCCTGCGGCACTTCCAAATCCAACGCCCGGATCGCCTCCGCCAGCTCCACCCGCAGCTCCGCCGCCTGCGAGTTCAAGTCTACGATCTGCGCCGTGAGGTCCTGGTACAACCTCGTCTGCTCGTCCAGGTCCCGCATCAGGCGGTCCTTCAGCTCCTGGGCGCGCGGGTTGGTGCCGAGCACGGCGAGGTCCGCGCGGATCTCCTGCATGAGCTGCTGGATCTCGCGCCGCTTCTCCTCCAGTCCCGCCCGCCGCTCGTCCATCTCCGCCAGCCGGTCGCCCGCCTCCAGGGCCCGGCGCAGCACCGGCCCCGCCACGGCGTCGACCGCCGGGCCGTTGAGGTAGGCCAGGATCGCGTCGTGCGCGATCGGCGTCAGCAGCTCCACCTCCACCGTCGTCGGGCTCTTCTCCTCGAGCTCCAGCTCCGTCTCCTCGCCGGCCGGAAGCTCCAACGGCACCAGCGCCGAGCCGTCCCCCGTCTCCTCCGTCCCCTCGGGCGGCGACGGCAGGTCGTAGCCCAGTCGCCGGGGGTGCCGGATCCACAGCTTGTGATCCTCGCTCGCCAGGTTGCGCACCGCGTAGCGGGTAGTCAGCACGCTGAAGCGCTGCACGGTCACCCGGCCGCGGACGATCTTGACCAGCCGCGCCTCCTCGGGCGACTCCTGCGCGTCGACCGTCACCATGACGGCGCGTTCCAGCGCGTAGGGGATGGAGGTCGTGGCGCCGTCGGGCAGGGGCTCGAGGATGCCCTGGCCCAGGAACTGGCCGTGGCCGAGGATCGCCATCGGGCCCCGCTCCAGCGCCACGCCCATGTCGTTGGTGAAGCGGATGACGCGGAAGGGGCTCTGGCTCGAATCCGGCACGCCGTAGTCCGGCTGGTAGAGCAGGGTGTCTTCCGCATCGATCGGGTCGTTGAGGATGGCGATGAGGGTCGAGGAGTCGTTCGGGACCGTCACGGCTCCCTCCGCCTCGTACATCGTGATCCCCCCCTCCTGCGCCCGGGCCGCCAGGAGCGCGAGGCTCTGCCCCGCCCCGGTCGCACCCATCGCGGGCGGCGGCGGCGGGGGAGGGGGCGCCGGCATCGACGGGGTCGTCGCGGCGTAGATGCCGTACGCGCCCGGCGCCATGCGCGCCTCCCCGGTCGCCGTGCTCTCGTAGTCGCCGTACCCGTAGCCGTACCCGGCCGCGCCCGAATCGAGCACGACCTGGCCGTAGTCCGGGCAACCGTCCTCGTCCGTGATCCCGTTCCACGTCTCCGATTCGTAGGGGCAGGCGTCGTACGAATCGGCGACCGAGTCGTTGTCGGAGTCGCCGTACCCTCCGCCGGGGCCGCCGTAGGGCGCGCTGGTCGCCGCCGGCGGCGCATACGCCTGGGCCCCGCCGCCGATCGATACCAGCGACGACACCGGCGCCTGCACGATCTCGCCGTAGTCGCTCACCACCGGCCGCGACGGAATGTAGGGCGTTGCCAGGTCGGCGCGGAAGGTCAGCGGCGCGCCCTCGGTGACGGTCAGCTCCACGTCGGTCCAGTCCTCGCCCGACAGGTTCTGGACGACCGCCCAGCCCTGGAGCAACGCCGCATCGCGCCCTTCCCCCAGCACGATGCGGTACGTCGGCCGCCAGACCGGCGCCTCCACGACGTACGCCACCGTGACCTCGTGGTCTTCCCCGTCCATCTCCACCACGACGTCGAGCATGTTGCTCGGCCGCGGCGGCGGCGCGGGCGGCGGGCACTCGCCGGGACCCAGGTAGCACGGCGGCGGCGGCGCCGGCGGCTCGGGCTGCTCGAAGGACGGGAACGACACGCCCCGCACCCCGCCTTCGTCCCGCGTCACCACGGCCAGCGACGAAAGGAAGTCGCCGACCTGGTCGCGCCGCACCTGGAAGTGGATCTCGTCGTCGTCCACCTCCCCGGACCGCTCGAAATACCCCACGCCGTTGCGGTAGAGCACGATGCGCCGCAGGTCGAGGTCGCTGCCCACGCCCGGCCGCGCACACCCCCAGCCCACCGGCGCCGCCGCCACCACCGCCCCCAACACCACCACCGCCTTCATCCATCCGGATCGCCGTTGCTGCATCTCGTCCTCCTGCGACCGCCGAGTATGGTACACCCCCTCGCCCCTCGGCAAACCCCACCCTACGATCCCACCCAGGGATCGATCCCGGATGGCCCTGTCCCCCCCCTTGCTTCGCTGCCCGCATGCGCCCACCATCGCTCACCGGAAGGGAGGAACCCCATGCACCGCATCCTTCTCGCCCTGGCCCTCTGCGCCGCCGTCGCCGCGCCCGCCGCCGCGCAGATCCTGCCGCACCCCGCGACGGTCGACCGCCTGCCCAACGGCCTCACGGTCGTCACCGCGCCGTTCGACAGCCCCGGCATCGTCGCCGTCTACATCGTCGTGCGCGTCGGCTCGCGCAACGAGGTCGAGGCCGGACGCACGGGTTTCGCGCACTTCTTCGAGCACATGATGTTCCGGGGCACCGAGCGCTTCCCGGCGGAGCAGTACGAGCGCCTCGTCCAGTCGCTCGGCGCCGACAACAACGCCAACACGAGCAGCGACCGCACCTGCTACACGACGGTGCTTCCGGCCGCGGCGCTGCCGACGCTGATCGACGTCGAGGCCGACCGCTTCCAGAACCTGTCGTACTCGGTCGAGGGCTTCCAGACCGAGGCACACGCGATCCACGGCGAGTACCTCACGGCCATCTCGGATCCGGGCCTCAAGATGGAGGAGACCCTCCTCTCCATGGCCTTCACCACCCACACCTACGGTCACACCGTCATCGGTTGGCTGGAGGACATCGACCGGATGCCGGAGGGCTACGACTTCTCGCTCGAATTCTTCCACCGCTTCTACACCCCGGACAACACGTTCATCGTGGTCGCCGGCGACGTCGACCGCGACGCCCTCCTCGCGCTGGTCACCGAGAAGTTCGGCGGCTGGGAACGGCGGCTCGACGCACCGGAGGTCCCAGCCGAGCCCGAACAGCTCGAGCCGCGCTCGCGCCACGTGGATTGGACCGGCCCGGCCCCGCGCCGCATGTTCGCCGCGTGGAAGGCCCCGGCCTTCTCCGCCGCGACCGTCGACTCGGCCGCAATCGATGTCGCCTCGGAGCTGATCTTCGGCGAGACGGGCGCGCTGTACCGGCGGCTCGTGGTCGAGGAGCAGAAGCTGCTGACGCTCGATCGGTGGGGCACGATGGACCGCGACCCCACCCTGCTCGTGCTCGATGCCAAGCTCGCCGGTTCCTTCTCCTTCGACGACGCCGTCGCCGACTTCCAGGGCGCGATTGACGCGGCCGCGGCGGGCGAGGTGGACGCGGCGCACGTCGAGGAGGTCAAGAGCAACGTCCGCTACGGCCTGCCGATGGCGTTGGAGACGCCAGCGCAGGTCGCCGGCCTCCTGGCCCAGGTCATCTCCGCCACCGGCGATCCGCTGGCCCTGGACGCGTACGTAGAGCGCATCGGCGAGGTCACCCCGGCCGACGTCTCGCGCGTCGCCGGGACGTGGCTCGCCGCCGCACACCGCAACGTCGTCACCCTCGCCCCCGCCCCCGCCGCGCCCGCCGCCGAACGAGGTGCCCCGTGAACGCCGCCGGCTTCGGACGCGCCGTCGGCGCGCTGCTCGCGGGATCGCTCGCCGCTTGCACCCCGGCGCCGTCACCGCCCTGGCCCGCACGCGGCAGCGGCACCGTCGTGGCCATGCCGTCCGCGTCGTCGCCCGCCGTGACGTTCCGCGTCGTGTTCGCCGCGGGCTCCGCCGACGATCCCGCCGGACGGGAAGGCCTGACCCAGATGGCGGTGCGGCTGATGATCGAAGGCGGGACCGGCTCGATGACCTACCCCGAGCTGCTCCGCGCCCTGTTCCCGATGGCCGCCGAGATCTCCTGGAACGTCGATCGCGACCAGACGCTCGTCTACGCCCGCGTCCCCGCCGCCCTGCTCGACGAGTTCTACCCCCTGCTGCTCGAGGTGCTGACCCGGCCGCGCATGGCGGCGGAAGACTTCGCGCGGCTCCGCGCGATCTCCCGGAGCGAGCTGGAGGACGACCTCAAGGTCGGTGACGACGAGGGATTGGGCAAGGAGGCGCTGCAGGCGTTCCTCTACGAGGGCCACCCGTACGGCCATCCGACGGTCGGCACGGGCGCCGGCCTCGCCGCCATGACCCTGGACGACGTGCGCGCGCAGCGCGAGCGCGTGCTCTGCGCCGGCCGCGTGACGCTCGGCGTCGCCGGCGGCTTCCCCGACGGTTTCCCCGCGCAAGTGTCGAGCGACCTCGCGGCCGGACTGCCCTCCTCGTGCGCGCCCGTCGCTCCCCTCCCTCCCCCGCCGCCCTTCTCGGGACGTCAGGTGCTCATCGTCGAGAAGCCCGGCAACTCGGCGACCGCCATGTCCCTCGGCTTCCCGGAAGCAGTCGTGCGCGGCGACCCCGACTTCCCGGCGCTGGCGCTGGCCCTCGTCCACTTCGGACAGCACCGCCAGTTCGTCGGCCGCCTGATGCAGGAGATCCGCGAGAAGCGCGGCTTCAACTACGGGGACTACGCCTACCCCGAGCACTTCGTGCAGGAAGGCTGGTCGCGCTACCCGGCCGTGAATGTCGCCCGCCGCCAGCAGATGTTCTCGATCTGGATCCGGCCCGTCGACCCCGGCAACGCGCACTTCGTCCTCCGGCTCGCGATGCGCGAGCTGGAGACGTTCGTCGCGGGCGGCATCCCCGACGAGGACCTCGACCGCATCCGCACCTTCGCCCTCGGCTACTTCAACCTCTACCGGCAGACCGAGTCGCGCCGCCTGGGCTACGCCATCGATGACCTCTTCCTCGGAGTGGACCGGCCGTTCCTCGACGGCCTCCTCGAGACGTGGCCGGCACTCGACCCCGCCGCCGTTCGCTCGGCCGTCGCCCGCGCCGTCACCTCGACGGATGTGAAGATCGCCATCGTCGCACCCGACGGCGCCGCGCTCGCCGATGCTCTCGCCGCCGACGGCCCGTCGCCCGTGGACTACGACACCCCGAAAAGCGACGACATCCTCGCCGAAGACGCCGTCACCGCCACCTTCCCCCTCCGCATCCCCCGCCAGAACATCCGCGTCGTCCCCGTCTCCGACCTCTTCGCCCGCTGACCCCCCCGCTCCCCTTCCCCGCTCCCCCGCACCACCCCTCTAGATCGGCCTCACCCCCCCCACCATGTGCGGCGCGCCGCTCTTCGGCTCGCGCACCTCGAACTGGAACGCGGGGTGGTACGCCAGGCGCCCGGACTCGTCGCGCACGCGCAGCTCCACTTCGCCCGGCAGGAAGATCGGCCTCTTGAACGACGCCTCGACCCAGGTCGGCACGCCGAACGGCCGATCACCCTCGATCTCGGCCAGCGTCCGCGCCAGCGTCCACATGCCGTGCGCGATGGGCCTCTTGTAGCCGACGGGGCGCGCCGTCCACCAGGTGAGGTGATGGGGGTTCCAGTCGTCGGACGCCGCGGCGTAGCGCCGGCCGGTGTTCTCGGGTGCCTCGATCCGTGTCGCCTGGAAGCCGTCGCCAGCCTCGGGCGCCGGCGCGACCCGCGAGCCGCGCTCCTTTCGGCCGCGCGTTGCCGCGTTGCGGCTGAGGATGGTCGTCACGCCGCGCCAGGCCAGCTCGCCTGCGGCCCGCACCTCGATCGAGAAGTCCGACTCGTAGCCCTTGTCCGTCACGCGCATCTCGGCCAGCCGGCACAACAGGTCCAGCGTCTCGTCCGTCCGGATCGGCCGGTACTGCTCGATGCCTTGCCCCATGTGGATCAGACCGAAGGGGCTGAACGGAAACGCGGGAGACAGCACGGCCTCGGCCATCGGTCCCAGGAACAGGCATTCGGGGTAGCTCAGCGGCAGGTGCTCGGCCGGCGTGCGGACGGCGCAGACCGTGCGGAACTTCGCCACCCGCTCCGGATCCGGCCGCACCCCGTGCACTGCGACCTCGATCGGCGCCAGCGCCGCCTCGCGCCTGGCATCCAGCGCGCCCTGCGACTTGCCGAACGCCGCGATCGCCGCCCGCGCGAAGATCTCCGCCGTCCGCGGCAGCCGCCGCGGCTCGAGCCGCACCGACGTCCCCCGCAGCGCCAGCACCCGCGCCTCACCCTCGGCCCTCGCCGCCTCCAGCTGCGTCATCGCCGTCCTCCTGGAAGGGGAGGGTGGATCGGGCGGGGGGCGGGGTCAAGTGCGGGACAGTGCAGGAGGAGTGCGGGGGGAGTGCGGGAAGAGTGCGGGGAGTGCGGGGGGAGTGCGGGGAGTGCGGGGGGTCGTCGTCAGGGACCCACCAAGAGCTTCGGCGTCTCCATTCGGAAGAACTTCTTGATCACGTCCCACAGCGATGCGTCCATTCCCGCCGGGAAGACCGTGTCGCGCTCGGCATCGGCGAAGTACGTCAACGAGCGCGCCAGGTGGTACAGGTCGGGCTGCGCCAGCCCGAAGCGGTCCAGGTAGGCGGACGCGGCATCCCCGATGGACAGGGAGCGGCCGAGGATCGCGTGCAGGTCCCAGAAGTCGCGCCGCAGCCCGCGGCCCGCAATGGCCGCGAGCTTCATCGCGGCCAGATCGCGCAGCCCTGCGACGGCAAAACCTCGCGGTCCCGCGCTCGGCGGTTCCAGCAGCGGGTACCGGTACCGCACCAGATCCACCGGCGCTCCTTCGAGCCGAAGCCGGAGCGAAACCTCCGTCGTCGAGACGACCTCCGCCCCCGGCACGGCCACCGCAATCCGCTCCCGCAACTCCCCGAGATCCTCCGTGCCGGTCGTGGAGAACAGGTCGATGTCCCGCGAAATGCGATGACCCAAATGCCAGGCGACGGCCGATCCGCCGGCGAGGTAGAACCGATCCATGCCGGGGACGCGGCTCAGTCGCTCCAGGGCGCGATCCTGCTCCGGCGCCAGGACGGGGGTTCCGCCCATTCTTCCTCCTCGGCGTCGAGCACCGCGCGCCAGAACGCGACCGTACGCTCGCTCAGCTCGGGATGACCCGAGTCCCGCAGGAAGCGATGGATGCGCTCCATCCCGTACGTCGCGATCAGCCACCGCACCTCCGCCATCCGCCCGAACTCCAGAACACGGGCCAGCACGAACTCCGCGTGCCGGCCCGGGTCCACCGTCTCGAACTCCACGTCCCAGAAGAGCCAGCGGAATTCCCGCGGGACCGTACCCATGACGCGATCCTACCCTCGGCCGCCGGAGCGGTCCAGACCGCATCGTCACGATCGAAGGGTGGTGTCCACGTCAGCGCCGGGCGGGGCGGGGGCTGGGGGCAATGCAAATGCGAAGACATGCAGTCGAAAGTTATGCGCTGCAGCGCATAATTTTCGATTGCATGTCTTGGCATTTACATTTCCTTCCCTCTGCCACCGCCCTCTTTCGCGTCCTCCCGGCCTCCCTCTGCTCGGGCCCTCGTCGGGACCGACGTGGGCACCAAACTTCGGTGCGATGCGCCTCCATCTCCCGTCGTGCGTCCCCGCGTGGTACCCTCGACACCGGATGTTGCGCGGTCGCCGCGAATACGGGGCAGAGGCGGTGCGGTCGCGCCACGCGCGGGCCGCCGCCGCGGCGCTGCTCCGGTCCGACCCGCCGGACGATCCCGGCCCCTCCCTCGCCTTCCACGCCGCATCCGCCACGCTTCAGCTCGCCCGGCGCAAGCTGCAGGACGCGCTGCCTCGGGATTACGCCCTTCTGGAGTTGGTCGACCCCACCACCGGCGATTCGTGGGGCTCGAGCGAGGGCGTCGGGGACCCGATGGGGCCCGATCGGTACCGGTATTCCACGGCCTCGGATCGCCTCGCCGACGTCGATTGCCCGGGAGGCCGCGACGCCGTCGCGGCCGCGCTCGCCGCGGGCTCGGTCCTCCACGCCGTCATTCCGACATCCATGCACTGTCCCACAGATGCGTGTCGAGTGTGGACGACGCACGTCCTGGCGAGGTCCACCGCCGGGGGTGACGGCACGGCGCCCGCCGTCCTCATCATGCGAGCGTGGATCCTTGCGCCAAGGGACGCGACAGGGCTCTCTCCGTCGGGCTACTGGCTCGCCGGACCGGAGGACGACCCGGTGCTCGTCGACGGACGCGGTCCACGCCCCGCGTCCCACGCCTCACCGTCCGCCGCAATCCGCGTCGCCATGTACGGTGCTCCGGACGCGACGCCCTCGCCCGCACCGTCCGACGCCGGTGACGCCGTCCGCCTGGAGTTCGACGGCGTCTCCCTCCCCGGCTGGCTCCGCGCCGCCCATGCCTCCGCCGAGCCCATCGCCCCCGGCGAACCGCTGCGCTGCGGCACCCTCCGCTTCTTCGCCCCCGCCCGCCCCCTCCCCTGACCCGCCCCGACCAACAACTTCCCCTCCCCCCCTCTCCGCCCCTTCCTCCCCACCTCTCCCCCCGCCCTTCCCACCCCCCCCTCTCCCATGGAACACTCCACGCCATGACCCACGACATCGACCTCCGCATCCCCGCCCTCGGCCCCGCCACGTTCGACTCGCCGCTCGGCCTCTCCACCGTCGCGGGCGACCACGTCGCCGACTACACCCCGGACGACGCCAGCGTCGTCCTCGATCTGGGACGCCGCGGCGCCGGCCCCGTCTTCGAACGCGCCGGCGCCCGCGCGAAGCTGTTCTTCGAAGGGTCGCGCGCCGTCGCCGGGATCGTGAGCTGCGGCGGCCTCTGCCCCGGCATGAACAACGTCATCCGCGGCCTCGTGAACCAGCTCCGCCACACCTACGGCGTCCGCCGCATCCTCGGCTTCCGCTACGGCTTCCTCGGCCTCACCCCCAACGGCCCGGCGCCGCTCGAGCTGGGCCCGGAATGCGTCGACGAGATCCACCTCCAGGGCGGCACCATCCTCGGCTCCTCGCGCGGCCCGCAACCGCCCGCCGTGATGGTCGATACCCTGGAGCGCCTGCACGTCGACCTCCTGTTCTGCATCGGCGGCGACGGGACCCTCCGCGGCGCGGCCGCCCTGGCGGAGGAGATCCGGCGCCGCGAGCGCCGCATCGCCATCGTCGGGGTCCCCAAGACGATCGATAACGACGTGCCGTTCATCGAGCGCACGTTCGGCTTCGAGACCGCCGTGGCCGAGGCGACGCGCGCCATCACCGCCGCCCACGTCGAAGCCTGCGGCGCCCCGAACGGGGTCGGCATCGTGCGCCTCATGGGCCGCCACTCCGGCTTCATCGCCGCCTCCGCCACCCTGGCCTCCGGCGAGGTCGACCTCTGCCTCGTGCCCGAGCTGCCGTTCCAACTCGACGGCTCGCGCGGCGTGCTCGCCTTCCTGCGCGCGCGCCTGCGCGAGCGCGGCCACGCCGTCGTCGTCGCCGCCGAAGGCGCCGGACAGGACCTCGTCGCCGCCGGCGCCGAACGCGACGCCTCCGGCAACGCCAAGCTCGGCGACATCGGCACCTTCCTCCGCGACGCGCTCGTCCGCGGTCTGGGGGACCTCGAGGTCAACGTCAAGTACATCGACCCCAGCTACATCGTCCGCGCCGCCGCCGCGAATCCCGCGGACGCCATCTTCTGCGGGCGGCTGGCCGAGAACGCGGTCCACGCCGCCATGGCCGGCAAGACCGCCCTGGTCGTCGGCCTGTGGGGCGGCCTCTTCACCCACGTCCCGCTCGTCGCCGCCACCTCGGGCCGCGCCACCATCTCCACCGACAGCCCCTTCTGGCGCAGCGTCGTCGAATCCACCTGCCAGCCCGCCCTTTTGGCCGATTCGTAGTGGGAGGCGACGATGGACGAGAAGAAGCCGAAGGCCGGACGCAGCCCGTTCCCCGGGCTCTACTGGCTGGTGGTCGTGTTCGAGTTCTTCGAGCGCGGCTCGTACTACGGCGTGATGAGCGTGCTGTCGGTCTACATGACCGACGTCCTGGGCTTCGCCAAGCAGGACGTGGGCCTGATCAAGGGCACCATCCAGCCGCTCCTGTACTTCCTCCCCATCCTCGCCGGCGCCCTCGCCGACCGCTTCGGCTACCGCCGCATGCTGATGATCGCCTTCTCGCTGCTCGGCACCGGCTACTTTCTCACCAGCCAGATGACCGGGTACGCGGCCGTCTTCCTCAGCCTGGTCGTCATGGGCTTCGGCGCCGGGATCTTCAAGCCGGTGATCTCGGGGACCATCGCCCGCTGCACCGACGAGTCCAACAGCACGCTCGGCTTCGGCATCTTCTACTGGTCGATCAACCTCGGCGCCTTCGTCTTCCCCCTCGTCGTCGTCCCGCTGCTCCGCGACAACGTGGGCTGGCAGTGGGTGCTCATCGCCGCCGCCATCGGCACCGGCGCGATGCTCGTCCCGACCATCCTGGCCTATCGTGAGCCGCCCCGGCCGGACCAGGCCGCGGGCAAGCCGCGCCCGAACCTCCTCCAGACTCTCGCCAACGCCTTCGAGATCATCTACAGCCCGTTCATCCTCCTCTTCCATTGGGCCAAGGGCCGCCCGGCGCGCTGGGTCGTTCCCGGCGTCGTGCTCGCCGCCCTCCTCGGCTACGGCGGCTGGAGCTTCCTCCATCCCGAAGGCGCGTCGCTCGCGTTCTCCGGCAGGGTCTACGACCTTCCCGGCGGGCGGCTCGTCGTCGAAGGCGAGGCCAACCTGTGCAAGGCCGACCGCTGGGCCGTCGAGCCGGGGGAGACGCCGGACCGCGCGACGCTGTCGCTCTTCGATCCGGCGCGGCTCGACTCGTACGCCGCACCGCTGACCGCCGAGCTGGCCAAGATCCCGTTCCTCGCCGGCGTGACCCTGGCGGACCTCCGGCGGTTCCGGAACGAGGCCACGACCCGCACCGTGCTGGCCGTCGAGTTCGGTACCAGCGACGGGCGGCCGTTCGAGCTGCGCAACGACGGTGCGAACCGGATCGTCCTGGCGCTGGCCGACGAGGACGTCTGGGCGAGCCGCCGCGTCGAGGTTCTTGCCGCGCTGCGCGCCGACTCGCGTCTGGCGGTGCTCTCCGACGGTGCGATTGCCGACGTCGTCGGTCGCGCCTCGGCCCACCCCTTCGTGCTCGCCTTCGTGGGCCTCTTGTTCCTGGCCGCGATGGCCGTGCTGCGGCTCGCGCCGCGCTTCCGCGCCGCGTCCTCCGGCGGCAAGGCGGTCTGGATCGTCGGGACCCTCGCCGTGTTCGGCGGGGTGCTATGGCTCCTGCCGGGCCTCGGCGACTTCAGCCGCATCCTGTGCACCGTGCTCGGCACGACGCTGTTGTCGCTCTACGCCATCGAGGTCGACGACCTGGGGCGCTTCCGCGACCACTTCCGCTTCCTGGCCATGGTCGCGATCTACTCGGGCTTCTGGATCCTCTACTTCCAGATGTTCGACTCCGTGCTGTGGTACGTGCAGGCCTACGTCGACCCGACCGGCCTCAACGACGCCGTCAACGCCGGCCTCCGGACCCTCGGCTTCCAGGGCCATTGGCGCTTCGACGTCGAAGGCGTCACCTGGATCAACGCGGGGACCATCATCCTGCTCCAGCTCCTCGTCTCCTCCCTCGTCAAGAACACGCGCGCGCTGCCCACGATGATCGTCGGCATCGCCACCGCCACGCTCGGCATGGCGCTGCTCGCGCTCTCCACGGGCATCTGGGTCTGCATGGCCGGCATCATGCTGTTCTCGATCGGCGAGATGACGGCGCACCCGAAGTTCATCAGCTACGTCGGCCAGACCGCGCCCAAGGACCGCGTCGCCATGTACATGGGCTACCTGTTCCTCTACGGCGTCATCGGCTCCAGCATCGGCGCCGTCCTCGGCGCCAACCTCTACGTCAAGTTCGTCGACGAAATGAACCAGCCCCGGACGCTGTGGCTCATCTTCGCCGGCATCGGCGCCGCCACCGTCGTCGGCCTCCTGCTCTACGACAAGTTCGTCAGCCGCCCCACCGATCCAGCCGCGTCTCCGCCCCCGACGGCGGAATCCACGACCGCCGCGGCCGCACGCTCTCGAAAATCGGATCGCCGCCGTCCTTGAGCATCACGTAGCGGTAGCGCACCAGACCCCCCGCGGAGGAGGTGAAGTCGACGTCGCCCTCCCAGAGGTTGGCGTTGACGTAGCGCAGGAGCGGCGCCTTCGCCGCGTCCCATTCCCCAAGCTCCGGACAGTTGCCCACCACCGCCAGCCGCTCGCCGAAGGTCGTGGCGTAGCCGTTGAGCTGGAACGTGATGCGGGTGCCCTTCGCGGACGGCTCGGGCGCGACGTGGGAAAGCACCAGCGAGTCGTCGGCGCCCAGGGCCAGCTCCCCGATGCGCCCGCGCTCCACCCGCACCGTCCGGCCGCTCAGCACGCACGCGTGCTCGCCGTCCGGCAGCGTCGTGGTCACGGGGCCGACCGAACGCGCGGCGCCGCGGTTGAAAGCCGCGAGGCAGACCGAATCGCCCCAGGCGCGCTCGAAGACATACGTGTCCGGGGACAGCCAGCGGGGCTGCTGGTAGCCGCGCTGCACCGCCGGGTTCTGGCGCCGCACGCGCGACAGCGCCCGGACGTCGCGGGCGAGCGGCGCCTGGGGATCCCAGATCGCCATCATCGGCCGGTTGTACGGATCGGCCCCGCCGTTCGTGTCGTCGTGCAGGAGCTGCTCGTCGCCGTAGTACAGGCAGGGGATGCCCCGGCCGACGAGGATGAGGTTCACGGCCATGCGCAGGCGGGCCGGCGTCGCCCCCACCGACAGCAGGCGCGGCATGTCGTGGTTGTCGACGAAGGTCACCAGGTGCGTCGCGCGCGCGAACGCCTCGTCGTGGTCGATCACGTTCTGCACCGCCTGGAACCCCTCGTAGTGGCTGCGCGCGAGGCAGTCCTCCAGCGCGCGCTGGAGCGAGAAGTCGAAGATGGTCATGCCCGAACGGTTGGCGAACTCGACGGAGGCCGGATCCCAGCAGCCCCCCTGGAACCACTCGCCCACGAGGAAGAGGTGCGGGTGATGGGCGCGCAGGTCGCTCACCCACTCCTGCCAGAACCACAGCGGCATGTGCTTGACCGTGTCGACCCGCAGGGCGCCGACGCCCTTGCCGACCCAGTCGTGCATCACCTGCTTGATGTAGCGGCGGAAGGAGTGCACGTTCTCGTTGAAGTCGGCCAGCCCGCACAGCTCGCCCTGCTGCACGACGTGCTCGCTGCGCCAGTCCGTGATGCCCCCCGCGCGGTGGTACCAGCCCAGCCGGTCGTCCTCGTACGAGGTCAGGAACTCGCCGTCGTCGTACAGCTCGCCCTTGTGCCGCCCCAGCTCGGGGCTGGAGTGGTTGCAGACGACGTCGAGCACCAGCGCCAGGTCGCGACGCTTCATCTCCGCCAGCAGGCGGTCGAAGACCGTGTCCGAGCGGCGGAAGACGTGCACGTCGGCCGGATCGGCGACCAGGTGGTCGTCCAGGCGGCGGAAGTCGCGCGCCCAATAGCCGTGGTACGCCGCGTGGCCGCGCCCCTCGGCGTCCGTCGTGCCGCCGGCCTGCGCGAAGACCGGCGTGATCCAGATCGCCGTCGCGCCCAGCTCCCGCACGTAGTCCAGCTTCTCGATGACGCCGCCCAGGTCGCCGCCCCAGTACTTGCCCCAGTCGGTGCGCGTCGGGTCGTACGACCCCGGGTCGCGCCCGCGATCGTTGCGCGGATCGCTGTTGTGGAAGCGGTCCGTGACCACGAAGTAGATCGTGTTCGCCCGTACGTCCATGGCTCGCCCTCCCGGCGCCCCGGACCGCGCCGCGCCGCTACTCCTCCACGATCGTGACGTCGTCGCCCAGCGCCTTCCGGATCTCCCCCAGCCGCTCCTCGTACAGCGCGTCGTAGCGGTCCTGCTCCGGGTCGGCCATCGAGGCGAAGAGGGGGGCGACCCAGATGTCGTTCTCGAAGTTCTCCACCCCGAAACGGTCCAGCCAGTTGTTCTCCGTCCACAGCGGGACCGCCTCGAGCGCCGCGAGCTGCAGGCGGCCCTCGGGATCCTCCTCGTACGTCACCCGCAGCATCGCCGCGTCCCGCGTGTAGGGAATGCCCTGCGCGCGGTCGGGATCGGGGTTCTGCCAGCCGACCCGGTACTTCAGGCCCTGGTTGGAGAGGAAGTTGCCCAGCGAATACGCCACGACGCACGCCGCCTCGTCGGGCCCCTCCAGCCGCCGCACCTCCTCCAGGGTGTGCGAGTGCGTGCCGACGACCAGGTCGACGCCCTCGGCACAGAGGTCCGCGGCCGTCTGCCGCTGGAAACGGTTGGGCACCATGTCGAACTCGCCGCCCCAGTGGAAGAAGACGAGCAACAGGTCGCACTGGCGGCGGATCGAACGGATCGTCTCCAGGTCCGCGTCGCCGCGCCAGATCGCCACCTGCGGCACCGAGCCGCTGGAACGCTCGACCAGCGTCGTGCGGTTGACCGTCTCCGTGAACGCCAGGATCCCGATCTTGATCCCGTTGCGCTCGACGAAGATCGGCGCCCGCGCCTCGTCGCCGTTCGCCCCGCCGCCCACGACGAGCAGTCCGGCGTCCATGGCCGCCTGCCGCGTCTCCACCACCCCCTCCAGGTCCTGGTCGTACGCGTGGTTGTTGGCGGTCGAGGCCACGTGGAAGCCGGCCCGCACCAGCGACACCGCCGCGATCGGCGGACCGTTCAGCATCGGCGGGTCGCCGGACTGCGGGTTGCGCTCCGTGGCCAGCGGCGTCTCCAGGTTGAACACGTTGAGGTCGCCGCGCGCCAGCACCGGCTTCACGCGGTAGACGAGGTAGGCGTAGCCCTCGGTCGCGGCGATGTCCGGGTCGGCGTCGACCGCGGCGTGGAAGCGGGCCGAGTTGTGCACCCGCGTGTGCAGGAGGTAGTCGCCCGCGGCCTGGATCACCACGCGCCGCGGCGGCGCGGGAGCGTCGATCGCGGGGTCCTCGTCTGCCGCGGCGTCGACCTCCTCCGCGATCCGCGGCTCGACGGCGGCATCCGGGACCGCGACGGCGGACCCGGCGTCGTCGCCCGCAGTCGAGACGTGCTCGGTCTGCGGACCCCGTGCCTCGTCGCGCCCCGCTCGCGAGCCGCAGGCGGCGGCGAGGAGGGCGGCAAGGAGCACGACGGGTACGCGACGCATCGGCGGCGATCCTGTAGCGGCGCGCGGCCAGGGTGTCAATCGCGGTCCGGCGGCCCGTCCGGCCCGGCCCCAAGCCCGCCCCCGGTCCCGCCCCCCGACCCCGTGAGCCCGACGACTGCCCCGATCACCCGCGCCGTCAGCTCCGCCCGGTTCGAAACCTGCATCTTGCGGTAGGCGTTCTTGACGTGCGTCCGGACCGTGGACTCGGCGATCGCAAGCTGCGCCGCGACGTTCAGCACGGAGAACCCGCGCGCCGCCAGCACCGCCACCTCGGCCTCCCGCTGCGTCAGCCGGTACGGACCCAGGTCGGCCGGATTCGGCGCCGTCGTCGCGTCGCGGGCCGAAGGCAGGGCGGAGACCAGCACGAGCGGGACCCCGAGCGGCGGGAACAGGCGGCGGACGCACACCGGACGCGTGCCGCCAGGCGCCTCGACCCGCATCAGCGGCGCGGCGGCGTCCTGCGAGCGATCCCGCGCCGCCTCCATCGCCGCGCGCCGCCACGTCTCGTACTCCGCACAGCCCTCGAACAGGATCCGCGCCCGGCCGATGCGCGGCGCCTCCGACTCGAACCGGGTCAACGCCTGGCGACTGATCCACAGCAGCCGCCCGCCCGCGTCGAACAGGGCGCAGGACACCGGCAGGCCCGTCTCCAGCGCCGCCAGCATCGCCCCGACCCCCGTCGTCACCGCCGCCTCGCGGCGCAAGCGCGCCAACGCCCGCTCGGCTCCCCGCCGCAGCCGCTCCAGCACCCGCGCCTCGGCAAGCGTGAACGCGCGATCGCGCGCCCGCCGCGCCATGCACACGGCCCCCAGCGGATCCTCCGCCGTGCCCATGAAACCGACGACCTGCCGCTCGATGCGGCACGGCCGCCAGAACTCGTTGTACGTCGCCAGCCCCTCCAGCCGCTCCCGCCCGAACTGCCGGTCGAAATCGACCGTCTTGTGCGGCTGGGCCAGGTAGTGCTCCGGTGTGCCCAGGTCGCGTACCGTCTGGGAGGACATTCGCGCCGCACCGACGACGAGCTCCCCCGGCGGGATCTCGTCGCTCGCCGCCACGACCCCGCTCAGATCCTGGGCCCCGTTCGCCAGCGGCAGGAAGAGGCAGGCGGAGACACCCACCCGGCTCCGCAGCTCCTCGACCACCTCACGGCCAATCGCCGCGGTGTCCTTGAATCCTGCCCAGCGGTCGCTTGAGCCCGGCACGACGGCCTACCCTCCTCGCGGCGTCGCCCGCGGCCACCCGGCCGGCGCACGACACTCCACCCGTACCACGCCCGCACCTCGCCACGCAAACCCGCCCGCTCCCCGCACGTTCCCTCGTTCCTCCTCACCGACAACTCGACCCAATTGGCCCACCAACAACCGAGAACTCCCTCCTCCCCCCTCCCTCCCCCGAATGAGGGATGGCGCGCGCGCGGCGGCGGGAGCACATTGCGGACTTGGCAGCGGCCCAGGCAGGAAGGAACGTGGCCTTCTCATCCGTCTCCGCACCCGACCCGATTCTCGTCGCCGCCGCCGATCTGTTCGAGCAGCACGGATACGATCGCGTCTCCGTGGATTCGATTGCCGAGCGTTCGGGCTTTGCCCGTTCCACGGTATTCGCCCGCTATGCCAACAAGGAGGCGCTGCTGGTCGGGATCGTGCGCGCCTTCTTCCAGCGTTTTCCCACGTTCGTCGTGAGCCGCGCCGCGATGCTGCGCCGCAACGGCGCCGCAGCCCCGGCCGCGGCGTCCGGGTCCGGGGAGCGCCCCGAGGTCCCCGCCGGGGGGGACCTGCCGACCGATCTGGGCGAGCGGATTCCTCCCGTCCTGGCCGCGTTTCTCGAGGAGGCGGGCGCGCTGGCGCGCGTGGCGCTGGCCGCGCGCGACCTGCCCTGGGTGCGGCGGGCGCTGCACCAGCAGGGATTCGACCTCGCCCGCGAGTTCGCGCGCTGCCTCGGCCCGGCCGCCGACGATCCCCTGTTCGTGAGCCTCACCGTGGACGTCCTGAAGTGCGTCTGCCTCGACGGGCGCGACGGCCGCAAGTGCATCGACGAGCGCAAGGCCGCCCAGCTCCTCGCGCTGCCCCACATGTGGCTCCCGGCCCTGCGGCGCAACGACGACGCGAAGTAGCGGAGACCCGCTACTCCCCCCGCGGCTTGAACGTCGAGACGTCGCGCAGCTCCTCGAAGAGCCGCCGCTCCCGCTCGTTCAGCTCCTCCGGCACCACGAGCCGCACCTCGGCGTACAGATCGCCGCGGCCGTGATCGCGCTGCGGCAGGCCCTTGCCGCGCAGGCGCAGCCGCCGTCCGGAGGAGTGGCCCGCCGGCAGCTTCATCTGCACCGGGCCGTCCGGGGTCGGGACGGCGACCGTCGCGCCGAGCGCCGCCTCCCAGGGGGCGACGTCGACGGTCGTGACCAGATCCTCGCCGTCGATGCGGAACGGCGGCAGCGCGACGACGCGGATCGTCAGGAGCAGGTCGCCGTCGGGGGCGCCGGCGCGGCCGCTCTCGCCCCGGCCCGCGAGCCGGATCCGGGCGCCGCCATGGACGCCCGGCGGGATCTTGATCTCGAACGTGCGGACCCGGCCCTGCGGCTCGCGAAGCTGGACCGAACGGGTGCCGCCGCGCAGCGCGTCCTCCAGCGGGATCTCCAGCTCGCCCTCGACGTCGCCGCCGCGCCGCGGCCGCGAACGGGCACGAGCACCGCCGGCGGATCCGCCGAAGAGATCCTCCAGGCCCGGATCGAGCGGCTCGGGTCCCGCGAATCCCGCGACGCCGCCGCCGACGGGCGAGGCGGAGACGCGCGCGCGTCCGCCCCGGCGGCCCGCCCGCGCCCCGGCCCGCGCGCCGCGCGCGTCGCCCGGGCTTCCGCCGAAGATCGAGGCGAAGAAGTCGCTCCAGTCGCCCCCGCCGGCGAAGCCCCCGCCAGGATAGGTCCGGAACTCGACCCGCGCCCCGTCCGTCCAGCCCGGCGGCGGCCGGAACGCCTCGCCGTCGCGCCAGTCGGACCCCAGCAGATCGTAGCGCCGCCGCTTCTCCGGATCGGACAAGACCTGGTTCGCCTCGTTGATCCGCTTGAACTGCTCCTCCGCCCCCGGCTCCTTGCTCACGTCCGGGTGGAACTTGCGCGCCAGCCGGCGGTACGCCTTGGCGATCTCGTCCGCCGACGCCTCGCGTCCCACGCCCAGCACCTTGTAGTAGTCGATGTACTCCATCGGACCGCCCCGCCGCCGGCTACGACGACGACCTGCGCGCCACCGCCACTCCAGCCGGGCGCAAGAGACGCTCGCCCAGCTTCCAGCCCGCCCGCACGACCGCTACAATCGCGCCGTCGGGCTTCTCCGACTGCGGCACCGCGCTCACCGCCTCGTGCCATTGCGGATCGAACGTCTCCCCGGGCTCGAAGCGCACGGCCCCGGCCCGGCGCATCAGATCCTCGAACAGCCGCGCGACCTCCTCGAGCCCCCGGCTCCACTCGGGCGGCGCGCCCGCGGCGGCGCCGCGCGCGCGGTCGAGCGCGTCGCCCAGCTCCAGCCACCGCTCCATCCGCTCGCGCTCCCGCCGGAAGACCTCGGCCTCCACCCGCTGCTGGGCCACCCGCCGCACGTTCTCCAGCTCCGCCGTCGCGCGCAGACATCGATCCCGCCACTCGTCCCGCTCCGCGGCCAGCGCCGCCGTCCGCCCGTCCGCCGGGCCCGGCTCCGCCGGCGCCGGCGGCGCCGGCGGCTCCGGCGGCTGCGACGAGGTCCCGCCCACGGCGTCCTCGTTCATCCCCACCCCCGGCTCGACCACCCGCGGCACCTCCGGCGCCTGGCTGGACCTGCGATCGACAATCGGAACACGGACCATCGCTTCCCTCGCCTCCACCTCGCCCCCGTCCTGCGCGACAAAGCTACGCATCATCGAGGTCAAGTCAATGGTTGACCGCGACGGCCGCGACGGCTGCCTGTTGCCGGTTCCCGGAGCGCCCCGCGCGCTACGCCAGCGTATACCGCTCGCGCTCCAGCAGGTGGTCGGCGACGGCGACCTTGGCCGGGATGGTCTTCATGCGGTAGAGCCCGAGAAACCGGTGCATGCCTTCGAGCGCCTCGGTCAGCTCGGCGTCGTCCAGGACGTTGACCAGGAGATCCTCGGCCCGCTGGCGGACCGTGCGTACCGCGTTGGCCAGGTAGATCCGCGCCAGGAGCGCGGGGATCCGCGCCTTGACCTCGCCCTGCTCCAGCGCGATCTGTCGGGCGCGGGCCACGGAGGAATCGACGGCGTAGGCCTCCATCATCATGTCCGCCATGGCCAGGAGCAGCATCTGCTGCTTCTGCAGGTCGGCCATGTGCTTGCTCACCGCGTGGTTGGCCGCGAAAAGCACGCCGCGCTTGAGCAGGTCCACGACGTGCGCCTCCTCGGCCAGCGGGCCGGTGCCCGCGGACGGGAGCTTCGCCGGGTCCTTCGCCTCCTCGGCGATCCGCCCCAGCGCGCCCATCAGATCGAACTGGCCCTTCATCGCCCGCTTGAGGATGGTGCCCGGGACGAGCATCCGGTTGATCTCGTTGGTCCCCTCGAAGATGCGGTTGACCCGGCAGTCGCGGTACGCCCGCTCGACCGCGTACTCGGCGATGAACCCGTACCCGCCGTGGATCTGCACGCCCTCGTCCGCGCAGAACCACAGCGCCTCGGAACCCGCCACCTTGAGGATCGAAGCCTCGACGGCGAACTCCTCGATCGCCTTGACCACCTTGTCCGGCCCGTCGGGGGCCTTCTTGTCGATCGACGCCGCGATGGCGTCAATGGCGCCGGTGGTGCGGTAGCCCATCGATTCCACGGCGAAGGTGCGCGCCGCCATCAGCGCGAGCTTCTCCTTGATCGCGTGGAACTTCGCGATCGGGATGCCGAACTGCTTGCGCTGGTTGGCGTACAGCGCGGACTCCCGGATCAGGAACTTGCAGCCGCCGGAGCAGGCGAGACCCAGCTTGAGGCGGCCGAGGTTCAGGATGTTGAAGGCGATCTTGTGGCCCTCGCCCTCCTTGCCCAGCAGGTTCGCGCGCGGAATCCGCGCGTCCTCGAAGATCAGCGAGCGCGTCGAGGAGCCGTGGATGCCCATCTTGTGCTCCTCGGCGCCCGTCGAGACGCCGGGACCCTTGAGCTCCACCAGGAAGCCGGTGAACTTCTCCCCGTCGATCTTCGCGAACACCGTCCCCACGTCGGCAAAGCCGACGTTGGTGATGAACTGCTTCTCGCCGTTGAGAATCCACTCCTTGCCGTCGGGGCTCAGCACCGCGCGGCACTTGGCGCCCAGCGCGTCGGAGCCCGAACCCGCCTCCGTCAGCGCGTAGTAGCCCAGCAGCTCGCCGCTCGCCAGCCGCGGCAGGTACTGCTCCTTCTGCGCCGCCGTCCCGAAGTACACGAGCGGCAGCGTGCCGATGCCGGTGTGCGTCGCGTGGCCGACCATGAACGAGCCCTGGCCGACCAGCGACTCGGCGACGATGTTCGACGTCGTCTTGTCGCCCCCCAGCCCGCCGTACTCCTCGGGCACGTCGACCGCCAGCAGCCCCAGCTCGCCCGCCTTGCGCAGCAGGCCGGGCAGCACCCCTTCCTGCTTCGCCTCCAACGCGGCGTCGTGCGGCTGCACGTCCTTGACGATGAAGTCCGTCGCCGTCTGCTGGATCATCCGCTGATCCTCGTTGAAGTACTCGGGCCCGAACACCGGCACGGACCCGCACGGCGCCAGCAGGTAGGACAGCCCCGGCGCCCGGAACTTCTCGTATTGGCTCATGGTGCGTTCTCCTCTTTCATGTGAACCGCCGTTCACCAGACTCCGACCCTACCGTGCCCCGCCCAAGTTGTCCAGGGGGTGCGCGACAACAGGCGGTGCGCGGCAACAGGCGACAACAGGCAACAGACCACAGGCAACCGGCAGCCGGCAATGATCATCGCCGGTTGCCGGTCGCCGGCTGCCTGTTCCCTGCCCGCACACGCCTCGGATCCAACCCGGTCGGCTGGTCAGCCCATGTTCGGCGGTCTTTTCCCCCGGAACAGTTCCGCCCCGCGGGTGTTATACTCCCGGACCCGAGAGGCGGAGGAGGACAGGATGATGGTTCGCTGGGACGCCTGGTTGCTGGTCGCCGCGGCGGCGGTTTCCGGCGGGACGGTCGCCTGCAGGAAGGGGGAGGCCAAGGCTCCGCCGCAACGCGACGGCGGGGTCGTCGCGACCCTCCCCGACGGGGCGCCAATCGTGGCGACGGGCTGGACCGCCGGGGTGTCGCCGGGAACCCAGGACCCGACCCTGCGGGCGTGCCGCGTGGGGCTGCGCACGGGCTGGGGCCCGGCCGGCGGTCCGCTGAGCGGCCTGCCGCTCATGATGCGCACCTACCGGGCGCACGGCACGCGGGAAGAGGTGCTGCGCTACGCCCGGGAGAAGATCTGCGGCGAGGCCGGCGTGCCGGCCGAGCAGTGCACCGACGACAAGTTCGACAAGTCGCTGGAGCGGTGCGACGGCGACCCGCGCCCGGTTCGCGCTCCCCTGCCTCCCGAGCTCCAGCCGCTCGCGGATCGAATCCGCGCCGGCGGAACGCCGATCGATGCCGGAACGGCCCCCGTCGCGGACGCCGGCCTCCCCGACCGGCACATGCCGGCGTACGGCCCGGACGGCGAACAGCTCATCTATTGAGTGAAGTCCGCTCTGTCGGAGGCGCCGAGGGGGATCGAACCCCTGATGGAGGTTTTGCAGACCTCTGCCTTACCACTTGGCTACGGCGCCGTCGCCTCGCCCCGCCGCCGGCGGTGGGCCGGCGCGGCCGGGAGGCTTCCTAGCATCGCGCCCGCCGGAGTGTCAACCGCTCCGGCGGGAACCCGGCTTCTCCAGCTCGCGGGAGAGCTTCATGGCGCAGAACTGCGGCCCGCACATGGAACAGCAGTCGTCGGGCAGCTCGCAGCCGGACTGGCGCTCGGCCCGCAGCCGCCGGGCGGTGGCCGGGTCGAGCGCCAGGCGGAACATCTCGTTCCAGTCGAAGCGGTAGCGGGCGCGGGACATGGCCAGATCCCGCGCGCGGGCCCCGGGCCGGTCCAGCGCGACGTCGGCGGCGTGGGCGGCGATGCGGTGGGCCACCACCCCGGCGCGCACGTCCTCCAGGTCGGGCAGGCCCAGGTGCTCGCGGGGCGTCACGTAGCACAGCATGGCGACGCCGTGGAGCGCGGCCAGCGCCCCGCCGATCGCGCTGGCAATGTGGTCGTATCCGGCGGCGACGTCGGTCACCAGAGGTCCGAGCACGTAGAACGGCGCGCCGTCGCAGACGTTCCGCTCCCGCTCCACGTTCTCCGGGATGAGGTGCAACGGCACGTGCCCCGGACCCTCGACCATCGCCTGGACCCCGCGCTCCCGCGCGCGGCGCACCAGCTCGCCCAGGACCTCCAGCTCGCCGAACTGCGCCGCGTCGTTGGCGTCGGCGCCCGAGCCGGGGCGCAGCCCGTCTCCCAGCGACAGCGACAGGTCGAAGCCCCGGCACAGCTCCAGCAGCTCGTCGAAACGCGCGTAGAACGGGTTCTCCGCCTCGTGCACCAGCATCCACTGCGCCATGATCGCGCCGCCGCGGCTCACGATGCCCGTCACCCGGTCCCGGACCAGCGGCAGGTGGCGGCGGAGCAGCCCCGCGTGCACCGTCACGAAATCAATCCCGTCCCTCGCGTGCCGCTCGACCGCCCCCAGGAAGTCGCCGGCCGACAGTCGCGAGAGATCGGGCTGCGAGGCCAGGGCGTTGTAGACGGGAACCGAGCCCACCGGCACCGGCGAGCGCTCGACGATCGCGCGGCGGATCGCATCGATGTCGCCGCCCGTCGACAGGTCCATCACCGCGTCCGCGCCCAGCTCGACCGACAACTGCAGCTTGGCCAGCTCCGCCGCGATGTCCGACGCCGCCGAGGAGCTGCCGATGTTCGCGTTGATCTTGCAGCGCAGCTCCGACCCGATCGCCGCCGGCTCCAGGCTCGCGTGTCGCACGTTGGCGGGCACGATGGCGCGCCCCGCCGCCACCAGCTCGCGCAGCCGCTCCGCCGCGACACCCTCCCGCTCGGCCGCGAACGCGACCTCCTCGGTCGTCACGCCCCCCCGGGCCGCGTCCAGCTGCGTCGTCACCCGCGCCTCCCGGCAGCGCGCCCAATCCCGGATCGTCACCGTCCCGCTCCTCCTCCCCCCGCCCGGCTTGCGCCGCGCGCCCGAGTCCCCTACCACACGCCTTTCCCCCTGCCAACCGGTGAGACACCTTGACACCCGCGGAAACACTCCTCTACAGTCTCCCCGCTTCGGCGAGGGCTGCGGGACCGGGACCTCGACAGTCCGGGTTCTTCGCGCACCGAGGAGGGTCCAAATGGGTGCATCGGCGATCGGGCGTGGACGGGGGATCTGGGCGTTGCTGGCGGTGGCCGTCCTGGGCGGCTGCGCCGACGAAGGTGATCCCGCGTACCTGGCGACCCTGCTCGAGGATCCGATCGAGACCGAGAACGCGCTGGAGAAGCTGCGCAAGATGCTCGACGAGCGCCTCCAGGGCAACGACGAGAAGGCGCAGGCCTCCGCCGTGGGCGACTACGCGTCGCGCGCGACCGACGGCCTCGTCGGCGCGTTCAAGCGCGCCGAAGGCAACCCGCTGGTGCAGACGCGGATCATCTCGATCCTCACCCGGACCATCGGCTACACCAAGAGCGCCTCGCTGCGCCAGAAAGTCTTGAACGACGTCTTCCTCCCGGTCCTCGACGCCTTCAAGGACAAGGGCGACGACCCCGCTCAGGCCTCGCTGATCGTCGACACCCTGGCCGGCATGATGAAGCCGCCGGGCGGCGGCGAGCCGCTGCTGGACGGCGCGATGATCGAGTCCGCCATGGCCAAGATCCGCGACGTCTCGGCCGCCGTCCGCGCGAGCTGGGGGTGCAAGGAGCGCGCGATCCGCATGCAGGGGCAGAAGAGCCCGGTCGCCGACCAGGAACAGCTCCTGCTGTCGTGCATCGAGGGCGCGGCGAAGCTCCTGGGGAGCGAGGTCGGCAAGAGCGCCCAGGGCGCCGGCGTCCCCGTCCTGCTCGACGCCCTGCGCGAGTCCTTCTACTTCCAGGACTTCTACCTCAACCGCGCCGCCGCGGACGCGATCGACAAGGTCGCCCCGTTCCTCGGACCCGAGTTCGTCAAGCAGGTGACCCCGGCGCTGGTCGAGGGTCTGTTCCTGCAGGGCGACTTCTTCCTCTACCCCTACGTGCGCCGCGCCGTGGTGCACCTGGCCGCGCTCTCCGACGACAACCGCAACACCGTGATCGAGGAGCTGTTGCGGATGCTCAACGTCGACATGGACGAGGCGGTGGCGCAGGAGCTGCCGGACCTCTCCACCATCGGCAAGAACGATCGCCTCGATCTGCTCCGCCTGCCCTGCGGCACGACGCTCAGCAGCTCGTGCGCGGAGAAGGAGACGGCGCTCCGCGAGTACCGCGACAAGGGGTGGACGCCGGCCAAGGCGGCATGCAACCGCGGCGCCGACCCCGACCGCCCGGGCTCGGGCTTCCAGTGGGGCTTCAACTACGAGGTCATCTGGGAGAAGTTCGGCAGCATGCTCGTCGACATCGTCGGGCCCGTCCAGAACGGCACGCCGCCCGACCGCACCTCGAAGGTCGGCCTGGCAATCGCCGCGCTCCAGACCGAGGTCGCGCTCATGGACCGCTGGGTGGCCAAGGTCAAGGAGGCCAAGAAGCTCCACGAGACCATCGTCGGCCTCTTCGACGACTTCATGAGCTCCCGCGCGGCGAGCGCCGAGGCGCAGGGCACGGCGGCGGCGGCCCCGGCCGCGGCCGCGCCGGAGCCCGAGGAGCCGAAGCTGGCGGAGGACGTGCAGCCGCTGTACGAACAGCTCAAGACGCTGCGGGCCTCCGAAAGCACGAAGTTCGGGCCCGAGGCGCGGCAGGTGACGATCGATCTCGTCGCCGTGCTCTCCAAGCCGGAGGCCGAGGCCGACGATCGCGAGGCCTGCCAGCCCCTGGTTAAGGGCGTGTTCACCGACGTGCAGAACGAGCTCCTGGCGCTCGCGGACTTCGACAGCACCCCGCAGTACCAGAAGGTCAACCTCATGCTCTGGCGCTCCGTCTCCGCCGCCCGCTACCTCGCCCTCCTCGGCGTGTCCGGCACGAACGACGAGACCCTGCACCAGGTCCTCCGCATCACCCAGTTCGCCCTCGATACCCTCATGGGCTTTGCCGTCACGCCCCTCAAGGCCTTCCCCCAGATGGTCCTGCGCTTCAAGCAGCCGTTCACGCCGGAAGGCATGCCGATGATGGCCCAGCCCGCCATCCCAGGGCTGATCGACGCCATCCAGAACTTCCAGCGCCCCACCCCCGCCGTCATGAACTTCCTGATGCAGATGATGGCCGCCAGCGCCCTCACCAACGAAAACGGCAACGCCACCATCCTCCAGGAAAAATACTTCATGCTCAACATGGACGTCACCACCTTCCGCGCCATGGCCGCCCGCGCCTTCTTCGCGGTCTTCCGCCACGGCGACGTGCTGCGCGACGCCGACACCTATCGCGACCTCTACGAGTTCTACACCGGCGACGTCCAGTACATCCTCGCCCTCGAGAAGACCACCGACAGCGACCCGGCCTTCCAGCTCTACCCGCCCTTCGCTCGCCCCGTCGAGGGGCAGGCCGCCGCCGAGGCGACCGCCGTCCCGGAAGACTGGATGTCCGCCATGCCGGCCAAGTCGCCCCTCTTCACCTTCGACACCTACCGCGACCCGCTCGCCCGCTGCGTCATGTTCGAACAGGAGGACCGCAAGGACCGCGCCAAGTGGAACAAGGAGATGCGCGACCCCGACAAGATCGCCTACTGCAAGAAGTGGGTCGAGCCGTGGGCCTCGCTCTACCGCGAGGAAATGGCGACCCAGGACATCCCGAAGCTGGCGATCAGCGAGGAACGCTGCTGGAGCACGATGCGGAAGCTGCACGAGGACGAGTTCCAGTACTGCGTCGCGATCGAGCAGCAGAAGACCCCCGCCGCGGAGCTGGGCCTCACCAAGGAACAGTGCGAGGCCGTCCGCGACGCGGACGACGAGTACCTCTACTGCGTCGACCTGCGCTTCACGCCCGAGTACGTCGAGCAGAAGCTGCCCACCCTCTGGGGCTGCTACGACAAGTACCCGTGGCTGCGCGGCCGCGAGCCCATCGGGCCGATCTGCCAGCACATCGCCGGACGCACCCTGGCCGCCACCATGTACGTCAAGCTCCGCTCGGCCGCCGGCGTCCCGGCCCCCGACGGCGTCACCTTCGACAAGCTCAACGCCCTCATGACCCTGCCCGAGCTCATGGCGTTCACGAAGACATTCGGCACGGACCAGGACGAGGACCAGTTCCGCAAGTTCGACCAGCTCGTCGCCGAGCTGGCCAAGGTGCAGCTCGACTTCCCCGTGTTCAAGCGCCCGGAGGAAGAGGACGACGCGATCGCCAAGACCACCGCCAAGAAACCCGAGGACGTCGTCGCGCCGGACTACGTGACGATGCCCTGGTACTGGCACGACGGCTGGGTCACCCGCGAGCCGCGCGACTTCTCCGACCTGCGCAAGACCTTCATGGACTCCTGCCGGCCCGAAGGCGACGACACCGCCACCGAGTGCGCCAAGGACGGCGGCAAGCTCGGCAACCAGATGAAGATCACCATCGAAGGCGGCGCCACCGGACCCCTCATGGAACAGTCCCAGGGCTACGCCATCATGCTCATGCGCCAGGACCTCGTCGGCGTCGGCGAGATGCGCGACGCGCTCCTCGCCGTCGAAAGCAAGTGCTACGCCGGCGCCTACGACATGGCCTGCCTCGCCGCTGCCGCCCTGGCCGGCGCCGATCGCGAGGGCGCGACCTTCGTCAACCCCTCGTGCCGCGGCATGACGATCGAGGCGCTGGGCTGCACCGAGGACCCGGAGAATCCCGAGGTGTGCCAGGAAAAGCGCGACACCCTCGCCGCCTCGATCTGCGCCCCCGTCTTCACCACCCTCGAGTCGGCCCGCGGCATGACGCCGCTCGACCTCAACAAGCGCGTGCGCGCCGTCTACCTCCTGGCCGCCCTGGCGGACCAGGATCGGCCGAAGGCCGAGGCGGCCGTGGCCGACCTGCTCCTCACGGTCGACTCCGACGCCCGCTTCCTGCCGCCGGTGACCTTCGCGCTGCAGAAGATCCGGCCCAAGTGCTGCCCGCCAGGACAGGATGGCCCCTGCGAGCTCCTGGGCTGCGAGCGCGTCCGGCTCTTCGCACAGTACTGGAACACGCAGCCGATCCGCGACACGCAGGTCCCGGACGTCGACGCCCTCTACTACATGCTCCTCGCCAGCCGCTGAACCGCGGGCCATGTTCCGCCTCGAGCTGCTGACCGGCGCGGAGGCTGGACGAACGGTCCCCTGCGAGGGCCCCAGCCTCAGCATCGGCCGCGCCTCGGACAACGACCTGGCCCTCAAGGACGCCCACGTCTCCTCGCACCACGCCGTGATCCGGCTCACCGCCGACGGCTACCTCTTCGAGGACCTCCGCAGTACGAACGGCTCCAGCATCGCGCGCGGCGACGAACGCATGCCGCTGGACGAGTCGCGCGAGTTCCGCGTGCTGCTCGTCACCGGCGACCGCATCCTGCTCGGACCACCCTCGTCCCCCGTCACCATCGCGTTCCAGACCGTGGAATCGGACACCGCCGGACAGGTGGTCGCCGTCGCCCGCCTCCGCGACCTCGGCGAGTTCCGCGGCCGGCTGGAGCGCCAGCCCGATCAGGTGGCGCGGCTGTACAAGGTCCTCCAGGAGCTGTCCTGGGACCTCGACCTGGACGCCGTGCTCCGCGCCACCGCTCGCGCCGTGTTCAGCCTGCTCGACCGCGCCACGCACCTCGTCGTCGTCCTCAGCCAGGACGACGCCGCCACCGGCAAGTTCGTCCCCGTCCACCGCCAGGTGCGGGACAACCCCGAGGCGGACGAGGATATTCCCGTCTCCCACACGGTCTTCCGCCGGGTGCTGGCCGAGCGGGCCGCGCTGCTGGTGGCCAACGCGCTCGACGCCGAATGGAAGACCCAGTCGATGCTCGGGGCCCGCATCCTCTCCACCATGGCCGTGCCGCTGTGGCGCGGCGAGGAACACATCCTGGGCGTGCTGCAGGTCGACAACCGCGCCTCCGCCGGCATGTTCGGCCAGCAGGACCTCGAGCTGCTGATCATCGTCGCCTCCCAGGCCTCCCTCGCCATCCAGAACGCCCGCCTCTACAAACGCCTCGACGAGGCCGAGAAGCAGCTCGCCAAGGAGAACCGCTACCTCAAGGGACGCGAGGAACGACGCCAGCTCCGCGGGATCATCGGCAAGAGCGCGCCGATGAACGAGGTGTCCCGCCAGATCGAGAAGGTCGTGGACACCCGCGTCACCGTGCTCATCGAGGGCGAGACCGGCACCGGCAAGGAGCTCGTCGCCTCGGCCGTGCACTACCAGTCCCGCCGCCGCGACAAGCTGTTCGTGGCCCAGAACTGCGCCGCCCTGCCCGAGAACCTGCTGGAGAGCGAGCTCTTCGGACACAAACGCGGCGCCTTCACCGGCGCCGACCACGACAAGAAGGGCCTGTTCGAGATCGCCGACGGCGGCACCCTGTTCCTGGACGAGGTCTCCGAAATGCCCGTGGCCCTGCAGGGCAAGCTCCTGCGCGCCCTCCAGGACGGCGAGTTCCGGCCGCTCGGCGGCACCCAGGCCCGCCGCGTCGACGTCCGCGTCGTCGCCGCCACCAACCGCAAGCTCGAGGAGTGCGTCAAGAACGGGTCCTTCCGCGAGGACCTCTACTACCGGCTCCGCGTCTTCCCCATCCGCGTCCCGCCCCTGCGCGAGCGCAAGGACGACATCCCCCTCCTCGTCGACTTCTTCCTGCGCAAGTACGGCCGCGAGTTCGGCAAGGAGGTCCGCGGCATCAGCGCCGCCGCGATGGAGAGCCTGCGCCACCACGACTGGCCGGGAAACGTCCGCGAGCTGGAGAACGAGGTGCAGCGCCTCGTGATCCAGATCGAGCCCGGCGACGAAATCCGGCCCGAGCACATCTCGTCCCGCGTCCGACGCGTCGACGCGCTGGTCGGCGAAATCGCCCCGCAGGGCAGCTCGCTGCACGAGATGATGGACGACGTCGAACGCTGGATCCTGCGCCGCACCCTGGAGGAAACCGGCGGCAACCGCACCGCCGCGGCCAAGAAGCTGGGCATCAGTCGCGAGGGCCTGCACAAGAAGCTCGCCAAGCTGGGCATCCATGACTAGGGAGTGCGGGAAGTGCGGGAAGTGCGAGGAGTGCGGGAAGTGGGGCGGTGGATGGCATGGGCCAGCGCAGCCTGGCCGTGTGTGTTGAGGATGTCATGACGTTCACGGCCCGTCCCCATCACGCACCTCCCGCTCTCGCCGCACTCTCCGCACTGGTTTTCGCCCTCGCCGGCTGCCCCCCCGGCGAAACCACCACGCCGCCGCCCCCGCGGGGCGAGATGGCCGATGCCGTGGACATGATCGCGCGGGGCGATTTCCCCGCCGCCGAGGCGCTGCTCGGACAGCTCCTGCGCGACCACCTGGCGGAGCCGGCCCAGGCCCACCACTACCTCGGCGTGTGCGCCGAGCAGCGCGAGGACTGGGCGGCGGCGGAAGAACACTACCGCGAGGCGCTGCGGCGGCAGCCCGGTCTGTTCGAGTCGCGCCACAACCTGGGCAACGTCCTGCACTACCGGGGGCGCGACGACGACGCGCTGGCGACGCTGACCGAGCTGACGCTGGCGTTCCCCGAGGAGGCCGAGGGCTTCCTGGCGCTCGGGATCCAGCAGGAGGAGATGGGGGATCACGAGGGCGCGCTGGCCAGCCTCGGGAAGGCCTCGGAGCTGGACGCCGCGCCGCTCCCCCCGCCGGTCGAGTCCAGCATGGGCGCCAGCGCCGGCTTCGCCGCGCTGTTCGAGACGGCCGCGATCCTCGGCGAGCTGGGTCGCACCGACGAGGAGCTCGCCGTCATGCGCGAGGCCGTCGCGCGCTCCTCCGGCGCGCCGATCGCGGCGGTGGGGCTGGCACGCGCGCTGCTCCGCGCCGGGCGCGAGGACGAGGCGGAGACGGCGTTGCGCGACTGCCTCGCCACGCACCCGGGGGACGCGACCGCGGGCTTCGTCCTGGGCGGACTGCTCGTCGAGGCCCGACGCTGCGACGAGGCGGTGCCGCTGTTGCAGGCTGCGCTGCCGGTCTTCCTGGCGGCGAACCCCGAAGCGGGGACCGTGCGCAAGATCCGGGAGGCGCTGGCGGCCTGCGAGGCCCCGGAATCGCCATGAAGCTCCTGGCGACGACCCGGGCGCGAGTGGCGTTCGCCGTCGCCGTCTTCACCCTGCTCGGTGCCGCGGGCGTCGCCGTCATCCTGTGGTGGCAGGAGGACGCGCTGGAGAAGAGCGCCGCCCGGCGCCTGCGCGCGCTCACCGTCGAGCTGGACCAGATGGTCGAGCTGGCGGGGCGCTCGACCGAGACCTTCGCCTCCGATTACACCCGCTGGGATCAGTTCGTGGAGTTCCTCGCCGGCACGGCCCCGGAGTTCGCCGCCGAGCAGCTCGCCCCGGGGATGGAGACCTTCGACGTCGACCTGGCGTGGGTGCTGCGCGACGACTTCTCGGTGGCGCACGTGGAGGCTGCCGAGGCGGGCGGCGGTCCCGTTCCCCTCCCCTTGCCGGTCCGGGAGATCCCCCGGCTCCTGGGCGGGCGCGAGTGGTTCCGGCGCTTCTTCGCCAACGCCTCCGGGGGGGTGCTCGAGGTGCGCACGGCGCCGATCCAGCCGGACGCGGACCTGGAGCGGCGGACGCAGCCGAAAGGCTACCTGCTGGCGGCGCGGTGGTGCAGGACGGACCAGCTCGAGCCGTTCGGCGGCCTGGCCGGGGCGCGGTTCGCGGTCGTCCCCGACGGCGCGCCGCCGCGCGCGCAGGGCGCGGACACGGGCGGCGGCTTCGTGGTGGCTCGGCCCCTGGAGGGCTGGGACGGAAGGCCGGCCGCGTACCTCGTCGCGGAGGGCACGCTGGCGGGGCAGGCCGAGCTGGCGCAGGGCCTGCGCCGGCAGCTCGTGATGTTCGGCACCCTCGGCCTCGTCACGCTCGCCCTGCTCGTCGGCGGTCTCGAGCTGTGGGTCGGGCGGCCGCTGCGGCGCATCCGGCGCGCGCTGGAGGAGAACCGTCCCGGACCGCTCGACAGCCTCTTCGCCGATCGGACCGAGTTCGGGGCCGTGGCGCGCGGCCTGGGCCGATACTTCGAGCAGCAGGCGGAGCTGCGGGATCGCGCGCAGCACGACGCGCTGACGGGACTGCCGACCCGCGCGCTGACGACCGATCGCCTGCGGGTCGCGCTGGACCAGGCCCGCCGCTACGGGCGGACCGCCGGCGTCCTGATGATCGACCTGGACGGCTTCAAGTCGGTCAACGACACCCTGGGCCACGACGCCGGCGATGCCGTGCTCAAGGAGGTCGGCGCGCGGCTGGCGGCGGTGGTCCGCGCCAGCGACACGGTGGGTCGAATGGGCGGGGACGAGTTCGTGGCCGTGCTGCCCGAGATCGCCAGCCCGGTCGACGCCGAGATCGTGGCCCGTCGCATCGTCGAAGCGCTGGCCGCGCCGTTCTTCGTCGAGGAGCACGACTTCCGTCTGGGCACGAGCGTCGGGATCGCGCTCTGTCCGGTGGACGGAACGGAAGCGGACGCGCTGCTGCAGCGCGCCGACGAGGCGATGTACCGCGCGAAGAAACGCGGCAAGGGGCGTTTCGCGATGGCCTCCGAGGACGCGTCGGTCGGGGCGCTCGAGCGCTCGGCGTTCCTCGCCGATCTGCGCGTGGCGCTCGATCTGGGCAAGGTCGGCGTGCGCTACGTGCCCCGCGTGGACCTCGCCAGCGGCGCGGTCGTCGGCGCCGAGGCGGTGATCCGCTGGGATCGCGGCGATGCCGGCGACATCCGGCCGGCAGAGCTGTTGCGGCTCGCGGAAGAGACCGGCGTGATCGTCTCGCTGGAGGACCGCGTCCTGCGCACGGTGTGCGCCGATGCCGCCGGCTGGATCGCGGCGGGGCGCAAGCCGGGCGTGATCTCGCTGCGCTGCAGCGCGCGCCGGCTGGTGCGCGGGCCGAACGTCGATGAGCTGCTGCGCGTCGTCCAGGGGTCCGGCGTGCCGGCCGGGACGCTCGAGGTGCGGGTGTCCGAGTCCACGCTGCTGGTCCAGCGTGCCGCCGTCGGCGGTGCGCTGCAACGGTTCCACGCGGCGGGCCTGCGCGTCGCGCTGGACGAGTTCGGCCTGGCCGCCGCTTCGCTCAACCTGATCCGCGAGTCCCCGATCGATGTCGTCGTGTTCGCCGAGGAGTTCGTGGCGCGGCTGCGTGCCGGCTCCGATCGCGCCGCGCTCCTCTCCGCCGTCGTCGCCCTGTCGCGGAACATGGATCGCCCGCGGATCGTTGCCGCCGGCGTACCCGGCGGCGATACCCTGATCCTCCTCCGCACCCTCGGCTGCCACTCCGCCCAGGGCGCCGTCGTCTCCGGCCCGCTCGACGCCTCCGGCTACGCCGCACGACTGGCCGCCACCGCCGCCGGCAACTGAGAGCGTGAGCATCGACGCCTTCGCGCCGCGCGGCGCCCGACCGCCGTCCCGGAGCCGCCGGCAACGTGCACGGGACTGACCTGTGGCAGCAAGCTGCTCTACGGGCACGGCCAGCCGTGGTTCGGCCAGATCGAAGCCTGTGCAGTCCCATGGGCGGCATCGGCGCCCCGTGCGGCAGTACCCACGACTGCGAGCTCGGGCTGTTCTGCGTGGGGGAGATCGGCGCCGGGTACTGCCACGAGCAGAGCGACGAGTGATGTGCAGCGACCCCCTGGATTGCGAACCGGGAGCGTACTGCGACAGCACGACCGGCCGCTGCGTCGCCCTCCCGTCGACCGGTACCTGCTACGGGTTGGGGACGTGCCGCGGCCGCTGTGACGAGACGACCGACACCTGCGTCCCGCCGTGCGGCGGCGCGAACCGGGACGGTGCAGCGAACCGTAGACCGCCGGCGTATTTGCCGTCATAATGCCGGCGATGTTTACACGCTCTCTGGCACTGCCCTCGCGGACGTTCTTCCTCTTCGGACCTCGCGGCACGGGGAAGACGACCTGGCTGCGAGCAACCCTGCCCGCCGCGAAACGCTTCGACCTCGTCGTCGATCGCGAGCTGCTCCGGCTCCTGCGGGGACCGGAGCAGTTCCGCCAGGAGGTCGAAGCGCTGCCTCGCGGCTCCTGGGTCGTCGTGGACGAGGTCCAGCGCCTGCCGTCGCTGCTGAACGAGGTCCAGGACCTCATCGCCCGCCACGGGAACCGGTACCGCTTCGCCCTCACGGGGTCCAGCGCCCGCAAGCTCCGCCGCTCGCCGGCCAATCTCCTCCCCGGCCGCGCCATCAACCGGGCGTTCTTCCCCCTCACCGCCGAGGAACTCCGCTTCGTCGTTTCCACCGACGACGTCCTGCGCTTCGGCTGTCTGCCTGCCGTCCGCACCGAACGGTCGGCGGCCGGGAAGATCGACCTCCTGGAAGCCTACGTCGCGAACTACCTCGCGCAGGAGGTCCGGGTCGAGGCGGCGGTGAAGGGCCTGGAACCGTTCTCCCGGTTCCTGGAGGTTGCGGCGCTGGCCAACGGCCAGGTGGCGAACGTGGCGGGGATCGCACGTGACGCCGCCGTCGCCCGGCAGACGGTGCTGGGCTACTTCGAGGCGCTCGTGGACACGCTGCTCGGTGTCTGGCTGCCCGCGTGGAAGCCGCGGGCGAAGATCAAGGAGGTCGGGCACCCGAAGTTCTTCTTCTTCGACCCCGGTGTCGCGCGCGCACTGGCGGGCCGGACCCGCGAACCGCTGGACGCCGAGGAACGCGGTCGCCTTCTCGAGACGCTCGTGCTGCACGAGCTGCGCGCGCGGATCGAGATCGGGGCGTGCGGCGGCCGTCTGGCCTATTGGCGCACGCCGTCCGGCTCGGAGGTGGACTTCCTCTGGTCGCGCGGGGGCACGACGGTCGCGATCGAGGCCAAGGCCTCGCGTCGCTGGCGCCCCCTGGACGGGAGGGCAATGCGAAGCCTCGCCGCGTCGTCCGGCATCGCCCGCTGCATCGGCGTGTACCTCGGTGACATCGTGCTGCGCGACGGTCCCATCGTTGTCCTGCCGTTCCTCGAGTTCACCCGGCAACTCGCCGCCGGCAAGGTGCTGTGCCGCTGAAGCCTGATGCGTCGTTGGCCGCGCGATCGGCAACGTTGGCCGTACCCCTTGGCACCCCCCCGGACTTGCGTGTACGGTGCCGCCCACCCGGAAAGGAGGCCCACCATGTCCGTTCCGTCCAAGCACCCCGCCGTCCTGAGCGCCCTCGTCGTCGCCGCCGCGATCGGCGCGCTCTCGTCCTGCCGCAAGGCGCCCAAGGGGCAGGCGGGTCCCGCGGACACGGCGGCCATCGCACCGCCGGTCGCTCCCGACGCCGCCGCAGCCGCCGCCGACGTCGCGGCGCCCGCCGCCGACGCCGCGGCAGCGAAAGAGACGCCCGCGGACGGCGCCGCCGACCCGGAGGCCGCGTCCACGGGGTTGACCAAGGAAGGCGCTCCCGGCGCCCACGACTTTTCCGCCATGTCGCGCGACGAGCTGAACCGGCGCGCCGTCCGGCTCGACCTGCCGCTCTTCTGGCGGCTGGATGCCGACGGCGACGGCGCGGTCGATCCCGACGAGGTCGCCGGCCTGCTCTTCTACCCGACCGAGGGCCGCTGGGTCGCCGACGGGGCGTTCACCCCGGAGTTCGCGGCTGCCTACGAGAAGCTGAAGGCGCTCGCGCCCGGCGCCGATCCGTACGCCGCACTGCCCGCCCCGGAGCGCGACCGCCGCCGGGCGATCGACCAGGAGCTGGACCAGGGCTATCCGACGCTGGTGGAGGGGGAATTCTCCGGCCTCTCCGCGCCGGAGAAGGCGTTCCTGGCCCGGATGCTCGCCGCGGGCCGCCTGATCGATGAGCTGTACGCCGCGCATTGCGGCGCCGCCGCCGTCGCAAGCCTCGTCCCGGCCGACGACCCGGCGAGCGCCAGCGCGTTCCGCCGCAACTGGGGCGTCCGGTGCGTCGCCCCGCTCACCGAGGGCAACCCCGCCTGCTCGGCCGCACCCGGCGCTCCCGCCCAGCCCGTCGACGCCTACCCCGCCGCCCTCCAGAAGGAGGACGGCTTCTGCCAGACGCTGGCCGCGCGTCCCGACGCCGAGACGCTCCTCACGCCGTTCACCGTGGTGCGGGAGAACGAGGACCGCAGCGGCCTCGTCGCCGTCCCGCTGACCGTGGCCTACGCCGAGAAGATGAAGGCCGTGGCCTCCGAGCTGCGCGCGGCGGCGGACGCGATCGAGACGGTCGAGACCGAGGCGGCGCTGCGCACGTACCTCCGGGCCGCGGCGGACAGCTTCGAGTCCAACGACTGGCAGCCGGCGGACGAGGCGTGGTCGCGCATGAACGCGGAAAACTCGGCCTGGTACGTGCGCGTCGCGCCCGACGAGGTCTATTGGGATCCCTGCGCGCAGCATGCCGGCTTCCACATGACGTTCGCGCGGATCAACGACGAGTCGCTCGCCTGGCAGGCGAAGCTCGCCCCCGTCCAGCAGGACATGGAGGACGCCCTCGCCGCGCGCATCGGCCGGCCCTACGCGGCCCGCACGGTCACCTTCCACCTGCCGGACTTCATCGACATCGTCTCCAACCACGGCGACGACCGCGACCCCATGATGGCCACGATCGGACAGAGCCTGCCCAACTGGGGACCGGTGGCCAACGAGGGGCGCGGGCGGACCGTCGTCATGTCCAACCTCTACACCGACGAGGACAGCATGCGCATGGCGCGCAACCGCGTCCTGGCGCTCTTCGACCCGGCGTTCGCCGCGGCCTTCGGCGACCGGCAGAAACCCGACGTGCTCGGCACGATCCTGCACGAGGCCACCCACAACCTCGGCCCCTCCCACGAGTACGCGGTCCGCGGCAAGAAGGACGACGACCTGTTCGGCGGACCGCTGGCCTCCGTCATGGAGGAGCTGAAGGCCCAGACCGGCGCACTCTGGTTCGTCCGGTTCCTAGAGGACCGCGGCATCCTCGGCCCCGACGAGGCCCGCCAAAGCTACGCCGTCAACCTCGCCTGGTGCATGGGGCACATCTCGCGCGGCATGTACGCCGACGGGGTGCCCAAGGCCTACAGCCAGCTCTCCGCCATCCAGATCGGGCTCCTCCTGGAGCTGGGCGCCATGCGCTGGGATCCCGAGGCGCTCGCGGCCAACGGGACCGACCGGGGCGCGTTCGCCGTGGACTTCGAAAAACTCCCCGACGCGATCGACGAGATGATGCGCCGCGTGGGGCGGATCAAGGCCACCGGCGACCGCGCCGCCGCCGAGGCGCTGGTGGCGAGGTTCGTCGACGGGGACGTGGTCCCGCAGGCCGTGATCCGCGAGCGAGTCCTGCGCGATCCCAAGAACAGCTTCGTCTACGCCGTGACGTACTGAGTGGGGACGGACAGGGAGGGGAGAAGAAGAAACCACAGATGGACACAGATGGACACAGATGGGGGAGGGCAGGGAGGGGGGAAAACCACAGATGGACACAGATGAACACAGATGGGGGAGGGCAGGGAGGGGGGAAAACCACAGATGGACACAGATGAACACAGATGGGGG
>JACRCZ010000006.1 GCA_016218765.1 Deltaproteobacteria bacterium | reverse complement strand
GCTCGTTCCCGAGCGGCTGGCAGGCGAAGAAGGAGTACAACGAGGGCTCTTCGAACTGCTGGCGGACAAGTGGATGGGAAGAGACCCCAAGCGCGGACGCGCGTACACGTGGCTGCCCCGCCACCTGGGCGACTCTGCCGGCCGAAGCAGCCCACGCTCGTTCCTAGAGGCGATCCGGGTCGCGGCGGAGCAAACCGCGTCGGACGCGCCGTTGGCTCTCTCGGCGGCGGGAATCCGCGAGGGTGTTCAGGCGGCATCACAACGTAGGGTGACGGAGATCGGAGAGGATCATCCGTGGGTACGGGCTGCAATGGAGCCACTTCGCGACCTGCTGGTTCCATGCGGTCTTCCAGACGTGCAAGAGCGTTGGAACGACGACGTGATGAACGCCGTGAAAGATGCCAGTGCGAACAAACTCCCGCCGCGACATCTGACAGAGGGCCCGGTGGGGCTGTCGAAGGACTTGGCCGCGCTAGGCGTGTTTCAGGTTCTTGACGAGGGTCGCATCAACGTTCCCGACGTGTACCGCGTGGCGTTCGGGCTGCGCCGACGAGGTGGGGTGCCGCCGCTCCGGCGGTGATGTGGGCAGAGACTGTGGCCCGCTACGGACTGCAACCTCTCGCCGAGAACGTCGTTCGCATCCACTGGCCCGCGACGGGAATGGGGGTGCTGCGCTTGACGGATGAACGGATGCCAGCGCCCGGGTGCCGGGCTCTGCGACATCGGGGCGAGTTGGATCGTCGCTGGCGCGCCTTGGACTGGAGTCCCGTCCCGCGACTGGATCGAAGCCCGCATGATCGCAGGACCGCGTTTCGGCCCTTCGAGCTGGACGAAGTGCCGAAGAAGCCCGGGCTCTACTGTCTCTGTTGGGTTGATGCAGGTGCCTGGGCCGCCCTTGTGCGAGGAGAAGGCGTCGGCGTTCAACGGTGCCGGCGCATCCCGTGCGGGCCGACACGGCTTGCCAAGGATCTCGCGCTGGGATCAGTGGGAGCGCCCTTCGTTCTTTCGGTGGGTCGAACTCATGACCTTCGAGAGCGGCTCCGACAGCACTTTGGGAACAACGAACGAAACAACCGACTTCTGCGTCGGCTGGCTGAACTCGTTGATGGTAGGCATCCTGGACGGTGGAAGAGGGACGGGCGCATGGATTGGGGGGTCTGCGAACAGGTCAGGCTACACTGCAGACTCTGCTACGCCTTGGTGCCTTTCTGGAAGGAACGCTCCCTGCTGGAACGCTACGGATCGGCGGCGTGCGAGGCGTTTCTCGACTTGGACTGCGAGCACTAGAGGTCAATGCGGATGTCGCGATGAAAGGCTGAGTGGTCATGAGCCTCAACCCCGTCCAGTTCGGCACCGAGGTGATCGACCAGTTCGGCCGGTACCTCATGACGACGTTCCCCATCGCCGACCACGGGATGGAGGAGCAGGTCAAGAAGCAGCTCCGACACGAGCTCGGCGGCGAACGCCTGATCGCCAAGGGGCCCTACGTCTTCATCAACTCCGCGTTCGAAGAGGGCCCATCCGTCGCCAGCCTCTGCGCCGACCCGAAGCTTGGCCTGCACCCGGTGCTGAAGTCGGTTTTTCCCTACGAGTCACTCCACAAGCACCAAGAGCTGACGCTGCGGTCGATCAAGGCCGGGCGGCACACCGTCGTGGCCACCGGCACCGGGTCCGGCAAGACCGAGGCGTTCCTCCTCCCGGTCGTCGACCACGCGCTCCACCTGCGCGACGCCGGCGCTGCGCCCGGCGTCGTCGCCGTCCTCGTCTACCCGATGAATGCCCTCGTGGACGACCAACTCCGCCGTCTCCGGCCGCTGCTCGCCGGCACCGGCGTCACGTTCGGCCGCTACACCGGCGTCACCCCCGAGGAGAACGAGCCCGAGCAGGGCCGCGTGCGCGAATCCCGGCCCTACACCGCCCAGGAGCACGGCTTCCTGCGCGAAGGCAAGGAGGAGAAGGTCCCGATCCCCTGGGAGGAGTGCTTCACCCGCCAGGACATCCGCCAGCGAAAGCCCCGCATCCTGCTCACCAACTTCCACCAGCTCGAGTACCTGCTCCTGCGCGACCTCGACCTCGACCTCTTCCGCGGCGCCCCCCTGCGCTTCTTCGTCGTCGACGAGGTGCACACGTACACCGGCGCTCTCGGTTCCGAGGTGTCCTGCCTCATCCGGCGCCTTCGTTTCGTCGCCGGCAAGAAGCCCGAGGATGTCCTTTGCGTCGGCACGTCGGCCACCGTCCAGCAGCCCGAAAGCGGCATCGACGCTGGGGCCGCCGTGCGTGGGTTCGCCGCACGCCTGTTCGGGGTGGAGCGCGACCGGGTCGACCTGGTCACCGAACGGTACGACTCGAACCGGGGCCAGCGGAAGTCGCTGTACGAGCCGGGCCGGCCCGCCGAGCCCAGGAAGCTGCTCGACGAGGTCCTGGCCGCCTCCCGCGAGCTGCAGCTCATGGACGAGGTCGCCGACCTCCCCGAGACCATGCTGCGGCTGATCGAACGGCTGTGCGGGCGGGCCGACGGCGCCGGCTCGACGACGATGGCGAAGGCGTACGACCTCCTCGCCCGGAACAAGGTCGTCGGCATGCTGGCCGACCTGTTTCGTTCGCCAGAGCTGCTGGAAAAGGCGCTCCCGCGGCTCGAGGCGATGGGGCGGCGGGGCGTGACGCACGACGAGTTGCTGGCTGAGCTGCTGGCGTACCTGACGCTCGGCGCGCTGGTCCAGGAGGACGACGAACCGCTCCTGCGGCCGAAGCTCCACTACTTCGTCCAGGGCTACCAGGGCCTGGGCTGCTCGCTGGACGAGACGGGCGAGCCGAGGCTGCACTTCGACGCCGAGGCGGGCCACGTCGATGAGGGCGCCCGCGTCTTCCCGCTGGTGCTCTGCCGGTCGTGCGGCCAGCACTACTTCCCCCTGATCGCCGAGGAGTCCGTGAACAAGGACGGCATCGGGGTGCAACTCACCTCGACCGCGCCGACCTCGGAACACCGCGGCCAGGAGGACGCGCCGGCCCGGGTCTACGTGACCAACCGGCTGGTCGGACTCGACGAGACCGGCGAGGAGGAAGCCGGGCCGCTCGCCGACCGCTGGCTCTGCCGGATCTGCGGCACGCTGCACGACGCGAAGTCGGACCAGTGCCTGAACGGCAAGTGCGAGCGGAAGGGGACGCTCGTCCCCGTCGTCCTGCATCCCGGCGGGATGAAGACCTGCCTCGCCTGCGGGACGGCCGCCAAGGGGTTCGAGGAGATCGTCACCCCTGCGAAGTCGAGCGAGGTCGCCGACGTCACCATCCTCGCGCAGTCCATGCTCACGGCGATGCAGGAGGAGTCGCTCCAGAAGCTGCTCATCTTCAGCGACAACCGGCAGGACGCTGCCTTCCAGGCCGGCTGGATGGAGGAACGGTCACGCCGGTTCCGGCTGCGCCACCTGCTCTACAAGGTGCTGGAGACCGACCGGGAGAGGGTCTGGTCGATGGAGAAGCTCACGGAGCGGATGGTCGACCTGGCCAAGCAGCAGAAGGTGCTCAAGGTCGAGGCGTGGGACGACGAGGACAACTTCACCCGCGTTCGCTGGTTCCTGCTGGAGGAGTTCGCCTCTACCGGCCAGCGGCGCGGGAGCCTGGAGACCCTGGCGCTCGCGGAGGTCCGACTGCGCGGCATCGACGTCGCCGAGATGGACGCCTTCTACGGCCGCTGGGCGCCGAAGCTGCGGGTGCAACCGGAAGAACTGCAACGTCTCGTGCGGCTCATCCTGGACTACTACCGGCGCCGCGGCGTCGTGTCCGATCCACTCCTCCGACGTCGATGGAACGACCGGGATCTGGAAGTTCGCCGGGGCCTCGTGGCCGTCTCCGACCAGTACCGGCCGCAGGCGCTGGTGTTCTCGAAGAAGAAGGCCGACGACACGGGTTCGCTCAAGGGGTGGACCGCGAAGAACGGCCGCTCGGGCGCGCAGGAGATCCTCCGCAAGGGCGTTCCGGGCGGCGCCGATCTCGACCCGCGGTCGCGGGACGAATGCCTCGAGGATCTCTGGGAGCGGCTGAAGGCCGATGAGGTGCTGGTTCCCGTGCAGTTCGTCTACAAGCACGGCGGCCGGCTGGTCCCGTCGCGGGTGCAGGGGGCGCTGCACCAGATCAACGTCGAGAAGCTGGGTGTCGTGGTGGCCGACCGCCGACTGCTCTGCGCTGCCTGCCGCCGGGCGCAGTCCGTCCCGCTGCCGACGGGTAGCTGCCCCGAATACAACTGCAAGGGCGCACCCGAGGAGCGCGGGCGCGACGACGAGCACTTCGACGTCTGGCAGTACACCCGGACGGGGTTCGTGCCGCTGAAGCCGCGGGAGCACTCGGCTCAAGTGCCGAAGGAAATCCGCCAGAAGATCGAACGCGAGTTCAAGCGGGAGGCGGGCGGCGAGTTCAACTGCCTGGTCTGCACGCCGACGCTCGAGTTGGGCGTGGACATCGGCAAGCTCGAGATGGTCCTCATGCGAAACGTCCCGCCGACGCCGGCGAACTACGCCCAGCGTGCCGGACGGGCCGGACGTCGGCACCGGATCGCAGTGGTGTTCACGCACTGCCGCGGGGACTCCCATGGGCGGTACTTCTTTCAGAAGCCCCAGGCGATGATCGCCGGCGAGATCCGGGTTCCGGCGTTCTCGATGCGGAACGAGCCGCTGATCCGGAAGCACGTCCACTCGACGATCCTGACGGCCCTGCGGAGCAAGGTGACCTCCGACGCCGACAAGAAGTTCTTGGACGACGCGTTCCCGGCGTACGTGTCGCACTGGTTCGCGGACGTCTGGAAGGAAGGGGACGACGAGCGCGTCCGCTACCTGAAGCAGCCGCGGGATCTCGGCGGGCTCGAGCGGCTTGTCAAGGAACACCGGGCCGAGTTGGTCGCCACGGTCGAGGAGGTCTTCCTGCGCGGCTGGCCGGCGGACGAGGCCGAGGCCGTGGCGCCCGAGCGGCTCGCGGGCTACGTGGACCAGTTCGTCGCCGATCTGCGGCACCACGTCCAGGCGCTCTACGCGCAGGTCCAGACCTACCGCCGGGAGCTAAAAGAGCTGCGGGACATCGAGGAAACCGGCGAGGCGCTGACGGAGGACCAGGCGGTCTTCCGGCGGCGGTACGACCACGCGCTGCGGACGCTCCGAGATCGGAACCGGCAGGACAACTACGCGCTGAGCTTCCTCGGCGTGGACGGATTCCTGCCGGGGTACGCGATGGCGCGGGAGACGGTGCGGGCGCAGTGCCTCGAGCCGTTCGTCGAGATCTCCCGGCCGGCGGCCGTGGCGTTGCGCGAACTGACGCCGGCGAACCACGTCTACGCCAACCGCAACATCTTCCGCGTCCGGAAGCTCCGGTTCGAGACGCTGCGGTCGGACGACGAGCGGACCCGGGCGGCGGTGTTCCAGCGCACGATGGTCTACGACCGGGAGAACGAGCGCGTCTACGAGAAGGGGTCGGAGCCGACCGAGGGCGGCAAGACGCTCGAGCCGCTCGTGTTCCCGTCGATCCAGCTCTCGGACGTGGAGATGCAGGCGCACCGGGACATCGACGACCGGGAGCCGACGCGACGGCGGGTGTGGTTCCGGTTGTTCGGGAGCCGGCTGCCGCGGCATGCAGGCGGGAGGCAGGGGAAGATTGGGCCGTGCGACTGCCGATTCTTCCAGCGGCAGGACCTGAGGATCGTGAACCTGGGCCGGCCGAAGGGCGACGACTTCACGCTGTTCCCGGTGTGCTCGAGCTGCGGGGCGACCCGGTCGCCGACTGCGAGCCAGGCGGAGTTGGATCAGTTCGCGGAAGACCACCGCAAGATCCACGGGAAGAACACCGTCGCCAACCACGCGCTGTACGTCGAGTTCACCTCGGACGTGGTCGAGCTGGGTCCGTTCAAGACGCACGGCGAGGCCGCGAACGTGTTCGAGTCGATCCGCATCGGGGCGCGGCACATCCTGGACATGGGGACCACGGAGGTCGAGGGGTTCATCCTGACCGACCAGCAGGCCGGGCATTGGATCGTATTCTACGACCCGATGCCGGGCGGGTCGGGGTACCTGCCGCAGATCCTCCGGTTCTGGGAGCCGATCTGCCGGCGGGCGACGGACGTGCTGCAGAACTGCGCGACCGGGTGCGACACCTCGTGCTACTCGTGCCTGAAGCACTTCTACAACCAGCAAGACCACGACGTCCTGAACCGCCACGAGGCGATCAACCTGCTGGCGGACCTGACGCAGCCGCTGGAGATGGAGGTCGCGGTTCCGCCGGTGACGTTCCAGCCGGCGCCGGACACGAAGAAGGCGGACAGCGACGCCGAGCTGGACTTCGGGACGATCTGCCAAAGACGCGGCTTCCCGGTTCCACCGGCCCAGCAGTTCCGCGTCTCGTTCGAGGACGGCAGCTACACCGACGCCGACTGGGCGTACCCCGACAAGAAGGTCCTGGTGTTCATCGACGGCATGAGCGCGGCGCTCCACGGCGATCCCAAGCGCCGCGCCCGCGACAAGCTCCTCCGGGCCAAGGCCCGCATGAAGGGCTTCCAGGTCGTCGAGATCACGGCCGAGGCCCTGAAGGACGAGGGGAGCCTCGCGGTGCACCTGGACGAGTTGGGGATGTACCTGGAGGGGAGGTAGCGACCGATGCGCGATGCACACCTTGGCCGAACTGAAACGCGTCGCCAACGGCGAGTCGTCCCTCCCCGACAGGCCTACGTCCGATGTTCTTCCCCAGGCCCCACCCCTTGGAGTCGACTGCCGTGAGGTTTGCAGTCCATCGCTGGCCCGACGACCCGGGAAGGCCGTACCCCTGCGTCTTGCTCCAGGAGGACAACTGGAACGACTTCAGCTACGAAACGCTCTTCCACGTGCACTTCTGGAAGGACAGTGGCGACAGCATCTCGTTGGGCGACGTGAAGATCCTGACCCGCGGTAAGCTCCGCACGCGACTGCCGCGCCGTTTCGAGAGGCTCCAACCTGACACCCACTGCAGTCTCGGTCAGGACCTCGACTACTACCGCAACCTGGTCGCTCTCCCGGAACGACAGGGTGCCGTCATTCTCGAGGCCCTCTGCGATGTCGTTGTCACCGCCGAGGCGACTCGATGGCGCGACGACGACGAAGGTTTTCGCTCCTCTCTTCTGCGCTTTTCCGGGGCCGTGCAGGCCTTCGATGAGGCGAAGCTCGTCCTTGGCCTAGCCACGCGCCCAACGGTTCACCGCGTCCTTGACTTCGAGTACTCGACTCAGCTTGACGGTGCCGACAACCCGCACGCGATCGCCTTCCGCTTTGATCCGGGCGCGCCCCTACCCCGCCGCACGGCTGTCTTGATCGGGCGGAACGGCTGCGGCAAGACAAGCTACCTCCGCAACTTGGCGGCTTCTTTGGGAGGATGGGGGCTCACGATACGTGGGAGGAATCTGCCGGAACACGCCGTCGGCGAGTTCCGTCCCAAGCGGCCACCGGTTGGCACGGTACTTGCCGTCTCTTTCTCGCCGTTCGACGACTTCCAGCGTCCCGCGTATCCCTCCCCCACGTTGGCCAAGGCGGTCACCTACAAGTACATCGGCAACCGTCCAGCCGACGATGACACGCGCATCCTTGCGCCCGCTGAACTGCTTGCGAGCTTCAACAGCTTCATCACATCCGCGACTGCGTCGACTGCTCGAATCGGCGATAGAGCGGTCCAGCGGCGGGTCCCGTTGGCGCGAGCGCTGGAGGTCCTGCTTGGCAACGACGCGGCGAAACGGTTCCTGTCGGCCGACTCCGCTGCAATACGCTCGGCGTGGGCACGGCTCAGTTCCGGCCAGCGAGTCGCGGCCTACACGATTGCCGGGCTGGCATCTATGCTCGACGACGGAGCAATGGTCCTCTACGATGAACCCGAGACCCACCTTCAGCCCGGCCTCCTTTGTGAACTTCTCGCCGTTGTGCACGATCTGCTGCGCGAGTTTGCCAGCAATGCGATCTTCGCCACGCATCACCCCTACTTGCTCCAGCAGGTTCCGTCCGATTCCGTCCGAGTCCTGGTTCGTCACGGCAACATGACGAGGGTCGCAACTCCTCGCTTCCAGACCATGGGCGCTGATCTCGGAGACCTGCTTCAGTCTGCCCTTGGCCTTGCTGCACCGAGGAGGGACTGGCACGACGATCTCGAAGCCCTGGTGAAACGCGAAGGAGTCGATGGGGCGGAGAAGGCGTTCGAACCACCGCTCGGACTGGCCGCTCTTACGTTCGTTCGATCATTGGCACCGGAGGCCAAGCGGTGAGGTCCGTTCATCCGCCACCGATCAACGATGTCCAGGTCCTTGACCGGATCATCGCGGGACGAAGGCGCGGCGCAAAGCCGCGCATGCAGGCCGTGCGCGACATCGTGGTCAACGCGTACCAGGAATACCGCAAGTGGCCGTTGCTGCCTGTCGGTTTAGTCCCCTCGGCTGCCCGGGACTTCTGCCGGGCATACGAGAACGGCGCGTCCGCCATGGTGGCCCTGCGGAACGAGCTGTTCGCGCACTACGCCAGCGAATCGAAGGACGACCTGTGCCCGTACTGCCTCGTCGAGCTGGTGTCGGACTTGGACCATTGGCTCCCGATGAGGGACTTCCCAGAGTACTCTGTTCTGTCGAAAAACTTGGTTCCCAGTTGTCATCGCTGCAACGAGGAGAAGGGGAGGCGCTGGAAGACGGTTGCGGGCGAGCGGGTGTATCCACACCCCTACTTCGATGACGCAGGCAGTCAGCGCGTACTTGTCTGCTCGCTGACCATTGGGGGGGACGGTGTTTCGGAAGTCGGTTATTCGGTAGTGCCCGGGAACACACCATATGCTCGAGTCTTCGCGAATCTATTTCAGGACCTGAAACTGCGCGGGCGTTTCTGCCGCAGAGGTGCTGAGGAGTGGAGCCGGTTCTGTGGATTCGCGTCGGCTGGGCTCACGGGTGCTGAGCCGGATTCGGTTCAGCGTGTCCGGGGTTGGCTTGCGCAATCGGCTGCGGTAGATGTGCCGCGATTCGGAGACAACCACTGGGCGAGTGCGCTATGGCGGGCAGCGTCCCAAGCAACGGACGCAGATCTGTTGCGCGCTGTCACCGCGGCGGGTCAGCGTCGACCCGTTCCGGTGGAGACGAGCGTGGATGCTGGGCCCGGGGAATGACGTCGGGCGCACGGCACGTGGCACGTGGCACCTGGCACTTGGGGTCGAACGCGTGGGGAACGGCTGACACCCACACGTCCGTACCGGCAGGGCCAACTCCCGCTCGCGATCAAGCTCGTTCCCGCGAGACCACGAACAGCCAACGATCTCGCCGACCTCTCGCAGGCGCCGCGGGGTGACCGAAACGTGGTGCGCGCCCTCGTTGTACTTCGTCAGGAGGGCGCCGTCGAGATAATCTCCACGATGCACCGCGCCAGCTTCTTCTCTTCGTCGGCGAAGTGGTGGCCGTAGGCGTGCTCGATACCGGTGTGGCGGCCGCCAACGCGACGGTCGCGCAGGAGTTCGGTCGGCAAGCGGGCGGCGATGGCCGGCGTACCGGTCTGCGGTGCGGCCGTCGACGTTGGTGCCGGCGCCGCCGGTTCCGCCTGCCCTCCCGGCAGCGAGGTCTGCCCGACGCCAACCAGGAGCAACCTCTGCCAGGCCTCCGCGCCGGAGTCAACGACATCGTCCACCGGCGGCAACCCGCGGTGCTGGAGGACGGCCAGCAGGTCGCGCACCAATCGGCCCAGCCGCATAGCAACATCCGTTACTGTTCCGCCGTCGGTCGCGCCCCGGGCCTGTGCCGCACGCTGCCAGTCCGCCGGAGCGAGAGGCTTCGGCACGAAGGGCGGGACCACGCCGGCGACGACGTCGAACCCGAAGTCAACGTTCGTGCTCTCCAGCGAGGGCCGGCAGGCCCATGCCTCGTCCAGGAGGACGCCGAACAGCTCGGGGACGCACGGACCCAGCCGCGCCGCTATCGAGCCGGCGACGTCCCGCAGTCGATCTCGGCATCGCCGACGACCAACTCGCACGCCGCCCGCTCGACGGTCTGCCGGAAGGCGCAGGCAACGCCCCAGCGCACATGGTCGGTGGAGCCGTCCATGTTCCCGTCGGACGGCGACCGCCTCCCTCGCAGAGGGCCCACGAAGACGGCCCGGGCGCGGCGGCCCCTCCCATGGACAGCGTGAACCTAGCGTCGGGGACGGGGAACGCACCCATGCCATCCCTGCGCGAGGCGGGGGTTGCGAATCCCGGCCGCCGTTCGCGCTCGAGGGCCCGGTAGGCACGTCGGTCCAGGTCGTGCCGGCAGCCGCCATCGCAGGCAAGCCGGCGGCGGACGACCTCGTGCTCCTCGACGAGTTCCCGGACTATCTGATAGGGCCACGGCGGCCAGCTCGCGCTGCCGGCAGGGATCACCTCCTGTCGCTGCGCGTCCGCGCCCGGGCCGTCAGCCAGACGTCAATCTCCCCGGCCCACCTTCAGCTTGTTGTAGAAGGCAACCCACTTGTTGCTTCGCGCGAGATTCTCGCCAACAACTTTGCCAACGACCTGTGAGACGCCAGCAATTGCGGCCCCCGCCACCTTTAGTCCATCGCCGTATCCCGCCAGCCCGGCGAGAGCAAATGGCAAAGACACCGCCGTCACCAGGTTGCACCACCCCTGCACCTTCGGAAAGACCTTGTTCATTCGGCGCTCAATCCGGTTCTTCTCGTGCAGCAACTCCGCAAGAACCTCGTCCATGTTGTCTGGCTCTAGCTCGTCCCTCTTCTCGATGATTCTCCGAACGACCTTCCGAAGCTGGAACATCTCATCGTAGTTTCTCCAGGAGAGGTACTCCAGCACGTTTCGCCTCACGTCGGCGAGGTAGCTGGTCTTGCACTTGGCCAGCGACCCGCACGTCGTGCACTTGTCGCCCAGGCCAATCGCGATGTCGGGAAACAGACCAACCTCCGGCAGCAAGGCGGACATCACGTCCCTCAGCAATGTGCGCTTCCGGGCACCACGACCGACGACCTGGAGCAGGCGGAATTCGACCGGGCTGAAAAGGCAGGAGGCGTTCCACTTGTCGGCGAAGAACAGAGCGGAATAGACGCTGAACAAGAGGTTGCGGCAGACGGGGATTCCGCTTCCCGGTGAGATCTTCGCGGGTTCGGCTTCGCGAACGTCTACGAGCGCCCCTGGATGGGAAGCCTCCGCGAACTCGACGTCCTCGCTGATTGACTCCCAGATCTGCCTGCGGTTGGAATCCGTCGCAAGGGGCGACGGGTCCTTGAAAACCAGGAGCCCCTGTGTCTCAAGAACGCCATAGGCTTCCCTCATCGCGTTGCTGAGGTAGGGGTCCCCCGCTTCCACTCCCTTGTCAACGACATCACGGAACCTAGGGGTGACGACGATCTTATCAACCCAAAGGAGGGTAGACGGACGTCGGAGAATCCAGTCGTAGTTGATGTTGACTGGTCCTCCGCCATCTCCCCATTCGTTGGACAAAGTCAACCCTGTGAGAAGAACCGTGTTCTCCCGCGACATGCCGATGCTCCGTTCTGGCGAACCCCGCTGGGCGACCGGACGGCCTCGTGCCGTACGGAAAACGCCGACAGGTTGGGAACCCAAGGGACGCTGCATGACCTTCCGTGTTGCGACATCGTCTGAAGTCTGGAGCAACCGAGGCCACGGGTCAACCCGGTTACGCCTCATCCGGCATGTTCCTGGCGGCGCCCACCAACTTCGCCCACCGTTCCTCGACCGACGCCGCGGTCACCCCGCGGCGCACCGAACGGCAGCGCCTCGGCTTGGTGCTCCGCAAGCTTCAGGACGATCTGGGCGGCCTTCGCCTCCATGTCGGCGATGCGCTGCCCGAAGGTCTCGACTCCGACCGAAGTGCCGAAGTGCCGCCGAGGTTCGTTCGGCGGCGGCACGATGAGCTTCGAGCCGGGTCGTCCAACCGGGCCGGAACCGCCGGTTGTTCGGTGGGTGGCTCTGCGGGCCGGTCGGCGAAACACTCGGCGGGCGACGCGACGGTTGGTCGGCAGGCCGTCCGGCGCCTGTGTCGGTGCGGAAGTGGCCGGCACGGACGAGCGCTTCTTCCATCGTTCCCATGCCAGTGGTGCGCCCGTCGGGGCGCACGATGTCGGGCGGCGGGCCACGTCGGCAGGACGTCGGCCGGCGGTTCGTCCTTGGGTGGGACCACCTGTTGCCGTCGGCGCGGCTGCCGATGGCGACGCTACGCGGAGATTCCGATATCTCGCGGCTCGAACACGGTCAGCGACAGGTAGATCAGCCCCGCCCGCGCCATCTGCGCGAGGCGCAGCACCTTCCGCTGGAGGTCCGTCTGCGTGATGCCGTACTCGGCGTCGCAAGCGGGGTCGCACGCGAACGGCCGGACCCAACCGTCGCGGTGAACCGTCAGAAACCGGTGTTCCAGGAAGTTGCGGACGACGCCCAGTTCCTGGGCATCCGGCTCCAGCGTGTCCGCGACGTCCTCGGGGTCTTCCACCAAGTCCTTGCTCAACCAGAACAGGCCGCGGAGCGGCCAGACGGGCGGCGAAGCGAAGACGGGCTTCAAGCCGCGAGCGCGCCTTTCGCCGACGTACCAGAAGCGCTTGAACCACACGCGGTCCTCCGGGATCCCGAGGCGGAGATGGTCGTTCAGAACCACGGCCATCTTGTCGAACAGGCCGTAGAGGATCCTGAACGCGCACCGGAGCTTCTCGGCCGCCGCGGAATACTCGGCGCCATCGCGTTCGCCGGAGGGCACGACCTCATCATCCAGGTCGGGGAGTACCCCGGCGGCCAGCCCCTCATGCAGCAGGCGTCGGGCTGCCGCGAGCTCCCTCTTCAGGCGGTTGTAGAAGCCGCGCAGTCGCAGCCCGGCCGCCGTGCGCGAACGCCGCGGCGGGACGCGCAACCTGTCACCAGTCGCGCGTGGAGTCGTCGCGAAGTCGTTGAACGGGTTGAGGTAGAGCCGGTTGATGACGCACCACCGGCGGTAGGCGGCCTCGTCGCCCTGGACGTCTGCCTCGAGGTCGGCCGAACGGCCGTTCGCGACCGCGCAGTTGCCCAGGCAACGTTCGCGAACATTGGCCTCGAGCTGGAGCTGGTACCGGCGAAACACCTTGTCCGCATCGGTATCGAGCGGGAGTCGCTGCGCCTCGACGAGATCACGGTGGGCGAGCACGAGCATCGGGATCTTCAGCCCGTCATCGCCGAGGCTGTTCGCGTAGTGGACGCGCCCCATCCCCCTGTTGCCGAGCGCCATGCCGAACGACGGGTCAGCATCGAGCGCGCGATCCCACAGGGCCAGGGCCTCGACCACGCGGCCGAGTTCGCTGAACGCGTTACCGAGGTTCGTCAGGATCTGCGGGTACAGGTGGGTCGGATCCGTCGGGTTGTCGCGCAGGGCGCAGCGAAGGTAGTAGATCTGGCGGCTCAACCCTTCCGACTCGAAGTTCCAGTTCGAGCGGCCTTCGGCCAAGTCGTGCACGATGGCCCAGGCGTTGGAGATGAAGTAGTTCAACCGGGCTCGTGCATTCGCGTCCCCCGGCACCGGCGCCGTGGCAGCCAGATCGATGGCGTGACGAGCGCCGTCGAGCCGCCCGCCGTCCCCCGACAAGTTGATGAGGTGCGCGAGGACGTTGTGGGCCAGCGCGTCCGGCATGCCCGCCAGGGTGTGCAGCTTCAACAGATCGTCCACCGTCTTCGAGGCCAACCCCATCACGGCTCCACCTCGCGCCGCCCATCGACGTCAGCCTCTCTCGCCCGATAGCTCGCGTACGCCTGCCGCCAACTCGGCGAGCAGATGCCGTCCACGTACGGCGCCCTCTCGGACCGGGGGATGAAGTCGCCCATCGCCTCGGCGTAGTGCTTGAAGTTCCCGCAGTAGCGGCACAGCCTCGCTCGCTGGAATCGGGCCTTGGCCTCGTCGAAGTCGGCGAGGTTGGGATGGCCTAGGCCCAGGCCGAGAACCCGGTCGATCCCGCCGGCGGCGCTGCAGGCGTAGTAGCCTCGACGGTTCAGCCCGAAGCCACAGTAGGCAGTCACCCAGCAGCCCGCCCCGAAGTCCGCATCCCGGAAGCGGGGGTCGTCCATCGGCGCGTCGTTGAAGGGCGCGAAGTAGTCGACGACGGGTCCCGTCTTGAAGGACGCCCTGTCCACGAACGCGTTGGGGGGGAGCACCACGCGGTCGAGGACAGCCAACGCCTCGGAGGTGCCGTTGGACGTTATCTGGATGGTGGTCGGTCCGCCAGGCGGGAACGCCCGGCTGATCTCCCGGACGATCTCGGCGAAGTGGGGATGCAGCGTCGGCTCGCCGCCCAGGATGTTCACCAGCGCGAATGCGCGCTGCAGCTCGCGGGCCTCGTCCAAGAACGTCTTCACCTGGTCGAGCGACATCATCTCCGACGTGGGCGCCTGACTGCAGGAACGGTTGCAGGAGCGGCAGTGGAGGTTGCAGGCGTAGGTGATGTCGATCTCGACCCGGTCCAACGAGGTCCGAAACCGCTTGCGGCCCGCCGGAATGACGGCGCCCTCCCGCGACGGCAGCGCGACCGCGTGCGACCAGAACGCGGCGGCTCGCCCGGGCTCGACCCGCGACGGCATGCAGTTGACGTGGTCCGTCCTGATCGGGTTGCGCGAGACCTCCACCAGCGGAACCGCAAGTCCGAGGTGCCGATGGTCGGGCAGCCACTCGTACTGCCGGCTCATCTTCACGAACTCGTTGCCGACCACGGTCTCCGCTCGGCGGTACCTGAAGTCGTACGGACCCAGCGCATTGAGAAGGCGCCTGCGAAAGCACTGGAATCCGCGGTCCAGACCGTTTCCCTCCCGGCGCGGATGGAGGAAGTCCACCACGTGCAGCCCGAGCCCGCGGATCCGCCACTCCTTGCCCAGGGCGAAATCGGCGCCGTAGTTCGCCAGGTCGGCCTTGAGCGAGGCGATCACCGTGTTGCCGAGCAGTGCGCTGGACCCGTCCAGCAGCAGCACGAACGAGTCGGGGTTGTCGACGAAGTGGCGAACGGCTCGCTCCGTGACCGCGAGAGACGGCTCGCGCAGCCGGTTGCAGAGCAGCGTCGTCCTGGCCGAGATCGGCGCCACCAGATCCCGGAGTTCGGGCGAGAGCGCGCCCTCGGAGTGGTTGTCGATCAGGACGAGCCCCCAGCCTCGATCCGTCTGGCTGAGCAGGCTGGCCAGAAGACGTCTTGCGTGGATGATGCAGTCCTCGGGCGGCAGCAGGGAGACCACGACCAGATCCTCGCCGCGCTTCGGACGGCACCACTCCGGGAAGCTCGCCTGCAGCTCGGGCTCATCGTCCTGGCCCGCGGGCATGGCGAGTTGCTCCACGCGGTCGAGGATCGTCAGCCAGACGTACGGGTCGCCCTTGCGGTAGTTCTGCGGGTGGACGAAGAAGGACCGGAAGTCGCCGCCTCGCAGCGAAACAAGACCCCGCTCCGCCTGCAACCGCTCGGCAGAGCGGTACCAGGTCAACGCCAAGCCGTCCGGGCTCGCCGAGTTCGGCAGCGGCGCCTGGCGCAGGAGCCGGCTGCGATCCAGCAGGCACGCCCGGACCTCGGGCACGAAGCTGGGCGGATCGAACCCGAAGTACTGCTGGAAGCCGGAACTGCCCGCGTGCTTGATCCCGAACGCCACCGAGAGCGCCTGTGGATGGGCATCGAGGGCGGCCTGCATGTCGGCCAGGAAGGAGTGCCGGCGGTCGTGCCGCCCGATCATCACGTCCACGTCGAACTGCAGGATGCGCTCGAACTCCGCGCAGTCGATCCCGTGGAGGTGCGGCACGACCGGGGCGCCCGCGGTCGTGTGCGTGTGCTCCACGTCGAGGCCGAACCAGCGCCGGTTCACCGCACGGGCGACATCCGGCCCGCACCGAACGATCCGGTCCACGACGCGCTCGGCGCCCAGGCGGGCAAGGCCGGCTTCGAACAGCTCGGTCTGGTCGGCATCCTGGAACTGGCGGACGAACCCCTGCGTGCGGCAGTCGTCGACGACCAGGAGCTTCTCCCCGAAGAGGTCGGGACCTTCGAGCTGGCGAACGAGGTGCGTGACGCAGGCGTAGAGGCCGACTGCGTCCTGGCGGCAGCACTTGATCAGCAGCGTTACCGGCCGTCGAGGCCAGGTGGTCGACTCCGCTCCGGTCGCCGACGGCGGCAGCGTAACGTCGCGGCACTGGCGGCGGAGCACTTCATCGAACACGTGCCGGGCGAACTCCTCGATCCCGTCCAGCTCGGGAAGGTCGAGGTTGTTGATCGCCGCGCGCCGCAACTTGAACAGGCGGTCGGGGGGAAGGTGTCCGTGGCAGAGATGGATGTGCGCCCTCGCGATCATGTTCGCGAAGAGCTCGTCGGTGAACCGCTCCGGTTCGTAGTCGACCAACAACAGGGAGCCGTCGACCCGGCGAACGAAGTTGTCCGTCGGGATGTTCCTGAAGATAACCTTCGTCTCCCAGCACTCGGCGAGGAACGAGACCAACTCGTCCTCGAGGAAAGCGTCCACCGGCGTGCCGTGCTCGAACGGGTAGGAGAGGACCCAGACGCCGTCGACCAGATCGAGCGCAGCGAGCGGGGCGAAGTGCTTGCGGTTCGCAAAGTCCCCCAGCCGCGAGTGCAGGTACGCCAGGGTGTCGCTCTCCGGATGGAAGTTGGGCTGTCGGGCAAGGTGGACCTTGAAGACCAACTTGCCGTCGTGGAAGACGACGCCGCTGCAGCCCTCGCCCAGGAAGGCGTAGTCCCCGGGGCGCCACATCTCGAGCAGCTTCCTCGCCGCGGCCCGCCGGTCGGTGACCATCATGCCGTCCTGCGACGGAACTCGCGGAGCAGCGCGAGGCGGGAATCCCGGTAGGTGGTTCCCTTGCGGTTCCGGGCGGTCACGGTGCCGGAGAGCGAGTAGGTCGCCCAGAGCAGCCTCTCGTCGAAGTGCAACCGGAGTTCCGCCCGGCGCAGCAGCAGGTCCGCGGTGAGCCAGTGGTCCTCCGCGCTCGCCGCCGGCGGATACGCGAAGGGGACGCCCGTGCGGATAATGGTGTTGCACGACGGAAGCTCCGAGGGGGGATCGCCCTCGGCCATGCCGGCCAAGCGCTCTTCGAGGTGGCGGGGCTCGGCAAGCTTGGGCGTTGCGCGGTTCAGGCGTGCAAGCAACTGGCCGTTTTCGCGCAGCCGGTTGCCCAGGAAGAGTACGTCGGGGGTGAACCGGCGCAGCACTTCGTCGACGCCCCGCAGCACGTCGGGGCCCGCAAGTTCGTCGTCGCAGTCGAGCCGCGCGAGGTAGGCTGCGCCGTCATGGCGCGCGCGCACCTCGCGGATCATGGCGTTTCTCGTCGCCCACGCCGAGCCCTGCAAGGTCGAGATGATTCGAAGCTCCCGTCGGTCGCGGAACGGCCGCACCGCGGGTCGCCAGGTGTCGGTCGAGCCGTCGTCGACGAGGAGCACCTCGACCGGCCGCCGGATCGGTTCCTGCCGGAAGATGGAGGTCAGGGCGCGGCCCACGCAGGCCGCGCCGTTCCTCATCGCCACGCCGATGACCAGCGTCTCGTTCATGGCGATCCACCAGCATCGGAGCGGGGCCGGTAGCCGAACAGGTGGAGGGCCCGCCGGAGCGATGCCTGGCGGGCGCCGTCCGAGAACCGTGCCCCGTAGAGCGCGTACAGTCGGTCCAGTCCGCGGTGCTTCGCGGCGAGGTCAGTGGTGACGCTCGGACCGCGATGGTGGTGGTGCCGAACGAGGGCCTGGGGGACCACGACGATCTCCTCGCCAGGGCGCAGGGCATCGAGCAAGCGGATCATCAGTTCGCGGTCGCACGAACCCGTGAACGCCTCGTCGAAACCGCCGATCCGGGCAAGCAGGCGCGTGGCGATGAACATGTTGCTGCCCTGCACGCCGGGGTCGCCGACGAAAAACGCCTCGGGCGTGAGGTCATCCGCGGTGAACCGTTTGGGCGAGGACCCATGCTCGTCGACCCACTCGAGGTGAGCGAAGACGGCAACGGTTCGCGGGGTGACCGCCTCGACGCAGGCCGTGAGATACCCCGGCAGCCATTCGTCGTCGTCGTCGAGCAACGCGATGAACGAGCGGCCCGCGTCGGCCGCTGCGGCGAAATGCTCGATACCCGTGTTCCACGCGCCGGAGCCGCTGTGCCCATGGGTCCGTTCGTTGGCGATCACGCCGGTGGGGAAGGCGTCGTCTACCAGACCCTGGGACTCGCGCAGCCGGATGACCGCGCCTTGGATGGCAGCGAGCCGCCCCGACGCACTGTCCCCGGCGACGGGTTCGTTGTCGTCGACGATGAGCACGTGGACGAGGCGCAGGTCGCAGTCGGCCTGGCCGTACACGGAACGGAGCGCCCGGTCGACGAGCCACTGAGTCCGCCCGTACGCCGTGGCGATGAGGACCAGCACCCGCGGCGCCTGATGTCGAACCTGCGCTCGGTGCTGGGCCCCGGCTGTCCATGCGGTTTCCCCCCGGGGTCCCTTGCAGCCCGTCAGCGCCATCAGATCATCCCTCCGCGCCGGTCAGGTCTGCGAACCAGGATACCGAAGCCGCCGCGGAAAACAACTGGGCGTGCCGCTCCCGGAAGGCCAGCCAGCCGCGGCTGTCGCCCCGTCGCTTCGGCGACTGGCTCTCTGAGTCGCTCGCGGATCTTCGATCTGACCTCATCCACGGCCTCGGCTCCGGAATCGCCACCACTGCCTGAAAACGCCCAGAGAGGTCCGTTGGTGTTCCCCAAGACCCCTCACGGCACGGGGGGGACGGGAAAGGGCACGAGAGGGCACGGGAGGATCTTGACGAACGCCCGCCGCCGCCGTACCGTGCATTCTCAGCGAGGAGACGATGACGCCATCGTCGGACAACCGTTGGCAGAGCTGGGCACGACGAGCAGGTCTGCCTCTGCGGCGGTGCCGTGATGCGGCGCTGTCTGTTGGCGGACAGGTTCACGCGGATCTTCCGCCAGGATTCGCGGGCGAGATCTACTTCTTCAACTTCTCGACCACTTCTCGCAGGTCCAACGTCGAGCGGCCACCTGCTCAACGAGTTCGGTTTCGCGCGGGTGGTCGTCGAGCAGGTCGTCGGTCGACACGTCACACGACGACAACGCGTACAGGACCATCGGCTGGCGAAGGCGACCCAGAACCACCATCCGTACGAGGACACGTTCGAACCCCCAGTAGGTCGTCCATAGCTTTCGCATCATCGGCTCGGCGTGGGCCCACCAATAGAGTTACAGCGCAGTCGCTGAACGTGGCTGCCGACCGCGGGCGGTCCGCGGCCGCGGTTGAGCGTCCCGACCGCTGCCAGAGAGATCCTCGACGGGGCAGGACTCCACGACCTCGATGCCGCGGGTCGACGGAATCCGCACGACCGTGCGGCCACTCCGATTGCGGCCGCACCAACGTGTCGGCGCTGGCCATGATGCTCCCGGCCCCCACCCGTGGGTGCCTGGACCCGCTGTCTCGCCGGAATCTCCGAACGCCGCGAGCTGCCGAACCGCTTGGGGGAACCCCCGTCCAATCTGTCCGCCGCTCTGACGCGACCAAGTCCCGACGGTCGGGCGATCTCCTTCACGACCGTCGCGCGGACGAACCTGGAGGCTCACATGGCTAGGTACCGGAAGATCGACCCGAGGATGTGGGGCGACGCCAAGTTCCGGCGGCTCACCGGCCTGCAGCCCAGCGGCCAGGCCCTGTGGATCTACCTTCTGACCGGTCCGCATACCACCGCGCTTCCCGGCCTCTTCTCCGTCGGCGAGGCGGCATTGGCCGAGGCGCTCGGATGGCCCGTGCGGGCCTTCAGGGACGCGTTCGGCGAGATCGTGAAGGAAGGCATGGCCTGCGCGGACTGGGGGGCGCGCGTGGTATGCATTCGGAATGTCCCGCGATACGATCCCCCGCAGTCGCCGAACGTGGTTCGCGCTTGGGCGCGCCTGGCTGACGACATCCCGGAGTGCACTCTCAAGAGCGAGCACCTGCAGCGGCTGGAGTCCGCCCTGTCGGGCAAGTTCGCCGATACCTTCCGGGATGCTTTCGCGAAGGCATCTCGAAAGCATGATGCGCCGGAGCCGCAGCCGCAGCCGCAACCGCAGCCGCAACCGCAGCCGCAGCCGCAGCCAGAAGATCCTCCCCCCTCCCCCTCCTTCTTGCGGGAGGTACCTGCCATTCCGCACCGTGGTGCGCGGCCTTCGGCCGCTGGAGGGGGGGGATCCTCTTCGAAAAGGGCGATTCCGACAACGAACGAGGATTCGGGTCGGGGCGCCATCGCCGACGAGTTCGTCGACAGGATGCGCGCCGATTACCGATGCGCCGAGGGTATGGACTCGAAGGTCGGTTCGGGCGTCTGGCTGAAACTTCGTGACCTGATGCATGACGCGGCCGATGAGGACGGCCGCGGAGGCGACTGGGAGGTCTACGCGTTTGGAATCTGGCAGGACTTCGTTCGAGACCGCGATTCCTATCTCGTCCAGCACCGGCACAACCCACGCATACTGAAAGTACGCCTGGACCGGTACAGGAAGCCGAGGCGGTAATGGGCGCTCCCATCAAGGCGGCAGAGTCGATCGCTCAGGTCCTCCCACCCGGACTCGAGCGCATGCGGGCCGAGAAGGACGAGGTTCAGCGGGAAGCGCCGTGTAAGGGCACCAAGGAACTCGCGTGTGCGGAGCCCGACCCGGACTGCCAGCACAGTTCCTCTCGCTTCTGCGGCTCGAAGCAACTCACCCGGTACCGCGCCGACGAAGAGGAACGGGAGCGCACGGCGTTGGACCAGCGTTGCGCAACCGCCAAGATGATCGCGATCCCGCGTCGGCTCTGGTGCTGCTGCGGGGTCGAGCGGCCAAGCGAGATCATCCGGCTGTCACAGACGGCGCTGTTCCGAGCCGTTGCGCCGATCGTCGACGCGGGTGGCGTCGCCTTCCTGTCCGGAAGGGCTGGCGGGCTAGCGAGCGCGATCGCCGCCGTCCTCATCTGGAACTGCCGTACGAGCGGACCGCTCTGGTATCCAGCACCCGAACTCGTAGCGCTCAGGGTTGGGGACCCAGCGTACCGCCGGTTGACGACGACGAAGATCGTCGCGATCGACGGATTCGACGACGCTTGGGCCCGAGCACCGGGATGCCATCAGAACAACCTGCAGCACGTGCTCAAGTCCAGGTACGAAGGACTCCTTGGAACGGCGGTAGTCACCGACCTCGACGAAGAGAGCATGTGCCGCATCCTCGGACATCGCTGGCGGCACGGAGCCGGCGATGCAGTCCGTTGGTTCGAAGTTCCGGAGGACATCCCGTGCGGCACCACTCCCGACATCGCTGCGGACGCCAGGCCCGCTGACGCCGACGTTCGCGGGCCGGTCGCGCTGCGCTTGGTTGGACCCGGCGGCGCTGGGTCGGCGATCGGTGCCGAAGAGACCGAAAGGCAACAGTCCTGAACAGGAGGTGCCAGGATGCCCGAGACGTTGTTGACGCCCGACGAGGTGGCCGCGCGGCTGCAGCTCAAGCGCCGCACGGTGTACGCGCTGGTGCGCGACGGGAAGCTGCCGGCGATGCACGTCGGCGGCAGCTTGCGGTTCGACTGGGAGGAGGTAGTATCGACCCTGCGCCAAGGGCGCGCGGTCGGATCGGGAGGCACCTCCCATGACCGTGCGCTACCGACGCGACCGGGAGGCGTGGTACGTGGACGTCGTCGTCAATCTTCCGGACGGCACGTGGGAACGCATCCGCGCCCGGTCGCCGATCAACACCAAGAGGGCGGCCCAGGAGTACGAGCGCAAGCTGGTCGAGGAGACGCTCGCGCGCGCAACCAACCCGTCGCCCGAAGAAAGGAGGTTCGACGAGTTCGCGGAGGACTTCATGAAGACCTACGCCACCGCGAACAACAAGCCGTCGGAGGTGGACAGCAAGCGGCGCATCCTGGACGAACACCTCCTGCCGACCTTCGGCTCTCTCCTGCTCGGCCAGGTCACGACGTACGAGGTGGAACGGTACAAGGCGGCCAAGCTCAGCCCGCCGCAGCCCCGGGGCGCGATCCCGACGAGCAGCGAAGCCGACGGGACGACGGCGAGGCCGAGGAAGCCTTTGGCCCCGAAAACGGTGCGGAACCACCTCGCCGTGCTGGGCAAGATCCTCCGCACGGCGCAGGAGTGGGGCTTCCTGGCGAACGTCCCGCGGATCAAGCAGGTGAAGGCTTCGCTGCCGAAGCCGGACTTCCTGGACTTCGACGAGGCTGACCGCCTCGTCGAGGGCGGCGACGGCGACTGGCGCACGATGATCCTCGTTGCCTTGCGGACGGGCATGCGGCTGGGCGAACTACGCGCCCTGCGGTGGGACGACGTCGACCTCGTCGCCGGCCGGGTCGTCGTGCGGTACTCAGCCTGGGAGGACGTCGTGGGCACGCCGAAGACGGACCGCACGCGCGAGATCCCGCTGTCCGACGACGCCCGCAAAGCACTCAAGTCGCACCGCCGGCTCGGCGCGTCGCTGGTGTTTTGCGACAAGCAGGGCGAGATGCTGCCGCGCGACACCTGCAACTGGCCGCTGTGGCGCGCGTGCCGACGCGCGGGTTTGCGACAAGTCGGCTGGCACGTGCTCCGCCACTCGTTCGCCTCGCAACTCGTAATGAGCGGCCGCTCGCTCAAGGAGGTGCAGGAACTCCTCGGCCACACCTCCATCACGATGACGATGCGCTACGCGCACCTCGCGCCCAACGTGCTCCGGGATGCGGTGCAGGTGCTCGACCGTCGCTCGACATGGCACCAGGATGGCACCAGAACGGGCGGCAGTTCTGCAACAGGCGGTAACAACTAATGTCCTTGGCGACCCCACCGGGATTTGAACCCGGGTTACCGACGTGAGAGGCCGGCGTCCTAACCACTAGACGATGGGGCCATGCGAGCTTCGCTCGCCGCCGTCCGTGACGGCGGCGGCTTACCTAGCCCACAAGAGGCGATCATGTCAAGGTTCGAACGGCCGCGCGATCAGGGGTCCGCCACGGGCGCCGCGACAGGGGCCGCGACCGGAACCACGGGCGGCGCAACCACCCCAGCCTCCACACCCTTCCCACCCGGCGGCGCGCCCGAAAGCTCGTCGCCCAGACGCGCGAAGAGGAAGTCGGCAACGGCCGGCGCCAGATCCGCGTGCACGTTCACCAGGACCTCGCCATGCGCGTCCGAGGTGTAGATCCGCGTGACGGCGTCGTCCCGGAACATCGCCTGGATCGCACGCACCGACTTCGCCACGCTCCCCATCCCGTCCACGTCCGCCGCCGTCAACAACGCGCGCGAACCCGCCGCCGCAAAGACACCCACCCGGCGCGGCAACAGATGGTCCCCCAACGCCGTCCAGATCGTCATCCCGTGCGCGTTCGCGATCGGCGACACCAGCACCAGCGCGCCCAGCCGCGGCATCCCCGGATCCTCGACCAGTTCCCCGGCCGCCTCCGCCGCCACGGTCGCCGCCATTCCCACCCCGACCAGCGCACACGCCGAGCGGCGGATGAAGTGCAGCGGCTCCGTCACACCCTCGACGTCCCCACCCTGCACCACCATCCGCGCCAGGGACACGAGGTCCCGCACCAGCACCCGCCAGCTCCGCGGGTCGTCCGCCGGGACGTCGTCCCGGAACGGCACCTCCCCCGCGTCCTCTCCGCCGTCGGTCTCCGGCACCCGCGACTCGCCATATCCGCGCAGGTCGAACACGACGACGTCGTACGGAAGCCGCTCCGCCAGGACCCCGCGCAGACGTCGCAGCGACGAGCGGTCCTTCCCGACGTCCGGGACCAGGATCACGGCCGGTCCGCCGGGATCGAGCGACGCGTCGATCGAGCCGTGCAGCACCGCGCCGTCGCCAAGCGTCAGGGCGAAGTCCCGCGTGCCGCCCAGCATCCGGCGCAGGAAGGCCAGCACGCGCGCCGCGACGTCGGAACGGCGCTCGACCAGCTCCACCCCCTGCCCTCCCGACGCGAAGACCTCGGCCTGCGCGCGCGCCGTCCCCAGCCCCGCCTCGATGGCGCGCACCCCCTGCGGCGGCTCGGCCGGGCCGTCCTCCGCCGCCACGGCGAGCGCCTGCACGCCGCGGGAAGACAGCGCGGGGAACGTTCGCGTCCCGAACGCCACACCGTGCAGCTCGGCCGGCGAGAGCGCCACGAGGCCGACGACGGCGGCCCGCCCGGGCGGTCCGACCACCTCCGCGGCGGCGCGCGCGGGGGCCACCGCGCCGACGTCCACCCCGACGAGGACCGCGCGCTCGCCGATCTCGGCCCGCCCGCGCAGCCAGCGCAGCACCGTTCCCACGTCCTCCACGAGCCCCTGCCACGAGCCGGCGCCGGCGGCGGGATCGGGCTGGAGCGTCCGAGCGGCGAGGGTCCGCCGGCCCGCCTGGACGCTCTCGCCGTGGCCGCGCAGGTCGAAGGCCACTACGGCCGGGCGCGCGGTCGGCGTGGCCAGGATGCGATCGACCAGCGGCTGGAAATCGAGACGGCTGCCGCGCTCGCCGTGGACCAGCACGACGACCGGCGCGCCCGACGTCTCGGGCGGCGGGAAGTAGTCGCCGACCAGGGCGACGCCGTCCGAGGTGGTGAGGGCGAGCTTCTCGGGCGCCGGCCGCCCGAAGGCGGACAGGCGGCGCGGCGAGGCCGTCGTCTCCGGACTCTCGGCATCGGGCGCCGGCGCACGGCTGCTCCCCGCATCGAGCTGGTCGCGCTCCTCCTCCCGCGGCGGCAGCCGGTCGGTCTTGCGGCACGACGCCTCCGGCAGGGCCAGGCACGCGAGGACCAGCAGCGGAAACGGTCCCGCGAGCCGGGGCTGCCGGAGGATTCCGTGGAAGAGGGGGCGACGCGACATCGCGCTACAGCCCGAGCCGCGACTTGAGGAAGTCGATGAGGATCGGCACGACCTCGGGGTGGGCGTCGAGGATCGCCACGCCGTGGCCGCCGTCGTCGAAGAGGTGCAGGTCGAGGACATCGCCGAGGATCTCGGCCATCTGCGGCGCCGTGCCGCCGACGTCGGCGGAGTCGTCGCGGGCGCCGACGAGCAGCACGGGGAGCTTGCGCATCTTGAGCGTCTCGACAGCCCCCTGGATGGGGACGGAGAAGTAGGACAGTCCGGGCGAGAGGACGACGACGGCGGCGATGCGTCCCGGGCCGGCGACCCCGTCGTTGGCGGCGGCGCGCAGGGCGGACGAGGAGCCGATGGACGAGCCGACGAGACCGATGGCGCGGGGGATGCTGCCCTCCTCGCGGCCCCGCAGCCAGGCGATCGCGGCCTGGACGTCCACGGTGCACCCGGCCCAGCGTCGCAGCCCGGAACGGTCGCCGCTCGACAGATCCTGCCAACGGATCGTGGCGTCGCCGGCGCGGGTCGACGCGCCGTGGCCGCGCAGGTCCAGCGCCAGGACGGTCAGGCCCGGCGCGCGAGCGCGCAGCGCGGCGACGAACGGCGCCCACTCGGAGCGGTCGGAGCGCGCCTGGTGGACGAGCACGACCGCCGGGGCCTCCGGGTCGCCGGTGCGCCACAGATCGGCGTGCAGCGTCACGCCGTCGGACGTCTCGAGCTCGACGGCCTCCGGCACGCCGGCCTCGGCCCCCGGCAGCGGCGCCGGCGGCTCGATGGGACGCTCGACCGCCGGCCCCGCGTCGGCAAGGCCGCGGGGGGCCGGCTCGGGGAGCGGTGCAGGAGCGGCGGAGACCTCGGCACCACCCCGGGGGAGCGCGGCCTCGGGATCCGGCGGGGCGCCGCGTCTCGAGCAGGCGCATGCCGCCGCGACGGCGGCGGCAAGGAGGACGGAGTTCCGGAGGCTCTGGGAGCGCATGACGAGGTGCAATCGTCCCGAGTCGGAAGCTGAATGTCAAACGGCGTCCGAGCGGCCGCTCGGTCGTGGGGCGGAGCCATCTGTGTCCATCTGTGTCCATCTGTGGTTTCCCCGACCTGTCCGGACCCGGGTTCGTGGAAGCCGCTCGACGCCCAAGCTCTCCTTGCCCGCGACCGGCATCCGTGGTTGATTCGGCGCCGCGGAGGGCGGATGCGGCTGCAGACGGAATGGCAGGACCTGGCGGTCGGACTTCTCAAGGACCTGATCCGCATCGACACGTCCAACCCGCCGGGCAACGAGGAGCCGGCGTGCGAGGTCGCGGCCGAGGCGCTGGCGGCGCACGGGGTGGAGCCGCGCCTCTTCCGGCCGGCACCGGGGCGGGCGAACCTGACGGCTCGAGTGCGTGGGGACGGGTCGTTGCCGCCGCTGCTGTTGGCGGCGCACCTGGACGTCGTTCCCGCGGAGCCGGCCGCCTGGACGCACCCGCCGTTCTCCGCGGCGGAGGCCGACGGCTGCATCTGGGGCCGCGGGGCGCTGGACATGAAGCACATGGCCGCCATGGCCACCGCGGTGCTCTGCCGGCTCGGGCGCGAGCGTCCGGCGATGCGGCGCGACGTGATCCTGGCCCTGGTCGCCGACGAAGAGGTCGGCATGGAACTGGGAAGCCGGTGGCTGGTCGACCACGAGCCCGACGAGGTCCGTGCGGGGGTGGCCCTCGGGGAGATCGGCGGGATCTCGATGGGGCTGGCGGGTCGCCGGCTCTACCCGCTGCAGGTGGCGGAGAAGGGGATCGCGTGGCTGCTCCTGACGGCCCATGGGGCGGCCGGTCACGGTTCGATTCCCGACCCCGAGTCGGCGACCGTGCGGCTGGCGCGCGCGGTGGCGGCGCTGGGCGAGACGCCGCTTCCGCCGCACCCCACCCCCGCGGCGCGGGCCTTCGCCGCCGCGGCGCTTGACGCGCTGCGGCCGGGCCTGCGCATTGCCGCGCCGCTCCTGGCCGGGGACGCGGGGGCGCGTCTCCTGCGCCGCGCGGGCCGCAAGTCCGCCATCGGCCGCGCCGTCGGCGCGATGCTCGCGAACACCGCCGCGCCGACCTGCCTGCGCGCGGGGTCGTCGACCAATGTCATCCCGGCCGAGGCCACCGCGGAGGTCGACGGCCGCACGCTGCCCGGGCAGACGGCGGGGGACCTGGTGCGGGAGGTGCGGGCCATCGTCGGCGACGGCGTCGAGATCGCCGTGCGGCAGGAGGCGCCGCCCGTCTCCGCGCCGCTCGACCACCCCTTCGTCTCGCTCGCGCGCCGGGTTCTGGCGGCGCACGACGCGGAGGGGCGGCTGGTGCCGGCGCTGACGCCGGGCTTCACCGACGCGAAGTCGTGGAGCCGCCTGGGGGCCGCGTGCTACGGGTTCACTCCCGTGCGACTGCCGGAGGGTTTTCCGGCGTTCTCGACGCTGATCCACGGGGTGGACGAGCGGATTCCGATCGAGGGGTTCCGGTGGGGGGTGGGGGTTCTGGCGGACCTGGTCGAGAGCTGGGCCGCCCAGGAGCATGCGCCGTGAAAGTGGGCATCGTCGGACTTCCGCGTTCGGGCAAGACGACCGTCTTCGCGGCGCTCTGCGGCCAGACGCCGGACCCGGGCCTGCCGCCCGGGAAGATGTCGCTGGGGACCGTGCGGGTGCAGGACGAGCGGCTGCGGCGGCTCTACGCGCTCTTCCCGCCCGCGAAGCTCATCTTCGCGGAAGTCGTTTTCGCCGACATCGCCGGCGCGGCGGGCAAGAAGGGGGTGGACCGCGGCACGCTGACGGCGATGAAGGAGCTGGACGCGTTCGCGCAGGTGCTGCGCGGCTTTCCGGACGAGACGGGCGCGGCGCCGGATCCCTTGCGCGAGCTGCGCGACCTGGAGGCGGAGACGATCCTCGCCGACCTGGACGTCGTGGAACGCAAGGTCGCACGGCTGGCCAAGGGGGAGAAGCCGGGCTTCCCGACCGAGAAGGAGGTCCTGGGCAGGCTCAAGGACGCGCTGGACGCGGGCACGCCGGCCCGCCGCGCGGGGCTGACGGCCGAGCAGATCCGGAACCTCTCGGGCTACGCGTTCCTGTCGCTCAAGCCGGTGCTCTACGTGCTGAACGTCCCGGAAGCCGCCGTGCGGGAGCCGCCGCCGGCCGCGCTGGTCGGGGAGGCCGAGGCGCGCCAGGCCGGCCTGATGGTCCTGTCGGGGGAGGTCGAGAAGCAGATCGCGGAGCTGGACGAGTCGTCGGCCAAGGACTTCCTCGCGGATCTGGGGCTGACCGAGAGCGCCGCGCAGCGGTTCACCGCCGCCGCCTACGCGCTCATGGACCTGGTGAGCTTCTTCACCGTGGGCGACGACGAGGTGCGGGCGTGGACGATCCGGCGCGGCACGGAGGCGGTCCTCGCCGCGGGGAAGATCCACACGGATCTGGAGAAGGGCTTCATCCGTGCCGAGGTGATCCGCCACGAGGATCTGCTCGAGCTGGGCACGGAAGCGAAGTGTCGCGAGGCCGGCAAGCTCCGCGTGGAGGGAAAGACGTACGTGGTGCAGGACGGCGACATCCTCCACATCCGGTTCAGCAAGTAGGGCGTAACTGTCGGAAGCCACAGGTGAACACAGATCATCACAGTCGGCTCGACCCGACGCACGGCGACCTTGCCGGAGCGTCACCGAGCGGGTAGACTCTCCACAGGTCGTCCGAGGAATCCGGGGCTACGAGAGGCGGGCTGCGGAGGTTGCCATGCCCGTCCGTCGATTCGTCGCTCTCGTGTGGTTGGCCGTGCCCGCCGTCTGGTGCGGGTGTTTCGATCGGGATGTCGCCGAGAGCGAGCCGAACATGCCGTGGACGCCAGACGACTGGCCGCCACCGCCGCGGGATCGGACGACCCGGCTCGACCTCGTGGTGCTCGTGGACAACTCGGGGTCGATGGCCCAGGAGCAGGCCGCGCTCACGGCGGCGTTCCCCGACCTGCTTTCCGAGCTGATCGATCCGCCGCCCGATCCGGACACGGGTCGCGTGTCGCACCCGCCCGTCGAGGAGCTGAACGTCGGGGTGATCTCGACCGACATGGGGACGGCCGGGCTTCGTCTATCGACTTGCGCGATCTCGGACGTCGGCGACAACGGCTGCTTCCGGAACACCCCGAGCCCGGCCGTGGCGGACTGTGTCCCGGCGTATCCCTCCTTCCTCTTCCGGGACCGGGAGAACGCCCACGTCTACACGGCGGCCGACATGGCGCACGATTTCACCTGCATCGCGACGCTGGGGACCAACGGTTGCGGATGGGAACAGCCGCTTCTGGCGATGTGCAGCGCCGTCACCACGAACCCGGAGACGGGCGTGTGCAACAGGGGCTTCTTCCGGCCCGACGCGATTCTGGCGCTGCTGATCGTGACCGACGAGGACGACTGTTCGGTCGCGCGCGATCACTCGGAGATGTTCGACGCCGACCGATCCGACCTGGGGCCGCTCAACGTCCGGTGTGCGCTGCACCCCGAGTTCCTGGCGAGGGTCGAGGACTTCGTGGAGGCGCTGCGCAACATGCGAGCACCGGAGCACCCCGAACGCCTGATCGTCGGGATGATCGCCGGCGTTCCGCTCGAGGTTCCCTCGTGTACCGGGTATGGCGACGAGTTGGCGGATTGCCTCGACGCACCGCAAATGCAGCCGCGTCTGGATCCGGATCGTCCGGCGGAACTGGTCGCTTCGTGCGACACCGCCATGGGACGGGCGTATCCGCCCGTCCGGCTGGTGCAGGTCGCGCGGTCGCTCGGCCATGCCGCGTTCGTCACGTCGATCTGCCAACCCGACTGGCGGCGGCCGCTGCGCGCGTTGGCGCAGGAGGTGCTGGTGCGGATGTCCGGCACGTGCTTCACGGAACCCCGGATGGAACGCGATCCGGCGACCTGCCGCGTGCCGCGATGCGCGATCATCGAAACGCTGTCGGATGATCGCCCATGCGCGCCCGACCCGAGCTGCCCGCCGGAGTGGTGCCCGCCGGCGAACGCGGAGGACCCACATGACCCACCGGCGTGCATCGACCCGGCGACCGGCATCGCGTGCGCCCCGCTGAAACGCAACCTGGGGCTCGGCGCGCCCATCGACGGGGAGGCGCGGCGGCGGTGCCTCGTTCGACAGGCGACGCCGGCGTGCGTCGAGGACCGCTGCGCCCGGCCCCTCGATACCGGCTGGTGGTACCAGGCGACGGGATCGAGCGATCCGGGCCCGCCGGCCGACCCGCCGTGCCCGCAGTTCCAACTGGCCTCGGGCCCGGAGGGAGCCGTGATCGAGGACGGCTCGACGGTCGAGGTGCGCTGCGCGGAGAGCCAATGTCCGGAGGAGCGCCAGTGCGGCCCCGCAGGGAACGCCATGTCCCGGTGCTGCGCGGAGGGCCAGGTCTGCGACCTGGCGTCCACCTGCGGGCACCCGCGAACGACGACCGGGGTCTGCGTGGGGACACGGTAGGCCGCAAGGACCCTCCCCAAGCCTGCGCAGCAGGCTCCGGGGTATTGCCGGAGCCTTCAGGCGCCGCGGCTTGCGCGGTCCGGACGGCCCTGGTATCTTGACCGCGATTCGGGGAGGTGGACGATGAGCGTGAAGATGGCGGTCGGGACGGCGGCGGTGGTGCTCCTGCTGGCCGGCGCGGCACGGGCCCAGACGGGGACGGGGACCGGGACGGGGACGACGACCCCGGGAACGACCACGACGACCACGACGACCACGACGGCTACGACACCGCCGGCGCCGCCTCCCGCGCCGACGATGCCGGGCGTCTCCGAGCGTACGCCGGCGGCATGGGTCGCGATCCAGCGCGGGCACCGGGCGTTCCAGGCGCGGGACTTCGACACCGCGCTGGCCGCGTACCGCGAGGCCGCCATGTCGACGCCGCCCCTGACCATCGCGCACTACTTCATCGGCGCCGCCCAGCGGGCCAAGGGCTCCTTCGACGAGGCGATCGAGTCCTTCCGCACGGCGTCCCGCCTGGCAGGCGACAGCGACCCGGGTCTCAAGGCCAAGGCACTGCTCAACATCGCGATGACCTTCGAGGCGAAGCGCGATCTCGCGTCGGCGCGCGAGGCGTGGCTGGAATACAAGACCTGGTGCACGACCCACGCCTCGATCGCCGGCTACCCCCAGATCGCCGACGAGCGCGTGGCGGCGATCGACGCCGTCCAGGCGCTCGACCAGAACTACGAGGCCGTCCGGCAGCGCATCGCGGATCGCGTGCGCCAGGCCGCCGAGGACGCGGCGGCCGCCGCGGCGGCGGGCGGAACGCCGTAGGCCATTCTTCGTTTTTCGTCTTTCGTTTTTCGTCTTCCGGTCCCCAATCAGGTCCCTCTCGTCTCTGCGCTCCTGCGTCTCTGCGTCTCTGCGCGAGATTCCCGCCGGTCAGCCGGCGGGGAACGGCGGCGCAAGGCCGTGGCGACGGCGGGCGGAACGGTCAGCGACACGCGGCGAACACCCGGGCCGGCGAAGGCGATTCGCACCCGCACATCCGCAGGGGCGCGCCCCAGACGCTCGAACCACTCCACCACGACCAGCGCGTCGCGCGGCTCGTCCAGCCACTCCAACAGGCCCGCGTCGTGCGCGTCGGCCTCACCGGCCAGCCGGTAGAGATCGATGTGCACCAGCGTCGTCGGGCCGGCGTGGATCCGGCAGAGCGTGAAGGACGGACTCGTCACCTCGCGCGGATCGATCCCGAGACCATCCGCGAGGCCCTGCGTGAGAACCGTCTTGCCGGCGCCGAGCGGCCCGTCCAGGGCGACGAGCGTGCCGGGCGGCAGGGCCGCGCCCATCCGGCGGCCCAGCTCGTGCATGGCTTGTGGATCCCGCACGACCCGGACTACCGTCCCGGTCGCCGTGCGAGCCTCGCGCCCCCTGCCGGTCCTCCTCGCCGCCATCGGCCTCGCCGCCTGCGGACGGGAATCGCCCGCCCCTCCGTCCGGGCCCGAGTCTGCCGCGTGGCTCTCGCCCGGTCCAGTTCCGACCCCGCCGCTCCGGCCAGCCGGCGGCCGGACGCTCTACCGCATCCAGGCCACGCTGGACCCTCGAGCGCATGCGGTGACTGGTTCCGGGGCTATCACATGGACAAACACGTCATCCCGTCATGTTACGTCCATCTACCTCTATCTTCACTTGAACGCTTTCCGGGACCCGGGAACGGTGTTTCTCCGGGAGGCCCGGGGCCGGATGCGCGGGGCGAGCTACGGCGGCCCGGGAAGCATCGAGCTGACGGCGCTGCGGGTCGGCGGCGCGGACGCGCTGGAGAAGGTCGAGCCGGCGGAGACGTGGGTGCGCGTGCCGCTGGCGCGGCCGGTGTCCCCCGGAGGATCGGTCGAGATCGGCGCGGAGTGGGTCGCGCGACTGCCGCCGATCTTCGCGCGCACCGGTTGGCTCGGGTCGTTCCACCTGGTCGCGCAATGGTTCCCCAAGCTGCCCGTGCTGTCGGCCGGGGGCGAGTGGCTGCTGCGGGAGCGTCATGCGAACTCCGAGTTCCTCGCGGATCACGTCGACTACGACGTGGCGCTCGACGTGCCGGCCGGGTGGCGCGTCGGGGCCTGCGGCGAGGAGGCGACCGCAACGGAAGGTGCGGGCGGGGGAGCGGCGCGGGAGCGGCATCGCTTCACGGTGCGGCGAGCGGTGGATTTCGCGTGGACGGCGTGGGACGGGTTCGACGAATTCCGGGAGGAGGTCGATGGGATCGGGGTGCGGTGGCTCTACCCCGCGGCTGCCGGCAGGACCCTGGCGCGGCAGCGCCGGGCGCTCGCGGCCGCCCTGCCCCGCTTCCGGCGCTGGTTCGGTCCGTTGCCGTACGGGCGCCTGACGGTGGTCCTGGTGCCTCCGGGTGCGGACGGCGCGGGCGGGATGGAGTACCCGGGGTTCGTGACGACGACGTCTTCGCCGGCGTTCGCGGGTCCGGGCGTCGAGTGGGCGGGCTACCGGGACGACCAGGAGGTCGTGATCCACGAGCTGGCGCACCAGTGGTTCTACGCGCTGGTGGCGACCGACGAGGCGCGCGAGCCGTGGCTGGACGAGGCGCTGGCGACGTGGGTGACGGGCGCGGCGATGGACGACATCTTCGGTGCGGACCGTTCGAGCGTCTCGGCCGGACCGGTGGGCATCGGGTACCTCGCGACCCGCCGGGCCTGCTGGCGGCTCGTCGATTCCCGCGTCCCCAGCGACCGTTCGGCGGAGGCGTTCCCGTCGTTCGACGACTACGCGGCCGGCGTCTACTGCCGCGGGGCGCTGGCGCTGGACGCGCTGGCCCTGGCCGCCGGCCGGGAGCGCGTGCTGCGCGGCCTGGGCCGCTACGCGGCGGAGCACCGGTTCGCGCGGGCGTCGGCCGCCGAGCTCTACGCGGCCCTGGAGCGGGAGGCCGGTCCGGATCCGGTGGCGCGCGTGTTCCGTCCCGCGATGGAGCAGCCCGCGGCGTTCGATCTGGTCCTGGAGTCGGTCGAGGTGCGCCGGGCGGCGTCCGACGCGGAGTTGATCGCGCCGCGGACCTCGCCGGGGGCCCGTTGGGTCACGACGGTGGTCGTACGCCGCAAGGGGGCATCGATCGAGGTCCCGGTGGAGGTGGAGTTCCGGTTCCCCGGGGCGTCGCGTCGCGGGCGGTGGGACGGCTCGGGCGCGGCCGTCCGGTTCGCCGTGCAGTCGGACCGTCCGCCCACGAGCGTGTTGCTCGACCCGGACCGCAGGGTGCTCCTGGACCGGAACCTGCTCGACAACGGGTGGCGCGCGAGCGACCCGTCGTGGGTGGAGGGTGTGGGGGACGAGACGTTCGCGGCGTTCGGCGGCCTGCTGGAGGTGCTGTTCTGAGCGGGACGATTGCCGGCGGGGCGGCGAGGCGGCTTCGCGCAGCGGGACGCGCCGTCGCGGCGCTGGTGCTGGGCTGGCTGGTCGCGACGCTGGTCGGGGGGTTCTTGCCGAGCCTGGCGTTCGAGCACCTGACCCGGGCGTTGCCGGACGGCTCGGCGGGTCTGACGTTCCCCGGGGGAGTGGTGCTTCTGGACGCGCTGGTGCAGGGGCGTGGGACGCTTGTAACCGCGCTGTCGACGGCGTTCGGGGTGGCGCTGACGTGGGGGCTGCTGGTGGAGCCGTTCCTGCGTGCGGGGCTGTTGTGCAGCCTGGGGCGTTGCGGTGCGGGTTGTGCGGCGGGGCGGGGCGTGGTTGCGCGGTCGGCGCGGCACTTCCTGCGCGTCTGGGCGGTGCACCTGGCGGCGTGGGGCGTGTTGGGGCTCGCGGCGACGGCGTTGTTCCTGTCCGGCGGCCGGGCCTGGGTCGCGCTGCCGGGGCTGTGGCTGGGTATCGATGTCCTGGCGGATCTGGCGGCCGTGGCGCTGGTGGCCTCGCGGGGCGTCGGGGACGGCCTGCGGTTGTTCGGGGCGACGATCCGGCGGCGGGCGTTCGCGGCGGTGCTGGGTGGGGCGCTCTTGCGCGTGGCGGCGCTGCTCCCGCTCGCGGGCCAGGCGGCGCTCATCGCGGCCGGACCGGGGGGGCCGGCGCTACGGCCGCTGTTCCTCTTGCTGCTGCCGGTGGTCACGCTGGTGGTCCGAGCCTGGTGGTGGGCGACGGCGACGGAGATCGTGGCACGGGTGCGGGACGGCGGGGAGTCGTTTCCCGCGAAAATCCGACCTGTTCGCGCTTGACAGGGAGGGGCCGGTGCGGTAATCGTGCCGCCCCGTGACGGAGGTGTTCGTGGATCAGGAACCCGAGGAGGAGAGGGAAGTCGAGGCCGAGATCGACATGGGCGAAGGGCCCGATGGGGAGCGGCCGCGCGAGCGCGACCGTGACCGCGATCGGGACCGCCGCGGAAGTCGGGACCGTTCGGTCTACTTCCGGCCCGTGGAGGTCGAGGTCAAGGACAACCTCGAGAAGGCCATGCGGGCGCTCAAGAACCGCATGAGCAAAGAGGGCGTGCTCCAGGAGCTGAAGCGGCGGCGCTTCTACGAGAAGCCGTCGGTCCGCCGGAAGCGCAAGGAGCGCGAGGCCCTCAAGCGCCTCCGCCGCGCCGCCCGCCGCGCCCAGAGCCGATAGTCGAGCGCAGACACTCGTCGCCCAGCCGCGTCGCCGCGCCGAGGATCTCGGCCAGGGCCGCTGCCGTCGCCGGCGAGGCCGTGCAGGCGGCGCCGAGCATCGTCTCCAACTCGTCGGCCGCCTGCTCCAGCCAGCGGCCCCAGGCGCAGGCCGCCGCCGCGCCGGGGGTCAGCGCGGCGACGACGCCGGCGCGGGTTTCCCAGGGCGCCGCGGCGGCACGAGCGACCGTGGCGCCGTCTTCCCATCCCAGCGAGGCGAGCATCGCGGCGCAGCCGCGTCCCACCTCGGCCAGCTCGTCCGAAGAGACGACCGACGGACCGATCCGATCCAGGCTGGTGTGGTAGGTCGGGTCGGGGAACTTCCAGACGAGCGCCGAGGGTACGCCCGCCGCCAGGAAGGGCACATGGTCCGAGCCGCCCTCGAAGGGGTGGCTCTCCCAGCCTCGGTCCGCGCCGCCCAGCAGCGCGACCAGGACGTCGGCCAGCAGGCTGGGTGCGGCGCGCGACCACGTCGCCTCGTCCGCGTCCCCGCCGGCCATCCAGCCCGAGCCCGGTCCGATGTCCGCGCGCCAGCGCTGCGACGGGTCCGGGGCGCGCTCGACGAGCGCCCGCGTGGGGTGCGGCGAGGACTGCGGTCCGCGGGGGCGGCCGACCTGATCGAGGGCGATCGCCCAGCCGACGGTCCCGCGCAGCCGACTCGCCGTTTCCTCCGCGTGAGCGATCTCCGGGCCGACGACGAAGTGGAGGGAGCGGTTCGGGGCCGGGGCGCCGCCGTCGCGGATCCCGCGGCCGAACAGCTCGGCCAGGGCCGCGGCGACGGCCACGCCCGAGGCGTTGTCCTCGGCCCCGGGCTCGTCCAGGTGCGCCGCCACGACGAGACCGGGCAGCGGGCCGCCGCGGACCTCCGCGTGCAGCATCTCGACGGGTCCGCGCTCGACGCGCACCGACGCGGCGACGCGCAGCACCACCGGCTTGCCGGTGGCGAGCAGGTCGCGCAGCCGGCGCTCGGTCGCACGGGACAGGCGCAGGGCCACCGGTCCCCAGTCGCCGGCGGCGACGCTTCCGAACGGGATCGCGCCGTCGTCCGACACGCGCCCCTCGACCCGCGCGTCGGCGCCGAAGAGCGCGACGGAGGCGCCCGCCTCCGCGAGGCGGCCGTACTCGGCCTCCGGCATGCCGCGGGCCAGGACGGCGCGGCCCTTCGGGTCGGCCTCGCCGTCCCGGACGAGATCGACCTCGAGCGACCCCGCGGTGCCGGGGGAGCCGATGAGCAGCATGGTGCGCTCCCGGTCGTCGGCGGCGGAGAACGACTGGAGCGTCTCGACCTCGGGCGAGACGACCTCGAGCGAGGCGGCGAGGGGTTCCCAGGTCGGGGCGTCTTCGTCGAGGGTCCAGCGTTCGAGGGTCAGGCGGTCGTCGGCGCCGAAGCCGGCGCCGCGCAGTCGGGACTCGACCTCGTCGAGGGACTCGCGGTACGGGGCGTTGCCGGGCTCGCGGAATCGCCGATCCAGGAAGCCGACGAGCTCCAGAGCGCGGCCGGCATCGATGTCGGCGGCGAACCACCGGCCGGCCTCGCCGGCCGGGCGCACCACGACCTCGGCAGGCGGCGGGGGCGGGCTCGGCGGCGGGCAGGCACAGAGCGGAAGCAGCGCCAGGACGAGCAGGGTCGGACGGACAAGCGGGAGGCTGGTCACGGGGGGGTCAGGACTCCTCGTCGACCACGAGGTTCCGGCCGCCGCGTTTGGCCTGGTAGAGGCAGTCGTCCGCGCGGAGCAGCAGGGCCTCGGGCTCCGGATCGCCTTCCTCGGAGCAGGCGACGCCGAAGCTGGAGGTGACCAGGATCGGTCGGCCCTTGTGCTCGAACACGGCGTTCTCCAGGCCCTTGCGCAGGCGCTCGGCGACGCGCCGTGCCGACTGCAGGTCGGCCTCGGGCAGGACGATGGCGAAGGAGTCGCCGCCGTAGCGGCCGATGACGTCGCTGGTGCGGGCGGTCTTGCGGAACGACTGGGCGACCAGGCGCAGGATGCGGTCGCCGACCTCGGTGCCGTAGCCGTCGTTGATGGCCTTGAACTGGTCGATGTCGGCCATGATCACGGAGAGGCAGCGGCCGTAGCGCCGGGACCGCTGCCACTCGCGGCGGAAGCCGTCGAGGAAGGCGCGGCGGTTGGCGGCTCCGCTGACGGGATCGGCGGAGGCGACGAGATCGACCTGCGCCCGCAGCTCGGCCACCTCCACGCGCAAGCGCTGCACCTCGGCGCGCAGGCGCTCGTTCATCGAATCGAGCTCCGCGCGGCGCGACTCGACGTCCAGGAGGGCCGAACGCAGGGAGTTCTGGTCGTCGGGCAGGACGGCGGATTCGATGGCTGCGGGGGCGCGGTGGGCTCCGCCGTTCCCGCCCGCCGCGTCGGCCGGCTCGCCCGGCCTGTCCTGCCTGGAAACGGTAGCGGTCGCGGCCTTCGGCTTCTTGCGCTGCTTTGCCACGGGTTCGCCTCCCGGATCGCAGGCTATCACAGGTCGGGCGTGCCCGGTACTCCCAGGTCGGCGTCCTCCCCGTAGATCTCCTCGGCGATGGAGGCCATCTCCTCCTGTTCGGGCGAAAGGAGGATCACCTCGCTGCCGGGAGGGATATCCCCGTAGCGCGGGGGCGGGAGCGGCTCGCCCGGGTACCAGAAGTCGAGCTGGTCGTGGATCGCCGCCTGGTACTCGGCTTCGCTCAGCTCGCCGCGGGAGGTCATGATGCCCAGCAGCCGGTCGAGGCGGGAGCGCCAGCGGGGGGAGACGCCGCCCTGCCGGTACATGCCGTAGCGCGAGATCGGATCGGGCAGGAGCTTGGCCAGGTAGATCGCCTCGAGCGGGGAGAGATCGGCGGGGGCGCGGCCGAAGAAGTGCCGTGCGGCGGGCCCGATGCCGTAGAGGCGCGGGCCGTACTCGATGACGTTCAGGTACAGCTCCATGATCTGGTTCTTGTCCAGGGCCTGATCGAGCCACCAGGTGAGGATGACCTCCTGGACCTTGCGCGCCAGGGTCTTCTCGCGGTCGAGGAAGACGTTCTTGACGACCTGCATGTCGATCGTGGACCCGCCCGCGGCGAAGCGCCCTTCGCGCAGGTCGCGGACGATCGCGGCGCGCAGGTCGGAGATGGAGACGCCGGAATGTCGGAAGAACCGCGCGTCCTCGGTCGTGATCACCGCCGAGACCATGTAGGGCGAGATGTCGCCCAGCGGGACCCAGTCCGGCGAGCCCGGGCCGGTGAGCACGGTCTCCGTCCGGCCGTCCGGCAGGACGATCTCGTGGCGGAACGTGCCGCGCAGGCGGTCCATCTGGATCGAGCCGTCGGCGGCGGTGACGCGGCAGCGGCTCGTCGCGTCCAGCTCGAAGATCGTCGAGCGCAGGTCCGCGAAGTCGACGTCGAAGGCGACGGTGAAGTCGGCGCTGCCGCCGAACTCCAGCCCTGGAAGGTCGGAGCGCAACGGGACGGGCAGCGCCTCGAGCAGGTCCTGGCAGCGGGTGCGCGCGCCGGCGAACGCCACGCGGAACGCCGGGACACCGTCGTGCAGCGCCAGCGCCGCGTTGATCGCCATCTCCACCGCACCGATCCTCGCGCGCCCCTGTTCCAGCGCGGCGGTCCTGGCCCGCAGGTCGACGGCGAACTGCCCGGACAGGTCGAACGCGATCCCGGTGACCGGCTCGCGCGCGATGCGCGGCGAGTCGACCGTGAGGCCGCGGACGCCGATCGAGCCGGCGGCCCCCCACTGCCCGTCCCCGGGCCCCGGAGCGATGTCCAGCGCCACCTCGATCCCCGGCGCACCGAAGGCGACCAGCGCCGTCCCCCGTCGGTCCACGCGCAGTCCGTCGGCCAGGAAACGGCCGCGGAGCGACGCCGCGCGCGCCGGCGCGTCCACCCACGTCCCGGCGTCCATGGCCCCGGCGAGCAGCACCGGCAGATCCACCTCGCTCCCGGGCTCCCGCTCGAGCAGACCCTCGAGCTGGAAGCTGCCCTCGACCCCGATCCTCCCGCCGCCCAGACGGTCCAGCGTGACGTCCGCCCGCGCCTGGGGCCGCTCGACCTCCAGCCGGGGAGCATCCAGCACCCGGACGCGCCGCGAGAGGACCGCCTCGAGACCCACGACCAGCCGGCTGCCGTCCAGACCCGCGGCGACGCGCGTGTCGGGGTCGATGCGCACCGCCAGCCCGGACACGCTCGCAGGCCCGTCGGGACCGTCCAGCGACGCCGCGCTCAGCCCGATGCGGCCGGCGAGACCCACCGCCTTCCCCTCGACCGGACCGACCCGCAGCTCGAACGGCGACCGCTCGGGTCCCGTCGCCGCGTGCCATCCCCCGGCGGACAGCTCGAGCGCGGGAACCGGCATCAGGCCGGCGACGTGCACCGCGGACTCCCCGGGCCGATGGCCGAGCTCGAAGCGCGCCGGCTCGCCCGACGCCGCCGGAAGCTCGTGTCCGGGCCAGATGCGGCGGACCAGCGCGTCCAGCGACGCCGCCTCGACCTCGAACTCCCCGGACGTCCCCAGCGCCGTGCGCTCGGCCCAGCCCGCCCAGCCGTGCTCCCGCGGCCCGCCGTCGGCCCGCGCCTCGAGCCGGATTCGCGCGCCGCACCGTTCGAGGAGCGCCGAGCCGTCGACGTCCGAGCTGCGCAGCGTCCCGGGGCCCAGCCGGGGCTCGCTCACGGCCAGGACGGCGTCCTCGAACCGGATCGACCCTTCGAGCGGCACGTCGCACAAGGCGGTCGCGGGGGCGGCGCGCGAGGCGCCGGACGCGGCAGCGTCCGCGGGCGGGCGCGGGGCGGCGCGCGCGATGCGGACCATCCGGCGCAATACGTCGAGCGCGCGGAGTGGGGGAGCATCGCCGAGCGGGCGGCCGGGTGCGCGCTCCCATCGCAACGCCCCTCCCGTGACGACGGCTTCCTCCAGCCGCACCTCGCCGCCCCGCAGCGTCGCCGTCGCGCGGGACGACGCCGCGCGGGCCAGCTCCACGCCGTCGGCCTCGAGGGACATCCCTCCTCCGACGAGCTGCAGCCGGCGGTCGCCGCCAATGCGCAGGTCGGGGATCGACGCGGAGAAGCTCAGCTCGCCGCCGAACGCGAAGCGCACGGCGAGGTCGCGCACGACGACCTCGGGCGTCGCGCCACCGCCTCCTCCGGCCAGCCGCCGCCCGCCCCGGAAAGCCCGCCGGGCGATGCGCACGACCTCCGCCCAGTCGTCGTCGCCCCGGACGCGGATGTCCAGCTCCGGGTGGCGCACCTCGAGCCGCCGCAGGCCGATCCGGCCGCGCAACAAGGCCCAGAGGTCGACGTCGGCCTCGAGGACGTCGAGGTGACCGAGCGGCAGGCCGGTCTCGCCCGAGCGCACGCGGACGTCCTCGAACCGCACGTACCCGAAACCGGCGTCGATGTCCGCCGCCTCGATCGTCACGCCGAACCGCGCCTCGAGCCGCTGCAGCACGTAGGCGCGGACGAAGTACGGCAGCGCGAGCCAGGCGGCGACGACAAGGACGAGGAGGGTGCCGAGCGGGATTCCGACGTAGAGGGCCACGCGGCGCCGGCGGCGGGTCCACCACCGCGCCGGCGGATAGCGTTCCTGCGGGACCCAGGAACGGCCGGGGGCTACGGGCTCCAATCCCTACTCCACGACCTCGAACGGCGCCCGCGCCAGCACCCGGCCCTCGGCGTCGCGGATGACGACCCGGTAGCGCCCCGCCGGCCGCCAGGCCGTCGCCCAGGCCCAGGTGCGGTAGCGCGCCCCGGTGCCGATCTTGAGGTCGACCGGCGGCGCCGCGGCGCCCGGGCGATCCACCGCTTCGAACGTGATCGAGACGTGCTGGTCGATCTCCGCCGCGTTGACGGCGTCGAGATAAACCCAGACCTGGCCCTCGCGCTCGCGGCGGAACGTCGAGGTCGGCTCGACCGGCTCGCGGTCCTTCACCCCCTTGCACAGCACCACGCGACGGAACGTGATCTCCCCCGTGGCGAAAACCTCCGGCTCGCCCGACGTCGCCTGGGCCGGCGGAGCGCCGGGCGGCGCCTCGTCGAGCCCGGGTACCTCGATCAGTCCCTCGGGCACCCCCGGCTCTCCGACAGCCGTGGTCGAGCCGTCGGCCGCCGTGGGGTCGATCGCGCCTTGCTCGCCCGCCATGCCGGGAACAACCGCCTCCTCGCCCGGAAGCGGAGGCGGGGGCGTTCCGCCGGTCATCGCCCCGGCGTCGGCGCCGCCCGCAGGAGGCAGCGGGGCGCGCGCGCCCGGCATCGGGGGAGGAGGCTTGCGGCCGCCCAGCGCCGGATCGGGAGGAAGCTCCCCGTCCGCTCCGACCGCCGCGATCGGACGCACCGTGACGGAGGACGCGGCGTCCGAAGCCGGCGATGTCCCGCCGCCGCGCTTGCCGGGGGCCTTGGCGCAGGCGAGGGCCGCAGCGCAGGCGGCGGCGATCAAGAAGGCGGCGGCGAGGCCGACGAGCGACGGCGGGGTGGACCGCGAGGGATGCCGGTGTCCGGAACCGGTGGACTTGGCGGCGGACGGCAGTCGTACAGCGCGCATCACGTTCCTCCCACGGCCCTCCTTGCCCCGGCGCGCGGTCCGCGTCAAGATCCCGGGAATCCGGAGGGAGTTCGCGCAAAGCTCGCAAAGGGACGCAAAGGACGCAAAGAAGCTTCAAGGAGAGGGGGGGAGGGGGAACGGAGAGGGGGAGAGGGGGGAGGAAGGGGGGAATCCGGGGTGGGAGGTGAGAGCACCATGGCGAGGATGAGGGGTCGGACGTGGGCGTGGGCGTGGGCGTGGGCGACCGCGGCGGCATGCGGGCCAGGGACTGCGACGGAGCGGGACGTTGACGCCGCGACGGAGGGCGCTTCGGACTCGGATGGGGGCGAGGAGGGTGCGGCCGACGCGGATGCCGATCCGGATGTCGGCGAGGAGACGGAGGCGGACGAAGGAGAGGAGGACGGCTCGGCCGAGGACGCTGGGCGCCGGCCGTACGGGGATCCTTGCACGAGCGGGGACGAGTGTGCGGGGCGGTTCTGCATCGACGCGTCGCTGGACGCCTCGTTCGTCGACGGGTACTGCTCGGCGCTGTTCTGCGACGTGACGTTCCCGGGAGCGTGCGGGACGGAAGCGGTGTGTTTCGACACCGAGGTCTACCCGCCGCTGTGCGCGAAGACGTGCGAGACCGACGCGGACTGCCGCCCGCCGGACTACGTCTGCGTGGGGACGTGCATCCCGGACGACTTCACCGCGGCCCTCGACCGACCCGGCATCCTGACCGGAGGCGAGACCGACGTGGCCGACTTTGTCGCCGCGGTCGACGACGATCGGATGATGCGCCGCGTGCGGGTGCTGGCGGGCGAGGAGGCGTGGGACGGTCCGACGGGGCCGGTGACGATCCGGTCGCGTGCGGACGCGCATCCGGACCACGAGCTGGCGGCCGATTTCCTGGAGGCGGAGCTGGCGGCGTTGGGGTGGACGGTGGCGCGCCTGGAGTTCGGTGCGGGTCTCACCAACCTGGAGGTCGAGATCCCCGGGACGGACCCGGGGCTTGCGCCGGTGCTCGTGACGGCGCACTGGGACTCGACGGCGACCGACACGACGGGATGGGATGCGGCGGCGGATGCGGCGCCGGGGGCGGTGGACAACGCGTCGGGCGTGGCGGTGGCGTTGGAGGTGGCGACGATCCTGGCGGATGCGGGGACGACGCCGCCGGAGCGGACGGTGCGCATCGTGTTGTTCGACGCGGAGGAGACGGGGTTGCAGGGGTCGGAGGAGTTCGTGGCGGGGCTGACCGGGGACATCGCGTGTGCGGTGAACACGGACATGATCGGGTGGACCGCGGAGCCGACGGCGGGGCGGTTCTGGTACGTGTTCGACGAGGGTTCGCGGGCGTGGGCGGAGCTGGGGGTAGAGGCGATCGAGCTGTTCGTGCCCGGCGCGCGACCGATCACGACGGACTACGGCGACGCGGGGTATTCGGACAGCGCGTCGTTCTGGGCGGCGGGGCGTTGTGCGGTGGGGATCAACTGCTGGCCGCGGGAGCTATCGAACCACACGGTGGACGACACGAGCGCCGCGTTCGAGCCGATCTTCCACGACGTGGCTCGCGCGTCGCTCGCGGGGGCGGCGGGGTGGTTGTACGGCGGGGGGGGGTTGTAGGGCGGGCCAGTGCCCCCAGCATGACTCGAACATGCGACCTACTGTTTAGGAAACAGTTGCTCTATCCACTGAGCTATGGGGGCGTCCGCACGGGAGCGACCCATACCATCGTCGGCTGCCAAGGGGAAGGGATCTGCGACCCCCTTCGCCACCCCGGCGTCCCCCCTGCGTCTCTGCGTCTCTGCGTCTCTGCGCGGAATTCCCCCCTCGACAGGCAGTCCGAGCGCTGCTCGGCCGCTACGGGGGAAGCGTGGACTCCTCGAAGGTCATCGGCACGCGGAGACGCACGTCGCCGCCCCGCGGGGGCGTGTCGCGGAAATCCAGCGACTCGAGACGCGACTTGATGCACTCGGTCACGCCCGCCTCCGCCAGACTCGGCGTCGTCCGGTCCACGTCCACCTGCACCTCGCCCGCCGGCTTCACCGTCACCACGAACGTCGCGTCCCCCGTCAACGCCGGATACTCGTGCCGCGCATTCCAGTAGCACGACTCCAACTCCGACCGCTCGCCGCCCAACGCTCGCCGGATGGCCGCACTGCCCAAGTCCCCGGCCGACGCCGGCTCCACCCGGTCGCCGCCGCGGATGACTCGCCGACGCAGGTCGGCCTCCGCCGGACCCTCCGGGCGCACCGGCAGACGCTCCTCGGCCGCCTCGCGCACCCCGATCGATCCACGGGCCACTCCCGCCGAAGGAACCGCCGGCACACCGCCGGCCACACCTTCCGGCCCGCTCGCCGCCTCGACGCGCGCCGGAACCACCGGCCGGGCAAGGAACGACCACTCCGGGGCGACGACGTCCGGCGTGCGGCCATAGATCACCATACGGTGCATGTGGTCGAAATCACGGGCATCCGCGGCCCGCGTCGCCCTATCGGTCGCCCAAACGCCGTCCCCGCGGGACCCCGGGAACCGGACCTGCTCGACCAGCATCCAGCCCACCGCGGCGGCCACGAGCACGGCGCTCATCACGATGACACGGAAACCCCATCTCGAGCGCATGGCGCCTCCCCGGCCGTACGGCCGCTCCATCTGGAACGCTGGGCATCGTCCGAACGACGGTGCGCGTCGCGTCCGGGACTCCCTACCCCCCACCTGGACGCGGGGCGGCCGTTCGCCGTACTCGCTTGGGTGACTCCACCCGCGCGCGCGTTCATCCCCAGCCACGCAACGTTCCGCCCCGTCGGCGCGACCTTGGGCGGCGATGCGTTTCGCGCTGCTCAACTCGAGGAAGCCGCGGCAGGTCTCGCCGCTGGACCGCTGGGTGAGCCTCACGGCCGCGGCGGCGCGACGGCTCGGGGGCGACCGCCACACCCTCGTCGCGGGCCTCGGCCCCCTGCCCTACGATTTCGCCCTGCGCTGCGCCCTGGACGCCGGCGGAGCGGCGGAGATGCTGCTCGACGCACCGCGCGAGAGCCCTCGCGGGACCGCCTTGCGCTCGCGCCGCGCGGAGTTCCTCGGACATCGCCGCTCCCGAGCGCGCTGGCCGGAGGAAAGGCTCGCGGCGGAGGACCGTGATCGCGCGGTGTGCGACGCCGCCGACGTCGTGGTCATGGTCGAGGTCCGATCGGGCGGCGTCATGGAGGACCTGGGGCGGCTACGGCTGCGGCAGCGGCGGCCGCTGCTCGTGTACCCGCCGGACGGCTCGCCCGGCACCGCAGGCAACGCCCGCCTGGCCGCGGCAGGAGCGCGGATGATCGATTGGGGCGAGGGCGGCGCGCCGTGTCGACGCGACGGAGCGGGCGTCCGCGAGGTCGCGAGCGCCCCGTTCGGGGCCTGCGATCCGCCGCGTGTCGCGGCCTGGCCGTACCTCGTGCACTTCACGAGGACGTGTCCGCTGGAGCTGCCGGGCGAGAGCCGGTGGGAGTTCGCACGAAGCCTGGCGACCAGTCGCGATCCGCTCTTCCACCGCGGCCTTCGCGTCCTGGAGCGCATCCTGGACGAGCGCGTCATCCGTGCGAGCGGCCGGCTGATCCGCGGGGGACGACCGGTGGTGTCGTTCACCGCGGCGGCGCCGGCGGACGTCGCCGCGCTCGCACGGTGGGCACGCCACCTCGGCCGCTGGACGTTCGAGCCGTACGGTGTGGGTCTGCGGCTGGAGGCCGCGGAACGGCGCGGTCTCCGTCCCGTGATCTACGGCCCGCCGGCCGGCTACGCCGCCATCGCGCCGCCGGAGCGGTGGCGGTACCAGGCGGACGCGGCGGGCGGCGCGGACTGGACGGCCGAGCGCGAGTGGCGCGCGGGCGGGGACGTCGAGCTGGGATCGTGGGGCACCGGCGAGGGGATCGTGGTGGTTTCGGACCAGGAGGAGGCGCTGCGGCTCCGCGGCCGCAGCCCGTTCCGCGTGCAGGTGCTGGGCGATGCGGCGCGGCCGCCCGCCTTGCCGGCGGATCGGCCGGCGGCCGACGGCGGCTGAGGGAGCGCCGGGCGAGAGGTCGAGCATGGAACGACGATCGAATCCGCCCGCCCCCGAGGATGCGCCGATCCTGGACGGCCGCTACCGCCTGTTGGAACGGATCGGCTGCGGCGGCATGGGCGTGGTCTACCGGGCGGAGCGCCTGCAGCTCGGCCGGCTCGTCGCGGTGAAGGTCCTGCGGCACGAGCTGGCGGGCGATCGTCGCGCCGTGCAGCGGTTCCAGCGCGAGGCGGTCGCCGCCGGGCGGATCGGCGACCCGCACATCGTCCAGGTCCTGGATCTGGGCCGCGAGCCGGGGGGCGCGCCGTACGTGGTGCTGGAGCTGGTCGAAGGGCGCTCGCTGCGGGAGGTGCTGGCGGGAGCGGGGCCGCTCGCCCCCGGCCGGGCGGCGCACATCGGGTGCCAGCTTCTCGCGGCGTTGTCCGCCGCCCACCGCCGCGGCATCGTGCATCGCGACCTGAAACCGTCGAACGTGATGCTCGTCCGTGTCGATGACGAGCCGGACTTCGTCAAGCTGCTGGACTTCGGCATCTGCAAGTTCGTCGGCGAGCCTGCCGCGCTCCGGCTCACGCGCACCGGGGCCCTGGTGGGCACGCCGGGCTTCATGGCGCCGGAACAGATCCTCGCCGGGCGGGACATCGACCACCGCGTGGACCTGTGGTCGGTGGGCGCGCTCCTGTACCTGGCATTGACGGGACGGCGCCCGCACGAAGGTCCGGGCCGGGCGTGCGAGATCCTGGCCACCGTCGAGGAAGACGTGCCGCCGCTGCGCGTCCACCGCACGGACCTCGATCCGGGGCTCGAGGCCGTGGTGCTGCGCGCGCTGGCCAGGGAGCGGGAAGCGCGGTATCCGACGGCGGAGGCCTTCCGAGACGCGCTGTCGCAGTACTGCGACGCTGGGCGGGATTCCACGCAAGGAGCGCAAAGAGCGCAAAGGACGCAAAGGGGGGAGGAGCAGGGGAAAGGGGAAGGGGAAGGGGAGCGGACGCCGACGACGCCGGTGGCGGGACGCGGCAGGACGGTGGCGGGGGCGAGGCGCGCGCGGGGACCTTCGGCGGCGTTGTTGGCGGCGTTGGCGGCTTTGGCGGCCTTGGGAGTCGTGGGTGGGGACGTGTGGTGCCGGCACCGGGGAGGGAGGGGAGGAGAGCGGACCGCGGCGGGAGCGGGCTACTCGCTGCCGGAGGACGCCTCGTCGGGGGACCCTTCGCCGGCGCCTTCTCCGGTCGTGCCCTCGTCGGCTCCGTCGTCGTCGGGCGGGGTGGTGGGCGGAGCGGGGGGCGCGGCGGGGGCGCGGGGCGGCAAACCGTAGTCCTCGCGCAGCTTCGAGCGCAGCTTGCGCAGGACGGTTTCCTCGGCGGTCGCCGGCAATCCGGAGATCCGGAGCGTGAGCTCGACCGCGGCGACGCCGTGCTCGCCTTCGCCGGGCACGAACTCGAGCGAGCCGTGGTAGTCGCGGCCGTTGTCGTGGACGACGAAGAGCAGGTACCCGTTGTCGCGGTCCTGCTCGGCGATGTCGTAGCCGAGATCGACGCGCAGCAGGCGGACGGCGGTGCTCCAGACGACGTCGGCGTCGTAGGTGAAGGACGCGTCCGCATCGGCGCGGGCGAGGGAGGGCGAGAGAAGGGCGAGCGCGAGAGCGAGCGCGGCGAGCGGGCCGCGAGGAAACGATGGTTTCGGGGAATCGGGGGACACCGCGCACCTCCCCCGGGCGTGAGCGCCCGGTCTTCCGGGGACGATCATCGCAAGGGTTGAGAAGCAAGGCCAATTATCGGCAGAGGATCAGCTCCATTCGGAGAGGTCTTCGGCGGCGACCTGGGGGAGGCCGGAGGAGACGACGCCGCGGAGTGAGACGCGGCCGAGGAGGAGGCTGGCGAAGCCGACGAGGAGGGTGACGCCGACCTGGCAGAGGTAGAGGGCGAAGATGAACGCGTCGGCGCGCTCGGCAACCACCGCGGCCGGCAGGTACAGCCCGATGGCCACCAGCACCGCGGCCTGGAAGTTGCCGAAGAAGCCGGGGCCCGAGGGGAGGAGGATGCCGACCGCCACCACGGCCATGGTGGCGACGGCGCCGAGGAGGCCGACGTCGAGGCCGCAGCCCCAGGCGAGCAGCCAGACGCCGAGGGCGTTGATCGTCCAGTAGAGGACGGAGACGAGCAGGAAACGGAGCAGCGCCATCCGGTTGGGGAGTACGGCGAGACCCCGGCCGAAGCCCTCCAGGACGTGGACGGCGGTATCGGCCAGGCGTTTGGAGAAGGGTCGCGTGAGGCGGTCGGCGAAGCGGACGAAGAAGTCGCTGCGGCGGAGGAAGGCGAGGAGGAAGGCGAGTGCGGCGAGGAAGAGGCCGAGCGGGAGGAGGCGGAGCGGCCAGACGTAGGGGCTCGTGGACGCGGAGACGCCGAAGAGGCAGAGGGTGAGCCACAGCGAGACGAGGAGCCCGTCGACGACGCGTTCGATGGCGATGGTGCCGAGCGCCGCGCTGCCGGAGACGCCGGCGTGGCGTTTGATGAGGAACGGGCGCGCCAACTCGCCGGTACGCAGGGGCAGGACGAGGATGGCGAGGAAACCGACGAAGGCGACGGGGAGCATCTTGCGGACCGGGACGCCGGCGATCGGTCGCAGGAGGTAGATCCAGCGGTAGGCGCGGAGGAAGTGCACGACCAGGAGCGTGAGGACGTAGGCCGGGATGGTCCACCAGGCGACGGCGGCGAAGCGGGAGGCGGAGGGGACGATCTCGATGCCCTGGTTGCGGAGCCACCAGACGAAGGCGGCGGCGACGCCGAGGGACAGGCCGAGGCGGACGACGAGCTTGCGCGTGCCGGCGGTCAATGCCGGACCTCGGCCGGAGGGGCGGGATTGTCCAGGGCGATGCGGGTCGGGCCGGCGTGCAGCAGCCGTTCCAGCGCCTCGTCGCCGCACAGCTTGCGCAGGCGCGCCAGCGCCTTCTCGACGTCGGGCAGCTCGCGCGCGTCGTGGGTGTCGGTACAGGCGACATCGACCAGGTCCAGCTCCAGGAAGCGCTCCGCGGTGCGGCGGGAGCGGCGGCCGCCCTGGCCGACGAGGCTCGTGAGGTCGAGGGCGACGGCGACGCCCGCGCGTCTCAGCTCCTCGAGCAGCGCGGTGTCGTCCTGGAACGCGGCGCACCGTTCGGGATGCGCCAGGACGGGCCGCAAGCCGCCGACGCGCATGCGGAAGAGCTGCTCGGAGAGGCGCGCCGGGGCGGGCCCGGCGGTGGAGATCTCGATCAGGATCGAGCGGCCGTTGGGGTAAGGGCGCCCGCGGCCGTCGGCGATGCGCTGCCAGACCTCGGCGTCGAGGTAGTGCTCGCCGGCGAGGAGGACGCGGGGGCCGCCGGCGCCGATGGCGGCGCGCAAGTCGCGCAGCGACTCGAGGACGGCCCGGTCGGAGGGGTCATACAGGCCGGGGCGGACGTGGGGCGTGGCGACGATGCAGGTCCAGCCGAGCGCCTTGAGGCCGGCCGCGATGTCCAGCCCGCCGGGCAGCCCCTCCGGGCCGTCGTCGACGCCGTGCAGCAAGTGGCAGTGCAGGTCGATGAAACCTTCGCCGGCGAGGAACTCGGGCATGGCGCTCAATGGTCCTGCGGCCTCCCGCCGCCCCAGCGCTCGCGCACCACGCGCGAGAGGTCGTCGGGAGTGTTGCGCGACGGGTCGTCCGTGACAAGTTCCAGCAGGGCCCGCTTGATCTCGCCGATGCGCGGGCCGGGGCCGATGCCCAGGAGCGTCATGATCGTCCCGCCATCGATGGCCAGGGCGTTCTCGTCGAGGGCCGGGCGGGCGGCCAGGAGCGCGGCGGCGCGGGCGCCCAGCGTGCGGGCGTCGTCCAGGCTGGACGGGACGTCGGGCCGGTCGCCCTTGGCGGCGAGGTCCGCGGCGAGCAGCCCGAGCTGGTCGTCGATACGGTCGGCGCCGACGCGCCGGATCCAGCGGCGCACGGCGGCGTCGGTCCAGGAGGCGTCGTAGTAGGTGCCGTGGTTGGCGACCAGCGCGACCACGTGCTCGCACTCTCGGGTCGCGTAGCGCAGCTCGCGCAGCAAGGCCTCCGCGATCGCCGCCGAGATGCGCTCGTGGCCGACGAACGTCCGATCGCCCTTCTGCTCGTTCCACGCCGCGGCCTCGAGCTTCCCCAGGTCGTGCAGGAGCGCGGCGAGGCGCACGGGGAGGCGGGGCGGCGTCCCATCGACCGTGCGCAGGGTGTGTTCGAGCAGATCGAACTCGTGGAAGCGGTTCTGCGGCACGCCGTGGGCTTGGGCGAGCGGCGCGAGGAACTCGGCCAGGAGTCCGCTCTCGTGCAGGAGGCGCAGGCCCACGGACGGGCGCGGGGCGAGGAGCAGCTTGGACAGCTCGTCGCGCACGCGCTCCCTGGAGACCATGCGGAAGACGTCGCGGTGGCGGCCGAGGGCGGCGCGGGTGGCGGGCTCGACGTCGAACTCGAGGGTCGCGGCGAAGCGGGCGGCGCGCATCGGGCGCAGGCCGTCCTCGGAGAAGCGGGCGTCGGGGTCGCCGACGGCCCGGAGGATGCGGGCCGCGAGGTCCTTGGCGCCGTCGAAGGGGTCGACCAGCTCGCCGGTGAGAGGGTCGCCGGCCATGGCGTTGACGGTGAAGTCGCGCCGCGCGAGGTCCTCGCGGACGTCGGGGACGAAGGTGACGGCGACGGGGTGGCGTCCGTCCTGGTAGGCGCCGTCGCCGCGGAAGGTGGTGACCTCGACCGGCCGCCCGCCGGCGATCACGGTGACGGTGCCGTGGGCGAGGCCCGTGGGGACGGCGCGGCGGAACAGGGCCAGTACGCGTTCGGGTCGGGCGGCGGTGGCGACGTCCCAGTCGGCGGCGGCGGCCCGGCCGAGGGCGATGTCGCGCAGGGCGCCGCCGACGACGTAGGCGGCGTGGCCGTCGTCGCGGAGGCGCCGGCAGACGTCCTGCACTTCGGGGGGGACCGCCTGGGTCCAGTCGGCGGGCAGGCCCTAGTCCTCCACGACCTCGACGTCGATGGGGATGTCGGCGTCCTTGTCGGTGACCTCGATGCGTGCGGTCTCGCGGGGCGGGGCCTGGGGCTCCTGGATCCCGGAGAGCTGCTCCTCGGCGCGGGCGCGTGCCTCCGCGGCGGCCTGGGTCTTCCCCTGCTTGGTCAGCATCTCGGCGTAGGAGCGCAGGGTCTTGGACAGCTCGAGCTTGTCGCCCAGCTCCTCGGACAGGGCGATGGCGCGCTGGAAGAGGTTGCTGGCGTTGCGCTCCTCCTCCTCGCCCCACCCTCCCGCGAAGGTGACTTCGGCCAGGGTGCGCAGCGCGGTGCCGATCAGCACCTTGCTGCGCATGGCCTCGAAGTGGGCGAGGGCGAGCTTGAGGTTCTCGCGGGCGCCGGTGTAGTCGCCCATGAGCATGCGGGTCTTGCCCAGGGCGCGGGCGGTCTCGCCCTGGAGGAGGTGGTCGCCGAGCTGGGCGGCGATCTCCTGGGCCTCGCCGAGGGTCTTGACGGCGTCGGCGTAGCGCCGGATCTGGTACTC
>JACRCZ010000104.1 GCA_016218765.1 Deltaproteobacteria bacterium | reverse complement strand
GGCGCCGCGGGCTCGGGCGTCGCCGGCGGCACCGGCGTCGCGGGCTCGGGCGTCGCCGGCTTGGGCGCCACCGGGGCCGGCGTCTTGGCCGGCTCCGCCACCGCCGGCGCCTGCGGCGCCGCCGCCGGCTCCGGCACCGGCTCCTCCGACTTCTTCTTGCACGAACCCGCGGCCAGCGTCGCGGCCAGGACCAGCACTCCGTACCTCGTCGAACGCGTCATCATCCTCTCCTCCTCCGATGCTCCGCGGGCTTGCCAAGGCACCCCCGCCGGACGTCGCCCCGGAGCCCACCCGCCCCGGGGAAGCTGCGCAATTACCACCGCGCGCGGCGGGAATGCAACGACCGCCGCGGCCGTCGCGGGCCGCTACGTGGCCTCCGGGCGCGGCTTGAACCCCAGCCACCGCGGTCGCCACCGGCGGAACGACTCCAGGTAGGTGTAGAACACCGGGGTCACGTACAGCGTGAGGATCTGCGAGAACAGGAGACCGCCGACCACCGCGAGTCCCAGCGGCCGCCGCGCCTCGCCCCCGGCGCCGATACCCAGCGCGATCGGCAGCGTGCCGAACAGCGCCGCCAGCGTCGTCATCATGATCGGACGGAACCGCACCACGCACGCCTCGTGGATCGCCTCGCGCGGCGTCTTGCGGCCGTCCTTCTGCGCCTCCAGCGCGAAGTCGATCATGATGATGCCGTTCTTCTTCACCAGCCCGACCAGCATGATGATCCCGACGAAGGCGTAGACGTTCAGCTCGCTCCCGAAATACGCCAGCGTGGCCAACGCGCCCACGCCCGCGAAGGGCAGCGCCGTCAGGATCGTGATGGGGTGGACGAAGCTCTCGTACAGGATCCCCAGCACGATGTAGATGACCAGCACCGTGACCAGCAGCAGGATGCCCAGGCCGGAGAGCGACGCCTGGAAGGCCTGCGCCTGGCCCTGGAACGACGTGGAGATCGAGGGCGGCAGCGTCTCGCGCGCCGCGTGCTGCACCTGCTCCAGCGCGTCGCCCAGCGCCACCCCCGGCTTGAGATTGAAGGACAGCGTGACCGCCGGAAGCTGCCCGGCATGGTTCACGGCGAGCGGTCCGACGGCCGGCTCGACGCGGGCCAGGTTGTCGAGGCGGACGAGCGTGCCGGTCCCGGAGCGGACGTAGAGCAGGCCGAGATCCGTCGGGTCGCGCTGGAACTCCGGCAGCAGCTCCAGGATCACGCGGTACTGGTCCTCCGGCGCGAACATGCTCGACACCTGCCGGCTGCCGTAGGACGTGAACAGCGCGTCCTCGATCGCCTCGACCGAGACGCCCAGCGCCGCGGCGCGGTCGCGGTCGATCACCACGTCGACCTCCGGGTTGCGGATCAGGAGGTCGGTGCTCACATCGACCAGGCCCGGCAGCTCGCGCAGCCGGGCCTCGAGCTTCGGCGCCCACTCGTACAGCTCGTCCAGGTCCGAGCCGACGAGGGTGAACTGGTACTGGCTGCGGGCGGCGCGCCCGCCGACGTTGATCAGCGGCGGGTTCTGCACGAAGGCGCGGATGCCGGGGACCGCCGCGAGCTTCGGCCGCAAGGCCGCGACCACCTCGTCCGCGGAGAGCGGGCGCTCGTCGCGCGGCTTGAGCCGGACGAACATGAACCCCGCGTTCCCCGCCGCCTGGCCGCCGCGGCCGACGGACGACATGAACAGGTCGATGTTGGGGTCCCGCGCCGCGATGGCCGCGAGCGCCTGCTGGTGCGCCTTCATCGCCTCGAACGAGATCCCCTCCTGCGCCTCCGTGCTCACCACGAGCTGCCCCGTGTCCTGGCTGGGGACGAAGCCCTTCGGCACCCGCTGGAACAGGAACACCGTCGCCGCCGAGATGCCGGCGGTGAACAGCAGCGTGACCCACCGCGCGCGCAGCGCGCCGCGCAGCGTCCAGCCGTACGCCCGCACCACCGCGTCGAAGACGCGCTCGGAGGCGCGATAGAGGATGTTGTGGCGCACGCCGTGCGGCGAGCGCAGGAAGCGGCTGCACAGCATCGGGGTCAGCGAAAGCGCGACCAGACCGGAGACGAGGACCGCCACGCCGATCGTCACCGCGAACTCCCGGAACAGGCGCCCCACGATCCCGCCCATGAACAGGATGGGCAGGAACACCGCCGCCAGCGACACCGTCATGGAGACGATCGTGAACCCGATCTCCCGCGCCCCCTCCAGCGCGGCCTCCATCGGCGGCTGGCCCAGCTCCAGGTGCCGCACGATGTTCTCCAGCATCACGATCGCGTCGTCGACCACGAACCCCACCGAGAGCGTGAGCGCCATCAGCGAGAGGTTGTCCAGGCTGTACCCCAGGAGGTACATCACGGAGAACGTGCCGACGATCGACATCGGCATCGCCAGGGACGGGATGAGCGTCGCCGTGAAGCTGCGCAGGAACACGAAGATCACCGCGACGACCAGCCCCAGGGTGAGCAGCAGCGTGAACTGCACGTCCTCCACCGACTCGCGGATCGATTCCGAGCGGTCGAAGAGGATCTTCAGCTCCACCGACGCCGGCAGCTTCGCCTGGATCGCGGGCAACAGCGCCCGCACCGCGCGCGCGACCTCCACCGTGTTCGTCCCGGGCTGCCGCTGCACCGCCAGGACCACCGCGCGCTGGTCGACCAGCCACGCGGCCACCTTGTTGTTCTCCACGTCGTCCAGCACCACACCCAGGTCGCCGAGCCGCACCGGACGCCCGCCGCGCCAGGCCACGATGATCCGGCCGTAGTCCTCCGCGCGCAGGAGCTGCCCCGTGGCCTGGATCGTCACCGCGCGGTCCGGACCGAACAGCACCCCCGTGGGCAGGTTCACGTTGGACTGCGCGATCGAGCGCGCCACCTCGTCGATCCCGATGCCGCGCCGCGCCAGCTCCCGCGGGTCGACCTGCACCCGCACCGCGTACTTCTGCGCACCGTAGACCTGCACCTGCGCCACCCCGGAGACCATCGACAGCCGCTGCGCGATCATCGTCTGGCCGTAGCGGTCGAGCGCGTAGAGGGGGAGGGTGGACGACGTGAGCGCGATGAACAGGATCGGCTGGTCGGCGGGATTGACCTTCTGGTACGTCGGCGGCGTCGGCATCGCCGGCGGAAGCTGCCGCGACGCGCGCGCGATCGCCGCCTGCACGTCCTGGGCCGCGGCGTCGATGTCGCGGTCCAGCGTGAACTGCAACGTGATGCTCGTGGTCCCCAAGCCCGAGCTCGACGTCATCGTGTCAATGCCCGCGATGGTCGAGAACTGCCGCTCCAGCGTCGTCGCCACCGCCGACGCCATCGTCTCGGGGCTTGCCCCGGGCAGGGACGCACCCACCTGGATCGTGGGGAAATCGACGTTGGGCAGGTCCGAGACGGGCAACAGGCGCCACGCCATCAGCCCGAACGCCAGCAGCGCGCCCATCACGAGCGTGGTCATCACCGGCCGGCGGATGAACGGCCCGGAGAGGTTCATGGCGCCGCGGCGTCCCCGGCGGCCGGCGGTCGGCGGCCGGAGGTCGGCGCTTCGACGGGCTCGGAGCGGTCGGCGGCGGCGGCGTCGTCGGCGATCGGCGGTCGGCGGTCGGCGGTCGGTGCATCGTCGGCAGAGTCCGGGCGAGCGGGCGGTTCGACGACCTTGACGCGGCTGCCGGGGATGAGGCGGAGCTGGCCGTCGGTGACGACGGTCTCGCCGCCCTGCAGGCCCTCGGCGACCACCGCTTCCCGCTCATCGATCCGGGTCAGGGCGATCGGGCGGTTCTCGACCGTGCCGTCGGGCTTGACGACGAACACGAAACGGCCGCGCTGCCCGGTCTGCACCGCCGCCGCGGGCACGACGACGGCGTCACGGATCTCGCCCAGCGTGAGCGTCACGTCGACGAACTGGCCGGCCCACAGCGCGCCGTCGGCGTTGACGAACGTCGCCTTGAGCAGGATCGTCCCGGTCGCGGGATCGACCGAGCTGTCGAGGAAGGTCAGCTCGCCCTCCTTCGTCTGGCCGCCGGGAGGCCGCGCGGTGACGCGCAGCGCGCCCGCCGCCTGCCGGGCGCGGATGCCGGCCAGCTCGCGCTCGGGCACCGCGAACGCGACGTAGATCGGGCGGAGCTGGACGATCGTCACCAGCGGGTCCGGGGAGGTCGGCGAGACGAGATTGCCGGCGGTGGCGAGCAGCGAGCCGGTGCGGCCGTCGATCGGGCTGGCGATCTCGGTGAACTCGAGCTCCAGGCGTGCCGCCAGGATCGCGACCTCGTCAACCGCGATCGTGGCCTCGATCAGCGCCACGTTCGTGCGCGCCTCGTCGAGCTGCTCCCGGGCCACCAGGTCGCGCTGGACCATCGCGCGGGCGCGGCCGGCCTGCGTCCGGGCCAGGCCGAGCTGCGTCCGGTCACGGGCCAGTCGCGCCTCCTGCTCGGCCAGCGCGACCTCGAACGTCCGCGGGTCGATGCGGAACAGCACGTCCCCCGCCCGGACTTCCTGCCCCTCCGCGAAGAGCACCTCCAGGATCGGTCCGGCGACCCGCGGCCGGACCGCCACGGTCTGGATCGGCGTCACCGTGCCCAGCGCCGCCACGTCCAGCGGCACCGATCGCCGCTCGGCCTGCGCCACCTTGACCGGCACCGGCGGCGGCGCGCCGCGGCCCCCGGGTTTCGCCTTGGCCTCGCCGCTCTCGCAGGCTCCCGCGAGCAGCGCGACGGCGGCGCCCGCCGCCACGACCGCCGCGAGGCCACGAACGTGCATCATCGATCGTCCGACACCCATCCGCCTCTCCGCGTCGCGCGGCGCGGAGTCTAGCCACTCTCGCGCGGCGAGTCACGGGCCGGAAGGCTGCCGGCGGGCGGAGAACCAGCCGCGATAGCCGGCCATCAGGCGCCGCTGCCCGGCCGGGGCGCGGTGCGCGCACGTCGACAGCTCGTCGCTGCCCTCCGGCGCCCCCCACCGGACCTCGGGACAGTCGTTCGGGGTGTAGGCCGTCTCGAACGCGGCGAGCCGCTGCAGGAAATCCCCCAGCGTGAGCGTCCAGGAGGACCCGTCGCTGCGCGTGTAGGGGAACGACAGCTCCCGCAACCCCTGCTCCCAGGCGGCCGCGACGTCGGCGTCGAGCTCCGCCGCCGTCCGACCCTCGGGCAGCCGGAACAGCCCGGGGTTCTCCCGCACGAGCTGCGGGAAGCCCAGCAGCTCGTCGGCCGCGATGAGCAGGCGCAGGTCACGTGCCGGACTGGCGTAGTTCTCCCACGGCCCGGAGGTGGCGAAGATCGCCGCGCCGTCCGGGATCGGCACGGTGACCCAGCCGGCCGAGTCCATGTACTCCACCGCGTGGCGCACCGCCGACTCGCGATCCACCAGCAGCTCGACCAGCAGCTCCATGCGGTCCCGGAACGCCAGCACCGGGTCCGGCGGGTACGGGTTGAGCAGCCCGGCGACGTGCGCGTGGAATGCCGCCGCGTCCGCGAACGCGAACTGCTCGACGGCATACCGGGTCGCCGGCGGGTCCTCGGCCAGCGCGGCATTGGACGCGAAACAGAACGCCCCGTCCTCGAAAAGCACGCGGCGGAACGCCTTGAACCCGCCCGTCCGCGCCTTGGGCGAGTAGAAGAAGGTCGAAGGAGCGAAACGCTTGTACGTGATCGATTGGTCCGGATGACCATCGATGGCGTACAGCGTCCCGATGCGGTCCTCCGTCCCCGGCAGCCACCGCGTCAGGACCATCAGGTGCCCGCGCGGGTCGACGAAGATCGCCCCGGGCCGCAACGCCGCTCGCGACAGCTCCAGCGGAACGAAGTCCGAAAACTCGTCCTCGGGCAGCGTGCGGGCCGTGCCCGAGTGGACCCAGCGGGCCAGCGCGTCGGCGAGGAACCGGTCGAATCGCTCCACCGGGTCCGCGACGCCGTCGAACGCCGGCGCGAGGTTGGTGAAGTACCGGCCGTCGCAGCCCGGACCCGACCCCGGGTCGCCCCGCGGGCAGAGATGCGCGGCGAACGGCAGGCGCATCTTCCATGCGAAATACGCGCGCAGGAAGTACGGCGTGTCCCCGCAGTCGGGCTCCATGACCACGTGGGAAAGCGATTCCGCCTCGTCCTCCCCCAGATCCAGGTGGTTCCACAGCAGGTTCCGCTGCCGGTCCCGCGTCGCCTGGTGCAACGGCCGCCACCCCGCCGACATCCCCGGCTCGGTCAGGAACAACCGCGCGATCCAGGCGGCGTAGATTCTCTCGGCCGACCGATCCCACGCGCGTTCGATCGGCCACACGCCGGACGCCATCGGCTCCGCCCCCCCCGGCTCCTCCGGCGCGACCTCGACCGACACGCACGTCTCCGCCCCCTCCTCCCCGCGGAGCCGGAGGCAGACCGACAACCTGCCCGGCGGCGGCGCCGCGACGGCCGCCGCCCAGCCCCACGGCGGCCCACCCCACGTCTCCTCGGCCGGCACCGCCTCCGCGTCGCCGCCCGCCCGCACCAGGAAATGCTCGACGTCCAGCTCGCGGTCCGCAGCCGCGAAGACGCGCAGCGGACGACGGGCCAGGGGCCGCGCAGGCGAGACCACGATCGAGATCGGGGGGCCGTCCCGGCGCGCCCCGCCCGCGCACGACCGGTGCATCGCCGGGCCCAGCAGGGCGGCCGGATCGAGCGTCATCGCGCCCTCGGGCTCGTCCCACTCCGGCTCCGCCGCCGTGGCGTCGCTCGCGCCGTCCGACGCGGGCCCCTCCGGGACGCCGCCGGCCCCGTCCGCCACCTCCCCCGCCATCGCCACGTCGTCGCCCGGCACGATCGGAAGCTCGCGGCCACGGCACGCGCCAAGCGCGGCGAGCACCGCGAGCACGGCGAGTCGGACGACGAGTGGCTGGAACCGGATGCGCATCCCGCTCCTTCGGCCGGAAGCATTCTAGCAGGGGAGGGCGGGCGGTGGAGCGGTGGAGCGGTCGAGCGGTCGAGCGGTCTGAAAGCCGAATGGCTGCCACCGGTTGTGCTCCCTTTGCGTCCTTTGCGGACCTTTGCGTCCTTTGCGCGAACTCCGGGATTCGCTCATCGTTCGGGCGTCGTTCGGACGCCGCTCATCCCCGGGAACCTTCGCGGCCTTCGCACCACGAAGCCCGAGCCTCGCGGAAACCACGGGACAGCCGAGGCGGGAGGGCAGACGATGACGAACACCGACACTTCGAGCGGACCGGTCGACGAGATTCCCCGTATTCCGGAGCGGCCCAGGCCGTTGCGCGTCGTGCGCGGCCCCGACGGCCGCCCGCGGCTCGTCCGCCGCGGTCTCCGCGCGCTGGCCGCGCTGCAGGCGAACGTGCCGCGCGTCTTGCGCGTCGGGGTCATCCGCGACGGGCGCATCGTGGAGGAGCGGATCCTGCGGCGGCGCGAGACGATCACGGTGGGACCGTCCGAGCGCAGCCACTTCGTCGTGGCGGACGCCGGGCTGCAGGGACGCCACCCGCTGTTCGAGCTGCGCGAGGGCGCGGGCGGCGAGCGTTACGTGCTCACGATCGCGGACGGCATGACCGGCCGCATCGGCCTGGGCGGCGTCGCGGCGGGCGTGATGACCTTCGAGGAGCTGCGCGCGTCGGGGAAGGGCACGCCGGGACGCCGCGGCCTGGAGGTCCCGCTCGACGACGGCTGCCGCGGCAAGGTCGTCGTCGGGGACACGACGCTGCTCTTCCAGTTCGTGGTGCCGCCGCCGGTCCAGCCGCTGCCGCAGCTTCCCGCGTCCGTCCGCGGCGGCTGGCTCGCCCGGCTCGACGGCGGCTTCGCCGCGTCGCTCGGCGTCGCGATGGCCGCCCACGTCGCGCTCCTGTGCGGCACCATGATCCCGAACTGGCCGAAGCCGACGATCGAGGAGCTGGTGGCGTCGGACTTCGCGCCGCTGCAGCTCACGCCGATGTCGATCGAGGACGCGACTCCCGCGGACCCGAAGGACGGCGACCCCGACGAGCCGCGGCCGGGCGCGACGAACGCGAACGTCAAGCCTGCCGGCGCGGAGCCCGCGAACGGCGGACCCTCGGGCGCCGTCGGTCCGGTCGAGGACCCCAAGCCTCCGGCGGACGATCCGCAGGCCGGCCGGCGACCCGGCGCGCGGCGCCCGGGCCCGGACGCCGTGGCGCTCGACGACGAGCAGGCTGCCAAGATCGGCGCCGCCCTGGACCTGGAGAACCTCCTCGGCGGTCCCGGCGGCCGCGGCGCCGAGACGTCGTTCGGAACGGCGTTCGGCGGCGACGGCGCCTCCGTCACGCAGCTCGCGGACGCCATGAACCACGCGCAGAGCACCGTCGATGCGGGCACGCACGGCACGACCTGGTCGGCGGTTGCGGACCAGGTGGTCGACGGGCCTGCGGTCGGCCCGGTCGGCGACGGGACGCCCGGCGCGCCCGTCCCGGCCGCGCACCCGGATCGCGGCGCCGTCGACCAGACGCCGGTCGGGACGATCGATGCGGGCCCGGTCGGCGCCGTGCATGCGGGCAATCCGACGCAGGCCCCCACCGCGAACCCCGGCGAGTTCAGCGCCGCGGCGTTCCGCCGCGCGCTCCAGCGCAAGATGCCCGCGATCGAGACCTGCTACAACCACGCCCTCGTCGGCGACCCGACCCTCGCGGGCCGACTCGCCTACACCATCGTCATCAACCAGCAGGGCGGCGTGCGCGTCGAGCTGGTGTCGAGCGACGCGGGCCTGGATCACGCGGGCGTCGCCGCCTGCATCCGGCAGAAGCTCGGCACCCTGAACTTCGCCTCCACCACGCCCCGCGGCGGCGACTTCGGCGTCCGCCAGGAGTTCGACTTCGTCGCTCCCTGAGACCGCTAGAAACGCCCGAGCAGGAAGAGACCCGCGCCGTCGCCGGAGGCGCCCACCGCCGGCGCGAGCTCGACCCCCGATTCCGCCGCCGCAGCCTCCTCGTCGCTCCAGTTGGTCGTGAAGGCCAGGATCACGCCGGCGACCGCGGCCGCGACGGCGACGCCGAGACAGACGTCCGTCGCCAGCATCAGCCGCTCGCCCTCGTCCCGCGCCTCCGGGGTCCGGTCCGGGTCGGTCGAATACTCGTCGTCCTTGACCAGGACGACGGCGCCCAGCGCCGCCGTGGCGACCGTGGCCGCGCTCGCCACGCCGACCATCGACCAGAACCACGCGGGGTCGGCGCCGCCCGGCCGGACCAGCGACACCGTGACGATGCGCTCGTCGCCCGTCGCGACCGCGACCGTCTGCGCCTGCGCCTCGTACCCCGCCGCCCGCACCTCGATCGTGTGCTCGCCCTCGGCCAACTCGCCGCGGTACGGCACCGCGCCCAGGAGCGCGTCGTCCACCCACACCTCGGCGCCCGGCACGTTCGCCTCGACCCGCACGCGGCCGATGCGCGCGATCTCCGTCAGCACGACGTGGACGACCGCCGTCTCGCCGGACGTGACCGTGACGATCTGCGGCGCGCCGCCGTAGCCGTCGAGGTGCGCCTCGACGGTGCGGCGCCCCGGGTCGACGGCAATCGGGTCGATGAGCGGCGCCGTGCCGATCGGGAGGTCATCGATGCGGATCTCGGCCCCCGCGACGTTGACGTCGACGGAGATGGACGCGCGCAGGCCGCGCAGCTCCTGCATCGCGTCGTTCACGGCCTGGATCTGCGGCGCGGCCTCGGGAACCTCCCGGTACAGCTCCAGGAAACGCTCGAAGGTCTCCGTCGCCACGACGTAGCGGAACAACGCCTTCTGGCACATGCCGAGGTTGAACAGCGCGTTGCGCGTCGGGAACAGCTCCAGCGAACGCTCGAACTCGAGCAGCGCGGCCTCCCAGTTGTCGTTCTGCATCAGCGACACGCCGGACTGGAAGTGCTGCGCCGCCTGCTCCCGCGCGGCGTCCGGCGCGGCCTGGGCCGCCTCCGCGGGCGCGGCCTCCTCCGACGCCGTCCTGTCCGCCGCGGGCTGGGCCGCGGCCAGGGCCGGGAGCAGCGAAACGAGCGCGAGGACACCCGGGATTCGGCTCATCGGCTACCCCTCCTCCCCCGGACGGTCATTCGAAGCCCGTCGAGATGCTGGTCCCGCGCCCCCCCTGCTGCAGGCCGGCGTCGCGCGTGCGCGGAACGGCGGGCTCGGTACCCGTCGTCCCGGAGCTGGTGCCGCCGTCCCGCGGGATGCGGGGCCCGACGGCATGACCGGTGCGGCGCAGGTCGGGCGCCAGCGCGACGTCCTGATCCGGCGTCACCATCTTGGAGTACGGCTCGAAACCCTCGGCACGGATCTCCAGCCGGTGCGCCACCCCGCCACGGGCCACGCGGAACGGCACGGCGTCGACCTTCGCGCCGTCCCAGAAGACCTCGGCGCCCTCCGGCAGGCCCTGGAGCGAGATCCCGACCGAGAGCTCCTCCGGCGGCGGGGTCGCGGGATCCCCGGCGGTCGGCGGTCGGCGGTCGGCGGTCGGCGAGGCGGCGTCGGCGGCCGCGACGTCGGCGGGCGACGGGACGGACGTGCCGGCGTCCGCCGGGGAGACGGCGAGGACGGCCGCGGCCGGAGCGGGCGGGGACGCGGCGGGAGCGGCGGCGTCGGCGGCCGCCGCGGCGGAGGGCTCGAGGGTGCCGGTGGCCGGACCGGCCGGCGTGTCGGGCGGGGATTTCCAGGGCGCCCAGAGCACGAGGCCGACGGCCAGCGCCGCCAGGGTCCCGGCGACGGCCGCGGGCAACACCCAGCGCCGCGGCCGGGCGAAGCCGGTGACCTGCAGCGTGCGGCCCCCCGGCGTGATGGTGTCCGTGGAACGGCTGAGCCGCGCCGTCAGCGGCGGCAACGGCTCGGCACCCGTCACGCCGAGCCGTGCGCGCGCGACGTCGTCGAGCAGGTTGAGCAGGTCGTCGCGCATCTCCCGGGCCGAGCGGTAGCGGTTGTCGCGCTCGCGCTCGATCGCCTTCAGGATGACCGCCTCGAAGGACTCGGAGAGCGTCGGCTCGAGCTGCCGCGGGGTCGGGAACTTCTCGGTGAGGATCTTGAGCAGGAGCTGGTTGTAGTTGTCGCCGGTGAACGGCACGCGGCCCGTCGTGGTCTCGTAGAGGATGATCCCCATGGCGTAGAGATCGATGCGGTGGTCGATGTCGCGATCGCCGCGCGCCTGCTCGGGAGCCATGTAGTACGGCGTGCCCAGGACCATGCCGGTGCAGGTCATGCGGTCCTCGGGCTTGGAGGGATCCGAGACCTTGGAGATGCCGAAATCGAGGATCTTGATGCGTGGCGACGCGTTGGGACTGCGCACGAGGTAGAGGTTGTCGGGCTTGAGGTCGCGATGGATGACGCCGCGGCTGTGGGCGACCTCCAGCGCGGAAAGGGCCTGCGCCAGGAGCTCGGCCGCCTCCGCCGGCGGGAGCTTCGTGCGGCGTTCCAGCTCGTCGGCGAGCGAGCAGCCGACGAGGTACTCCATGACGAGGTACGGAGCGCCTTCGGTCGTGACGCCGACGTCGTAGATGTCGATGATGTTGGGATGCCCGATCGCCGCCGCCGCCTGCGCCTCGCGAACGAAGCGCTTCACCACCTCAGGGTTGTGCGCGATCTCCGCGTGCAGGAACTTCACCGCACAGCGGCGGCCGATGACCGCGTGCTGGGCCTCGTACACCGCGCCCATGCCGCCCTCGCCCAGCAGCCGCACCAGCTTGTACTTGTTGTCCAGAACCTGACCGGTCCGATCCATGTCGTTTCCCGCCGTCGTCGGGCATGGGCCGGGCCCGGACCCCGGAACCGCGGCCGACCCCGAACGCGACCGATCCTACGCGAGCCGCTCGCGGGCGCGCAAGTACGGCAAGCACTCGCCCGCGCCTCGGGGGTTGCCGCAACTCCCCTGTCCTGCCTAGAATGCCGGCGGCTGAGGGCTGGGACGTGCGCGGAACTCGTGGCATGGCGGAGCGGGACGACGACGCGGGACGGACCGAGGACGACGCCGCGGAAGACGGAGCCGGACCGGACGACCTGCGCGACGAGGTTCCCGCGGCCGTCCCGCGCCCGGCCGCGCGCGAATCCGTGAATACGGGTGTTCAGGCGTCGTCGAAACCAGCGTCGCCGCGCTCCGGGGACGACGCCCGGGAGACGGACCTGGAGCTGGTACGAAGGTGCCAGAAGGGCGACTCGAAGGCGTTCGAAGATCTCCTGGGACGGTACAGGCGCAAGGTGTACGGACTGGCGATGGGCATGGTGGCGAACCGGGACGACGCGATGGACGTCATGCAGGACGCCTTCGTCCGCGTGTTCCGCCACATCCACAGCTTCCAGGGCGACTCCAGCTTCTACACCTGGCTCTACCGCATCACCATGAACCTCTGCATCGACCACGTCCGCAAGTCCGCACGGACCCGTGCCGCTCCCTTCGAGGATCGCCTGGCCCACGAGAATGTCGACCAGGGCGACTTCCCCATCCTCCCCGTCCGCCACGACGTCAATCCCGGCAAGGCGGCCCGCCGGCACGAGCTGATGCGCAAGCTGTCCGCCGCCATGGAAGCCCTGCCCGACCACCACCGGGCCGTGATCGTGATGCGGGAATTCGAAGGACTGTCGTACGAGGAAATGGCGCAGGTGATGCAGGTCCCCAAGGGAACGATCATGTCGCGCCTGTTCCACGCCCGTCACAAGCTGCAGAAGGCCCTGGCCGAGTACCTGGACGGCGAGATCTCGGTGGCATGATGGACGAACGACGCACCGGCGAAGACACCAACCACCTCGACGTCGAGACGATCGGCCTCGCGGCCGATGAGCCGCGCGAGCTGGCCGACCCGGCGCGCCGGCACCTGGAGCTGTGCGCCGTGTGCCGCGCCGAGGTCGAACGGCAGAAGTCGGTCGCGCGGATGGTGGCGGAGCTGGGCGAGGCGTACCGCGAACAGGCGCCGCCGGGCTGGCCCGCGGCGGCCGCGGTCGAGGCGCGGGCGCGGGCGACGGAGCCCGGCTCCGGATGGCTCGAGCGGCTCGGCCCGAGGCTGGGGATCCGCGCGCGCAGCCTGGCGACCGCGGTGGCGGTTTTCGTCGGCGTGATGCTCGCGGCGGCGGTGGCGGTCTGGATGCTGTCGCGCCCGCCCCGTGGGGACGGCAGCGGCGCGGCCCCCGTGGCGCAGGGACCCCGTGAAAGCCACCCGGGTCCGGTCGTGCCGCCGCCGGCTCCCGACGCGGGGGCGGTCGCCGAGCTGCAGCAGCCGGAAGCGGGCGCCCCCGCGCCGGTCGCGCCCGAGCGCCCGCCGGCCAGCTCCAGCGTCGTGGCGATGACGGCGGGTCGCGATGTAAGCTACGTGATGATGAACGTGCCCTACGAAGGCGGCACCGCGGCGGTCATCTGGCTGTCCGCGCTGCCGGCGAGCGGCGGATGAGGCGGCGGTTCCGGCGGCGGTGGCCGCCGCGGTGGATTGGGGTGACGTCATGACGGTGCTGCGACGGGGAGCCTGGTGGACGGCGGTGGCACTGGCGGCGCTGGCGGTTCCGGCCAGCGCGGCCGCGGATCGCTCCGCAAGCTGCACGCTGACCGTCGTCGAAGCCCACGACGGCGAAGCCGCGCCATCGATGGATCCGAAACTGGCGCCGTTCGAGACGCTCCTGTCCGTGCCGCCCTTCACCATCTTCAAGGTCTTCAAGCAGCTCTTCACCACCAGCCTGACCTTCGACTCCATTCCGCAGGAACGCACCGTCGCCTTCCCCGCGGCCTCCCTGGCCGGCCTGTCCGCCCGCATCACCTACTCCGGCTACGGCGAGCAGTCCGGCGACCTGGTGTTCGAGGTCAAACTCTCCAAGGACGCGCAGACGCTGCTCGAGCCGACGATCCGCCTCTCGGGCGCCCCCCTGCCGCTGGTCGTCCCCTGGCCCGATCCCATGAACGTGCTGATCCTCATCTTCCAGTGCACGCCCGGTCCCGCCGCGGAGTAGGGGCGTTCTCCCTTCTGCGTCGTTCGTTTTTCGCCTACTTGACCGGTCCACGGGTTGACGTATGCTCGCGCCCGCCGTAAGGCAGGCTGCGTTCCCGCCGGGGGATGGAGGAGGACCTCATGACGTTTCCGAGGGAGCTTCGGTACACGAAGGACCACGAGTGGGCGCGGGCGGAGGGCGACGTCGCCACGATCGGGATCACCAGGTTCGCCGTGGAACAGCTCGGGGACATCACGCTCGTCGAGGCGCCGAAGGTCGGCACGGCCGTGAAGAAGGGCGAGGCGATGGGCACGATCGAGTCGGTCAAGACCGTCTCGGACCTCTACGCCCCGGTCTCGGGCACCGTCACCGCCGCGAACGACGCCCTCGTCGATGCCCCGCAGAAGGTCAACGACGATCCGTACGGCGAAGGCTGGATCGTCCGGGTCAAGCTGAACGACCCGAAGGAGCTGGCGGCGCTGATGGACGCCGACGCCTACGAAAAGCACACCGCGACGGAGCACTGAGCGTGCCCTACATCCCGCATACTCCCGACGACGTCGCGCGGATGCTCCGGTCGATCGGAGTGCCCGACGTGGAGGCGCTCCTGGAAGGGGTGCCGCAGACCCTGCGCCGCCGCACGCCGCTCGAGCTGCCCGAGGGGCTCGACGAGGTCGCGCTGGCGGGCCGCATGGAGGCGCTGTCCGCCGGCTCCCGCGGCGCCACGCTCTCGTTCCTCGGCGCCGGCGCCTACGACCACGCCGTCCACCCCGTGGTCGACCAGCTTCTCGCCCGCTCGGAGTTCCTCACCCCCTACACGCCCTACCAGCCCGAAGCGAGCCAGGGGACCCTGCAGGCGATCTTCGAGTTCCAGACCATGATCGCCGAGCTGTTCGGCCTGGACGTCGCCAACGCCTCGCTCTACGACGGCGCCTCGGCCGCCGCCGAAGCCGCTCTCATGGCCCGCCGCCTCGCCAAACGCGAGCGCATCCTGCTCTCGGCCGCACTGCCTCCGCAGGTCCGGCGCACCGTCCGGACCTACACCCGCGGCGCGGCGCCGGAGCTGGTCGAGGAGGTCCCGTTCGACCCGGCGACGGGCGCCGTGGACCTGGCCAGGCTGGCGGCGAAGATCGGACCCGACGTCGGCGCCGTGGTGCTCGGCTACCCGAACTACTTCGGCGTGCCCGAGGATCTCGACGCCGCCGCGCACCTCTGCTGCGACGCCGGCGCGTACCTCGTCAGCCATACCCCCGATCCCACGACCCTCGGCATCCTGCGCTCCCCGGGCGCCGCCAACGTCGCCGTCGCCGTGGGCGAAGGCCAGCCGCTGGGTCTCCCGCTGTCGTTCGGCGGGCCCGGCGTCGGCCTCATGGCCGCGCGCTCCGAGTTCGTGCGCCAGCTGCCCGGAAGACTCGCCGGCGAAACCGTCGACAACCGCGGCCAGCGCGCCTTCGTGCTCACCCTCTCGACCCGCGAACAGCACATCCGGCGCGAAAAGGCCACCAGCAACGTCTGCACCAACCAGGGACTCTGCGCCCTCGGCGTCACCATCCACCTCTCCCTCGTCGGCCCCGAGGGCTTCCGCCGCGTGGCCGAAACCTGCCACGCGCGCGCACGGAAACTGGCCGCCGGCCTGGGCGGAATCCCCGGCGTCCACCTCGCGTTCCACGCCCCCTACGCCCACGAGTTCGCCATCCGACACGACCGCGGACGACTCGACGCCGCCGCGGCGACCCTCCAGCACGACGGCATCCTGCTCGGCGTCCCCCTCGGCCCCGATTTCCCGGAGCTGGGCGACGCCCGGCTGCTCGCCGTGACCGAACGCACCCGGCCGGAGGACATCGACCGCACCGTCGACGCCCTGCGGCGCGCCCTGGCGTGAGATCGAAGGAGGGAAAACGATGACCCGCTGGATGACCCTCGCCGGCCTCGCCGCGACCGCCGTCGCGGGCCTCGCCGGCTGCGACGACGCGAACGCGGCGTGCCGCCCCACCTGCGGCAGCGGCTTCGTCTGCTACTACGGTGTGTGCGTCCCCGGCGGCCCGGACAGCGCCGGCGACGACGGCGGCGACGGCACCCCCGCAGACGACGGCGGCGACGTCCGCCCCGCGGACGACGGCGGCCCGGAAGACACGGTCGCCCCGTGCGATGCGGGCACCGGCGCCCACGACGAGGACGGCGACGGGATCGGCGACGCCTGCGACGTCTGCCCCGAAGTCGCCGACCCGGGCCAGCACGACGCCGACGGCGACGGGATCGGCGACGCCTGCGAGTTCCCCGGCGATCCGACGCGAACCGGCGAACGCGTCGCGTTCCACCCCTTCACCGAATCCGCAGGGTGGCTTGCCGAGGGCGGCGACTGGTGGCGCCGCGACGACATGCTCGGACAGGATCTCACCTTCGGCGGCGCCAATGCCTTCGACGACGCCTGGCCCTTCGGCGACGACGTCACCGTCCGCGCCGTCGCTTCCTGGGGCACAGGCACCGACACCACCTACAGGCTGGCCGGCGTCCTCCTGCGCGTCGATGCCCGCACCCCTCCCTCCGCCTGGTACTTCTGCTGCGCCAACGCGGTCGACAGCACCGTCCAGATCTGGAGCTTCTCCGCCGGCGCCTTCGATCTCCTGGCCGAAGCACCCCTGTCCGCCTCCATCACCACCGGCCAATGGTACGGCGTCGTCGGCTCCGCCCGGGGCGGCGAGATCTCCTGCGCCATCGAGTCCGCCGGCAGCATCGCCGGTTCCACCGTCGCCGGCGCCACCCTCCCCCTCAGCGGCGGCGTCGGCGTCCGCACCTACGGCAACGCCGCCGTGTTCTCCAGCGTCACCGCCTATCGATAGCCCGAGGCCGTCCGATTCGGGCGAGGCAGGGCTCACCGTCCAGGAACTTGCCCCACTTTGTGGGATATGTAGTACAATGTGCACGTGGGCCGAGTTGGGAGTGGCCCAGGGGTGGTCAGTGGCGGGTGAGGTGATGCGATGATGACGGACGAGCGAAGGGAAGTCGGGATTGCGCGCGTTCCGGTTCGTCGCCCGGTGGCGCTGTGCGCGGGGCGCGAGGGGACCATGTTGCGCGGCCGGACACGGGATCTCTCGCCGCGAGGAATGGCGGTGGAGGTCGAGGGTCCGCTGTCGGCGGGGGAGCACCTGGTGTTCCGGCTCGACCTGGGTCCGGACTACTCGGCGGTCGTGGAAGGCGGGCAGGTCGCGTGGGTGCTCCCGGGGGAGGGGCACACCGAAGCGGGCGTCCGCTTCGTACCGCTCAAGCGTCGTCCGGCGACCGGGCAGCTCGATCCGGTGGCGCCGGATCCGGAGCCGGCGTTCCAGCCGGGCGAGGAGCTGCGGGTGAGGGTCGGCGGGATGGGGCAGGCTCTGCGCGCCGAGTTCGTGGACCAGGACGGGCCCGGCATGATGCGCTTCCGCTGTCCGCTGCCGTTCCTTCGGCTGCGTTCCCCGGTCGTGGTCCACGGCTCGCGCGACGACGGCGCGACGTTCGAGGGCGAGATCGGCGCGGTGGAGGCGTCCGCGCGGGGCACGGACGGCATCCCGGTGCTCCTGGTGACGGCCTGGGCGGGAAGCGGCGACGGAGAGGGGGAAGCCGTCGTCGTCGGGACCGCGGAGTCGGCCGGGATCTCGATGCCGCGTCGCGCGTCGATGGCGCGCGACACGTTGCCGGACGCAGGGGAGCGAGCGGTCGCGGAGGAGCGAGCGGTTGCGGAAGAACGAGCGGTTGCGGAGGAGCGGGGGGTCGGGGAGGAGCGAGCGGTCGCGGAGGAGCGAGCGGCGGCGGGGGAAACGCTGAGGGATCGGCCGGTGGTGGTCGAGACCCGTGCGGCCGCGGTGTCCGTGACGGAGACGAGCGTGGCGCGGGCGACCGAGGTGGGGAAGAAGCTCGGCACCGTGGTCGAGGGCGCGGGCCGGCGCTTCGCCGCCGCGGCCTCGTCGGCGGCGCGGACCGGTGCGCGGCGCGCGGGCCCCGTGCTCGCGAAGCTCGCCGCCGCCGTCTGGGCGGCGCTGTGCGCCGCGGGTCGAGCGGCGGCCGGGCTGGTCGGCTGCGCGCAGCGGCGGTGGCGCCGCTCGCACCTGCCGCGGACGTACTCGGACGTCGTCGTGCGGGACCAGCGCCCGGCGCCGGCCGGCGGGAAGGTCTGGGTGCACCGGGCCGCGCTGGCGATGGGGGTCGTCGGCGTGGCCTTGGCGGTGTGGGGCATCGTCGGTGCGCGTGGCGCGAGCGGCAAGCAGGGCGCGGAACCCTCGGCTCCCACCACGCCGGAGGGTGCGACGCCGCCGCCCGCGTCGGGCGAGCCTCTGCCGGAGGTGCC
>JACRCZ010000005.1 GCA_016218765.1 Deltaproteobacteria bacterium | reverse complement strand
CGCCGCCGCCGCCGCCGCCGGAGCCGCCGAGGAGGGGCACGAGCGGCGCGGCGCCGTAGGCCACGCCGCCGTTGCCCCCGCCGGCGCCGCCGATGTCGCCGCCCGGGCCGCCCACGCCCCCGAAGCCCGCGCCGCCGCCCCCGGAGTCGTTGTTCGACGGCCAATCCTCGCTGCGGCCGTCCTGGCCCGCGCCGGCGCCGGAGCCCCAGCCGTCGGGGCTGCCGCCCGCCGCACCCCCCGGTCCGGGCCGGTCGTGGCCGACCCAGGTGCTGCCGAGCAGGAACGCGACGGAAGCGCCGGCGTGCACGGTCCCCGCGATCCGGACCTCGCCGGAGACCAGCAGGACCATGGCGCGAGCGCCGACGCCGATGACGTCGATGCCCGCCGGGAGGGTGAACTCGCCAAAACTCCAGATCCCAAGCTCGGGGGCGCCCGCGGCCTGGGCCTGGACGGTGAAGACGATGCCGCCGACGTCGCCCTCCCCCGCCGCGCGGATCGGCGCCAGCTCGACCCCGGCGGCGTCCCACGCGCGGATCGCGCCCGTCTCGGTCTGGAACTCCACGACCCGCACTCCGGTCGCCGTGAACGGCGCCGTGCTCGACCAGAGCAGTCCGCGATCGGCGATGTTGCTCGGGGAAAACTCGAAGCAGCGTGCGCCCAGTCCGTAGCCCGTGCAGCCGAAGGCGCACGGGAAGACGTCCCAGCCCATGGCATCGGCCCGGCACCGCTCGAGGATGTCGCTGGAGCAGTGGTCCTCGATGCCGGTCGGGTCGCAAACGCCGGTCTCGACCTCGACGACGTCCTCGACGTCCTCGACGACGTCCTCGGCGGCATCGGCCTCGCCGTCCAAATCCTCGGCGTCGTCGCTGTCCGGCAGCTCGTCCGTCTCGAGATCCCCGTCCTCTTCTTCGATCTCGGCGTCCGCTTCCTCGTCGCCCTCGACGTCTTCGACCGCTTCGTCGGGCTCGGCATCTTCCGCGCGGGCGTCCCCGTCGTCCCCGCGATCGTCGCGTCCGTCCCCGTCCTCCCCGCGGTCGATGCGTCCATCGACGTCCAGCTCGAGATCTCCCCCTCCCCCGTCGTCGAGTTCCCCGAGGCCGCCGGAGGCCAGGCTGCAGCCGGCGAGCAGCAGGCACAGCGACGGGATGCGGCGGATCGCCGTGCTCCAGGCCGATCCCATCGACGCGTGCTGCCCGGACTTCATCCTCGTGCCCTGCCCTGCCCGCGCTGCGGGCTTCTGGGGAAGATACCCGATCGCGGGGGGATCGTCCACGTACTGCGGTCCGTCGTCTGCACGGGGCGACGATCGTCGAGGCAAGGCCGGGCGCAGCAGGGTGCGGTCCACTTTGCGACGAGTCTGGCCGTCGCGTCCATCTCCACGACTATGACCACCGTTCCTTGACGTCGCGTCCGGACGGCGGCCGCGAGGAATCCCGACCCAACTCCGCCGTCCCTCCGCGCGGTCGTGACGGAGGTCCCCAGCATGACCACCCCCGCCCGTCTTCCCATGGGACCCGAGCGATCTCAGCGCCCACCGTCCTCGAGAGAGGCATGACGACTCCGCCGCCCTCAGCCCACGAGACCCCGACGAGGAACTCCGGCGTCCGGTCGTCGTCCGCCTCCAACGCTATTACGATGATCCGGCTTTCGCGGACGCGGAGTCGCGATCACGGACGACGCCCTGCCAATCCTCCGCAACCCCAGTATGCAGTATCGGCAGGATACTACTTCCTGCCATGTCGACCGATACTCCCCGTCAGGTACAAGATAACGAGAATGGGGGCAACACACACCGAGAATAGAACGATCACGGTCCAGACCGCCTGAGCAGCTGACTCGGCGCCGACTTCCTCCAACAGGACGGTCCCAGCGTACAACGCTGCAATGAAGACCAGGGCTACGAAGCCTCGATCGCGCCATCGCGTTCGAGCACTCTCTCGGGTACGCAAGAACACCTGGCGAATCCAGCGTGCCAACCGCCACCATCTCCCTTGTCGGCCCGAATCAGTCACACGCCCGCGCCCGTCGCATCGAATCACCTGTCATCACGCGCCACTAGCGGACCTTCCCGACGATGGCCGCGGTCCCAATCGCACCTCCGACAGAACAAGACCGCCACAGCCGCTTCAATCCAGACAGCCCAAGATCTTGTCCGTCATCACCAAAGGCAGACAAGAGAATTGACATGTGGACCGTCGCCACGCCGTCATGTAGGCGCCGCAGCCAGTCAAGCAAGCCCAGAATACGCCAGTACGACCGACCCCTGGCTTCGGCGTACCCGCGAGACAGCGAATGAACTCGGCCTGGGCCACCTGCACCTGCAGGATGGACAGAGCAGCGTCCACGAGCACGGCCCAGTCGAATTCATACAGCTCCCACGGCGGCCTCCACTGTTCACCTCCGTCGCACAGCAGGTCATTCACACACTCGACTTGCATCCCGGTCGGGTCGGTGTAGCGCAACGGGTTGTTTCGGACGGCACCGTAGACGTGTGCGCGGGACGCCCGACTCATCAACCGGGCTTTCAACCCAGGAACCACACCCACGACCGATTGGGGGTCGGAGGTGAGTGCTGCCGATCGGAGCACATCTGGACTGAGGTATCGTCCGGTCTCTGCTTGCAGGTACCGGTCAGCGGAGTACAACAACTGCAAGGCCGGGTCGAAGACTTGCCCCGGCATGCGTATCGGCTGCTCTACCGTCGCTCCCGGAGCCTGCGTGGCCCCGAACGGCTCCATCTTCCCGTCCCAGACGACGGCTCGGGTGCTGTCGATCAGCTTCTTCGGTGTCGGAAGGTGGTCGTTCAGGTACCAGTACCAGGCGCCGCCATCGCGGCGGACGGCGAGGACGTGGTAACCCTCGAGGTACACGTACTCGGCCAGGACGTTGTCGGGGGCGTCGGGGTCGCTGCCGGTCGTGCAGTTGTGCTCCGCGATCAGCCGGTCGGACTGGTCGTACAGGAACGCGGTGCAGGGTCGCGCGTCGGTCGGGTACGGGATGCCGGCCGCGTCCACCCACTCCACGCGCTGCGTCCTGCGGAACTTGTAGTCGTAGGCGTTCTCCTGCACGACCTGCGGCGCGCAGGTATCGTTCGTGCAGTCCACGCACGACCCCGCCGGGTCCGCCAGCCGCCGGATCTGCGTCGGCCGGTCCGCGGCATCGTAGCGCAGGCACAGGTCGTCGTAGCGGACCGCGTTGCCGGAGGCGTCGTACCGAAGTTCGTGCGCCTCCGCGCCTGTCACCTGCAGCAGCCGGCTGTTCCTGGGAAGTGCTCCGCCGCCGTCCGGGTCCTCGTACGTGTAGCCGGAGACCTCGTCGGTCGTCGACCCGGGGTCCCGCCGCGTCTCGCTCAGCCGGTTGCCCGTCCGGTCGTAGGTCCACCCCAGGGTGCCCCACCAGCCCGTGGCGGCCGCCAACCGGTCCGCGTCGTCATAGGTGTACTCCGCGTTGCGCGAGTCGACCGCGTCGTAGATGGCCCGGATGTTCCCCGTGGGGTCCTCGGCCCCCGTCACCGGCTCAAGGTAGGAGTACTGGAGATCCAGGGTGTCGGCCACCGGATACCCGGGAACACCGGCGAAGATCCGCTCGACGCGTCCGCGGGGCCCGCGCGTGATCTCGTACGTCATGCCGTTCCCCATCATGTACCCTGCCAGGAGGCCGGCCTGGGAGTACGACACGTCCTGCGCCAGCACCCTCGCCGAGCCGCCCGGTGGTCGCGCGGTGACCGCGGTCACGCGGTCCGGATCGGCATCCCGGTGTTGGTACTCGACCATCATGCCCGAAGGATACGTCACCCACTCCAGGTTGCCCAGGTCGTCGTAGACGTACTGCACCACGAAGTTCCGGCCGCCCTGCTGCCGCGTTTCGCGCTCGACGCGGTCCAACTCGTCCCGCTCGAACGTCGTCGTGGCACGCGCCGTCAGGGACTCCCCTTCGAACTCGGACACCTGGAGCAGCGCGTCGCCAGCTTCCTCGTACGCGTACGCCACCCTCCAGTCCGTCGCGCCGGTGGCAGTGATCCGGTACCGCGTCACGTTGATGCGTCCCGCGAGATCCAGGCTCCACTCCGTTCTCCTGTCGGTGGCTCGTTCCTGCGTCCTTGCCCGGCCCAGCCCGTCGTAGGTGTACTCGTCGGTGCCGGAGTCCGGCAGTGTCGCAGACGTCACCTGCCGGTACCAGCCTTGGTTCGCCAGACCCCACGTGTACGACGATCGCCGCCCCTCCGCGTCGGTCACCGAAGTCACCGCCACGTCGCTGCGTTCCACCGGGTACGTGTAGGACGTGGTCCCGCCCGCTGCACCAGGTGTCGCCACCGATTGGAGTCGGCCCTGCCAGTCATACGTGTAGGTCGTCGTCCGGACCGGCCGGTCGGCCGCGTCGTGCAGGACGACCCGCGACACCAGCGAGCCGGCGCCTTCGTAGACGTACTCCGTCCAATTCCCCGTCGCGGCGTCGGTTACTGCGCGGACCCGTCCGTCCGCGTCGTAGTCGTACGCCGTCGTGTTGCCGTCGGGGTCGATCACCTCGTCGGGTCCGCGGCTGGTGCCACCGCAGCAGCCGGAGAGCGTCGCATCGTAGTAGATGTACTCCGTGCGGACCCCGGGGGCGGTCTCCACCCACTCCAGCCGCCCCAGCGGGTCGTAGTGCCGGCTGGTCGTCCGAGTCCTGCCCCAACGTCCCTCCACCACCTCCTGCTCCACGAGGTCGGCGGCCGAGTACGAGTACGTCGTGACCCGCCCGTCCGCATCGGTGAGAGACCGCAACCGGTCCAGGTCGTCATAGGTGTACGACCGCAGCAGGGCCCCCGCGGTGTCCCGCTCCTCGGCGAGGAGGTGCGTTAGCGGGTCGTACACGTAGCTGGTGAACCGACCGGACGGCGCGACGTAAGTCGCGAGCCGGCACTCGGCGTCGTACGTCCAGCTCTCGACCATGGGGGCGACGTCGCCGACGGGATCCTGCATCGTCCGCATCAACGTCGGGCGGCTGCACAGGGAGTCGTAGACGTACGTCGTACGGTTGGACGGCTCGAATGTCCCGAGCCGCTGCTCGATCAGCCGGCCCATGTCGTCGTACGTGCGGAGGGTGTCCCCCGGGACCGCGCCCGGCGCGTAGTACGAAGACCGGGTCGCCTGGCCAGCACCGTTCACGGACCAGGCGACATCGTACGCGTGCCCGTCCGGCGTGCTGCCGGACCTCCAGGCGCCGCTGGTGCGGGCCGAGCCGAAGGCGTACTCCTTGTAGATGCCGCGTTCGTCCCACACCTTGCCAACGAACGGGAATCCTCCGGGGGGCGTCGCCGCCTCGCGCGGGACGGACGGCGGCGGGTCGCCTTCCTCGTAGCCCATGTCATTGGCCAGGCCGAAGCCGTCCGCAGCCGCGATCGTCCGCCGCGTCACGCCACCCACCTCCACCGATTCCACCATGCCCCGGGCGTCGTAGTGGTACGTGGTCGTACGGTCGCCTTCCGGATGGCGCAGCGTCTGCGTCTGGAGCAGATGGCTCGAATGGTAGCCGAACGTGCGCCGCGTGTCCGGGAAGCCGGCTCGCTCGACCGCGACCAGGTCGCCGTCGACGTTGACGTCGAACTCGGTACGCGCGCCGGAGAAGTCCGTGATCGCGTCAAGCTTGCCGCCGGCGTAGGTGAACGTCGCCGCACGGTTTCGCGCGTCGCGGACCACAGAGAGCCGGCTGCTCCCGTCATAGACGAAGATGTACTCGAATCCCAACCCGGAATCGTCGGGCGCCCACGTCTTGACCAGCCGGCCCTGCGGATCGAAGTGGTCGAGAATGCCTCCCGGGTGACGAACGGTGTGCCACGTCGCGCCGCCCGAGGTCCACTCGCGCAGCTCCGAGTACGTTCCGTTGCCCGGTCGCAGGACGCCACCGGCTCCCACGATCATACGCACGCGGTTCGAGGTTCCCTCGGCATAGTACAACGATCCGCTCGAATCGAACGCGAGGCCGCTGACCCCCGAGGTCCGCGTCCACTGGGCGCGTAGCCCGTCGCCGAACGGCGCGAAGGCGTAGCAGTACCAGGGGTTTCCCAGCACCGTGGCCAGCTCGCCGCCCGCATCCACCTTGCGGATGAGCTGGCACGGCACCGCGGAGTGTTCGTATGCGTGGGTGCACGTGCCGACGAAGTGCAGCAGTCCGTCGCCGGACACGGCCATGGTGTCGACGGGACAGGTGCCGTTGTCCCCCGCGGTCTCGCCGTCGGCCGTCCACTCGTCCAGTCCTGTGCCCACGACGCGGGTCATCCAGCCTGTGGCGTGGTCCACCTTCCAGATGGCGGGGCACTCGTTGCTCCCGACGTAGACGTTCCCTTCCGCATCGCCGGCCAGGGCGGATACGTCTCGAAACTCCGCATCCAGCGCCCGGATCGTCGCGGGCTGGTCTGCGCAGCTGGGAATGGCAGGGCTGCCAAGCCCGGCAAACCGCCAGATCCGGCGCACGCCCCCGGCATCCCCGGCGTCCACCCGCCAGACGACTTCTCCGCCGACGGGAGCGAGATACACCTCGCCCGATGACGAAGCCCACATGCTGCCCCCGTCCATGTTGAACCACACCTCGGTGGCCACGGCGCCGTCCGATGGCGGCCTGTAGGCGGGATCCGCACCCGCGAACGGATGGAGCCAGCACGCGAGTCCCGCAGTCTCCTCAGCGTCGTTGGTGCAGACCACGCGCTGGACGCCCTGTTGCGAGCCCACCAACAGCTCCGTCGTCGTCGCCGTCGAACGCAAGAACGTCAGCGACGCGGTGGAGAAGTGCAGCGAGCGCCTGGAATCCCCCGTCGCGCTTCCGCCGGGCGGAAGCACCGTGTGCAGCATTCCGTCCGACAGGACGACGCTCAGCACTGCGTTCAACGGATAGCCGGCATCGTGCAGAACGAAGGTGCGACCAACGGGATCCACGACCACGCCGCTGGGGTGGGGCACCGTCGTGTCCTGGGCTCGCCGGCCGCTGCCCCACCACGCGCCCCCCGTCGTTCCCGCCACCGTGAGCACGCGCCCTGGTCCGACGAAGTAGAATCGTTCGACCTGGCCCGCGGGATCGAAAACGCTCCAGTCGACGCCGTTCGAACTCAAGACTAGGCGCTTGAGGCCTCCCAGACCCCATCCCGCACCGAACGGGCTACCGACCTCGTTACGCAGGGCCAGCGAACGCGGGGCGATGGACCACACCGGCACCGTCTCGTGGCGCGGGCAGACCCCGCCGGGGCAACACGGGGAGGTGGGCGTGAGTTCCGGGCGCTCGTACTCGCTCCCGACCTTGAGTTGCACGTAGTAGAACCCGGTGTCCAGCAGCGGCCCCGAATCCCGCCGCCCGTCGAACAAGTACCGGAGTCGGCCCGGGGGACCGTCGAGGTCCGCCATGGAGGGCTGGTAGTCAAGGAAGAACGGCGTGCCCGCCCCGGCGACGTCGACCTGGAACATTGTCCTCTTCCGATCCCAGCAAGGCACGTCGGGCGGGAAGTGCGCACGCGCCTCGAACAGGGCGTGCGGGCGCACGGTCGAACTGGAGTAGACCAGCCGCAGCGGCCACGGAGACAGCCCGTCGCCGTTCTCCCGGCCGTCCGGGCCCACCACGATCGTCTCGTGCAACTCGCCCGTGCGCCGCGACACGGACGACATCCCCTCCTCGCGGTCCTTCTCGCACGGACCCCCGCTGCCCCCACCGCTGGTGTCATCCTCGATCACCGGCGCCTGCGGCCCGCCTACCACGGTGACGGGATACAACGAGCTCAGGTGCCAGGACTGGTAGTCCAGCCACAAGCCGTCGTCGGCGATTCGCGCGCTCCCGCCCTCGGCCCAGGCCCCATCCTGGAACCGGATGCAACGCAACTCCGTCCCGGGCGCCAGTCCGTCCGCGTTGGCGAAGTGGGACAGTACCGGCTGGGCCAGGACGATGCCGTCCGGATACACGTCCACCGGGTGCACCCCGACCGTTCGCGGCGGCAGGGGCGCGACCGTAGAGCGGGCCGAGGGATAGGACGTAAGGCGGAACTCCACCGTCCGATCCACTGCGCCCGGCGGGAACTCGATCAACACGGTGCCGTCGGAGTTCGTCGCCACGCCGCCCTCCGGGCCGATGATGCTGACGTGCGGATCCATCGTCGCCAGGTACGCCGGTTCCAGCGCCACCTCGTATCCTCGTGGATGCTCCGGCACGACCACGGTGCGGAGGGCGTTCAAGTAGCCGTCGGCGCGGATGTCCACCTGCAACTGGCGCCATGCGTCCGCCTCCAGGGGCCCCGGCTCCGGCGTGTCCACCGCCGGCAGCGGCAGCGTGAACGAACCGTCGCCGCCCGAAACCGCCGACCATCCGAGCTGCGCGCAGGATGCCCGAGCACCGACGAGCGGCTCCCCGGTCGCGTCGTCGAAGACCTTGCCGCGAATCGAGCCGTCCCCAGGCGCCGGCAGCGGGCCGGTCGGGGCCAGCGTCACGACCACCGACGCCTCCGACCGGTTGCCCCAGCCGTCGTGCGCGGAGACCACGATCGTGTTGGGCCCCGGACGCAGTTCCGCCCGCCCGGAAAACTCGTCGCCGATGCGATCCGTCGCCAAGCCGTTCACGAAGATACCCGTCACGCCCGAAGAATCGTACGCCGCGCCGATGACGTCGACCGGCGACTCCAGGACCTCGTCGCCCGACAGCGGGTAGCTGATCACGATCACCGGCCCGTCCGTGTCGGCGCTCTCCGTCGTCGCCGCGGTGGAGGGGCCGTCGGTGCTCCAGCGACCCGCGGCGTCCCCGGCCTCGACCTTGAAGACGTAGGTGGTGCCGGGCGTGAGCCCGGTCACCTCGAACGTCCGCGTGCCCGCGTCCGTCTCCCCGATCGATACCCCGTCCTGGAAGATCGCGTACGCCACGACGCCGACCGCGTCGACGGCCGCCGTCCACGAGAGTGTCAGGCTGTCCGTGCCCACGCCGCTCGCGACGAGTGCGCTGCCCGCCGGCCACGTCGGAGCCGCGAGATCCGTCGACTCGACGCAGCCAATGGCCGCCACGGTGTCCGACGTGCGCGCGCCGGCGACGACGCAGCTCGCGTTGCCCGCGAAGCTGTGCGTGCCGTAGAGCTTGTACGTGCCGGTCACGACGCGGACGTCCTCGTTCTCCTGCACCTTCCCGCGCATGTCGAAACGCCCCGCCACCGCAAGCCTCACGTCGCGGTCGGCCCGGATCAGCCCCGACTGCCGGAGGTACAGCGAGTCCGCCGAAACAGCGACATTCCCGTTCGAGCGCATCGTGCCGTAGAACTCCGTGAGCGTGGTGCCACCGACGACGACGTCCACGTCGCCGCTGGTCTCGATGAGCGCCGCGTCGCGGTACCAGAACCGGCTCGCGCGGAGGGAGACGGGCCCGGCGGAGATCAGGGTGCCGTGGAAGTCGGAGAAACCGCCGGAGGTCATCGAGACGCTCGATGCGTTCTCGGTCCGCGCCGCCTGCCGGTACGTGAGATCGCCTCCGGCCTCGAACACCACGTGGCGTGCGCCCACGAGGTCGCCGTGCACATCGAGGATCCCGCCGGCGGAAAGCGTCACGTCGTCCGCGGCCGAGAACCTCGCCGCCTCGCGCAGATAGAGATCTCCGGTCGCGCTCATCTGCACGGTTCCCGGGGTCGTGAAGTCGCCGTGAACGTCCACCGAGGCGCCGGAAACGTTCACCTCCCCACCCGCTGCGCCGTTCTTCGAGGCTTGCCGGATGACGATCTCGCCGCCTTCGATGCAGTAGCGGCCGCCGGCGCCGACCGTGGTGTCCGCGTAGTCATCGACGTACGGCGCTTCCATCGCCAAACCCGCCACGGGTCCCGCGACGCTCGACGCCGTGCGCAGGTAGATCGACTCCGCGGCGCGCAGGTCGACGCGGCCCGACGCCGTAACGTCGGAGTAGATGTCGACCCTTCGCGCGGCGATGAACACGTCGGTGAGGCCCGAGAGCACGACGCCGCTGCGGGAGAAGACGTCGCACGCCGTCGAGATCTCCAGCGGCTCGCCCGCGAAGGCGATCGACGCCTTGATGTCCAGGGTCGTCGTCGGATCGGCCAGCCATGCATCCAGCTCTGCGCGATCGAAGACCTCGGTCACGACCGCGGAGTTCGGGCAGGGGGGCGGTGGCGCGCGGTACAGGTCGGCGATGCCGTTCCCGCACGACTCGGTCTCCACCGCAGCCTGGACGCTGGACGTCCGCTCCGGCGACCCGCCGCCCTCACCGCCGCACGAAGCCGCCAGCAACAGCGCGAAGGCCAGAAGCGCGGCAATGACCCGCGGCGTCGTCCACTCCCCGCGGCCGATCAACGAGCCCAGCAAGTCGTCGCGCTTCATGGCATCCTCCTTCTCTCGGTTTTCCTTGCAGACGAACGGCGGCCAACGGAACGCACCTCCGCCTTCGCTGGCGCGTTCCGCCCGCAACCTGCGATACGATCCGTAGCTACGCGAAATGAATGGGGGGGGGGGGGACGAAGGCGACAAAGTCGTCGTCGCGCCACGGCAGGGCCGCTCGGCCGAAGCACTCCTGGGCTGCGTCGCCGCAGCGTCGGAATGAGACGACTCGGGAAGCGCTCTCGCCCGCATCGCCATCCTCACCGGCTCTGGAGACAGATATTTTCACCGCGCCGCCGCGCGTGTCAATGGCATTGCGAAGCTGCCAGTGCGACGCAGCGCACTGCCGAGTTTCCACGACCGAACCGCGCCCTGCTCAGTGGCAGAGCCGCCCAGTCCCTTCGGGGCCAAGGCCTGCACTGCTGGCTGCGGCGGCCGCGGCCTGAAGGCCGCGGTTCGGATCCGCGAGTCCGGCACCTGAGCGCCTCGTCGTGTCTTCCTTGCCCCCTGCCCCTTTGCGTGCTCTGCCTCTTTGCGCCCTTTGCGTGAACCGGGTATTCTTCGCCGGTCGGCGTTGCGGCGGGGCGCGCGGGCGCGAGGAGGGACCATGGGGCGTTCACGAACTCGATGGCTCGGGTGGGTCGCGATCGTGTTCTCGGCGGCGCTGGCCGGGAGCTGCAATCCGGCGGACGAGACGCCGAGTTGCGGGCCCGGGACGTGCGACGGGTGCTGCCTCGAGGGAAGCTGCGTGACGGGCGGCATTCCGGAGGCGTGCGGCGTAGGCGGCGTGGCCTGCATGAGCTGCGGCGCCGGCCAGGTCTGCACCGCCGGGGCGTGTACCGCCGCGCCCGCCTGCGGCGACGGGACCGTGGACGAAGGCGAGGAGTGCGACGACGGCAACCTCGCCGCGGGCGACGGCTGCGACGGCTCGTGCCGCACGGAAGCGGCCGCGGATGCGGACGCCGACGCCGACGCCGACGCCGACGCCGACGCCGACGAGGTCGAGGAGTGCACCGCGTACCCGACCGGGCCGTACGCCTTCCAGCGCGTCGGCAACATCCTCGCGCCGATGATCTGGGACGCGGCGCGCAGCGGCATCGACGAGGTGCTGGCCGCGGACGTCTCGGCCATCCGCTGCGACCCGGGCGTCAAGAGCATCTTCCTCATGGTGCTCACCGAGGTCTGCCCGGTCTGCCCGGAGCGCCTGCGCGAGATCAACCGCCTCAAGGACCACTGGATCGCCACCGGCGCCAAGTGGATCTTCCTCGTCACCGACTCCCTCAGCCCCGTCCGGGCCAGCATGTACATCGAACGGTACGGCATCTCCTTCGGCTGGCGCTCGAACGACCAGGACAACTCCGAAGGCCGCTACGCCATCGCCCAGGCGACGGAGTACGTGCCCTGGATCGCCGTCGTCCGCGCCTCGGATATGCAGGTCCGCTACCTCGAGACCTCCACCACGCGGCTCGACATCGAGCACTGCGCCGACGTCCTCGCCGCGGAGTAGGGTCCTAAACCTCCGCGTCCGGCCACCCGGAACCGAACCGCGCCCTGCTCGGCGGCAGAGCCGCCGAGTCCCTTCGGGGCCAGGGCGCGCGTGGAGTTTACGGGTCGAGCGCGCCGGTCGATAGGATCTCCCCCACGAGGCGCGCCGCATCGTCGAGCGCGGAGCGGCCCGGATTGCCGGCCAATACGATCAGCCACGCCCGGTCGAGGTCGGGGTCATCGATCAGCACGTCGTCCGTGAACCACTCCGACGCGTAGCCGGCCTTGTGGTAGATGCGCGCCCCGCTTCCGAAGAACGGCCGCAGCACCTTGACCGCCTCCTCGCCGCGGCTCCGCGTCGAGCCGAGCAGCCCCCGGAGCAGCTCGAGGTCGTCCGGGTGCAGGCCGAGCGACTCCTCCGGCGGCAGCTTCTCCTGGAAGACGATGCGGCGCAGCGTCTCGCCCAGCTCCAGCAGCGTCGTGCACGCCGCCTGGCTGCACTCCACCTGCGTCGCGCCGTGCTCCTCCGGGCGCTCCAGCACACGGTCGTCCTGCGACACCGTCATCGCCGGACTCGTCCGGAAGAAGTCGTCGAACCCCATCCCCGTCCATTGCTCGCGCGCGTAGGCGACGCGCAGGGCAGTGCGCCCGAAGCCGTGGGCCTCGACGAAGAAGTCGCCGTGCAGGTAGTCGAACCCGGAAAACACCGTCAGGTAGTCGTACGCGAGGTTGTCGCTCGGCCCGATCGCCGCCTCGACCAGCTCCCGCAGCGTGAACGCGTGGTCGTCCCCGCTTCCGTGATACGTGATCGTCGCGTCGGGATCGAAACCCAGCTCGCGCATCCGCAGCAGCGCCGCGGTCGCCGCGAAGAGCTTCACGGTCGAGGCGGGGTTCCATCCGGTGACCTGCGCGGAAGTCCCGCCGTAGTCGAACCGGCGCCTGCGGACGATCTGCTCCCGATCCTCGTCGAACGTGATCTCCTCGACGTAGGCCAGGAAACCTCCGGACGGCGGGGTGAACCCCCGTTCCCGCAACAGTGCCGGCAGGGTCGTCGTGTCGACGACGTCCGCCGAGGGCGCCGGCTCGGAGGCTGGGCCGGTGTCCCGGCCGCACGAGCGCTCCCCGGGCTCGTCGGCGCCGCCGGGCAAGGCCGCGGCGGCGATGATCGCCATGCACGCCGCCCGCAGAAGTCCGGTGCTCTTGCCCGCCACGTCGCTCCGCTCCCCCGAATCCCCCGTCCGAGGCTACTTCCGACGTCGCGGAGGCGCAAAATAATCCACCGTCAGTCGACCACCGTGATCGCGACAGGCGCCGCCGTCGCCCGCACCTCGGGCTGGTAGTAGAGCCAGGCGTCCGAGGCCGGGGACCGGGCGCGCAGGGGGTAGCGGGCGCGGAAGCCGACGTCCAGGTGCAGGGCGTCCCCGGACTCCAGCCGCAGCACGTAGAGCACGATCTGCCGCCCGGTCAGCTCGTAGCGCGCGATGGTCCCCTCCCGGACCGCGCAATCCAGGTCCTCGACCACGACGTCGAAGCCCGGCGGCACGCCGAGATCGACCATCGCGTTCTCCGCGGCCTGCGCCGCACGGTAGCGCAGCGAGACGCCGGCGCGGATCGTGTCGCCGGCCGCCAGCTCCGTCCTATCGTACGAAACCGTCAGCTCCAACGGCCCGGCCGACGGCGGCGCCGGCGCCGCGGACCACGGGACGAACGAGCGGGCCGTGAGCTGCGCCATGAGCCCGCTGCGCCCGGCGAGCGACGAGGCGACGGTGACGGTGTTCTCGCCCGCGCGCAACGCGGCCGTGCCGTCCACGAAGTGCAGGACGTCCGACGTCTCGGGGGTGATCTCGATCGTGCGCAGGGAGGTGCCGTTGACGATGACCTCGACCGTGGCGGTCAGGTCGCGCGCCCCTCCGGACGATGCCGCGAGAAGGGCGCGGAGGGCGAGGATGGTGGCCTGCGTGGAGTCCCAGTTGCCAAGGACGTCCTTCCGGCGGACCAGCCAATCGAGGGCCGCCTGGGCGAGCGCCTGCTCCTGGCCGAACTCGGCCAGAGCGGCGGCGACGAGGGCCGTGGTCTCGATCGCGGCCGCGCTGCCGCGCGAGCCGAAGGCCGACGCCTCGTCCCCCGCCCAGTACGCCCCGCCGGATTCGTCCGTTCGCTTGCGCTCCGCGAGCTTCCGCACGACGGCGTCGCGGCGGCCGCCGTCCGCGTCGCCGGCGAAGACCTGCAGCAGCAGGGCCAGGCTGTACGGATCCTCGGTCGAGTCGATCCGGCGCGCGAGCCAGCCGCGGGCACGCGTCAGGGCCTCGCCCTCCCAGCCGCCCGCGGCCAGCGACCAGGCGACGTAGGCGGTGGTGTTGACGTCGCTCCCCTGCTGCCGGTTGATGGCGCCGTCCTGGAAGCCGCCGGATTCCACGGTCCAGCTTCCGTCGTCCTCCTGCCGGTCGAGCAGGAACCGTCGCGTGCGCTCGATGAGGTCGGGATCGACCGGGTAGACCCGCGCCATGTCCACGAACTCCCGCAGGCCGTAGGCGGTGAGCACCGTGTTGGCCGGAGGGTTGCCGAACCACTCGAACCCGCCGCCGGGGATCTCGAAGGTCAGCAAGCGCTGGTAGCCGAGCTGGATGTACTGCTCGGCCTTCATCCGGACCTCCGGGGTGATCGAGCCGATGCGCCCCAGGTAGTCGAGGACCAGCACGTTGGGGTAGGTCGTGGACGAGGTCTGCTCGAAGCAGCCGCTCGGGACCCGCAGCAGGGAGTCCAGGTTCTCCACGGCCTGCGCGACCGCCCCGGGGTAGACCTTGATGTCGAGCGATTCGCTGCCGGGGATGGCGTCCGCGGGCACGGTGAACGAGCGCGTCAGCTCGCCCTGCAGCCAATCCGAGATGTTCTGTTCCACCGGGAACCCGTCCGGCTCGACGCGGATCGGGCGGCGGACCGCATCCGCCCGGCCCGTCCCCTCGGCGAAGACCGCGAGCGTGTGGGCGCCCGGAGTGCGGGCGCGGATGCGGAAGCGGTGCGAGGTCACCTCGTGCGGCTCGAGGTGGACGGTCTTGCGACGGTCCGTGGCCGGCTCGAACCACGACGCTCGTTCCAGCTCGAGCGCCACCTCCTGCGGCTCGTCGAGGTAGTTGTAGAGGGCGACCGGGACCGCCACCTCGTCGTTCTGGGTCAGCGCGACCGGCAGGTCGAGGTCGACGAAGAACGGCTGGAAGACGCGGACCGCCTGGTCGGTGGAGCCGAGGGCCCCGTCGGCGGACCCGGCGAGGACGGAGAGGCGCCACGAGGTGATGGAGTCGGCGAGCTCGACGTCGAGCTGCGCCCTGCCCTGCTCGTCGGTGATCAGCTCCGGGTTCCACAACAGGGTCTCGGGGAAGAACTCGCGGACGCGCGGCGCCGCCGGTCCGGCCGTGGGCGACGCCGCGAGGTCGGGGCCGGACCGCGAGCCGTCGCGACCCCGGCCCATCCCGCCGCCGCCGCGGCCGAACCCCACGCCGTCCCCGACGCCGTAGCCGTGGCCCATCACGCCCGCGTCGGCCATCCGGAAGGCGAAGGGGTAGTAGCCTCCGCCGCCTTCGCCCGTGCCCCAGACGCCCAAGCCGCCGACGCCGTACGCGTCGCCGTACTCGCTCTCCAGCAAGCGTCGCTCCCGCGCCCGCTCGCGCCGCTCGGCCCTGCCGTAGACCAGCTCGTCGATCCGCGCGGACCACTCGCTCTCCCGCGACGTCAGGGCATGCCACGGGTCGGGCTGCGGTGCGAGTGCCGCCCACCGCGCGTACTCGCCGGAAACGGTCGATGGGCCTTGCGGGGACTCGGACGAATCGAAGCGGACGTCGTCGGAGGTGTCGAGGATCCCGTCGGGGCCCTTGGACAGGATTTCGAGTCCGGGCAGGTCGCCGATCGGGCCGACCGGGACCTCGGCCGCCCGGTCCACGCGGGCGACGTACTCGCGGCCCCACGGGTCGACGAGCGCCTCCTCCTCGGCCAGTCCCACGCGCGCCGCCTCGCCGGGCGCCTTCGTGTGCGGCAGGAGCGACAGGATGTTCTCCGGCACGCAGTACCATTCGGCGCCGTCCCGACCCAGGTCGCCGGCGCACCATTCGGCCTTCATGCGGGCCCACATCTCGGCGAGCTGATAGAGGTGGAGGATGCCCCATCGCGCGGCGCGCCGACCCAGGTCATCGACCGACAGGCCCCCGGCGAGGTTCTCCAGGTCCTCGGCGACGATCGTACCGCCCATCGGCGATGCCATGTCGCCTTCGCCCAGCAGGCCATCGGTGACGAGCGTCTCCAGGGCATCGCTCTCCAGCCGGGTCGGATCGCCATCGCGGCGGAGACGTTCGACGCCGAGCAGCCCGATGCCGCGCTCCAGCGCATCGTAGAGGACGGGCAGCCGCCGCTCGCGGAACTCGGCGCGGCGCGCCGAGGCGACCTCCCGGAGATCGTAGACGGGCGCGGGCTCGGCCCCGGCCAGGAGGATCGCGGCCGCCCGCTGCTTCCCTTCGGGCGGCCGCCGGGCCTTGACCGCGTCCTCGACGGTGACGCCGCCCGGCGCGAAGTGCAGCTCGACGCGCGGCCGGAGCACGTCCTCTTCCAGCAGGAAGTAGATCTTCTCCAGACCGGGCTGCATCTCCTGGAGGGCGTAGACCGCCTCGTCGACCAGGATCACGCCGAGGGCCGCGGACTTCGGGCGGCCCGCGACGTCGGTGACCTCGAAACGCAGCAGCGCCCGCTCGCCCGGCAGGTACTCGTCCTTGTCCGCCTCGATCGCGACCTGCAGCTCGTCGGCGGGCTCCACGACCATGACGCGCCCGTCGCGGACGAACGTGCCGTCTCGGCCGAGCAGCCAGGCGTGCAGCTCGATCGTGCCGGCAAGGTCCGGCGGGAGGGCCGGCTCCCAGGTCGCCCGCCCGTCGTGCAGCTCGAGCGCCTTGGTCAGGACGGTGCGGTGGTCCTGGACGATGTCGACGAAGGCCGTCCCCGCGGCTCGGGTCGCGAGCACCTCCAGCCCCACCGGGTACCCGGCGCGCGCGATGGCCCGGTCCAGCCGCAGCAGGACCTGGTCCCCGCCGTCCGGACGGCTCTCGATCGTCACGTCCTTCTCGACGCTCTCCCCCAGGGCCGAGGTGAACCTGGCGTTCAGCAGGATCGTGCCGTTGACATCGCGGGCCGGCAGTTCCGCGCCGTCCGGGCGCTCGGCGGCGAACCGGAGTGCGGTAATGCCCAGCTCGTCGGTGGGCGCGGAGACCGAGCCGCCGTCCAGGTCGAGCGTCGCGACGCCGGTCACCGGCGTCCCGTCGGGACGCGCCGCGGCGAGCCACAGGACGTTGTCGACCCCAGGAACCAGGGCACCCGACTCGGGCATGACCAGCAGCGAGATCGGATCCTGCGCCACCAGAAACGACGACGTGTCGGTCTCGTCCTGGCCCGCGGCGTCGGTGACGGTCGTCTCCAGCGTGACCCGCGCGTCGCCGCCCTCGAGGTCCGAGCCGGCCAGGACCTCCGGCAGCGGCACGCGGAAGGCGAACGTCCCGTCGGCGTCGGTCTCGCCCGAGACGTCGGCGATGACGTGGAACCCGGCGTCGAAGGCCTTCGCGCTCACCGCCACCCGCGCGTTGGCGACGGGCAGCCCGAAGAAGTACCGGACGTGCACGGTCGCCGTGACCAGCCCGCCGGGAAGGTACCAGTCCCGATCCGTCTCGACCGCGACGTCGAACTTGGGCAGGACGTAGCGCTCGACCCGCACGGTCTTCCCGGCCAGCGTCGCCCCCTCCTGGTCGAGCAGCGCGACGCTCCAACCGCCTTCGTTCAACCGCTCGGCGAGCGGGACGTCGAGCGCGACGATTCCCTCGGCCGACGTGGCGGCCGTCTTGCGGAAGATCGTGTTGCCCTTCGCGTCCTCGACCTGGAACGTGACGGGCAGGCCGGCGCGAGCCCCGGTGCCGGACGGCGCCATGGCCAGGGCGCGGGCATGCAGCGTCTGGCCCGGCTGGTAGAGCGGCTTGTCGGTCGTGAGCAGGACGCGGACGGCATCGACGATCGTCGCCGTCCGGGCATAGGTGCACTGCCCCCCGCCCGCGGCGTCGCGGACGTGGAGCACGAGCAGCGACTCGCCCGGCGGAAGCCTGGGGACCCGGAAGTTGACGTCGGCGGTACCCGCGTCGCCGGTGCGTCCGTGGAACAGCGTCCGCGCCTCGGCGCCGGCGCCCAGCGCGAGCCAGACGTACGCGCCGGCGGCAGGTTCGGCGTCGAGAATCGAGGTCGAGCGCTCGACGACGACGCGCAAGGCCGCGCGGGAGCCGGCGGCCAGCGTGAGCTGGCCGAGAAGCGTGAGCTGCAGGCCGCCTTCGACGCGGTCGCCGGGCTCGGACGGCGCGACGATGGGCAGCGGGACGTCGACGGGCGGGTCCGGCTCGAGCGCCACGGGCGGCGGGTCCTCGAACGCCGCCGAGCCGGCGGGTGCCGTCCAACGCTCGACGGGCGGCGTCACCGGTCCGGCCGGGGTCACCGGCGCGGTTTGGCAGGCGAGAGGAAGCGCGAGGAGCGGCGGCAGGAGGCGCCGTAGTCGGGACCGGGACGACGGGCGGCGGGCGTCGAGGCGGTTCGGCATGGTTCCCTCCGAGCCGGGACGCGCCGCGCTCCGGACGGTCGGAGCGAGCGGCGGCTCCGCGAGCGCGGGAGGTGGTGACAACGCGAAGGGGCGGGAAGTTCCTCGCACCCGGGCGCGCGACCGGCCTTGCCGGGGCCGCCGGCTGCGGTAGGATGCGCGCCCGGCGGTGGCAGGATGGCGACGTCGCGCACACGAACGGCTCTGCTCCTGGCGACGGCGACCGCGCTGTGCTGCGCGACGTGCGCCAAACGGAGCCCGGACGGCGGGACGGCGAGCGATGCGACTCCGGCCTCCGGCGCCCGCGGTCCGGCCACGGTGCGCACGACGGTTGTCGCGGACGCCGGGACGGGAGCAACGTCCGACGGCGTAGCGGACGCGTCCGACGCGGGCCGGCCCGACGCGCTCGCCGACGACACCTCGGAGACGTCCGCCGACGAGGCGGGTGCGACCCCGAGCGGCGATCCGGTGCGGGACGCGGCGACGGACACCGGCGCCGGTTCCGTGGACGGCGCGGCGACGGCCGTGATTCCCTCCGGCGGCGTCACGACGCCAGGCGCCGGCCAGGCTCCGCTGACTCCCGAACAGCGGGCGATCGTCGAGTCGGTGATCGGCGAGGTGGCCGGACGGGACCCGGTGGACGAGCGGCACTACGTGCAGACCAACGAGCCGCGCCACGACGACTGGTTCCCGTTCATCGACGGCATCGGCGGCGCGTACATCGGTGTCGGCTCGGACCAGAACTACACGCTGTTCGCGCGCGCGCGAGCGGAGCTGGTGTGGCTCATGGACTACGACGTCGTGGTGACGCGCGTCCATCGCGTGTTCGGCGCGCTGATCGCCGCCGCCCCGGACGCGGCGGCGTTTCTCCGGTTCTGGGAGCGCGGCGGCACCACGGCCGCGCTCGAGGCGCTCGACGCGAGCTGCGGCGACGAGGAGGAGCGCGACGCGCTGCGCGAGCTGTACAAGGAGCACAAGGCGTCGCTGCGCCACTACTTCGCGCGGCTCTCCACCCTGGAGGCGGACGGCGCACCGAGCACGTGGCTCTCCGACCCGGACGCCTACGCCTGGGTGCGGGCGGCGTTCGGCGCCGGCCGGGTGCGGATCCTCAAGGGAGATCTGCTCGGCCGGACGGTCCTGGCGGCGATCGCCGCCGCGCAGCGGAGCCTGGGCATGCCGGTGCGGGTCGTCTACCTGTCGAACGCGGAGCAGTACTTCCTGTACAACACGGCGTTCAAGGACGCGTTCGGGACGATGCCGTTCGACGAGCGGTCGGTCATCCTGCGCACGGTGAACTTCGAGGACGACCAGGGGCGGAACGCCATGATCTGGCACTATCAGGCGGAGCCGGCGCGGCACTTCGTCGCGCAGCTCGCGCGGCCGGAGGTCGATCACACGGACGACCTGGAGCCGCCGGCGAACTACCGGCCGCGCGGCGGGCTTTCGCTGCTCGGCTTCGACGCCCCGGCGCCCGGCCCCGTCCGGTAGCGGCGCCACGCAGCCCCGAGCGAGCGAAGCGAGCCGAGGGGCGAGTGCGGCCGCCGGACCGTCAACGACCTTGCGAAGCGACGGGCTCGCAGGCGGCTCGCCAGCCCTTTCCATCGACGATGCGGGCGACGAGCATGCCGGCGACGGTGTCGCCGGTCGAGTTGATCATCGTCGCCGGCGGATCGACCAGGGTCCCGATCATCGAGATGATCGGCAGGGCCTCCGGCGGGAAGCCGTAGAGCGTGATGATCATCAGCTCGCCGATGAAGCCGCCGCCCGGGATCCCGGCCATGACGGTCCCGCTCACGAGCGCCACGCCGACCGCCGTCGCGATCGCACCCGGCTCGGCGAAGTCGCGGCCGAAGATGCCGAACAGGAGCGCGATCTTCAGGATGGCGGAGAGGCACGAGCCGTCCATGTGGATGGTCGCGCCGATCGGGATCACGACCTCGGCGACGTCCTTGGGCACCCCGGCGTGCTGCGCGGCGGCGAGGTTGGCCGGGATCGAGGCCATGGAGCTGCCGGTGGAGAACGAGGTGAGCGCGGGCATCGGGATGTTCTTCCAGTAGGCGCGCACCGCCGGCCAGCGCCCCGCCAGCCAGGCGTACAGCGTGAAGGCGACGAAGAAGTAGGCCAGCGTCAGCGGGTAGTACAGGGCCATGGCGCGCGCGTACGCGCCGAGGAGATCGGGGCCGAGCACGCCGACCAGCCAGGCGAAGTAGGCGGCCAGCCCGATCGGCGCGTAGTACATGATCAGGCCGACGACCTTGAGCATGACGGCGTTGCCCGAGGCGAGCAGATCGCGGAACGGACCGCCCTTGTCGCCCGCCGCACGCGCGGCGAGCCCGACGAACACCGCCAGCACGATCAGCGCCAGCAGGCTTTTCTTCGAGAGCAGGGCGACGAAGTCGGGGACCGAGACGGCGTTCACGATCTGCTGCAGGAGGCTCGTCGTCTCCGCCGCCGGCGCCTCCCCCAGCTTGACGTGCAACCCCGCCGCGGGCGGGAACGCGGAGACCCCGATCGCCATCACCACCGACGCGACGACGCCGGTCGCGACGAAGACCCCCAGCATCGCGAGCAGGATCTTCCCGAGTCGCCGGGCGTCGGTCATGCCGGCGACGGCCGAGGAGATGGAGAAGAAGACGAGCGGCACGACGGAAACGAAGAGCAGGTTGAGGAGGAGATCCCCGAGCGGCTTGACCGCCTCGGCCTCGGGTCCAAGCCACAGGCCGACGAGCGAGCCGAGGGTCACGGCGCCGAGCAGCAGGGCGACGAAGGCGTACGACCGGGCGAGCTTGAAGAGCGGCACGGGGCCTCCCTCTGGCCGGGCCGAGTATGGGATCGCCGCGAAAGGGTGGTCAAAAAACGAGTGAAGACCGCGTGCCCGGCCCTCGGCTTCCCGGGGGAGTTCGCGCCAAGGACGCAAAGAAGCGCCGAGAGCGCAAAGGTGGTAGGGTCGGGGACCCCGGTCATCTACCGCAAGCGGGGCAAGGAGCGTGGGAAGGTGCGGATGCGACTCAGAGTCGTCCTGCTGGTGGTGACGGCCGCGGCGCTGGCCGCGGGGACGGCCTGCAAGAAGAAAGGCAGGAACCTCGCGTTCGGCGCCGCCTGCGACACGGACAACGACTGCGCCTCCGGCATCTGCCTCTTCCTCAACCAGGCCGCGAGCAAGGGCTGGTGCACCAAGGAATGCGACCTGGACCGGAACGACTGCCCGGAAGGAAAGGCCTGCCTGACGCTCGCCAGCCACGCCGGCAGGAGCGGTGTCCCCGTGTGCGGCGAGGCCCCGCCGATCCCGCTGGGCGGCCCCGGCGGTCCTCCCCGGCCGCCGATGCCTCCGGGAGCGACGACGAGTCCGCCGCCGCAGCGGCCGCCGGGAGCTGCGCCGCAGCCGTAGCCGGCGCCCGACCCTAGGACGTCCGGACCTTCACCTTGAGCAGGCGCTTGCCGAGCTTCTCGCCACCGAGGCGGAACTCGAGCGCCGCGCGGGCCAGCTTGCGGCGGTTGCGACCTCGGTCCCGCACCTCGATGCGGGCATCGTCGACCGCGATGACCTCCAGGGTCCCCATCACCGGGTGCTGGAGCAGGTCGCCGACGCGCGGCTCCACGGGCCGCTCGGCGTCGGCGAGCGCGTCGCTCGCGGCGACGACGTCGCCCCAGCCGACGGGCGGCGAAGGGCGTCGGGGCGCCGGCTCGGGCGCTGCGGGTACGTGAGGGGGCTTCCTTGCGGTCATCGAGGGCAGGACGGGGGAAGGGCTAGCGGGCCCAGAGGGTCCGCACCTCGGCGTAGTCGTCGTCGGTGGCGGCCTTGAAGGAGTCGACGCGGATCGAGCGGCACGTCTCGGCGCCGTCCCCCGCGCAGAGGGCGAGGAGGGCCGTCTGCATGGCCGTGCGATCGGCCGCGGCGGCGCCCGTGAGGCCGACGACCGGCGGTCCGGGAATCCAGGGGCCGGCGAGCAGGATGGTGAGCTGGTCCTTCACCGGCACCTCGTCGAAGCGCTCGATGATCTCCTCCTCGACGACGGCCGCGACGGCCTGGCCGCGGGCGACCTTGCGCAGGGCGGACATGGCGTTGGACTCGTACTGCAGGTCGAGCGTCTCGGCCAGGGCGCGCCGGCCGTCCAGGACGAGGTTTCCCAGGAAGCGTGCGGACTCGCGGAACGGCACCAGCACCTTGCCGGAGAGGGCGTCGACGGAGGCCGGGCCGCCTTCCTTGGCGACGACGACGTGGAAGCGCTGCTTGTCGCGGCCGTGCATCACGGCGCGCGCGATGACCTTGGCCTCGAACTCGGTGCCGTGCGCCAGGTACAGATCCAGGGACATCGCGGCGAAGCCGGGATCGCGGTCGCGGATCTGCTGCAGGCCGACGCTGGCGTCGGGGTAGTAGTCGCCCTGGATGGCCGAGGCGCCCCAGCCGAGCTTCTCGCCGAGCCTGTCGAGGAAGCCGCGGACGGTCGGCTGCGCCTGCTCGGTCGTGCCCGGGAAGCCGCTCACGCAGAGCAGCAGGTCGCGGGGCCCGGAGAGGACCCCGGAGGGGACGAGGACGGCGAGCCCGACGATGGAAGCGACGAGCGCGTTCCGCGCCCCTGGCATGCGGTTCATTCCACCCACCTCCCCGGCGGCCGACACCCTGCACCCCTCGCCCCCCCCGGACCGCCGGCGCCGCATCGGACGCGGGACGGTCGTCCGCTATTCACGCGCATCCTCACGGCAAGTCAAGTGTTCTCGGTCTCCAGCCCCCGGTGCTTGGCCGGCGGAGCCGGGCCGAGAACCGACAGCCGAAAGCCGACTACCCCGTCACTTCCCCGCTTCCTTCACCGCGGGCGCCGCCGGCGCCGCGGCCGGGACCTCGACCTCGGCCAGCTCCTTCTTCATCTTCTCGATCTCCGCGGCAAGCTGCTCGTCGCTCATCGCGGTCTCCTCGGCGGCCTTGGCGGGCGCCGCCGGCGCCGCGGCCTCCGCCGGAGGCAGAAGCCCCATCTTGCGCTTCAGCTCCTCCAGGTCGGAGTCGGCGCCCGGCCCGGCCTCGAGCTGCCGGAACTTCTGCTCCAGGTCCGATCCGCTCATCTCCGAGTGCAGCTCGATGCCGGCCTCGGCCTCGGCCGCCATCTGGTCGATCTTCTCTTCCATGCGCTTGAACTCGCCCAGCGCGCTGCCTTCGGAGATGCCGGCGAGGGTCTCGTTGATCTGCTTCTGGGCCTCGGCGCGCTTCTTGCGGGCGATGAGCAGGGTCTTCTTGCGCCCGGCCTCCTCGATCTTGGCGGCGAGCTGGGTGAGGGCGAGCTTGAGCTGCTCGACGGCGCGTTTCTGCCCTTCCCACTGCTGCTTGAACTGCTCGGCCAGGTCGGCGTGCTGCTTCTTGCGCGCCAGCGCCTCCTTGGCCAGGGCGTCGTCGCCGGCGCGCACGGCCATCATCGCCTTGCGCTCCCACTCCTTGGCGTCGCGGACCTCCTGCTCCCACTGCTTGGCCAGGCGCTTCTCGTCGGCGATGGCGACGGCGACCTGCTTCTTGGCCTTGATGAGTTGATCGCTCATCTCGCGGAGAAGCTGTTCGAGCATCTTCTCCGGGTCTTCGCCCTTGCTGATGAGAGCGTTGATGTTGGACTTGATGAGGCGGGCCAGTCGCTGGAAGATGCCCATGGTGTCCTCCCTTGCCTACGCCTTCTTCGCGGCGTCGCCGGCGGTCCGGTCCAGCGCGATGGCCATGTCGTCCAGGGTCGAGACGAATTCGTTGTAGTCGAGGTTCTCCAGCGGCATGGCGCCGGAGAGGACGATCTTGTCGCCGGAGATCCCGTAGGAGCAATGGACCAGCTCCGCGGCGTTGCGCCGCAGCAGGTCCGCGAAGAACGCCTCGCGGTCCTTCTGCGGCACGGGTCCGACGTCCGCGCGGACGATCACGACCGGGTCGTGGATGTGCACGACGACGGCCTCGACCCCCGCCTCGACCCGTACCAGCCAGGTCTCGGCGTCGACCTCCTGATGGGGCAGCCCGGAGCGGATGAGGTAGGCCTGGATGTCCTCTCGGCTTTTCATGCTTCCTCCCCTGACGGAGGCAACATAGAGGATGCCGGGGGGTGGTGGCAAGGTGCTGAGAAGTTCCTGGTTCTCGGTTCTCGGTTCTCGGTTCTCGGTCCGGCGGCGCGCTTCCAGGGTGTCCCGATGGAATTTCGCGACGGGACGTGACATGCGGTATGTCTCGATCCTCGCGGGGTGACAGGCGACATGAGCGGGTCGGTAATCGCGTTCCTGGTCGGGCAGCTGCTGGGCGGGCTGGCGCTGTTCCTGCTCGGGATGCGCCTCATGTCCGAGGGGCTCAAGCAGGCGGCGGGCAGCCGGCTGCGGGGCATGCTGTTCCGGATCACGCGGCACCGCACGGCGGGATTCGCGGCCGGGACCCTGCTCGGCGCGATCGTCCACTCCGGCCCGACCACGACGATGGTGGTCGGTTTCATCAACGCCGGGCTGATGACGCTGGCGTCCTCGATCGCCGTCATCCTGGGCGCCAACGTCGGGACGACGCTGTCGATGCAGCTCGTCTCGTTCCGCCTGGACGACTGGTGCTTCGCGGCGATCGCCCTCGGCCTGGCGCTCGAGCTGGCGGCCGGCCGGCGGCCGTTCGTCCGCCACCTCGGCGAGGTCGTGCTCGGCTTCGGCCTGCTGTTCCTCGGGATGCGCGTGATGGGCGAGGGCGTGGGGCCGCTGCGGTCGAGCGGCGAGCTGCAGGCGGCGCTGTCGTACGCGGCGGCGGACTCGGTGGGCGGCGTGCTGCTCGGCGTGCTGGTCGGGACGGTGGTGACCACGGTGCTGCAGAGCAGCGGCGCGATGATCGGCATGCTGTTCGTGCTGGCGGGCACGGGGGTGCTGACCGACCTGGCGCAGGCGTTCGCGCTGGTGCTGGGGGCGCAGATCGGGACGTGCACGACGACGCTCTTCGGTACGGTGGGCACGAACATCGAGGCGCGGCGCTCGGCGCTGGCCCACCTCGCCTTCAACGTGCTCGGCGCGGCGCTCGCCCTGGCCATGCTGCGGTTCTACCTGTGGGCCGTGCCGGCGCTCGGCGGCGACATGACGCACCAGATCGCGAACGCGCACACGCTGGTGCAGGTGATCAACGCGGCCCTGGTGCTGCCGCTGGCCTACCCCTTCGCGCGACTGGTGGAGCGGCTCACGCCGTCGAGCGCGAAGGCGCCGGAGCACACGCACCTGGACGATCGGTTCATCGACACGCCGGAGATGGCCATCGCCGCCTCGCTGCGCGAGACGCGGCGCATGGCGTCGCTGGCGCGCCGGACGCTGGTGGCCGCGATGCGCGGCTTCGTGCAGATGACCAGCGAGCCGTTCGCGCAGGTGGAGAAGCACGAGCAGGCGGTCAACGAGCTGAAGAAGGCGATCCTCGAGTACCTGTTGCGCGTCGCGTCGTACCAGCTCTCGCGACGCCAGGCGCTGATCGTGCAGCAGCTCCAGGGCTCCGTGGCCGACATCGAGCGCATCGGGGACCATTCGACGCTGCTGGTCGAGCTGGTGACGGACAAGGTCCACCGCCGGATCTGGTTCGACGACGAGAGCATGGCGCAGCTCATCGATCTGTACCACCGCGCGGAGGAGATCCTCCGCCTGACCGAGCTGTCGCTGGATCCGATGCTGTCGAAGGACGACCGGCGCGAGCTGGCGACGCGGATCCTGGGACGCCGGGACGAGTTCGCGGTGCGGAGCCGCGCCCTCAAGGAGGCCCACCGGCAGCGGGTGCTGGAGAAGTGCGAGGACGCGCTGACGGCGATGTTCTACCATCGCTTCGTGGCCTGCTTCGACAAGATCGTCCGGCACTCCAAGACGATCGCCATCCACGAGATGGAGCCGCTGTTCTTCGTCAAGCCGCACAAGTTCGATCGGCACGCCGAGGAGGTCGCCCGCGCGTCGCTCCCCCGGGACGGGTTCGTGCCGATCGACGAGTCCATCTTCCACGAGGAGACGATCCCGCCGCCGCCCGTCGCGGCCGACCGGAACGATGGTCGGGAGGACAAGCCGGCGGAGGGGGATCCGCCGCCGGCGAGCGACGCGGGGACGCCGCCGCCGCGCCGGTGAGGGCGTCGTGGACGAGCGACGGGAGAAGAACCGGGTCGCCCTGGCCTCCGTGGCGGCCGCCGTGTTCCTCACGGGCACGAAGCTGGTCGTCGGCCTCCTGACCGGCAGCCTGGGCATCCTCTCCGAAGCCGCGCACTCGGGGCTCGACCTCCTGGCCGCCCTGATGACCTGGTTCTCCGTCCGCGTCTCCGACCGCCCCGCCGACGGCGATCACACCTACGGCCACCACAAGATCGACAACCTGTCCGCGCTGGTCGAGACGCTGCTGCTGCTCGTGACGTGCATCTGGATCTTCTACGAGGCGGTGCAGCGGCTGTTCTTCCGCGCGCCGGCGGTCGAGGTGAACGCGTGGAGCTACGGCGTGCTGGTGCTGGCGATCGTCATCGATTTCACGCGCAGCCGCGCGCTGCTCCGCGTCGCCCGCCGGACGCGCAGCGCGGCCCTGGAGGCCGACGCGCTGCACTTCTCGAGCGACATCGCCAGCTCAGCCGTCGTCCTCGCCGGCCTCGCCCTGACCCAGGCGGGCTACCCCCAGGCGGACGCCGTCGGCGCGATCGGCGTCGGGCTGTTCGTCGTCTGGATCTCCGTGCGGCTGGGCAGGAAGGCGGTCGATGCGCTGATCGATCGCGTGCCGCCCGATCATCGGCCGCGCGCGGAACGCGTGGCGCTCGGCGTCCCGGGCGTCCGTCGGGCCTACGACGCGCGCGTGCGCGAGGCCGGGCCGAAGCACTTCATCGACCTCAAGGTCGCTGTCGATCCCGCCCTGCCCCTCGAGGCCGTGCACGCGCTGACCGACGCCGTCGAGGAGGCGCTGCGCGGGAGCTTCGAGGACGCCGACGTGCTGGTGCACGCGGAGCCGGACGCCGCCCGGGCGGAGGGCCTCGATCGGGCCGCGCCGGAGCGGCGCGACGTGACCGCCGGGAACACGGCGCTCGTGGAACGCATCCGCGGGGCGGCCGCGGAGGAAGGCGCGGCGTGCTGCCCGGAGATCACCATCCTCGAGGGCGAGGATCGACTGTGGGTGTCGCTGAGCTGCGAGCTGGACGCGCCGCTGTCGCTCGACGAGGCGCACGCGCGGGCGACGCGGATCGAGCTGCTCGTGCGGCGGCTCTCGGAGCGGATCGCCTCGGTCGTCGTCCACACGGAGCCCGGAACCGGCGCGACGAACCGCCGCTAGCCTCCCGGAGGGGCCGTGCAGCGGCACGCTCCGGCCGCGTCGATCGTGAACCAGTCCCCCGCCCGCGGCGGCAGCTCGTGCTCCGAGAAGACGATCGCCTGGTAGGTCTCCACGCGCAGCTCCGGGTCGCGCCAGCATTCGGCCGGCGCACCGTGCTTGCGGCAGAGATGGGCCAGGAACTCCTCGCGGTCCGGGAGCTGCTCCCAGACCTGCGGCAGGAACGTCGAGGAGCCCCACGGGCTGTGGAGGATGACGCCGTCCACGAGCGGCCGCAGGCGGGCCAGCAGGTCCTCCGGGGACGCGAACGGGAACGGCTGCGGGGCAGTCAGAATGCTGACGTCCAGGACCAGGCCGGGCAGCTCGTCCTCGCGAACCGGAACGAACCGTCGGTCGGTGAACGCCGCCGCGCGCGCCCGGTCCACCACGTTCTCCCACAGCGGCCGATCGGACTCGAACATGCCGATGCAGCCCCGCAGCTCCCCGTCGCTCGTGTTGAGCGTGACGAAGCAGGCCAGCGGCTGCGAGAGATACGGCGTGACGCATCCCGGATCGAGCTCCGGCGGGTCCTCGCCCGAAAGACGCGTCTCGATGGAGGCCCGCGCCAGCGCCAGCAGCAGCCGCCGCTCCGCGTCCGTCGGTCCCGCGGCCGCCTCGCCGCCGGCGGCCGGCGCCGACGCGGTCGCGGCGGCGCCGTCCGGACCCGCGACGTCGGCCCGGGCGCCCGAGTCGCCCGCGGCCGCGCCGGTCTCCGGAGACCCCGCGTGCGCGGAACGGCACCCGCAAACGGCCATCGCCGCCAACGCCACGATCATCCAGGTCCAGGCCTTCGTCTGCGATTCCCGCATGCGACAACCTCGTCGACGGGAGCCTGCCGCCACCCGCGCGACCCGTCAAGGCCACCCCGGGGGCTTGCAGGAGCGGCGGGAACGATCCAGAACTCGGAGCCCGAAGTGCGCGGGACCGGGCCGGCGGGGGAAAGGCGGAGTGCGATGCGACACGACGTGAGCCTGTTGACCGGCGACGATCTGTACCTGCTCGGCGAAGGGACGCACAACCGGCTGTACGAACGGCTCGGAGCCCACCCCATGACCGTCGACGGACAGGCGGGGACGCACTTCGCCGTCTGGGCGCCCAACGCCGCGTCGGTGCGGGTCATGGGGGACTTCAACGGCTGGAACGACGCGGCCCATCCGCTGGTCGGCCGGACGGAGTCCGGGGTCTGGGAGGGCTTCGTGCCCGGAGTCGGACCCGGGACCGTCTACAAGTACCACGTCGTCTCGCGCCTCGACGGCTACCGGGTCGACAAGTCCGACCCGTTCGCTTTCCGGGCCGAGCCCTCGCCGCGCACGGGGTCCGTCGTCCACGAGCTGGCCTACGACTGGGGCGATGCGGAATGGATGGCGGCGCGGAAGACGAGACGGCCGGTCGATCGCCCGGTGTCGATCTACGAGGTCCACCTCGGCTCGTGGCGCCGCGTGCCCGAGGATGCAAACCGATCGCTCGGGTACCGCGAGCTCGCCGAACCCCTGGCCGACTGGGTGCAGCGCATGGGCTTCACGCACGTCGAGCTGCTCCCGGTCATGGAACACCCGTTCTACGGCTCGTGGGGCTACCAGACCACGGGCTACTTCGCCCCGACGAGCCGCTACGGCACGCCGCAGGACTTCATGTTCCTCGTGGACACGCTGCACCGCCACGGCGTCGGCGTCATCCTCGACTGGGTCCCCTCGCACTTCACCCAGGACGAGCACGGACTGGTGTACTTCGACGGGACGCACCTCTTCGAGCACGCGGATCGCCGGCAGGGGCATCACCCGGACTGGGACACGGAGATCTTCAACTACGGACGGCACGAGGTCCGCAGCTTCCTGCTCAGCAGCGCGCGTTTCTGGCTCGACAAGTACCACGCCGACGGCCTCCGCGTGGACGCCGTCGCCTCGATGCTCTACCTCGACTACTCCCGTCCCGCCGGCGAATGGGTGCCGAACCGCCACGGCGGGCGGGAGAACCTCGAGGCGATCGACTTCCTGCGGCGGTTCAACGAGGACGTCCGGCGCGACTTCCCGGACGTGCTCACGATCGCCGAGGAGTCGACCTCCTGGCCGATGGTCAGCCGCCCGGCATGGGTCGGCGGGCTCGGCTTCGACATGAAGTGGGACATGGGCTGGATGCACGACACCCTGGCCTACGCCGGACGCGATCCGATCCACCGGCGCTTCCACCATGGCGAGGCGAACTTCCGGATGATGTACGCGTTCTCCGAGAACTTCGTCCTGCCGCTGTCGCACGACGAGGTCGTGCACGGGAAGGGCTCGCTGCTCTCGCGGTTGCCCGGCGACGACTGGCAGCGCTTCGCGACGCTGCGACTGCTCCTGGGCTGGATGTGGGGCCAACCCGGCAAGAAGCTGCTGTTCATGGGCGGGGAGCTCGGACAGCGGAAGGAGTGGAACCACGACACGAGCCTCGACTGGCACCTCCTGCAGTACCCGCCGCACCAGGGGATCGCACGCTGGGTCGCGGACGTGAACCGCCTGTACGCCGGCGAAGCCGCACTGTGGGAGCGCGACTTCGACGGCCGTGGCTTCGAGTGGGTCGACTGCAACGACGCCGACCAGAGCGTGCTGACCTTCCTGCGGCGCGGCGAATCGAACGACGACCTCGTGCTCGTGCTGTGCAACTTCACGCCGGTGCCGCGGCACGGATACCGCGTGGGCGTCCCCCGGGAGGGATTCTGGGAGGAAGTCCTGAACAGCGATGCCGTGGACTACGGGGGCAGCGGACTGGGAAACCTCGGCGGCGTCGAGGCGGAGCCCCACGCCGCGCACGGCCGCCCGTGGTCGTTGCGGCTCGTCGCCCCGCCGCTGGGGGCGGTGTTCCTGCGGAGCCGGGGGAAGAAAGAAACCACAGATGAACACGGATGAACACGGATGGCTCCGCCCGGGAAGTGAAGGGGCGACGGGGAAGGTGTTCACGACGCGCTTCCGGGCGCGGTACGCGGAGACGGACGCGACGGGCATCGTCTACTACAACCAGTACTTCGTGTACCTCGAGGTGGGCCGGATCGAGATGTTCCGCGAGTTGGGGCTGACCTACGACCGGCACCTGCCGATCGTGGAGACCGGGTGCCGCTACCACGCCTCCGCCGTGTTCGACGACCTGCTGGAAGTCGAGACCTTCGTCGAGGAAGTGCGCGCGAAGAGATTCCGACTGGGCGGAAAGGTATTCCGGATCGGCGGCGACGGGAGCCGCACCGTGCTGGTCGAAGGCTTCTGCGCGATGGTGACGGTGGGCGACGACAACCGCCCCGTCCCGCTCCCGCCCGCGTTCCGCGCGGCGTTCGGTGAGCCGAGCCCGGCGCCCTGACGCCCGGCGACCAGCCCGCCCTGAGCCTGTCGAAGGGCCGACCGCCAAGCCGCCGAGCGCCGGCGATGGCCGGGCTCGTGCGACGTGTGCTAGGTTGAAGTCGATGGCGGTTCGGGTTGCCCCCAAGCGCGCGACCTACCAGAATGTCCTGGAGGCGCCGCCGAACATGGTGGCCGAGGTCATCAGCGGGGTGCTGCACCTGCATCCGCGGCCGGCTTTCCCGCACGCGCTCGCCTCGTCCGCGCTGGGCATGGAGCTCGGCCCTCCCTTCATGCGCGGTCGCGGGGGCCCGGGCGGATGGGTCATCCTCGACGAACCGGAGCTCCATCTCGGCCCGGAGCCGGATATCCTGGTGCCCGATCTGGCCGGATGGCGGCAGGAGCGGATGCCCGTGGTTCCGCGGGCCGCTTTCGTCACGCTGCCGCCCGACTGGGCCTGCGAGGTCCTGTCGGAGTCCACCGAGGACATCGACCGTGCGGAGAAGCTCCCCGTTTACGCACGGGAGCGCGTCGGGCATGTCTGGCTGGTTGACCCGTTGTTGCGCACGCTAGAGGTACTGCGGCTGGACGGCGCCACGTACCGCCTCGTCGCCGTCTGGCGCGGCCCGGCGAAGGTGCGGGCAGAACCGTTCGACGCCGTGGAGATCGATCTGGGCGTGCTGTGGGAGCGGATTGAACGCCCGACGACGTGATGTGGGCTACGACGGGAGCACAGGGCGTATCGGAACTAGTCACCCCGCATCCCGGACGCGCCGGCGCCAGCCGTCCAGGAAGCGGTCCAGGTCGCCGCGCAGGACGTCCTTGAGACGGGTTGCGACGACGCCGGTGCGGGGATCGCGAGCGCCGCTGCCGTCGTGACCGTAGAGGCGCGCCACGTCGGTCGCCGCCCCGGGAGCGTCGCGCCACTGCCGCGCGAGGACCGCGAGGAGCCGGCCGAGCGTCTCGCGGTCGGCGCCGCAAAGCTCGATCACCTGGCCCCGCTCGGGAAACTCGAGCCGTCCGGCGCACGTGACCTCCAGGCCCAGCGCTCCCTTCCGCTTCCTCGCCGGCATCACGCGCGGGGCCGGCTCGGCGGCGTCCCCCGGCGGAAGGACGTCGACCGCGACCCGCCGGTCCGGCTTGGCCGGCCCGGCCAGCCGGTGCAGGCCCTGCTCCATCGCCAGGTAGGCGCCGGCACCCGGCCCCTCGACCTCGAGCGCCGCCCGCGTCACGTCCCCGTCGTGCGCTTCGACCGCGACGACCCGGGCGCACAGGCCCAGCCGCTCGCACCACGCCAGCTCCATCCGCGCCAGCTCCTCGACGAAACCCCCGGCCGCCTGCAGCGGGTCCGCGTTGGACAGCACCAGCCAGACGGCGGCCGGACCCTCCTCCGCCACGCGATCCTCCCAGTCGCGCAGGGCGCGCGCCGCGGCCTCGTAGGCCCGCGCCAGCCGGCCGGGGTCCTGCCCGCCCGCGGGCTGCGCGCGAAGCTCCGCCAGCCGCTCGAACGGCTCGGCCAGGCGCCGTCCGATCCGGACCGCCACGTCCAGCGCCCGGTAGCGCTCCAGCACCTCCCGGCTGCGCGCCCGGTCCTCCCAGAACCCCGCCTCGCCCATCGTTTCCAGCAGCGCGGCCGCCTCGTTCTGGCGCCGCCCCAGGTCCACCAGGTGCGGGGCGGCCGACTCCAGCAGCGCGTCGGCCTCCGCCCCCAGCCGCTTGCGGTCCAGCGAGCGCACTTCGTCCTGGCGGCCCACGGGGATCACGACCGCGCTGCGTCGCGACGCCGGGGGCGGCGGCTCGAGCGCCCGCGCCGACACCCGGTTCTGGCGAACCGTGAGCGCGAGCCGTGTCGCGGCGCCGGCCCCGGCGCGCACGAGCGCCTCGGCCAGCGCCGTCGTGACCTCGCGCTCGATCGTCCGGCGCAAAAAACGGGCCCCGTAGTGCGGATCGTAGCCGTGGGCCGCCAGCCAATCGAGCACGACGTCGTCGACCTCCAGCTCGACGTTGCGCCGGCGCAGGCCGGTGCGGCTCCGCAGCGCCTCCAGCTCCCGCGCCGCGATGGTGCGGATGTGCTCGCGCGTCAGCGGGCGGAAGTGCACGATGCGGTCGAAACGGTTGAGGAACTCGAAGCGGAAGGTCTGCTCCAGCCGGCGCTCCACCTCGCGCGCCAGGCCGCCCGCGTCGGCGTGGGCGCCGCCGAAGCCCAGCCCCGGGCGGCGGTACACCTCGGCGCCCGCATTCGACGTGGCGACGAGGATCATCGAGCGGCAGGAGACGACCTCGCTCGCCCCGTTGATGAAGCTGCCCTCGTCGACGAGCTGCAGGAAGCGGTCGTGCACCTTCGGGTGCGCCTTCTCGAACTCGTCGAGCAGCAGCACGGCGAACGAGTGGCCGGCGACGCGTTGGGTGAGCACGCCCCGCCGCTGTGCCGGGCGATGATCGTCCGGATCGCCGAACAGCACCTCGGCCGACGGCTCGCCCTGGTAGTCCGCCATGTTGAACCGGATCATGCGGTCGCGGGACCCGAAGAGCCGCTCGGCCAGAAGCTGCCCCACGTGCGTCTTGCCAACCCCCGTCGGGCCGACGAAGAGGAGGACGCCGAACGGGCGACGCGTGTCCGACAGCCCCGCCTTGATCAGGCCGATCATCTGCGCCACGGAACGAATCGCCTCGGGCTGCCCGAGGACCTTCTCGCCGAACTCCCGCTCCAGCACGCGCAGGTCGAGCGGCACGGCCGGATCGACCAGCAGGCGCGGCACATGGTGCTCCGCGCTGAATCGCTCGATGACGTCCGCACCCGTCACGGCGCGCCCGGCGGGCCCGACGCTCGCGGTCTGGCCGAGCAGATCGAGCGCCTTGCGCGGCATCCGGGTGCGCGCCAGGAAACGATCCGTCAGGTGCAGCGCCTCGTCGAGCGCCCCCGGCTCGAACTCGCGTCCGAGGCGCTTCTGTTCGTCGGCCCACCGCAGCAGGATCCGCGCCGTCAGCTCGAGGTCAGGCTCCCGGACCTCGAGGATCACATAGCTCTGCTCCAGCTCCGGGGTGTACTCGAACATCGAGCGGACCGCTTCGGCGTCGCCCTCCGCCAGCACCGGGCCCGCGAAGCGGGCGCCCAGGTTGAGCAGGTGCGGCTCGAGGTCGTACACGTTGGCGAGGTCGACGTCGCGGAAGAAGGGCACGACGTCGTGGCCCGGTTCGAGCAGCGCGTCCGTCAGCTCCTGCATCGCCGGCCGGATGCCGTCGGGCTTCTTGAGCGCCGAGACGTGACGCCGAATCGAGAACTGCAGGATGCGCTTGCCCGCGAGCGCCGACGGCCCGCGACCTTCGGCCGCCCGGCGCGCCAGCTCGCCGATCACCGCGGTCTTGCCGACGCCTGACGGCCCGACGAGCACCGGGTGGCGACGCGAGGCGACGACATCGGCGATCCGGTCCAGGAGCTCGTCAACCTCGTGCGCCGCCGGAAGCAGACCCGCCGCCGCCGCGGCCGTCAGGTCGCGCTCCGTCCAGAGCCGGAACACTTCCTCCCGCCCGGCGCGTCCCGCTCGAATCATGTCCAGGCTGGTAACAGACCGCGGGCCGCGGCGTCAACGGCGCCGGCGGCGCTTCCATCGTGGTGCCCCACGCCGCCACCCTGGACCGGCGGGGCCCGGCCGCCCCGCCGTCGACGCCGCCGGCGAAGCGGAACGGACACTCCGCCGTTGCCCACAACCACCCCGGATGCTACCGTTCCGATCGTGGCGGCAGGATCGGCCGGCGATTCGGCCGAGAACGAAATGGGGTCGGATGATCGACCTTCTGATCTCCCCCTGCGCAGGGGTCGTGCGACGGAGGTGGCCATGCGACGCGCCCTGATCCTGGCGGTCGTGCTCGCACCTCCACGTCCGGCGAGCGCCGACGCGATGGTCTACGACCAGTACGAGTACTTGACCAGGGTGGACGAGAACCTGGTCGTGATCTGTCCGAACAACGTCTCGCCCAGCGGGTGCGCCTGGAGCCCCGCTTCGCCTCCGCCCAAGATGCTGCGTCAGAACGTCGAGACCCGCGAGGTCGTCGAGCTCCCGGCTCCCGTCGCCCCCTCGTTCCGGGATCCCGAGCTTTGCCCCGATGGCGGCGACACCTGTTGCCGCGAGCCGTGCTACGTCGATGAGTGCGTCCCCCCGGGGACGCATCGCTACGGGATGGCGCCTGCACTCGCGCACCGCGGCCGGTACTGCGGAGAGGTAAGACCGTCGTCGCCGCCTTGCCCGCGGGCTGCGTGCCGAGCCGTCCGCCGTCGCCCTCCGAAATCCCGCCGCCGTGGGCGAGCGCGAGCGGGAACGACCGCGAGTGCCCGTACGTGTGGAGCGACGAGGGCTGCAGCGTCGGGCACGCTCCGCGTGCGGTGTTCGGCGTCCAACTCCTCCTGTTCCTGGTCGGGCCGGCGCTGTACCGACGCCGGCGGCGCTCGCGTTGACCATCGCCCCCTACACGTGCGCCCTCGGCCTGACGATCGCGGTCGAGGTCCCGACCGTCGCGCTGTTCTACCCCGGCCAACGCCTGCGCCTGGGGACATGCTGTTGTCTGGTGACGACTCTGACCCACGCGACGATCTTCCTGGTGCTCTTCCGCTTCCTGGACTTCGTTGCCGCGGCGCTGGTCCTCGGGGAGACCGGGGCGATCCTGGCCGAGGCGGGCGCGTACGCGGTTGTGAGCCGGCCGCATGACTTTCCGCAGGCCCTGATGGCCTCCGCGGCGGCCAATGCTCTGAGCTTCGGGTTGGGGCTGGCGGTGTTGTGACGTCGTGGTCAGTCGAGTCCGGACCGACGGGGAAGTGGAGGACGGATCATGCCTGAACGGGAGCAAGCATGGTTGTGCGCGCTCGTCGCGACGCTCGTGCTGGCCGCGGGCGCGCTGGTGCCGACGGTGGGATGTCGCAAGTCGTCCCGGGGCCCGGCCACAGCGACCGACGCCGAAGCAGGCTTGCGCGCCCCCGAGGCGACCCCGGCCGTCGACACGGTTGCGGCCGCGACCGACGTGGGAACGCCCGACCGGGCTGCGCCGCCCGAAACCTCGTCGGATCCCGTGGCGGTCCCGGGAACGGGCGCGGCCTCCGGCCCGGCCATCGCGTCGTTCGGCGACGGGTGGCTGGTGGCCTGGCAGGAAGACGGCGGAGGATCCTCCCGCGTCATGGCGGGCGTGGTCGACCCGGCCGGACACGTGGGCCCGACGCAGGCCGTCTCTCCCGGCGGCGACGACGGCGGCGTGCGATTGGCCGTGAACGGCGATCACGCACTGGCCGTCTGGCACTCGGCCGCGGACGACGGCGCCGTCGGCGCCCGGCCCCTCGGGCGCGACGGCGCACCCCAGGGCGAGCCGCTCGTGCTGTCGGGCGAGGGCCTCGTCGGGGCGCCCGAGGTGCTCGCGAGCGGCGACGGGTTCGTCGCGGCGTGGCTCGAGGCCGGGAAGCTGGCCGCGGTGCTGCTCGACGCGAAGGGCGCGGTCCTCCGGCGGGGAGCGTGGCCAGGAGGCGGGCCTCGCCCACCCGCGCACGGCGGGCCCGGCGACTCCCCGCCGTCGGAGCCGGCCGAGCCCCCGGATCCCGAATGGGCCGCGCCAGACCTGGCGCGGCCGCGCCTGCAACGCGACGGGGAGGACGTGGTCGCCGTCTGGACCGGGGCGATCTGGATGAGCGACGACAACGTCGGCCACGGCTTCAACCGCCTGCGGCTGGCCTGGGACGATCCCGGGCAGGCCCCGGTCCAGGAGAGCGAGTACTTCAGCGTGGTCGTGCTCGGCGCGACCCGGCTGGTCTCCGGCGAGGCCGTGCAGCTCGAGCAGTGGCGCGAGGACCCGTACGAAGGACCCTGGGAGCTGTACGTGCGGGGTGCGGACGGTGCGCGGAGGATCTCGTCCGAGCGGGAGGGACCGCTGCGTGCGGTCTTCTCCGAGACGGCGCCGAACGAGCTGCTGGTCGCCTGGCCGTCGCCGACCTTCGGCGGCTACCGGTTCCTGCGCGACGCGCGCGGCGAGGCCCGGGAAGGCTTCTTCCCGAGCGGAGTCGCGCCCGGCTTCGGCGCCGTGGCGCTCGCTGTCGGCCCGGCGACGAACGGCGGGCAACCGGCGGTGCGCGCGGCGTGGGTCGACACACAGGACGGACGGACGGTGATCCGGGTGGCGGATCCCGAACGCCTCACGGCGGAGCGTCCCGGCGAACCGGCCGTGGCTCGACCGGCGCACTTCCCGGGCTCCCGCGGCTCCATCGGCTGGATCGCCGCGGCCCGCACGTCCGAGGGGAAGCTCGGCGTCGCGTGGGACGACGCGATGTCCGGCAAGCGCGTGCGCGCGGCGTGGGTCCATGAGGGGGATCCGGGCACGCCCGCGGCACCGGAGATCCTCGAGGCCGGCGACCCGGAGCTGTACTGCGAGGGCGTCCGGTCGGCGGTCGACGGCGCGACGCTGTGGCTCGGCTTCACCTGCTGCCCGCCGGAGCAGTTCTGCATCACGCAAAGGCCGTACGCGGCGGTCTGGTTGCCCGGCGAGCGGCTCCGTCCCTCGCCGCTGGCCGCGTCCGGCGGGATCTACGACCTGTCGACCCTCGTGCGCGAGGGCGCCCACGCCGCAGTCGCGATGGTGCGTCACGAGGGCACGTACTCCCAGCTCGCCGTCCGCCGGACGGACGCCGAGGCGTCGGTCGACGCACTCCAGGGTCTGGCCGGGGCCGCCGACATCGATCTTCCGGGGGCGATCGGCGATCACCTGGCCGGTGTTTCCGGCTGCTTCGTCGCGGAGACGCTGGTCCTGGCCTGGACCGAGCCCGCGATCGAGGGCGACGGACGGTGCCGGCTGGCGCGCGTCGGCGCCGACGGCTCGGTCGAGCCGGGCGTGGAGTTTCCCGAGCCGTTGACGGTGTACTCCGACCGCCGGATCGCGCAGGTCGGCGACGGCCTGGCGCTCCTGGGCACACGGCGTCGCGCGGGCGAGATCGAACTGGTGGTCCGGTGGCTGGATGCGCGGGCGGAGCGGGTCCAGCGGACGACGGTGTTGGCTCGCGATGTCCTCCGCGTCGGCCCGTCGCTCGCCGCGTCCGCGGACGGAATCGCGGTCTCCTGGCACGAGGAGCGGTCGGGCGGCGTCTGGCTGGCCGCCGCCCCCGCCGGCGCCGGGCGGCTCGCCGGACCCGTGCGCCTCGACGATCCGACGAGCCGCACGGTGTACGCCGGCACCTCACTCGTCGACGCCGCCACACCCGGCGCCTGGCGGGTCTTCTGGAACGGCCCGTGGGACGGCGCGTACGCTGTGCACACCGACGTCCGCACGCCGTAGGGCCGCTCACGCCCGGTCGGCGATCCCGAGTAGTCGCTCCAACACGATCGGGAATCCGGCGCCGCGCCGGCCCTGCTGCGCGCTTCCTTGCGCGCGCCAGACAGGCCATCGCGGACGGCAAGAACACGGTGCTCGTCACCGCCGTGTCCGTCCGGGAGATCCGCATCAAGCAGGCCCTGGGCAAGGTCAAGCTCCCACGCAATTTCCGCGCCGTGCTGGACGCGCAGCCGTTCTCTTCCCTGCCCGTCACCGCGGAGCACACCCATGCCGTCGCGGGACTTCCGGCCGTCCACCGGGACCCGTTCGACAGAATGCTCGTGGCCCAGGCGAAAACCGAGTCGTTCGCCCTCGTCTCCCACGATCCCGTCATGATCCGGTACGGCGTCGAGGTCATCTGGTAGACCTTCCGCACCCCGCCCGCCCGGCTCGAAGGGCCGGGTTCCATGGCCCGGGGCGTGTGAACGACATTGCCCCACACGGAAGCGCGAGCGGTGTCGCGGCGGGGCGGGTGCGGTGGCTAGTACGAGGGCAAAGCCACGTCCACGGCGTCGGCGGCGCGGCGGCGGCGGTCGTGCGCTCGCGAGAGCAACGCGCTCGCGGCGACGAGGGCCGACGACTCGCCCAGGATCAGGTAGAGCTCGGCCCGGGGGATTTTCACGCGGCGGGCGGGATCCAGCGGCGCGGGGGCGTCGCGGAGGCGGGCGAGCGTGGCGAGCGCGATCCACAGCGGCCAGACGGCGGCGAGGCGCAGGCGCGGCTCGGTCCAGGGAATGGCAAGGACGTACGGCCACGCCGCATCGATGTGGGCCAGGGCGAGGCGGCGAAGCTCCTCCAACGCGGGGCGTGCGCGGACGCGTGTCGTCGCGTCGCGCAGGTCCTCGGGAGCGAGACCGCAACGGGCAAGCACCTCGCGGGGGAGGTAGCAGCGTCCGGCGCGCAGATCATCCGCCGCGTCGCGCAGCACGTTGACGAACTGCAGCGCCTTGCCCAGACGTACGCCGCGCTCGATCATGCCGGGCGCGAGCAGCGGCCGGAGCGCCGGGACGTGCGCGGCGGTGAGGCGCGTCCAGTAGTCACCGACGCAGCCGGCGGCGTACCAGCAGTACTCGTCGAGGTCGGCCAGAGTGTCGAGTGCGCCGAGGCGGCCCGAATCCTCGGCCGGGAAGCGGCGCAGATCGCGCTCCATCCCGGTGAGCAGTGCGTCGAGCACGGTGCGGGTGAGCGCGGCGTCGGCCGGGTCGAGTCGGGCGAGGGCGGCGAGGCAATCGTCGAGGCGGGAGAGGAGCGCGCGTTCCGCGGCGGAGACAAGGAGGGCGTGGCCGGACAGCGCCTCGCGAAAGCGGGCGTCCGCGGGAGAGGCGAGCGCCGCGTGGACGGCGGAGAGCAGGTCGAGGCGCCGGTCGGGGGAGACCGCGCGGGTGTCGGCGATCGTGTCGGCGGCGCGGGCGACGAGGTAGGCGCCGGCGAGCGCGGGACGCAGGTCCGCGGGGAGGACGGCGAGGCTGAGATAGAAGGAGCGCGAGGTCCGGGCGAGCAGCTCGTCGAGCGAAGGGTCGGGCAGGGCACCGAGGCGCATGACGGGGTTATAGCACCGGGGCGGGGCGGGACGACGGGGGGGCCGAAGGGGCGGCGTTCAAAGCCGCACGCGCGGCGGCCGGTTCGCAGCCTCTTCGATCGAGTTGCCGTCGCCGTCGTCACGCGAAAGGCGGCTCGACGTCAAGGCGCGAGAGAGCATCCGAACCGGATGCGGGCCCCGGGCATCGGGCTCTCGACAACGACGTCCGGCGGTCGCGGTGTGCGGTCCGTGCGGCCGAGGTAGACGTACACCGCGCCCTGGACGCAGGAGTAGCCGTTGTCGGCAACCACGAGATCCTCCCGGCCGTCGGCGTTGAAGTCGGCGGTCGATCGAAGATCACTGCCGAACGCACCCGGAAAACTGGGCCGAGGGTCGGTGAGGACGATGTCGGGTTTCGCGGGAATCCCGCCCGTGCCGCCATAGTAGACGAACACCCGAGGCGCGGTTTCGCCCTCGGCGCCCTGCCGCCCGCCGCTCGCAACAAGGTCGGCGTGCCCGTCGCCGTCGAGATCCCCGCGGGCGGCCACCACGGTCGCAAACGGCGTGTCGGCATCCGCGAACGGACTCGCTGCGGTGCTCAGCGGCGCCGGCGCCACCCCGCCCGGGGTCCCCGCGAAGACGAACAACGAACCACCGGAGCGCTCGATCATCCCGCACGAGGCGGCGGTCGCGACGTCGCCCCAACCGTCGCCGTTGATATCGCCCCCCCCGTCCACGCGCCAGCCCAGGCAACCGCGGCGCGCATGTTGCGGGTGGGCGATCGTCAGCAGGGGCGTCGGGGTGCCTGGCGGCCGGAGCCCGTACACGAACACCGCACCCTCCGCCTCGGCGCCGGATCCCGGGTCCCCGAGCAGCAGTTCCGTACGTCCGTCGTCGTCGAGGTCGCCGGACGCGAGTCCGGTTCCGACGAGCGAGGGTTTGGCGTCCGCCGGCACGGTCACAACGAAACCGGGCCCACCGAGTCCGGCGCTCGCGCCCAGGTAGACGAGCACCAGCTGGTCGGGTGGTGCGAGCCCCTCGCCCCGATGCGCGATGAGGACGAGGTCATCGATGCCGTCGCCGTTCAAGTCGCCGCCGACGATGCGGAGCATTCCGAGGCGGCCACCGAGGGCGGCGCCACCCAGGTCCAGCTCCGAAGTGGGGCCGTTCGGCGGGCCGGTCGGCGACCCGCGGTAGAGGTAGACGTGGGTCTCTTCGGGCGGGGTCCGTGGGCCTCGCGTCGCGCCCACCACGAGGTCCGAGTACCCGTCGCCATCCAGGTCTCCCGGCACCGCGACGACGGAACCGAAGCCGCTTTCGGGATGTCCGGTGGGGTCGTGAAGCGTGACGTTGGGCGTCGTGTTGACACCGGTCGAAGAACCGAAGGTAACGAAGACGCCACCCTTGTCCTCGCCGACGGGAACATCACACGGCGGAACGATGCGCAGATCCCCCTCGCGCGCGGCGAAGGCGCCCACGACAAGGTCGTCAAAGCCGTCGCCGTTGAGATCGGCGCGAGGCCCGGCGGCCCGAGGCGGTCTTTCCCCGGGGGCGGCGTCCGGGGCTTCGGATCTGTCCACCCGTCCCGCGCCCGGCGATGCACCGTCGGGTCCGTCCATGCCCGTGGCACCGGTCGGTCCCATCACGGACGATCCCCCCACGAGCGGAGCCCCGGCGTCGCGCGGCGTTTCTCGCGCCTTCCGGCAGGCGCCGCCCATGACGGGCACGATCATCAGAATGAGGCACAACGTGGTTTCGAGGTCAGGGACTCGCGAGCGCAGGACGGTACACATGGGGCCAACGTACCATGACATTGCCTCGAGGACACGCAGGATGGACCGGTGTCCGCCCGCGGTTGCATCCGGTCATCCTGATACCCCACGCCGCGAGGTCGAACCCGAACGGCGCGGCCGTCGAGCCCTTCGTCTCGCCCGTCGACCGCGCGTCGCTCTTGCACCGGACCGTCCGACGTCGTAGATCCCACGTGTTTCGTTCCGTTGGGTTTGCGGCGCGCTCGCCCCGGAGCACATGGGGACCCGGTCTGGTGCCCGGCTGCGGTCGAGACGTGCTTGGACGGACTACCCGCCTACGGCGGGGTGGGCACACAGGTGCGATCGGCTCTGCGACGCGGCCTTGCGCCAGACCGTCCGGTGTCGTTGAACCAACGTTTCGTCCGATCGCCGTTGCGGGGCCAGCGCGCCACCCCCGTCCGCCCGACTCGAAGGGCTGGGTACCGTGGCCCGGGGCGCTTGGACGAACTTCCCTCTCCCGCTGACGGCTCCCTCATCGATCCAGCTCCATCCGGATGGCGCCTTTGGGGCACTGGTGGGCGCACAGGCCGCAGCCCTTGCAGTAGTCCAGGTCGATGACGATGCGCTGCGTGGCGGGGTCGCGCGTGATGCAGAGGTCCGGGCAGCAGAGGATGCACACCTCGCAGGCACGACACGTCGAGGCGCCGAAACAACGGGCCGCCGCGGCCGTGCCCGCCTCTCGCTCGGCCGGCAGCTCCACCGACTCGAAATCCCGGATGCGCTCCTCCACCGGCCGCAGCCGGCGCGCCACGCGCGGCATCGCCGTCCACTCGCACCCGCGCCGCGGCGCGCCGCAGGTCCGCTCCTCAGCCATCACGATCCCTCGCCGCGCCCGGCAGCAGGAAGACCGGGTGCCCGCGGAGCCCGTCCCTCATCCGCTGCTCCACCTCGCACCGCTCGCACTCGTAACGGTTCGCGCACACGCCGTCCGAGAACAGCCCCAGCAGCGTGTAGCGGCACGGGTGCTCCCCGGTCCCTTCGTGCCGCAACCGCCGGATGACGCCCGCGAGCGTCCGGCGCGCGTTCACCGGGCAGACCGCCGCGCACGCCCCGCACGAGATGCACCGTTCGGACGGCTCGCCCCACGGCGCGCCGAGGATCTTCCCGCCGCCGCGATTCTGGAACTCCACGGCGTTCGCGCCGACCATCTCGCGGCAGACCCGCACGCACAGCCCGCAGAGGATGCAGTCACCCCCCGCGTCCGCGACCAGCGGACCCAGGTCCGCGCCGTACGCGAGCGCCAGGCGCTGGATCTCCGGCGCACCCGGCGCCATCGCCGCCAGAAGCTGCACCACCGTGCGGCGCCTCGCCTGCACCTGCTCCGTGTCGGTCGCGACCTCGATCCCGTCCATCGCCGGGAAGTCGCACGAGGTGACGAGGCGGCTCTTCTTCCCCCGCTTGATCTCGACCAGGCACAGCCGGCACGCGCCGTACGACGACAGTCGCTCGTGCCAGCACAGCGACGGGATCGCGAACCCCTCGCGCCGCGCCACCTGCAACAGCGACTCCCCCGCCTGCGCCCGCACCTCGCGCCCGTCGATCCGCAGCAGCACCGGAACCCGCTCCCCCATCTAGCGCTTCCTCTTTGTTGTAACAGCCGCGGGCTGACGGGAGCGTTTGGCGCCGCGAGCGGCACCTTGCTTGGGGGCGCCGCCGCGGTCCCGGGATCGGGACGGCCTTTCCGGATCCGAACCGCGGGCTTCAGCCCGCGGCTTGGCCCGGCTCGGCCGCGGGCTCAAGCCCGCGGTTCGGTTGGACGCGGCCTCTCCCACGGGACCCGCGACCGGATCGCGCTCGACACCGCCCGTTCTGGCACTCGCAGGTGCGGGCACGTCGGCGCGTCGGGGCTGCGCCGCCGTCCAGGCCACGACCGCAGCCGCAACCTTGCGCCCGGCCGCGACCGCTTCGACCGCGCCCTTCGGACCGGAGACGACCTCCCCCGCCGCAAACAGCCCCGGAAGCGCCGTCATCCCGGTCGCGGGGTCGACCGCCAGGAAGCCCAACGCCGTGCGGATGAGACCCGGCATCCCGCCCAGCAACCGCAGGTCCGGCGCCCGGTCGACCGCGACGACGAGCAGCGACGCCGGAAGCTCGAGCGTCTCGCCGCCTTCCGCCGGCACCAGCGGACGGAAGCCCCACGCATCGGGCTCGTCCTCACGGAGACGCTCGAAGCGCACCCCGCAAAGCCGCCCGCCCTCCGCCCGAACCTCCGTCGGACGCACCAGCTCGAGCACCCGCACGCCTTCCTCGATCGCGTCGGCCAGCGTCTCCGCATCGCAGGGCAGCCGCTCGGCCGGACGCCTCCAGGCCAGGGTCACGGGCCGGCAACCGAGCCGCACGGCGATCCGCGCGCAGTCGACCGCCGCGGTGCTCCCGCCGAACACCACGGCCGGTCCGCCCCGGCGCCGCGGCCCTTCCAGCGAAACGCGCCGGGCGAACTCGACGTGGTCGACCACGTCTTCCAGCCCGCGCTCGCCGGCGATGCCCAGCGGCCGGCCGCGCCACGCGCCGACCGCGAGGACGACCGCGTCATGCCCCCGGCGCAGCGTCTCCAGACTGATGTCGCGACCGACCCGCACGCCGATGCGGAACTCGACGCCCAACGCGCGGATCGCCTCGACGTCGGCGGCAAGCAGGTCGCGGGGCATCACGAACGAGGGGACCGCGCAGGCCAGCATGCCGCCGACGCACGGCTGGTCGTCGAAGACCGTCACACGGGCGCCCGCCGCGGCAAGGTCGTGCGCGACGGCCAGACCCGCGGGTCCCGAACCCACGATGGCGACGGTGCCGAGACCGCCCGCAGGAGGACCCGGCACGGCCGCCGCGGCGCCTCCGGCGCGCAGCACCTCTTCGACCGCGAAACGCTTGGTCGCCCGGATCTGGACCCCCTGATCGACCCGGGCCCGCACGCACGCCCGCTCGCACGAACGGTTGCAGACGGTGCCGCAGACCGCAGGGAGCGGGTTCGTGGCGCGAATCACCGCGAGCGCCGCGCTCGCGTCCCCGCGGGCGACCTCGCCGCAGTACACCGGCACATCCTGGTGCAGCGGGCAGGCCGCCCGGCACGGACGCACCTCCTCGACCACCGGAACCAGCGCCCCGGACGCGTACACCGCGCCGCGCACGGTGTGCGGCGTCAGGCGGTACTCGGGGTAACGCACCGCCGGGCAGAGCGAGACGCAGATCGAGCACGCCGAGCAGCGCGCCTCGTCGTGGACCGGCCGGTGGGTGCGGCCTTCCACTAGACCCTCCTCGCCGCACGGCCCAGCTCGACGCCCAGGTCCAGCGCCCGCAGATTGGCGGCGTGGAAGCGCTCGCGCACCGTCGCCCGGATCGCGTCGCGCACGGCGTCCAGCGGGACCACATCGACGGCGCCCAGGACCACCCCCAGGAGGATGATGTTGGCGGACTGGCGTCCTCCAAACTCGCGCACCGCGGTCGCGGTCGCAGGCACCGAGTGGAACCTTCGGCCGTCGTCGGGCGGCGCCTTGACCGAGAAGTCGTCGACGAACACGACCCCCCCGGTCGTGACGATGGGCAGGTACTTCTCCAGGGCGGCCTGGGACATGACGGCCAGGACGTCGGCGGCCGCGAGGTGCGGGTAGTCGATCGGCTCGTCGGAGAGGACGACGTCGGAGCGGCAGGCGGTGCCGCGAGCGGCGGCGCCGTAGGAGTTCGAGCCGGCGGCGTTGAGGCCGGCGAGGGTCGCCGCCTCGCCGAGAATCGACCCCGCCAGGACGATGCCCTGGCCGCCCAGGCCGCCGAAGCGCACCCGCGTCAGCACGGCGGACCTCCCGGCCCGGGGCCGTCGTGCGGAATGCCCGCCCCCAGCCGCAGATCCTCCGGCGTCCACTCGCCCACCACGAGACGACCGGCCAGCTCGGACTGTGGACGCATCGCGGCCTCCTCGCGCGGCAGCACCAGGTCGTGCGTGCGGTCGTACAAGGCCCCTACGTCCTCGAAGCGATTGCGCCGGCCGAACTGGGTCGGGCACGGCGATGCGACATCGACGAAGGCGAAGCCCGGCGTGCGGATCGCCTTCTTGATGGCGTCGGTCATCGGACGCGGCTGGGTGACCGGGTAGCGGGCGACGTACGCGGCCCCCGCACCCAGCACGAGCTTGACCAGGTCGAAGGTCGCGTACGGATTGCCGCGCGGCGTCGTCGCGGAGATCGCGCCGACGGGGGTCGTCGGCCCCGCCTGGCCGCCGGTCATGCCGTAGATCTCGTTGTTGGCGCAGATCACGGTCAGGTCGACCCCGCGCCGCGCCGCGTGCACCAGGTGGTTGCCGCCGATCGAGACCAGGTCTCCGTCACCGCTGACCACGATCACCGTGAGGGCCGGGTTGGCCAGCTTCGCCCCTGTCGCGTAGGCCACCGCTCGGCCGTGCAGCGTGTGCAGCGTGTCCGCCAGGATGTGCGGGCTGGGGATCCACGCCGCGCAGCCGATCCCGGACACGAACAGGAGTTTCTCCCGGTCCAGCCCCAGCTCGTCGACCGCGCGCAGGATGCCGTGCAGCAGGATGCCGTGGCCGCACCCGGGACAGAACGCCGTCGCCTTGACCCCCGGCCGCAAATACTGCTCGAAGACCCGGGTCACGTCAGCCTCTCCACTTCCCGCACGATGGTCCCGACCGGGATCACCTCGCCGTCGGTCTGCCCGTACCCCGCGACGTCGCCCCGGAAGTGCTTGCGCACCTCGCCCAGGACCTGGCCGTGGTTCATCTCGGGCACGAACACGCGCCTCGCCCGTCCGTCGAGCGCCGCGACCTCCTTGTCGGCGAACGGCCACAGCGTGCGCAGACGGAGCAGGCCGACCTTGCGACCGCGGCCGCGCAGCTCGCGCGCCGCGGCCAGCGCTCCGCGCGCGGTGAAGCCGTAGGCCACGATCACCGTCTCGGCGTCGTCCAGCATGTACCGCTCGACGTCGACCAGCTCGTCGCGGCGCAGCAGGACCTTCTGCCGCAGCCGCTCCACCAGCCGCGCGTGGACCTGGGGCTCCTCGACCTTGCGATAGCCGCGCTCGTCGTGCGTGGAGCCGGTCACGAGGAGGTTCTCCCCGTCGCCGAAGCAGGGCATGGGCGGGACCCCGCCCGGGTCGCCGTGGCCGAAGGGCGGAAAACCCTTGCGGCGATCGCGCTGCTCGACCGCGATGCGATCGTGGAACTCCGCCGTCTCGTGCAGGTGTCCGACCGCCTCGTCGGCCATGAGGAAGACCGGGAGGCGCAGGCGCTCCGCGACGTTGAAGGCGCGGACGGAGAGGTCGTACATCTCCTGGACGGACCAGGGGGCGAGCGCGACGATCTCGACGTCGCCGTGCATGCCCCACTTGCACTGCATGACGTCGCCGCCGCCGACGCGGGTGGCCTGCCCGGTGCAGGGGCCGGCGCGCTGGACGTCGACGATGACGCACGGGGTCTCGGTGAAGACGGCGTAGCCGAGCGCCTCCATCATGAGCGAGAAGCCGGGGCCGCTGGTGGCGGTCATCGCCTTGGCGCCGGTCCAGGAGGCGCCGATGACGGCGGAGATCGAGGCGATCTCGTCCTCCATCTGGACGAAGACCCCGCCCGCACGCGGCAGCAGCTCGGCCAGCGTCTCCATGATCTCGGAGGACGGCGTGATGGGGTAGCCGGCGTAGAAGCGGCAGCCGGCCGCCAGCGCGCCGTGCGCCGCGGCCTCGTTGCCCGTCGTGTACCGTCGCCGGCCGTCCGTGTCGGTCTTCGTGCTCGTCGTCGTGGCCGGGAGCCGAGCTCCCGCCTCCTCGATCCCCGCCCTACCGCACCGTGGTCTTCTCGACGCAGTGGATGCCCAGCGTCGACAGCTCGTCCAGCACCGGATGGAAGATCGCCGGCTCGACCGGGACGCACACGCCCCGCCGCGCGATGCGGCCCTCGAGGATCATCCGGCTCGCGATGGCCGCCGGGAGGGCGACCGTCCGCGACATCGCCGAATCGCCGCCCGGCACGCCGAAGTCGATGAGGGTGGACGTGATGTCCTCCCGGCGCCCGCCGGGGTACTCCGCGACGAACTCGTGCCGCAGCACGATCATGTCCCGCTCGCCCCGTCCGTACTGCATGCGCCCGTTCATCAGCGCGGTCAGGACATCGATGTTGCCGCCCTTGGTCACCGGCACGGGCTCCTGCGAGAAGAGGCCCAGCCACTCGAACTTGAGCACGACCTCCGAGTCGGGCGGGAGGTCGAGCTTCTGGGCCAGGGCCACGCGCACGTCGGAGCCGGCGCCGGGGCCGAGCAGCGAGCGGGTGAAGCCGACCATGTTCATTCCCGCCAGGTCGCCGCGCGGCTCGTCGCTCAGGAGGCCCAGGTCGACGACCTTCTTCATGAAGCGGCACCAGCCGACGTTGCGGAACGTGCCGCGCAGACAGGTTCGGGCGTTCTGGATCCCGTAGATCGGCAGATAGGAGAGCGAGTCGCGGTTCGGGTACGCCTCGTACGTCCCGTGCTCGTCGACCTTCACCTCCCAGTAGTTCTCGAAAAGCTTCGGGCCGGGGATCTCCACGAGCTGTCCGTCCTTTCGGTAGCGGGCGGTGTTGCGCCCCGCCAGCAGCACGCCGCGCGGGCTCCAGGAGAACTTGTACCCCAGCGGGTTCGTGTTCGCCTCGGGCGCCGGCAGGCCGCCGCAGTAGGAGTGGAAATGGACGATCGAGCCGCCCTCGCGCTGCACCTTGTGGATGATGCGCATCGCCGACATGTGGTCGATGCCGGGATCGAGCCCGATCTCGTTGAGCACGACGATGCCGGCCGCGCGCGCGTCGGAGTCGAGCGCGCGCATCGCATCGCTGACGTACGACGTGGTCACCATGTGCTTGCGGCGCTGGATGCACGCGCGCGCGACGGCGGGATGGTGGACGTAAGGCAGGAGCGACACCGCCAGATCGGCGCGACCGACCAGGGCCTCGAGCTGCGCCGGATCGCTCATGTCGTAGGCCAGCGCCTCGCCGTTCGGCGCGCCGCCGACGAGATCCTCGGCCTTGGACACCGTGCGGCTGGCGACGGTGACGTGGTAGCCGGGCTGGCGCAGCAGGTACTGGACGATGGGGCGCGCGACCAGACCGGCGCCGAGGATCAGCACCTTTCGCTCGGCAGGCGGGCGCTTGACCACGCCGGGGGCGCCGGGCACGACGACACCCTGCGGGGGGCGCGCGGGCGCCGACGGTCCTGCCGGACGGGCGGACTTCGCCGCCGCGGGACGCGCGGGCTTGGCGGACTGCTTGGAGACCTTCGGCCGCGCCTTCGCCGCCGCCTTCTTCGCGACCGGCTTCTGCACGACCGGAGGCCGGGACGGCTTGGGCGACGGCTTGCGCTTCGGCGCCGCCTTCTTCGCGGCCGGGCGGTTCACCTTGGGCGCGGGCTTGCGCTTCGGCGCCGCCTTCTTCGCGGCCGGGCGCGCCGGCCCGGCCGCCGCCCTGCGGACGGGTTTCTTCACGGGCTTCCGCGCCGCCTTCTTCGCCGTCTTCCGGGCCGCTTGCTTCGCCATCTCCGCGCTCCTTTCACCACAGTCCCGCAATGTAGGCGTATCGCGGCGCCAGCTCGCCCCGGTGGGCGATGACCGCGTCCTTGAGCTCCCGCGGCAGGACCAGCCGCTCGAACGGCTGCGCCCAGTCCGCTCCCAGCAGCGCCGGAACGAACGGCGCAAGCGCCCGGCCGAAGGACATCGACGACTCGTCCGGCAGCTCGCACGGCAGGTTGTCGACCGCCAGCACGATCGGCCCCCGACCCTCGACCCCGTCACGAGCGGTGTCGGTCCGGGGATCCCAGACGTAGACCGGCGCATCCGGCGTCGTCGTCCGCAGGTTGCACTCGATCGAGCCCAGCACGTCGCAGGTGATGTCGCCCAGGACCCGGAGCCGCGGCGCCGCCTCCTGCGCCCAGAGGCGCGCCAGCCCCGCCTTGGTGACCAGCCGCGGATACTTCGCGTCCCAGTAGACGCAGTTGAGGATCACCGTGAGCGACGGGACATGCCGCTCGAACACCCCGCGGTACCGCTCCGGATGCTCGAAGTACTCCGCCAGCTCGAACCGCGCCCCCGCCGCCACGGGCTCGACCGTGTGCTCCTCGCGGAACGTCACCCGGTACACCGTCCGCGCGTCCGCGCCGCCGGGCTCGAACAGCCGCGGCAGGTCCTCGACGGCGACCTCCCGCGCCCCGAGCGCCTCGAGAACCTCCATCGCGCCGCCGGCGACGTGCCCATACCCCGTGACGCCGACGACCAGCGGGACCAGCGAAGCCGGAAGCCCGCGCTCGCGAATTCCGGCGCCGGCCGCGGCCAAGGCGCGGCGGGCCGTTTCCAGGTCGCCATAGCGGTGCGCCGGCTCCAGCGCCGCCAGCGGCGTCTCGAACCCCTCGGTCGCGAGCCGCCGCCCGAGACTCCACAGCGAATCGATGGCGCCGGCGAGGCCGGCGTGGCGGCCGAAGAAGACCAGCCGCCGGCCGCGGTCATCCACGATCTTCTCGTAGTCCACCAGCGTCGCGCGGCGCGCCAGGAGCGTGCGGAGCATCGGCATGTTGTACTTCTGGCCCTTCGCCACGTGGGCGAAGTACACGTAGACGCCGCCACCGCGGAAGATGTCCTCGGGCATCTCCTTGACCCCGAGCACCACATCGCATGGGGCCAGGTCGCCGGAGAGCCGCGCGCCTGCGGATGTCCAATCGGCGTCACGGTAGACGCGGATGTCCGAGGGCTGAACGACGACATCGAAGCCGGATGCGATGAAGCCGCGAGCGTCGGCCGGCGTGATCGGCGCCCGCCGCTCCCAGCGGTTCTTGTCCTCGCGTCGAATACCGAGAATCCGTCTGGTCATTCCCTCGTCCCGCGACCCGTCCCCCGACCCACTTCGACGGACGGGCGCATCCGCGAAGGCCCGTTTGCCGCCGTCCGTGGTCCCCTCTCCCGCGGAGAGTCGGCTGACTTCTGCTAGCAGGGGTTGCGCCGGGGGTCAAGCCCTGGAGGGCACGGGGGGGAAAGGAAACCACAGATGAACACAGATGAACACAGATGGCGGAGAGGGGGGCGGGGAGCGCACAGACCGAAGATTACAGGGCTTCTTGAACGTAGGCCTTCAAGATGTCGATGACGTCCAGGAGCTCGCTCGGGCCGTTCTCGCAGTCGCTGCCGAAGAACCAAAGGCGGCCGTCTTCGTGAAGAGTCACGCGGACGTTCAGGCCGTCCGCGACGTCCACGGAGGGCAGGTAGCAGCCCGCTTCGACGTCACGGACGTGCGAGGCGTCCAGAGCGTCGGCCAGTTGGGCCGCGCGGTCGGCGCCGCCCGGAAGCGCGCGTTCCTGCGAGGCGCCCGTGAGGCGGTTGACGTACTTGACCGTGCCGTCGTCGCGGATGACGTACTCGTCGGCGACGCCGGCGATTCCGCCGGAAATCTCCAGGACGGCGATGGTGCACTCGGTGACCGCTGCCTGGTCGAACATGCAGCCCGCGGTGCCCGGCTCGAGCGGCTCGGCGTCGCAGCCGATCGAGAGGGCCCCGGAGAGCGCCACCATGGAGGCGACGACGGGCAGCCGCGTTTCGTGCTTGGGGTTCGTGGTCATCTGGGGCACCTCGCGTTCCACGACCGACGGAAGAAGCAAGCGGCGCGCCAAGGGAACACCGTCGTGATCCCGGCCGGTTGGCCTTGGGGGTGTGAACGGGAGGGGACGGTTGCAGGACGTCCGGACGCACTTCCCGCGGGTGCTTGAGCGCGCTATGATGGCGGCGTGTTGGGACCATTACCGGGGTGGGTGGTGAGCAACGAGGAATCGGTTGAGCGGGAGGCTCAGCCGTATCGCTCGATGACGCCGGAGGAGCGCGGTCATGTTCTGGCCGCTGCCTGCCGGGCGGCGGCACGACTGCTGGCCGTGCGGGACGACCGCGAGCAGGTCCTGGCCTACGAGGATCCGCTGCCCGTCAGCTCGCAACGGGCGCTGGAGCGGCTGCGCGCGACCGCCACCCGGCGCCGCAACGGCGCTCCCTGAACATGGCGCGACCGTGGACGTTGACGTGAACGTCTTCGTGGAGCCCGGCGAGGGGAGATGATGGGGGAGGACGACGAACGCGTCCGGCGTTGGGACGAACTGGTCCGAGGCCGACCGTCGTAATCGCCGCGGGTACTACGGAAACACCGCACCCTCGGCGACCGCGCGAAGCGCCGCCGCGTCGGGTTCGGAAAGGCCGGCGGGAGCGCCGCCGATCGCCGTCAGCCGGCGGCCGGTGAGAACGGAATAGAAGACGCAGGCCGCCAAGTACGTGCCGGCGGCGGACGGGTGGCTGCCGTCGGCGTCGAAGAGCACGATCGATGGATGGTCGGCGAGCGTCCGCTCCCAGGCGTCGCCGACGGGAACCATCCGGCCTCCTGCCGCGTCGGCCGCATCCTGGTAGCCCTGGCGCAGCCCCGCCTGCATCGCGGCCGGCGTGCCGCCGGACCAGCTTTCGGCATAAAGCGCGTCGCCCGCCCGTCGCGCCCAGGTCTCGAAGAACAGCGCCTCAACTCCGGCCGCCGCGATCTCGGTCGCCAGCCCCGCCGCCCCGTAGGCAAACCCTGCCGGGTCAGCCACGGGCTCGACGCTCTGGCCCTGCAGCACGACGAAGTCCCACCCGCCGTCGTGGATGGCCGCGACGGTCGTGGCGGTGGCCAGGTGGTCCATGAGCCGCGCGCCGCCGATCGCGATCGACTCGGCATCGATGACCGGACCCGCCGCGTCGGAAGCCGCGAGCAGTTCGACCCGTCCCGGCAGATCGTTCTGGTAGGTGTACGAGTTGCCGATGAACAGGACGCGCAAGGGCGCGGGCGCGTCAACGCCCTCGTCGGTCGTTGTGGCGTCATCCGTGATCGATTCGCCGTCGGATGCCCCGTCCGCCTCGCCACCGTCCTCGTCGTCGACCTCGCCGGAGTCGTCCGGTGCGACATCCTCGGCAGCGTCGGGCGCCTCGCCGACGCCGTCGTCCCCCCCGGACGGGCCGCCGGAGCACGCGGTGAATGCCACGAGCAGGACCATGCAGGCGGCGGTGCGACGAATCATCGACCGCACGCTGACACGCGCGGGGCGCAAGGGCAAGAGGCGGAGCCATCTGTGTCCATCGGTGTGCATCGGTGGTTTACTCCCTTCCGCGGAGGCGGCGCGCGGATGACGGCGTCCGTGGGCATCAAGGTCGAGGCGCTTCGCGACGAGCTGTGCGGGTGGCTCGAGCGCCAACCCGCCTTTGGGCGTTTCTGCCGCGCGCCGGTGGTCGGCGCCGCGGCGACCGACGATCCCCGATGGGCGCAGCTCCGGATGGTCGCGCATACGGAGCACCTGCTCCCACAGGACCTGCTGCCCGGCGCGCACAGCGTGGTCGCGTGGTTCCTGCCGTTCCAGCCGTGGCTCGCGAACGAGAACCGCGGCGGCGAGTGGGCGGCGGAGTCCTGGGGCGAGTCATACGTGCGCGTGAACGAATTGCTGGCGCAGGCCGGGGCGTTTCTCGCCGAACGGCTGGCAGGACGCGGGTTCCGCGCGGCGACGGATCCGCCGACGGGGAAGTTCGACCGCGAGAAGCTGGTCGCCCCGTGGTCGCACAAGCACGCCGCCTGGGTCTGCGGCGTCGGCTCGTTCGGCCTGCACCACCTGCTGATCACCCGCGAAGGCGCCGTCGGACGCCTCGGCTCGCTGGTCACCGACGCGCCGCTTGCGCCCTCCCCTGCCCCGCCGGCGGAGTTCTGCCTGGCGAAGAACGGCAGGAAGTGCCGGCGCTGCATCGATGCCTGCCCGATCGGCGCCCTGGCCGGCGAGGTCTTCGACCGCCGCGCCTGCTGGGCCCGCTGCCTCGACAACGCCGCGCGCCTCGCGCACCTCGGCAACGCCCAGGTCTGCGGCAAGTGCCTAGTGGTGTGCCCGGGGATCTCGCGCGTGGTACGATTGCCGGTGGATGAGGATGGACCGAACGCCTCGGCCTGATCGTGGGGCGCCGCGGGGACCGCGGACCGCCCGGAGGGGTTGCGCGGACCCACGACTCCTGATCGCCGCATCGCTCGCCGCCGGATGCTCGATCCTCGCCAACGGCTCGGCAACCGTTCCCCCGCATGCGGTCACGTCACGTGGAGCGACCGCCGCGGACGGCGTCGGGGACGGCGAACCGCCGCCACGAACTCCTGGATCCGGCCGGCTACGACGGACCCAGATGACATCGGTCACGATCGGGTACCTCAACTTCCCGCACGTCGGCCGGGTGCTCCGCATCGAACGCATCACCACGCGACCGGATGGCGACCCCCTATCTGTTCCTCCATGGCGGCCTTCGCGGTCCTTGCCGTCCTCGGCGCGAACGCCGGTCCGCCGGACCCTCGGCGCTGCAGTCGGAGCCGGGCAGCCCGGACCTCGACGACACCCTGCCGCGGCGAGTCCGTTCCACGTTGCCCCCCGCGACACTCGGGACTATCCTGGCCACCAGGAGGCCCGCGATGGCGATGACCGCCGAGGATCTGTGGCCGCTGGTGGAGAAGCTCCCTCGGGCGGAACGGTTGAAGCTGGCGAGGCTGGCCCTTGCTCGCGTCGCTTTGCCTCCGGCGGCGACCGACGCGCAACGCTACGCCGCGTGCCCACCCTGCCCGGACGAGTTCGCCACCGAACCGGATGAAGATCCGCTCGAGTGGGAGGCGGACGGGTGGGAGAAGTTCGGGTGACTCGCGGGGACATCCGATGGT
>JACRCZ010000102.1 GCA_016218765.1 Deltaproteobacteria bacterium | reverse complement strand
TTTCGTCGCCCTCCTCCCGGATGCCGTGCAGCTCGACGCAGCGGGCGAGGCTGACGAACGAGGCCCCGCGCTCGACACCTTCCTTCATGCGCACGACGAGGTCGGTGCCGCCGGCGAGGGGCTTCGCACGGCCGCCGCGGACGGCGAGCGCGTCGAGGGCCTCCTGCAGCGTGGCGGGACGGAGCAGCTCCACGAGCTACCTCCGCCCCTGGGCCGCGGCGGCGCGGATGGCCGCGACGACCTTGGCGTACCCGGTGCAGCGGCAGAGGTTGCCGGCGATGCCGCGCCGGATCGCGGCCTCGTCGGGATCCGGGTCGCGGTCGAGCAGCGCCTTGGCGGACAGCACGAGACCCGGCGTACAGAACCCGCACTGGATCGCACCGTGCTCGACGAATGCCTGCTGGAGCGGATGCAGGCCGTCGGCCCCGAGCCCCTCGATCGTGGTCACCGCGGCGTCCTGCGCGTCGGCCGCCAGGACGAGGCAGGCGTTGACCGGCTTGCCGTCCAGGAGCACCGTGCACGCCCCGCACTCGCCCTTCCCGCAGCCCCGCTTGGTCCCGGTCAGGCGGAGGCGCTCGCGCAGCACGTGCAGCAGCGTCTCGTCGACGCCGACCCGAAGCTGATGCTCGACGCCGTTCACCTTGAACGTCACCGGCACGACGGGCGGGCCGGCGGGCGCACGGACCGGGACGAGCGCCGCGGACGGCACGGTCGCCGTCGAGCAGCCGAGGCCGGGCTCGGTGCGTGCGGCGGCGTCCGGGACGCCGTGGAGCACGGCGAGCAGCCGCTCCGGCGTGGCGGGGATTTCGGAAAGCCGGACGCCGACGGCGTCGTGGATCGCGGCGACGACGGCGGGGGCGACGGCCATGAGCGGCTGCTCGCCGAAACCCTTGGCGCCGTGCGGCCCGCGCGGATACGGCTCCTCGACGATCAGCGGCTCGACGCGCGGGGCGTCGGCGGCGGTGAGGAGGACGTAGGTGCCGAAGTCGGGGTTGAGGACGACGCCGCCGGGCGCGAGCAGCTCCTCGCACACGGCGTACCCGGCGCCCTGCACCGAGCCGCCCTCGATCTGGGCCTCGACCCCGGCAGGGTTCACCGCGCGGCCGACGTCGTGGGCGGCGACGAGGCGCTCGACGGCGACCTGCCCGGTCGCGGAATCGACGACGACGTCGGCAACGACCGCCGCCCAGGCGTAGACCTCGTACGCGTCGCCCTGGCCGGTCTCGGCGTTCCAGGTGTTCTTCGGCGCCGCGTGGTGGCCCATCTTCGCGAGCGGCAGGCGTTGCGCGGCGCACTCGGCCACGATCTCGCCGATCGTCACGCGCTTCTCGCCGGCGCGGGCGAACCCGCCCAGGAGGTCGACGGCCTCGGCCGGGGCGCCCAGCTTCGCGGCCGCGACGTCGAGCAGCATGCGGCGCAGCGGCGCGCAGGCGTCGCGCAAGGCGTTGCCGGAGCAGGTCGTGGCACGCGAGGCGACGGTGGGGCCGCTGTCGGGCACGCGGCTGGTGTCGGCGGGAAGGAGCCGCACGTCGGACGGCAGGACGCCCAGCTCCTCGGCGACGATCTGCCCCAGCACCGTCTCCATCCCCTGCCCCATCTCGGTCGTGCCGACCGCGGCCGTGACGGAGGCGTCCTCGTGGAGCTGGACGAAGGCACCGGAGCGATCGAGGCGCGAGCCGCCGGCGCCGAGGCCGGAGCCGTAGTGGACGAGGGCGAGGCCGCGGCCGCGGCGGCGGCGGTCGTCGAGGATGGGGGGGCCGAGGCTGTACGTGCGGACCTCGCCGTCGGCCGGCGCCTTGCGCTCCTCCCACTCGGCGTGGCGCAGGGCGCGATCCAGGACCGCGGTGGCGCCGACGCTGTCGCGCAGGACCTGGCCGGTGATGGTCTCGTCGCCGGGGCGCAGGAGGTTGCGGCGACGGATTTCCGCGGGGTCGAGGCCCAGGGCCTCGGCGAGGCGGTCCATCTGGGACTCGGCGGCGAAGAGGACCTGGGGCGAGCCGAAGCCGCGGAAGGCACCGCAGGGGACGCGGTTGGTGGCGACCGCGCGGGCGTCGACGCGGACGTTGGGGCAGCGGTAGGCGCCGACGGCGTGGACCGTGCCGCGCCACAGGACGACGGGGCTCAGGGTGGCGTAGGCGCCGCCGTCGTAGAGCATGTCGACCTCGGCGGCGACGAGCGTGCCGTCCTTCGCGGCGCCGGTGCGGCAGCGGATGCGCGCCGGGTGGCGCTTGCTCGTGACGGCGATGTCCTCCTCGCGCGAGTAGATCAGCTTGACGGGGCGGCCGGTGATGCGGGCCAGGAGGGCGGCCTGGCCGGCGACGAGCGACGGGACGTCCTCCTTGCCGCCGAAGCCGCCGCCGGTGACGGTCTGGACGACGCGCACCTTGCTCTTGGGGAGGCCGAGCGTGTCGCAGAGGGCGAGCTGGACGTAGAAGGGGCACTGCATGGAGCCGTAGACGGTCATCGCGCCGTCGGGCCCGGGCACGGCGATCATGCCCTGCGGCTCGAGGTAGGCATGTTCCTGGTAGCCGGTGCGGTACTCCTGCTCGACGACGACGGCGGCGGCGGCGAAGCCGGCCGCGACGTCGCCGCGGCGGATGCGGTGGTGGGCGAAGACGTTGTCCTGGCCGAAGATGCGGATGGCGTTGCCGGCGGACTCGCGGGCGTCGAGCAGCGGCGCCAGGGGCTCGTAGTCGACGCCGACGGCGGCCGCGGCGGCGCGGGCCACGTCGCGGGACGTCGCGGCGACCAGCGCCACGGGCTCCCCGGCGTAGCGCACGAATTCCTCGGCGAGCAGCGGCTGATCGTCGAGGACGATGTGAACGACATTGGGACCCGGGATGTCGTCGGCGGTGGCGGCGGCGACGACTCCGTCCATGGCGAGCGCGGGCTTGGGGTGGATGGCGCGGAGGCGGGCGTGGGGGTGCGGGGAGCGCACGACCGCCGCGTGGAGCATGCCGGCGAATCCCAGATCGTCGACGAACTGGGCCGTCCCCGTGACCTTGGCCACAGCGTCGGCGCGGACGGTGCGCGAGCCGACGGCGCGGTTCATCGGCGGGAAGGTAGCAGAAAACCTAGTAGATATCGATCTTGTCGACGTCGAGGCCGCCCGGGTACATGTAGGACGTGTAGTTGCCGTAGCCGTAGCACATGATGCCGAACTCGTCGGTGGAGACGATCTCGTGGGAGCCGCCGGCGATCTCCACGCGGGCGACGCCGTAGCCCGAGACGCCGATGCCGGTGAAGCCGGAGACGGCGCCGCCGTCGAGCGTCACCGTGGCGCCGTCCGGAGCGATGACGTTGACGTAGTTGCGGCCGGTGGCGCCGGTCGAAGGGTTGTCGGCGTAGTCGGTGGGCGAGAGGAAGTTGTAGTCGGTGCGGTACTGGAGGACGGGGACGGCGACGGCCATCGCGGGGTCGCCGATGGAGCCCAGGTCCGAGCCCTGGCCGATCAAGTACTGGACGAGCAGGAACGGACTGTCGCCGGTGACGTGGAAGTCGTCCCACGACTCGAACTCGAACCACTCGCCGCGGCCGAGCGTCGCCTCGCCGTGCACGTCGGGATCGAAGCGGATCGTGTTGCCGTCGCCGGCGGAGATCACGCGCCACATGTTGGACTCGTCGGCCACGGGCTGGGTATGGGAGCCGATGTAGCTGCGGCCCCAGGCCTGCAGCGGGAACATCTGCTCCTCGAGGTGATCGCAGGCCCAGCGGTCGTAGGGCACGAAGGTGCAGTCGTGGCCGGAGTAGACGGCGACGGGCTTGTCGGCGGTGACGACCGAGCCGGTGAGGTCGAAGGCGGCGCCCAGGTCGCAGTAGCCGATGGTCACGGTGGGGTCGGCGGGATGGGGCTCGGAGCGCGAGGGCGAGCAGTCGGCGGGGACCTCGCTCAGGAGCTGGACGACGTCGTAGCGGTCGAGCGTGAACGTGGCGGTGTCCCCGCGGCGGAAGGCGTCGACGCCGGCGCCGCCCTGGATGTTCGAGGAGAGCCGGACCTCGACGCGCGTGCCGTCCTCCAGGCCGACGATCGACAGGACGCCGGGGCCGCCGGAGTACTGCGTGGACAGCCAGTCGCTCATCGCGATCATGAACGTGGGGCGCGAGGCGGCGATGTACTCGCCCGTCAGCACGTGGCGCGGCAGGAGCAGCGACGCGTCGTTGGAGTACGACCCCGAGCCCAAGGTGCCGGAGCCGCCCCAGTACCTGAGCGGATTGAACTGGTAGACGGTGACGGGGACGTCGCTCTTGAGGCGGAAGGCGCCGTTGCGGACGACGGAGCTGGAGAAGACGCCCGTCAAGGCGTCGACCGGGGCGCGCAGCGCCTCGTTCCAGTCCAGCTCGATCGTGCGCAGCGAGTTGGGCGGCACGGTGCCGGCCACGGCGACGCCCAGGTCGTCGCTGATCTCGATGTGCGCCTCGGCGTCCTGGCGGTTGCTGATGGCGAGGGCGAAGCGGAAGGTCGCGGTGTCCTCCAGGCCCGCGTTGCTGAGCTGCACGGGCCAGTAGTCGCAGCCCTGGTAGGAGTTCACCGTGCGCGCGGCCTCGCAGGCCTCGGTGAGGTCGGTGCAGTAGCCCAGGTTGCAGCGTTCGCCGGCCCCCGCGTCGCACTCGTCGATGACGTCCCAGCCCGAGCCGTCGGAGCGGCAGGTGCGCGCGGTGGTGCCGTCGCAGGAGGGCTGGTCGGGCTGGCAGACGACGCAGCCGACGCCGTCCAGGCAGACCGGCGTGGGGGCCGCGCAGCCGGCGGTGGACGCCCAGCCGTCGCCCGTCGCGTTGCAGGTCTGGGCGAGGCTGCCGGCGCAGACGACGGTTCCGGGCGCGCAGGAGACCACGTCGGGCACGTCCAGGACGGCGTCGCCCCCGTCGTCGCGCCGCGGGACGTCCTGGACGGTGTCGTCGGAGGCGGGCGAGCAGGCGGCGGCGAGCGAGGAAGCAACGAGGAGCGACGAGACGATCGAAGTCCGTTTCATGACGGTTCTCCTTGACGGGCGACGCTTCCACCCTGTCGCGGAAGCGTAGCACGGATCGAGCGGTGCGGTAGAGCGGTGGAGCGGTGGAGCGGTCGCCGGCCGGCGAGGACCTCCCGACGACGACCGCGCGCGGGGCGGCGGGCGTGCCCGCCGAAGTCCGGCAGGGCGAAGGCGGGTTGCCAAAGGCGCGCCCGCCGTAGCAGATTGCGGGCCGGGGGCGCGGCGGGGCAGATCGCGGTTCGCCGGCGGTGCGTAGGATGCGGGCCGTCGGCAGCGGCCGGCGAGGAGGATGCGCATGGACGGAACGACTTCGTTGGCGCGGCGGGCGATGTTTGCCGCGGGGCTCGTGCTCCTGGCCGGGTGTCCGGAGCGACCGAAGACGGATCCCGGGCTCGTCAGCGTCGAGACCGCGGTCGACAAGCCGGTGATCATGGCGGGCGAAGCGGGCGAGGTGGTCCTGCAGGTGAAGGTGCGGGCCGACCAGCCGGCGCGCGCGCAGCGCCCGCCGCTCAACCTGGCGATCGTCATGGACACGTCGGGCTCCATGGAAGGCGATCCGATCCTCGCCGCGAAGGACGCCGTGGCCGACCTCCTGGGCCGGCTGCACGGCGGCGACAGCGTCGCCATCGTCTCCTTCGGCTCGGTGGCCAAGGTGCTCGGCCGCGGCACCTGGGATTCCGACGTGCCGCCGGCGGAGCTGTACGACGCCGTCGAGAAGATCGAGGCCGCCGGCACGACGGACATGCGGGCCGGCCTGGCCGCGGCGCTGGAAGCCACCGCCGAATGGCGGAACCAGGAGCACCTCTCGCGGATGATCCTGCTCTCGGACGGCAAGCCCAACGACCCGATGGGCCTGGTCGACATGGCCATGCTCGCCGGCAGCCAGGGGATGCCGATCATCGCCTTCGGCCTGGGCATCGAGTTCGACGAGGCGCTCCTGGGAGACATGGCACGCGCGTCCAACGGCTCGTACGCCTTCCTCCGGGACTCGGAGCAGATCGCCGAGCGCTTCCAGAACGAGATCCTGAAGCTCGAGACCCTCGTGGCGCGCAGCGTGAGCCTGGAAGTCGTTCCGGGTCCGGGCATCGAGATCCTGGAGATCGCGGGCTGGGACGACCTCTCGCCGGGACGCGAGGCGGTGATCGCGCTGGGCGACCTGGTGGGCGGCAAGGAGCGCGAAGTGCTGCTGCGGATGGGGCACGGCGAGCGCAGCCACGACGCGCGGGTCGAGCTGGCGGACGTCAAGATCCGGTACCTCGACGTCTACGGCGATTCCGGGTACCAGGAGAAGACGTGGTACGTGGGCATCCGAGCCAGCGAGGATGCGACCGCGGTCGCGGCCGCGTCCAACAAGGTCGTCGCGGAACGGCTGGCGACGGTCCACGCGCACCTGGCGACCATCCAGGCGGCGGAGGACATGCGGCGGGGCGACATCTCGGCGGCGGGGCGCGTTCTGGACGAGGGGATGACCGTCTACCGGCAGACGATCAACCTCTCCGACGAGCAGCTCGCGGAGCGCGAGGAGTGGAGCCGGATGGAGGAGCTGCGGGGAGCCGTCGAGCACGCCGACGAGGAGCTGGCGCGGCGGGCGCGCGAGGCGGCGGAAGGCGCCCTCGACCGCGACGGCGTCGGCGCGGTGAACGTCCCGACGACCACGCCGCCCGGCGATCAGACGGTGACGACGAGCACGGGCTACCCCGGGACGGCCACGGGGGGGTTGGGAGGCGCCACGGCGCCGGCCGCCGCGCCGCCCGCGGACTACGAGTGGAGCGACGAGGAGAACGAGCAGATCCTGGAGATCCACTCGGACTCGTTCCGCGGGGTGTGGGGGGACTAGCCGGTGACGCAGACGCCGCCGTCGCAGACGGCGCCCCAGACGCAGTCCGCATCCGTGTCGCAGTTCCACGTGCAGTAGCCGCTCGGGCAGATCAGGAAGTTGCAGGGCTCGCCGCAGGTGCGGCACATGGCGTCCGCCATGCAGAAGTCGCCGAAGCGGGCGAGCGCCTCGCAGCTTCCCAGGCGCGAGACGCAGTAGCAGCCGTATTCTCCGGGGTCGCAGGGGCGGTTGTCGGAGGTCCAGCAGATGCCGCCGCCGGGGCAGTCGAGGTCATCGAGGCAGTCCTTGGAGCAGCCGCGGCTGGTGTAGGAGTAGATGACGCACCAATCGTCGGAGGCGTCGCCGCCGTCGCCGCACGTGGTGCGGTCGGTGCACGGCGCGCAGAACTCGCCCCGGGGCGGGTCGTAGCAGGTGCCGGTGGCGGCATCGCACTCCCAGAGGTGGTCGGGCCACATGCAGTCGGCGTCGCGCGAACAACACTCGCCCGTGGGCTCGTGGGCGCACCAGCCGCCGCGGCAGACGTCGCCGGTGCAGGGGTCGAAGTCGTCCGCGCAGGCCGTGCCGTCGGGGGCCGGCGGGTTGTAGCAGCTCCCGGTGACGGTGTCGCACAGGTCCTGGGAGCAGGGGTCGCCGTCGTCGCAGTCGCGGGGACCGGTGCAGGTGCCCGTTTCGCGCGTGTCGAGCGCCTCGTACGCGTCGACCCCGCCCTCGTCGCCCGGCGAGGTCACGTCCTCGGTTCCGACGACGTCCGCCGGAACGTCCCCGGCGCCGTCGGCGCCGCCGTCGGTCGGAACGGCCGGCGTGCAGACGCCGTAGTAGCATTCGAATCCCGCGCGGCATGCGGGATCGCATTGTGGGGCGCCGCCGCATCCCATCGCGAACGGGACCGCCGACACGAGGAGAACGGCACTCCAACATCCGGCCTGGCGCATCATCGTTGACCTCCCGGAAGCCGCGGCGCTCGCGGTCCCGCGTAGGATACTCGAAGGAAGAAGGAGGGCAAGGAGGGAGAGAGGAGAGAGGGGAGGGTGCGGAGAGCGCTGAGACCGGATTCACCGCTCTCCGCCCCCTCCCCTCTCCTCCCCTCCGTGCTCTCCCAGCCCCGGAGCGGGGCCCAGCACGGCGCCGCCGGTCCAGCACGGCAGGGCGCGGAAGTGCGCCATCGGCGCGCCCTCCGGATCGGCATGCTCGTACACGGCTCCGGTCTCGCGCAGCCACGGGTCGGCCAGCACCTCCTCCGGCGTGCGGATGCGCTCGACGCAGGTCTCCACGCCGCGCAACCGCTCCTCCCACTCGACGGCGGTCGCCTCGGCGAACTTCGCCTCGACCCGCAGGACGACCTCGTCGCGCCGCTCGCCCATGGCGAAGGCGTCGCCGGCGAGATCGGGGAGACCGAGGGCCTCGCACAACGCGGCCCAGAACTTCGGCTCCAGGCAGCCGACCGCGAGGCGGCCGTCCTCGGTGGGGTAGATGCGGTAGTTGGGAAAACGGCCCGTCAACGGTCCGTCGCCGGGCCCGGGCGAAGGGATGCCCGCGTCGACCAGGCCGAGCGACATGACGCCGAGAGAGACGGCGCCCACGGCCATGGAAACGTCGAGGCGCCGGCCGCGGCCGGTGACATCGCGCTCCCGCAACGCCGCGAGAATCGCGATGACCGCCGGAAAGGTGCCCCCGGCCAGGTCGGCGAGCTGGACGGAGGGGATGGCCGGACCGGTGCGGGGATCGCCCGTCAGGGCGAGGTGTCCGGCCCAGGCTTCGTAGTTGACGTCGTGTCCCGGAAGCAGGCGCCGGGGCCCTTCGTGACCCCAGCCGGTGATGGAGCAGGCGACCAGGCGCGGGTTGACGGCGGAGAGCGCGGGGTAGTCGAGGCCCAGGCGCTCCGCCACGCCGGGGCGCCAGCTCTCGATGAGGACGTCGGCGCCGCGAACGAGGCCGAGGAAGGCGTCGCGGTCGGCGGGGAGCTTGAGATCCAGCACGACGCTCTTCTTGCCGGCGTTGAGCAGGAGATGCAGATGGCCCACGCCGCCGCGATGGGGCGGGTAGTGGCGCGCGGGGTCGCCGCCGGGAGGCTCGATCTTGACCACGTCCGCACCCAGCTCGGCCAGGATGCGCGAGGCCCATGGGCCCGGGAGGAGCGTGGCGGTCTCGAGGACGCGTAGGGCGGAGAGTGGGGCATGGGTGGGCTGCATGGGGGGAGTTTGGCGCAGGGGAGAACGGGGAACAAGGAATGGGGAATGGGAACAAGGAGCAAGGAACAAGGAGCAAGGAACAAGGAACAAGGAGCAAGGAACAAGGGGGGGGGGGGGGAATGGGGAACGGGAACACGGGACGCGAACACGGGATGCGGGTCGATCGTGGCGCGTGGCTGGTGGTATAAGGCGCGGTCCGAGGGAAACGGTCACGAACGGGCGGAGATGAACATGAGCGAAGAGCGGGTGGTGGACAAGAAGGCGGGCGAGGAGAAGATGGCGAAGGTCGTGTCGCTGTGCAAGCGGCGCGGCTTCATCTTCCCGTCGAGCGAGATCTACGGGGGCCTGCGGAGCTGCTACGACTACGGGCCGCTGGGAGCGGAGCTGAAGAAGAACGTGATGGCCGAGTGGTGGCGGTCGGTGGTGTACGAGCGCGAGGACATCGTCGGCATCGACGCCTCGATCATGATGCACCCGCGGGTCTGGGAGGCGTCGGGGCACGTAGCCGGCTTCCAGGACCCCCTGGTGGACTGCAAGAACTGCAAGGAGCGGTTCCGCGCGGACAAGGCGCCGAAGGTCGAGAAGGGGACCGAGGTCGAATACGTCGAGGGCGGGAAGAGGGGCGGGAAGAAGCTGCACGGGAAGGCGGAGCGGGGGTACGTGTGTCCGGTCTGCGGCTCGGCGGATCTTTCCGAGGAACGCATGTTCAACCTCATGTTCCGCACGAACCTGGGGCCCGTCGAGGCGGCGGACAGCACGATCTACCTGCGGCCGGAGACGGCGCAGGCGATGTTCGTGCAGTTCGAGAACGTGCAGTCGACGATGTCGATGAAGGTCCCGTTCGGCATCGCCCAGGCCGGGAAATCGTTCCGCAACGAGGTCACCGTCGAGCACTTCATCTTCCGCTCGGTCGAGTTCGAGCAGATGGAGATCGAGTTCTTCTGCGAGCCCGGGACCCAGGGAACGTGGATGGACCACTGGACGAGCGAGCGCATCGGATGGTACCGCCGGTACCTCAACCGGAAGGACGACGTGCGGTTGCGCCGGCACGAGAAGGACGAGCTGGCGCACTACGCGGACGACTGCTACGACCTGGAGTACTTCTTCCCCTGGGGCTGGGACGAGCTGGAAGGCATCGCCTCGCGCACCGACTACGACCTGCGCAAGCACTCGGAGTACTCGGGCAAGAAGCTCTCGTACTTCGACCAGAACGCGACCGATCCGGAGACCGGCAAGCCGGGGCGACGGTACGTGCCCTACGTGATCGAGCCGTCCGCCGGCGCGACGCGCTCGGTGCTGATGTTCCTCTGCGATGCCTACGACGAGGAACCGGCGACGGAGCCGGGGGGGGAGGGGCGGGTCGTGCTGCGGCTGCACCCGCGGCTGGCGCCGATCAAGGCGGCGGTCTTCCCCCTGGTCAAGAAGGACGGACTGCCGGAGGCGGCGCGGGACATCGTGAAGCGCTTCTTCCGGGCGGGAATCAACGCCCGCTACGACGAGCAGCATTCGATCGGCAAGCGCTACCGGCGGCACGATGAGGCGGGGACGCCGTACTGCCTGACGATCGATGGCCAGACCAAGGAAGACGGGACGGTCACGATCCGCGACCGCGACACGATGAAGCAGGAACGCATCCGCATCGACGACGCGGTCGACGTCGTCCGGAAGCGGCTCGACCTGGGGGCCTGATCCGACCACGCCGTGGCACGCGCCCTGCTACCTCCCGTCCGTCGGAGGAGACGGCGGGATGCGCAACAGGACGAACGGCCCGATTCGACGAGGCGAAAGCGACTCCGGTGCGATTGACGGGTTGTCACGGCGCGGGTGCGGTGCGCGAAGCCGGCTGACGATCCGGCGGGCGGCCGCGAATCGCGGCCCGCACCACGAAAGGGGGGGGTCATGCTGCACGCGGTGACGTGGATCGCGTCGGCGTCGCTGACGGTCCTGGCGGCGTGGTACGCGGCGCGGGGCATCGGAGACTCGGCGCTGCAGGCGGTGACCGAGGACGTGGACCTGAGCGGCGGGACTCGTGCGGTCGAGCCGCCCCCGGCGCTCGACGACGGACAACGGCCGATCACGGCCGACGAGCTGCTGGCGGCAGGACTGTTCCCGCTGCCGCCCGCGCCACCCGAGGCGGCGGCTCCCGATCCGACGCCGCAGCCGACGGGGCTCGCTCAGCCGGCGGGGCCCGGGGGACCACCGGCGCCCTGCGTGGTTCCCTGGCGCGTGGTAGCGCTGGTGGCGGCGCACGCCGCACCGGGACGGAGCTTCGCCGCCGTCGAGGCGTCCGGAGGGACGGCGGAGGTCCGGGTCGGCGACCATCTGGACGACGCGGTCGTGACCCGGATCGCGCGCGAGCGGATCTACCTCCGTGGTCCGGGCCATGCCGCGGAGTGCTACCTCGACCTTCGCGACCCCGACGCCGGCCGGCGGGGCGACGCTCCGGCCGCAGGACCGGCGGCGGAGACCGTCGCCGGCGGTTCGACGCGCCCGGCATCGGACACGGCGCGACCCGATCCGGCTCGTGTCCGGGCCGACGCGCTGGCCAAGGCGATCACGCGGGTCTCGGAGGACGAGTACGACGTTCCCAAGAGCCTGTTCGCGACGGTCGCGGACGACCCGGAGCCGTTCATCGCCGGGATGCGGGTCGTGCCGGCAAAGGACGGCGACGCCGTGGTGGGCTTCCGGTTGTTCGGTGTCCGGCCGGACAGCCTGCCCGGGCTGCTTGGACTGCGGAACGGCGACGTGATCGCGGCGGTGAACGGCCTGCCGATGACGAGCATGGACAACGTGATGCGGGCCTACGGGCTGCTGCGGATGGCAGGCGAGATCAATGTCGAGCTCGTGCGGCGGGCGGAGCGCCGTTCGCTGGTCTACCGGATGAGGTAGGGCGGGTTGCGTGGCGCCGGCGGGGGCACTCGCGCCCTTCGGGCGCTGCGTGGCGCCCCTACTCAATCCCCGGGGCGGCGGGGCCGGAGCCGAAGCGGAAGGGCCAGGTGACGATCGCGGTGGAGTCCGCGCGCGGGAAGGCCAGTCGGCGGAGGTGGTCGAGCACGCAGCGGTTGAACTCGACCTCGTCGACGGTGCCCCCGACGATGTCGACGGACTGCACCTGGCCCGCGGGGTCGAGCGTCAGGCGGATCGTGACCATGCCGCCTCCGGTGCCGGGGGTGCGAAGCTGGAGCGCGTCGTAGCAGCGCTGGAGCGCGGCCTGCTGGCCCCTGAGAATCCGCCGGACGTCGGACGAGGCGCCGCTGCCCTCGACGATCTCGGGCGCGGCTTCCGCGCGCCCTTCGTCGGCGCCCGGCGGGCCGACCGGGGGCCGGTGGGCGAGGCCCTGGGACAGGTCCTCGGCCTTCTCCGCCTCGGCGGTGGGCGGAGGCGGCTCCTCCGGGGCGAGTCCGCGATCCGCCGCGCTCATGCGCGCCGCCGGCACGGGAGCGGGGTCCGGGGCGGCCGGGGTCGCCGGCGGCCGTGGACCCGTCGCGGCCAGGCGCGGCAGGGGCGGCGACGGCGGGACACCGCCGACGGCGTCACGAGCCGCCGGTACGGGCCGGTTTGCCGAATCCGCGTCGAGCGTCACGAACGCGGCGGCACCGGGATCCCCGGTCGCCTCCCCGGTTGCGCGCGTCGGGACGTCCCTCGTGACCTCGGGCGCCCTCCCCTTCGCGGCTTCCCCGTCGCCGCGGGGGAGACACGTGAGGCGCGCCGCGGGCGCCCCGGGGCCCGCGGAGACGGTGGGCGCGGGTCTCCGGCGGTGAGGGGGCACCTCGGCCGGCGCGCACGCGGCGGCGAAGGCGGCGGCGAGCAGCGGCAGCGACACGAACGTTGACGACCGGAAGCCCCGACGCGGCATGGCGACGCCTCCTTACGGATGAGACCCTAGCACGGGCCTGGGACGGGGAGTGCGGGGAGTGCGGGCGCCGCGCGGGAAGAGCGGGAACGGCGGAGGGGGCTAGTGCGGGCGGGGGCGGAAGCCGTAGCTGTGGCGGCGCGGCTGGGTGCGCGGGTGCGGGGCCGTCTGGGGCCGGGACGGCGCGGCGGCGGGGCGGGCGGGGGGCGGAGCGGGGCGGGGTGGTTCCGGAGTACGGGGCGGGGCGCCCGGGGTGCGGCGCGGCGGGCGGCGGGGCGGGTACGGGGCACGGGCGAATTCGGTGTCACGGACCGGGGCCGGCGTCCGATAGTCGAAGCCCTCGAGCGTGCGGCGCGCGAGAGGAGCGCCGAGGATGCGCTCGATGGCGCGGATCATGTCGGCGTCGTCGGACGTGACGAGGGTCAGGGCGTCGCCGGTCTTGTCCGCGCGGCCGGTGCGGCCGATGCGGTGGGTGTAGGCGTCGGCCGTGTCGGGCATGTCGTAGTTGATGACGTGCGAGATGTCCGAGACGTCGATGCCGCGCGCGGCGATGTCGGTGGCGACGAGGATGCGGAAGGACCCGTCGCGGAAGCCGTCCAGGGCGGCCTGGCGGCGGTTTTGCGACAGGTTCCCCTGAATCGAGGCGGCGCGGTAGCCGGCCTGCTCGAGCTGCCGGCCGACCCGCTTGGCGCGGTGCTTGGTGCGGGTGAAGACGAGCACCGACTGGGGGTCCAGGCGGCGGCGCAGCTCGAGCAGGAGCGGGGTCTTGAGGTGCTGCGGGACGGGGTAGAGGGCGTGCGCGACGGTGTCGGCGGGCGCGGCGTGGCCGACCTGCACGGTGATCGGGTCGCGGAGCGCTTCCTTCGCCAGCCGGCGGATGTCGGGCGGCATCGTGGCGGAGAACATCAGCGTCTGGCGTTGTTTGGGGACGCTGGCGATGATGCGCCGCACGTCGGGCAGGAAGCCCATGTCGAACATCCGGTCGGCTTCGTCGATGACGAGCACCTCGACCCGGGAGAGATTGATGGTCCGGCGCTGGATGTGGTCGAGCAGCCGGCCGGGGCAGGCGACGACGACCTCGACGCCGGACCGGAGGGTCCGGATCTGGGGTTCGAGGCCGACGCCGCCGTAGACGGTAGCGCAGCGGATCGAGGTGTGCGCGCCCAGGCGCAGCACGTCGTCGTGGATCTGCTCGGCCAGCTCGCGGGTCGGGGCGACGACGAGGGCGCGGACGGCGCCGCGGGGGCCGGCGAGCAGGCGCTGGAGGATGGGCAGGGCGAAGACCGCGGTCTTGCCGGTCCCCGTCTGCGCCAGTCCCATGACGTCGCGCCCGCCCAGGACATGCGGGAGCGCCTGGGCCTGGATGGGGGTGGGCGTGACGTAGCCGAGGTCCTGGATGCCCGCCCTGAGGCGGGGGTCGAATCGGAAGCTGTCGAAGTTCATGAGGGTCCTTTCACGGCAGGCGAGGGGACCATAGCACGGCTGCGACGGCCGCGGGGGACGATCGTGCGATGCGGACGCACCCTGCCCTACCTCTTGAACACCAGCCCGCTCTTGCCCTTGTCCACGCGGACGGCGGAACCGGGGCCGAAGTCGCCGGAGAGGATGGCCTTGGAGAGAGGCTCCATCAGCTCGCGCTGGAGCGCGCGCTTGAGGGGCCGGGCGCCGAACTGCGGGTCGTAGCCGGTCTCGGCCAGCCAGCCCTTCGCGGCGTCGGTGAGGTCGAGCGTCAGCTCGCGCGAGGCGAGGAGCTTCGCGTAGCGTTTCAGCTGGATGTCGACAATCGCCCGGATCGCCTTCTTGTCCAGGCGATGGAAGAGCACCGTGGAGTCGACGCGGTTCAGGAACTCGGGCCGGAAGGTGTCCTTGAGCGCGGCCATGACCAGCTCCTCCATCTTGTCGCGCTCGGTCTCCTCGAGGTCCTGGATGTACTGCGAGCCGACGTTGGAGGTCATGATCAGGATGGCGTTGCGGAAGTCGACCGTGCGCCCGTGGCCGTCGGTGAGCCGCCCGTCCTCCAGCACCTGGAGCAGCACGTTGAACACGTCCGCGTGCGCCTTCTCCATCTCGTCCAGGAGCACGACGCAATACGGGCGGCGGCGGACGGCCTCGGTGAGCTGGCCGCCCTCGTCGAAGCCGACGTAGCCGGGCGGGGCGCCGACGAGGCGGCTCACCGTGTGTTTTTCCATGTACTCGGACATGTCCAGGCGCACCATGGCGCGCTCGTCGTCGAACAGGAACTCCGCCAGCGCGCGCGCCAGCTCGGTCTTGCCCACGCCGGTCGGCCCGAGGAAGAGGAAGGAGCCGATCGGGCGGTTGGGATCGGACAGGCCGGCGCGGGCCATGCGGATCGCGGAGGCGACGGCCTCGAGCGCCTCGTCCTGGCCGACGACGCGCTCGTGAAGGCGCTTCTCCATCTCGAGCAGCCGCTGCGACTCGGCCTCGAGCATCTTGGCCACGGGGATGCCGGTCCAGCGCGAGACGACGTAGGCGATGTCCTCCTCGGTCACCTCCTCGCGCAGGAACGAGCCGCCCCTCGCCGCCGCGGACTCGAACTCCTCGCGCGCCGCGTCCAGCTCCTTCTCCAGGGCGGGGAGCCTGCCGTAGCGGATCTCGGCGGCGCGCTCGAGGTTCCCCTCGCGCTGCGCCTTGTCGGCGTCGGTCTTCAGCGCTTCGATCTGCTCCTTGGCCGTCTTGAGCTTGCCGATCAGCTCGCGCTCGCGCTCCCACCGCGCGCGCATGCCGGTGACCTTCTCCTGCAGCTCGGCGATCTCGCGTTCGAGGTCGTGCAGGCGCTGTCTGGCCGCCTTGCCGTCCTCGCGCTTCAAGGCCTGGCGTTCGATCTCCATGCGCGTTTTCTGGCGTTCCAGCTCGTCGATCGGCCCGGGGAGCGACTCGACTTCCATCTTGAGGCGGCTGGCTGCCTCGTCGACGAGGTCGATCGCCTTGTCGGGGAGGAAGCGGCCGGTGATGTAGCGGTGGGAGAGCCGGGCGGCGGCGACGAGCGCGGCGTCGCGGATGCGGATGCCGTGGTGGACCTCGTAGCGTTCCTTCAAGCCGCGGAGGATGGCGACGGTGTCCTCGACGGTGGGCTGGCCGATGACGACGGGCTGGAAGCGGCGCTCGAGCGCCTTGTCCTTCTCGATGTGCTTCCGGTACTCGTCGAGGGTGGTGGCGCCGATGCAGCGCAGCTCGCCGCGGGCGAGGGCGGGCTTGAGCATGTTGGCGGCGTCCTGGGCGCCCTCGGCGGCGCCGGCGCCGACGAGGGTGTGCAGCTCGTCGATGAACAGGACGATCCCGCCGGCGGAACGCTCGATCTCCTTGAGCACGGCCTTCAAGCGGTCCTCGAACTCGCCGCGGTACTTGGCGCCGGCGACGAGCGAGCCCAGGTCGAGCTGGAGGACCTGCTTGTCCTTCAGGCTGTCGGGGACGTCGCCGGCGGCGATGCGCTGGGCGATGCCTTCGACGATGGCCGTCTTGCCGACGCCGGGCTCGCCGATGAGGACGGGGTTGTTCTTGGTGCGGCGGGCGAGGACCTGCATCGAGCGGCGGATTTCCTCGTCGCGGCCGATGACGGGATCGAGCTTGCCCTTGGCGGCCAGCTCGGTGAGGTCG
>JACRCZ010000105.1 GCA_016218765.1 Deltaproteobacteria bacterium | reverse complement strand
GTCCTCGCGCCGGATGCGCGGCGACCAGCGGAACTCGTTGTGGCTGAACGCGACGCCGGAGAACGCCGGCAGGAAGAAGCGCCCGCAGCGCGAGCCCACGACCTCCTGGATCAGGACGCCCATCTCCTCCTTGAAGTCCAGAAGTCCGCGCTCGCGCCGGTACTCGATCGGGTCGGGGCCGAAGACGGAGGCGAAGATCTCGGCGATGGCGTCCATCAACGCCTCGAGCCGCTTCTCCTTGCCGCCCTGGTTGGCCAGGAACAGGCTCTTGTACTTGCCGGAGAACGCGGTGCCCAGGCGATCCTCCAGCAGGCTGGAGCTGCGGACGATCAGGGGCCGCTCGCCGAAATCGTCCAGCGCCATGGACAGCCCCTTGACGATCTCCGGCGGGAAGCGGGCGTGCTTGTAAAGCTGGACCAAGTGCGGGTACTCGAGCCGGATCTGGTCGATCTCCTTGTACTTGTGCTGGATGGCGTCGCCGAGGTCGTTGTACTCCATGAACGACAAGAGGGCGTCGGAGGCTATGTACCAGGAGCGCGGGGTCTTGATCCGCGGGCCGTCGGGAACGGCGTCGGCGGCGCGACGCAGGATCTGCGTGGCCAAAAACAGGCCGGCGCTCTTGCCGCCCAGCTTGCCGTGGCTGCCGGCCGGGAAGATCAGCCGGTCCAGGAGCTGCATGAAGGCGCCGACGTCGATGTATTCCTTGGCGACCTTGATGAAGTCGAGCTGGTCGGTCAGGAAGCGGCTGATGAGCGAGACCTTCATCGCCTCCAGCGTCGCGCGCGACAACGCGGCGTCGGCCGGCACGAGCTGCTGGTAGCGCCGTACCGCGTCGGCAATCTCGCTCAGCGACGACTGCTGGCTCTCCAGCACCTTGACCAGGAACTTCGAGCGGTCCTCGAACATCCAGCGCTGCACCCGCTCCAGGATCTCCTCGTCCGACAGGTGCCGCGCGGCCAGCTCGAACGGCTCGTCCGAAAGGTAGAACTCGCGGCTCAGGCTCCTCTTCTGCTGCGGGAAGTTCTCCGCGGCGTCGGCCGGGGCGTCGCCGTTGGCGTCCTGACCGATGCGCTCGACGACCTGCTGCGCCTCGGCCACGCCGCTCCAGCACAGGTGGTTCAACATCTTCCGTGCGAGGCGCACGTACAGGTTCTGGTCGGTCCGGCGCACCAGCGCCAGCCCGCCCCGCCACTCCGCGTCCCGCCGCTCGGCCTGTTGCGCCGCGTCCCGCTCGTGCTCCCCGATCAGCCGCTCCAGCTTCCGCTGCCGCAGGTAGTGCCCCAGCCGCTCCGCGATCGTCCCGACGAGCCGCACCTCTTCCGGGAGGAAGGGGCCGTCGCCGGAGTGCGGCAGCTCGCGCACGTAGTGCACGCAGATCCGGCCCACCGCCCGCTGCTGCACGAAGATCGGGGCGCATTGCTCCCACGGCGTCTCCACGAAGTCCGGCGGCTGCCACGTCCGCCCCTCGTGGACGATCTTCGCCCGGCACGCGTCGGGGTGCTGCCAGCCCGGCGGGATCGCGGCGAGCACCCCCCGGAACACCTCGTCCAGCGGACGCTCCGTGTCCCGCAGCAGCTCCTCGATCGCGTACAGGCAGGCCAGCTCCTTCGCCCGCTCCTTGAGCGCGTGCAGCTCCTTCTCGTCGTCAACCACCATGTCCACCGTCCCGCAGCACCACCGCCCGTCCGTTGCGCCCGTCGACCACGATGCGCACCGGCCGCACGCTCCGCACGTGCCGCACGTGGGCCGTCTCGACGACCGCCGGCTGCCGCGCCAGCCAGTCCCAGTCGATCCGCCGCTCGCCGCCGCGCGGCACGCAGAGGTAGAACACCCCGCAGCCGATCAGGTTGTGGAAGAAATGCGATCCCTGGCTCAGGTCCGGACTCATCTGCGGCAAAGTCGCCTCGACCATCGCCCGGACCCCCGCGATCTGCCCCCAGGTCACGGGCACCCCGAGCCACGGCTCCGAGCTGCCCCAGCGCCCGAATCCGATCAGCAGGTAGCGGCGACCCTCGTCGAGCAGCGCACGGTTCACCCGCTCCAGCTCGACGGCGATCGCAGGCGTCGCCCCCGCCTCGAACGCGTCCGGCTTGAGGTACACCACGTCCGTCACCTCGGCCGTGCCGTTGCCCAGACAGGACGACGAGGTCACGATCGCGTCCGCACGGTCCAGATCCGCCTCGCTCACCTGGACGGCCTCTCCGGACACCGCCATCGGCCGCACCTGCAGGAACCCGAACGCCCCCCGGAGCCCCTCGCGGACGTCCAATGTCGCGGCGAACTCCAGCTCCACCGGGCCCCCCACGGCGTCCTCCGACAGTGCGAGCAGGCGTCGCAGCAGTCCGTTGAGCGGAAGCTCCTCGAGCTTGAGGATCGGCGCGAAGTCCACCAGGCGCGGACCGTCGCGGCCGGCGCCCGGGACGAGCCGGTCCGACTCCGGATCGTAGGTCGAGACGAGCAGGCGGAACGCGTCGTCCGACTCGGCCTCGACGACCGGCGGCTCCTCGAGGTACTCCGACTCGCGGATGGGATCCCACGCGGGCGGTCTGCCCATGCGCACCGTCCAGAATCGGGTCTGGGAGTGGTGGAGCAGCTCGCGGATCGAGTTGAACGGCTGGGGGGCCTTGGGGTGTGCGGGAGAATAGGTCCAGCTCGTGCCGCCGTCGACGATCGTCTTGCCCAGGCCCAGCGCCAGATTGACGACGCCGTCCGCGGGCACGGCGTGCCCGGTCGGATAGTAGTTGTAGGACCGCGCGACGCCCGCGAGATCGGGATGGAAGCGGCCGCCGCGCCGCCGGCCGACGATCTCCTGGACGATCACCGCCATGTGCTCGCCCGCCGCCTCGATGCCGATGGACCGGCGGTAGGACTTGGCGTCCCGCGAGAAGGCCGAGGCCCAGACGAACTTGACCGCCTCGACCAGCTTGCGGAAGCGGGTGTCCGCGTCCAGGGCGTCGTTGGGGATCATCTTCGTCGCATAAACCCCGGCGAAGGGGTGGGCCAGGGCGTCCTCGAGCATCGACGAGGAGCGCACGGCGAGCGGGACGTGGATCTTCTCGGCCAGGGCTCGCAGGTCGCCGGGCAGCTCGGCCGGCAGCTCGGCGCGCTGGAAGGCGTGGGCGACGCGATCGTCCGGCTCGTCGGAGACGGCCAGCTCGAGCAGTCCGTTGCGCTGGACGAAGGCATCGAACAGGTCGGTGGCGATCACGGTCAGGGTCGGAACCGCGACGACCAGCTCGGGGAACTCGCCCGGATCGAGGCGGGAGAGGATCCGATCGCGGATCAGCGCCAGGCCGGCGGCCTTGCCGCCGACGGCGCCGCCGCCGATGCGGGTGAACTTCTCCGACCCGTCGAAGAAGTGCCGATCGAAGGCCGGGATCGCTTCAGCCTCGGTCGCGCGCGCGGGAAGAACGTCCTGCGCCATGCCTCACGCCGCGCCGGCGGAGCGGCGCCCGTTGATCAGACCCAGCCCCGGTCCTTGCACGCCTGTGCCACGCGGTTGATCGCGATGACGTGGGCGGCGTCCCGCATGAACAGCTTCTTCTTGCGGGCCAGCTCGCTGACGGCGAGGAAGGCCGAGGTCATCTTGACATCGAGCTTGCCCAGGACCTCGTCCTTCTCCCAGAAGTAGTTCATGTTGCTCTGCACCTGCTCGAAGTAGGAGCACGTCACCCCCCCGGCGTTGGCCAGGAAGTCGGGGACGACGAACACCTTGCGCGCCACCAGCTCCTTGTCCGCGTCCGGCGTCGTCGGCCCGTTGGCGCCCTCGGCGATGAGCCGCACACGCTTCGAGATCTTCCCCACGTTGTCCCCCGTGATCTGGTTCTCCAGCGCGCAGGGCATCAGGATGTCCACCTCCTGCTCCAGCCACGCCTCGGCGGGAAGCTGCTCGTAGCCCTTGTCCTTCGCCTTCGCCGGATCGATGCCGCCGAAACGGTCCGCCACCGAGCGCAGCTCCTCGAGCTGCACGCCGGACGGCTTGCGGTAGGTGTAGGACGTCTGGTCCTTCTGGTCCCAGCAGGAGACGCAGACCACCTTGCCGCCCAGCCGCGTGTACAGCTCGATCGCATACTGCGCGACGTTGCCGAAGCCCTGCATCGCCGCGACCGTGCTCTCCGCACGCACTCCCAGCTCCTTGAGCGCCTCGCGCAGGGTGAAAACCAGGCCGTAGCCGGTGGCCTCGGTGCGTCCGAGCGATCCGCCCATGCCGACCGGTTTGCCGGTGATGAAGCCGGGGTACTTCGCGCCGTGGATCGCTTCGAATTCGTCGAGCATCCACAGCATGTGCTGGGCGTTGGTCATGACGTCGGGGGCCGGCACGTCGACCAGGGGACCGACGAGCTTGGCCATCTGGCGCATCCAGCCACGGCAGATCCCCTCCTGCTCGCGCGGCGAGAGGTTGTGCGGGTCGCAGATCACCCCGCCCTTGGCGCCGCCCAGCGGCAGGTCGACCACGGCGGTCTTCCAGGTCATCCACATCGCCAGCGCCCGCACGGTATCGACGGTCTCCTGCGGGTGGAACCGGATGCCGCCCTTGCACGGGCCGCGCGCGTCGTTGTGCTGCACCCGGAAACCACGGAAGACCTTCACCGTGCCGTCGTCCATGCGGACCGGGATGGTGAAAGCGAACTCGCGGGCGGGGGTGCGCAGCAGCTCGCGCGTTCCGCTGTCGAGGTCGATCATGTCGGCGATGCGGTCGAACTGCGAGCGCGCCATCTCGAAGGGGTTGAAACCGGCCTTGCCTGCCATCGTGCTCCTCGCTTCCACCGCCCCCGTGGGTTCCTCCGGGCGACGCTTACTACCGGTGGACGGGATGTCAAGGGAACGAGGGGAGGAGTTGGACGAGTGGAGGAGTGGGTCGAGGCAAGGAGTGGGTCGATCGGAGGAGTGGGACGAAAGGAGGAGTTGTTGGTTGTTGGTGGGGACGGGGGTATCGTGTGGGACCGGCCAGGGCGGCGGGCGGGCGGCGGATGGGGACGAACGGGCGCGCATGGGGTCTTGCTTCTTCGTCAGCGATCTTCACGGCGGCGTCGAGCGGTGGGAGAGGCTGTTCGACGTGGTGGGGAGGGAGGCGCCTGCGGCGGTGTTCCTGGGGGGCGACCTCCTGCCGTCCGGGTTCGGCTACGTGCCTCCGGCGGACGGCGATGCCGATTTCCTGGGCGGGTTCCTGGCAAGCGGCCTGCGGCGGTTGCGTGTCGGGCTCGGCGCGGCCTACCCGCGCATCTTCGCCATCCTGGGCAACGACGACCCGCGCACGGAGGAGGAAGCCGTGCTGGAGTTGGAGCGCGAGGGGCTGTGGACGTACCTGCACGGCCGCAAGGCCGCGCTGGGCGATCACCCGGTGTACGGATACGGGTGCGTTCCGCCGACGCCCTTCGCGCTGAAGGACTGGGAGCGGTACGATCTCTCGCGTTTCGTCGACCCGGGGACCGTCTCGCCGGAGGAAGGGATCCGTTCGGTGCCGGTGCCGGAATCGGAGGTGCGATGGGGTACCATCGCGCTCGATCTGCAGGCCTTGGCCGGCGAGGACGACCTCTCGCGCGCCATCTTCCTGTTCCATTCGCCGCCCCACGACACCGTGCTCGACCGGGCGGCGCTGGACGGCAAGTCGGTCGACCACGCGCCGCTCGATCCGCACGTCGGCAGCATCGCGATCCGCAAGTTTCTCGCCGCGCGCCAGCCGCTCGTGTCGCTGCACGGCCACGTGCACGAGTCCGCGCGGCTCACGGGCGCCTGGCGCGACCGCCTCGGCTGCACGCGCCTCCTCGGCGCCGCCCACGACGGGCCGGAGCTGGCGCTGGTGCGCTTCGACGCGGACGATCCGGAGGGCGCGACCCGGGAGCTGTTGTAGGGGGGCAGGACCGCAACCGCGCAGGCCATCCAGGCTACGGCGGGGGCTCGGACAGGGTGACCGTCAGCGTGTACAAACCCTTGCCGACGGAATCGTGGCTGTCGACGACGATGCGATGGCGACCTGCGGGAAGGACGACGCCCAGGCCGGTGGAGGCGCCTCCTGCGGCCGACGACGCCACGGCGCAGGCCCACTCGTCGCCTGGACAGGCAGCGCCGTCACGTACGCGCAGGACGCCGCGGAAGTACGGCGCGCGCAGGACGACCCAGGCGTGCCGCGGTTCCGCGAGGTCCAGCAGGAAGCCGGCGTCGGGACCCGGCGACACCGGGCAGGCGGGAGACTCGTAGGCGTCGTCCGTGGCGCCACAGATCGAGCCCTCGACGACTTGCGCGTCGAGGACGTCGTCGAGGGTCGGTTCGGCGGACGAGCCGCAGACGTCCCCGGGCGGCGCCGGGCCGAAAACGCAGTCGGTGGACGCGCGGCAGTCGGGCAGGCAGTCGGCGAGACCCACGCAATCGAAGGCGCGACATGATGCGGGCGCGCCGTCGCAGTCCTCCCAGCGTTCCACGACCCCGTTGCCGCACACGGGATCGGGCGGCACATCCAGCGAGTCCGCCTCGGCCTCGGTCCCGGCATCGGCGTCGTCGCGGCCGGAGTCCATGACGTCCCGGACGTCCGCGTCCGCATCGGCGTCCGTCCCGCGGGACCAGTCGCAGCGCCCATTCGCCGCATTGCACGGGTATCCCTCGGCTGCGTCGCACTCGATGGTGTGTTCGAGAAACCCACGCGCGGTGCACTCCACGACCCAGTCGCCGTCGCAGACCGTGGTGCCCGGCTCGACGCAGGGTCCCCCACCAACCTCGCGGCAGTAGGGCTCTCCGGCCTCGTCGAGGGCGCATTCGTCCACGAAGACGACATCGCCCGACCTCGATGTGACCGAGCGGCAGTGCGTGGTGCGCGCCCAGTAGCCGTTGCGGCACGCGCGGATCCATTCCCCGGCGCAGCCGGAGGCGCCCTCGGCCGCGCAGGGAGCTGCGCCGCGCTCACGACAAGCGGCTTCGCCCGGTTCCGGCTCGAAGCACTCCCACTCCAGCGAGTCGTCGTAGTCGGAACTGTGGCAGCCTTCCGTGTGGTCGACGGAGACCCAGCCGAAAACGCCCGCCCCGCAGAACGTACCTTCGTCGCTGCAAGCGTACATCCCGCCGTTGCGACAGTAGCGTCCGCCGGCCAGCGACGGCGAGCATTCGTCGCAGCAGTCGAAGTCGCCGCCGCCGAAGCACCCTCCCTCGCATCCACCCGTCACCAGCCAGAGCGCCGCCAGTTGGAGCGCGTGGCGCCGCAGCAGCCGCCCCAGCCGGACGGTCGCCCGCCGGATCCCTCGCGCCCAGGCGGACCTTCCGCCGATCATCCCGCGCAAAGCGTAGCACGACATGGCCCAGCGGCAACGGTCTCTCGGCGGACGCCCCGTCGTGCCGCCGCGAGGGCGTCTCGCCGCCGTGCCGTTGGCCCGGCGGGCGTGGAGCCTGGAACTGTCGCGGTCCGGCGCCCCGGTCTACTCGTGCACGGGGCCGCCGACCAGGGCGGGGTCCATGACGGTGGTGTCGTAGCGCACGCCGTCGGGAACGGGGACGGGCTGGACGACGGTGGTGCCGTGTTCGCCTTCGGTGACGCGGCTGGAATCGACGGCGACGAAGGCGGTGAACTTGGAGAGCAGGCCGTAGTCCAGGGCCACCCCGCGAATGCGGTCGACCAGCTCGTCCATGTCGGTCGCCCACAGGCTCCGCTCGGCCAGCTCGGCGATCTTCATCCGCGCCCAGATCTGCGCGATCGCGGGGCGCTGCGCGTCCTGCTCGCCGGCGCCGGTGGCCAGGTCGAACGAGACCGGCTCGCCGCCGACGCGGGCGTGCACCGTCACCTGCGGGACGACCGCACCATCGATCCTGCCGGTGATGACGACAGGTCGCCCGATCCACAGGTCGGGGATGCGCGTGGGGTAGACCTCGTCCACGCTCATCCCGCCCCAGTCGATCTCGATGTCCGAGAGCGCCGGGTGCGAGATGCGCTCGAAGAAGGCGTCCACCGCCTCCTGGTCGGCCTCCAGGTCGCCGCCGTTGACGTAGGCGACGGCGCCCTGGCCGATCTTGGCCATGTTGTCCAGGAGGTAGGTGTTGGGCGAGGAGCCGACGCCGAAGCTGAAGATGCGGGTGTTGCCCAGGCGCTCCTTGATCGCGGCCAGGATCTCGGCCTCGTTGCCGATGTACCCGTCGGTGAGGAAGGAGACGATGCGCACGTGGCCCTCTTCGTGGGGGAAGTCGAGCGCCGCCTTGATGCCCTCGATCATCATCGTCCCGCCCTCGCCTTCCAGGTCGTCGAGGTAGTCGAGGCCGTCTTCGATGTTGTCGGTCGAGGCGCGCACGGGGCGCGGTCCCAGTCCGGAGGCGTTTTCCGAGAAGCGGATGATCTGGAAGGTGTCGCGGGGCTCGAGGCGGCGCAGGACGCGACGGACCGCGGCCTTGGCCAGCTCGAGCGGCTCGCCGTCCATGCTGCCGGAGCAGTCCAGGACGAAGACGTGCTCCACCGGCGCCCGCTCGACGCGGGCGAGGTCGTCCGGCGGGACGAGCACCGCGGTGAAGAAGCCGCCGCGCTCGTCGCGGTGCAGGAGGAACGAGCTCTTCACGGCCTCGCCGGCGACCTCGTAGTGCAAGACGAAGTCGCGATCGGGCACGGTCTCGCCCGCCGCCAGCGTGATGTGCTTGCGGCTCGCGGAGACGTCCTGGACGTCGATGGCGTGCGTCGGGCTGTCGAGCCCTTCGATGCTCACGCCGGCGTCGAGCTCGATGTCGAACGAGATGTCCGCGACGGTGCGCTCGTCGGGCGCCAGGTACTGGATCTCGGTGTCCTGTCCCGAGAGTCCCTGCTCGCCGCGGGCGACGGCGCCGACGCCGTCGGTGGTGCCGGGCGGGTTGAAGCGCGGGCCGACGACGGTGGGGAAGGAGAAGACGTAGGCGCCGTCGCGGTAGGGCAGCGCGTTGTAGTACGTGAGCTGGACGTCGATGTCGCGGCCCGGCTCGATGTTCGCGACGCGCTGGGTGAAGATGTTGGGGCGCTCCTCGGTGAGCAGGCTGGCGACGAAGCCCATCGAGCGGGCCTCCTCGTAGATCCGCTCGGCCTCCTCGCGCTCGCGGATCACGCCGCGGATGGTGCGATCTCCGATCTTCATCAGGAAGTCGCTGACGGCGGCATCCTGCGGCAGCGGGAGGACGTACACCACCTCGATCTTCTCGTCGTACGGGTTGTGGTACTGCTGCTCGACCTCGACCGAAGCCACGTAGGCGGCGATGCGCACGCGGACGTCGGTGTGCTTGAGCGGCAGGGGGATCTCGCGGTCGCCGTCCACGGCGCGCATCGCCGGGGACTCCTCGGTCTCGGCCGGGCCTTCCGGCGGCGGCGCGGTGTCGTCGCGCGCCACCACCCACAGCTCGTCGACGCCCGTCGGCGTGAGGCCGAGATCCTCGCGTCCGCCGGCGCCGCCGGGTTCCATGAGGGACGGGGACGCCGGGTAGCCGTAGCCGTAGCCGCAGCCGGCCGCGAGGGCCGCCGCCAGGACCATCGTTCGCAGGCACACGGTGCGATTCATCATTCCCTTCCTTTCCCGCTCACCAGATCGATGTCCACGTCCGCCGGCGACCCGTCGGGCGACGCCGCCGCTACGAGCCGCAGCTCGTACGCCGGCGCCGGTCCCGCCTCGCGCATGTGCAGCGTCGCCACGCGATGCCGTCCGCGCGAGAGCCCCACCTTCGTGTTGAACGCCGCGAGCACGATCCGCCCGCCGGCCAGTGCTTTGGGGTCGAAGAACGGCGGCTCACGGAACCCGTCCGTCGTCCCGCCTTCGACCCCCACGACCGTCGCGTCGCCCGACTTCACGACCAGCTCCACCTGGTACGCCGCGATCGGCGTCGCGCCCACCTCCAGCTCGATCGCCCACGGCGCGTAGCGCACCGGCCGCTCGTCGGCCGGCGCTTGGACGTCCACGACCGTGCGGTGCTGGACTGCGACGGGCGCCTTGAGCGCCTCCACCGCCTCCCCGCCGGCCGGGGTCGCGACGGAGGTCTCGATGGAACCTGGGGTGGCCGGCTCCGCCGCCTGATCCGTCGTCGAGTCGCACGAGGCGGCGACCGCGAGCGCGAGCAGCGTGGCGATCGGAAGTCCGGCTTGCCCTGAGCCCGCCTGCCGCGAGCGAAGTCGAGCGGCCGAGGGGTCGACCGCCGACCGCCGGCCGCCGACCGCCGGCGCCGTTTCTACGCCCCATCTGTTTTCATCTGTGTCCATCTGTGGTTTCCACGTCCGGCCCGCGGTGCAGCGCCACGGCCGCCATGGCGATCCGCTCGGCGTCGCGGCGGTCGACGAGCCCGTCGCGGTTGCGATCCAGGGCCGCGGTGTCGTCGCCGCGATCGGCGGCGAGCGCCACGAGGTAGGCGTCGAGGACATCGATCCTGCCGTCCGCGTTGATGTCGTCGGCGGATCGGGGGACGGCGGTCGGCCCTTCGACCGCTCGACTTCGCTCGCGGCAGGCGGGCTCAGGGCAGGCCGGACGGCGGTCGGCGGTCGGGCCGCCGGGATGGACCGGGCGGTCGCGCCCGACAACGGCGGCCGGCTGTCCGTCCGTCGGCGCCAACGGCCCAGCTCCGACCGCCGACCGCCCGCCGCCGACCGCCGAACCCTCGCGAATCGCGAGCCAGGCGAGCGCGGCGGCGGCGAGGCCGGCGGCGGCGGCCCAGGGAATGAGCCGGCGGATTGCCGATGGGCGGCGGCGCTCGTGGAGCCGGCGACGGACGGCGGTGCCCTGTTCGCGGGCCCTCCGGACCATCGCGTCGTCGAGGTCCGCTGGGATCTCCAGCGGCTCGAGCGGACGAACGCCGGTGCGAACAGCGGCGCGGAGAGTGTCGAGTCGCGTCCGGCAGGACGCGCACGATTCGACGTGCCGGCGGACGTCGTCATCGCCCTCGCCGGTCCTTGCCAGCTCCAGTTCGAGCTCGTCGGCGTGCTCGCCCATCACGGCCTGTAAGCGCGTGAGGGAGGCGAAAGGTTCATTCGAATTGTGCCTTGCCGGACCCATTTTCCAAGTGCTCGGAATTCCAACGCCCGGTTTCGGAAAGGGCTGTGGTTTCGACGTTCTGGCGGCGCAGGGTCTCCGGTTGACGCCGGGTTGCCGCGTCGTTAGCCGATCCCGTTGGGCCCGGGACAGAAAGGCGACGGTGAACGATGAAGAAAGCCGGAATCCTTGCGACACTCGCATTGGGCGCCGGCCTGGCCTTCGCGCCGGCATGCCGCATAAGCCCCGTCGGGGCGGCCCTGGTTGCCGGCGCGATCGTCGGCGGTGCGCTGGTGCTGGCCGCGCACGACGCGCACATGCACAGCGCCCATTGCGGGCACGAACGGCGCTGGCACGACGGGCACTGGGTCTACCACTACGGCGGCCACTGGGAGTACTACGACCACCACCACGACCACTGGTACTACTATGGGTAGCGGGCCGAGCCGGGGCGGCGGTCGACCACGGCCGCCGCCCGGCGGCGGTCGTCAGGGGGCGGGGGTACCGCCGGTCGAGCCGGCGGCCGGCCCGGGGTCGTCTGCGGCCAACGTCCGCAGGGCGTGGTGCAGGCGGGACTTCACGGTGCCCAGCGGCAGGTCGAGCGCCGCGGCGATCTCCTCGAGGCGCAGCTCCAGGATGAAGCGCAGTCGCAGGACTTCGCGGTGGGCCTCGGAGAGGCCGGCGATCCGGCGTTCGAACTCGGGCGTCCAATCGATGGGCTCCGGTTCGGCCGCGGGCTCGATGCCGGCGCGGTCCAGCGGGACGACGTTGCGGCGCTTGCGGGCGAGCGAGATGCAGGCGTTGCGGACCACCGGGTAGAGCCAGGCGCGCATCGAGGAGGTGAGGGTGAAGCCGGGAAAGCGGCCGAAGAGCCAGGAGAAGGACTCCTGGAGGACGTCGAGCGCGTCGTCGCGGTTGCGGCAGAGGCGCCAGGCGAGGGACACGACCCAGTCGCGGTGGCGCCGGTAGAGCGCCTCGAACGCGTCCGCGTCGCCTTGGTTGGCGCGGCGCACCAACTCCGCGTCGTCGAGGTCATCGCGCGCCATGCCCTCGCAGCCTTAGCGCGATCGGGCGCAAGCGGGCAACCGCTTGGCCGCCCGCTCAGCGGCAGGCTTGCGTGCGGGGCTCGACGATCGGGATGCAGAGGGAGCCGCCGTCGGAGGCGTCGACGAGGGCGTCGTCCCGCACGGTGTCGGAGCTGGCATCGGCATAGGCGTCGCTGGAGCCTCCCTCGGGCGTGCCGCCGTCGGTGGTGCCGCCGTCGGTGGTGCCGCCGTCGAGGGTGCCGCTGGAGGAGTAGGCGCAGCTCGTGACCCAGCCGGCCAGGGAGCCGCAGGTCGGGACGCCGATGCACCCCATGAGGGGGTCGGGCCAGCCGCTGGGGCACCATCCCGCGGTGCAGGAGCAGGAGAGGCAGCCGCCGCCGACGCAACCGGTCGCGGCGTCGGCGAACTGGCGTTCGGCCGAGCCGTTGCAGTCGTAGTCGAAGCTGTGCGACGTGCCGCCGGCGCACACGTAGGGGGTGGGGAAATACGCGCGCTGGTCCGGGTGGACGTTGACGTTGCCGTCGCAGCAATCGCCCGCGACGTCGACCCAGGCGTCGCCGGGCGCCTCGTAGCCGCACTCCTTGGCGGCCGGGTCGCCCCAGGTATCGCCGTCCTCGTCGAGGTACCAGTCGGGGAGCGGCTCGTGGACGCACGGATCGGTCGCGGGCCCGGTCGTGTCGCAGGAGTCGACGGTGCAGCGATCCCCGTCTTCGCAGTTCCGTATTTCGCCGCCGCAGACGCCGCCGGTGCAGCGGTCCTCGACGGTGCAGGGATTGGCGTCGGAGCACGGGTCGCCGTCGGCGCGCGTCTCGTGCGTGCAGAGCCGGCCGAAGCCGCCCGGGGAGCAGGCGTCCAGCGTGCACTCCTCGGCGTCGTTGCATTCGGTGTTGCCGTGGCAGGAGAACTGGCAATCGGACTCGCAGCCGTCGCCGTCGAAGAGGTTGCCGTCGTCGCATTCCTCGCCGGCGGCGAGGACCCAATCGCCGCAGGAGGACAGGGCGCAGAGTCCGCCGCGGCAGACGCCGTCCTCGACGTCGGGCGTCGTGCACGCGCTGCCTTCGCCGGGCGCCTCGCCCTCGACGCAGCTGCTGTCGACGCAGGCTTCCGCCCCGTTGCACGGCTCGCCGTCGTCGCAGTCGCCCGAGCCGGTGCACTCCGGCGTCACCTCGACGGTGTCCTCGGGCGCGACGTCTTCGACGGCGTCGGCGTCGCCGGTCGCGTGATCGTCGGGGCGCACGTCGTGGACGTCGGGGAGGACCTCGACGTCGCCGCCGCCGTGGTCGGCGTCGGAGACCTCCGCTCCGGAGTCGCCTTCGCCGGCGACGATGCCGCCGCAGGCGGCGAGGGGCAGGAGCAGGAGGAAGGCGAGGGCGAGGGGGCGGGAGAGCGCGGCGGGCGTCAAGGTACGCGCGGGAATGACCTCGCGGGTGCTGACGGACCACGGGTGTCGGGTGGGTCTGGTCATGCCGGCACGTCCTTTCGCGGGCCCCCCGGCTCCGGGAGGCGGGCCCGGACATGAGCTTGACCCGAACCGGGGCTCCCGGCAAGTATGCCCGTTCATGATCGTGATGAAGTTCGGGGGAACCTCGGTCGGCGACGCGGCGCGCATCCGCGGGGTGGCGGCGATCGTGCGTTCGCGGCTGGCGCGGCGACCGATGGTGGTCGTGAGCGCGATGGCGGGCGTCACGGACGCGCTCTTGGCGGCGTTTGCGCGCACGGGGTCGGGGCGGCGTGCGGGGGCCGAGCTGGCGACGCGGCACGCGGCCGTGGCGCGGCGGCTCGGGGTGCCTGCGGCGGCGGTCGCGGACGAGCTGCGCGAGCTGGCGGAGGCGCTGGAGGCGGCGCGGGAGAGGCGCTCGGCATCCGCGCGCGACCGCGACGGCGTCTTGTCCTTCGGGGAGCGGCTGTCGGCGCGGCGGGTGGCGGCGTGTCTGCGGGCGGAGGGGATCGAGGCGGGGGCGGTGCGCGCGGACGAGGCGGGGCTGCTCACGGACGATCGGTTCGGCGAGGCCGAGCCGCTGGCGGTGGCGCTGCCGTGTCTGCGTCGTTCGCTGGCGCGGGTGCGCGGCGTGCCCGTCCTCACGGGGTTCATCGGGCGCACGCGGGACGGCTCGATCACCACGCTGGGCCGGGGCGGCTCGGACTTCACGGCGGCGCTCGCCGGCGCCGCGACGGGCGCCGAGGAGATCGAGATCTGGACGGACGTGGACGGCGTGATGAGCGCGGACCCGCGGGTGGTGCCGGAGGCGCACACGATCGAGCGGTTGTCCTACGCGGAGGCGGCGGAGCTGGCGTACTTCGGCGCGAAGGTCCTGCATCCCAAGACGATGCTGCCGGCCTTGCGCAAGGGCATCCCGATGCGCGTGCTCAACACGCACCGTCCCTCGCACCCGGGAACCCGCGTCGCGCGCAGCGCCGACCGTGCGCACGAGGTCGTCAAGGCCATCGCGTGCAAGAAGGGCATCACCCTGGTCAACATCGTCTCGTCCCGGATGCTGCTGGCGCACGGCTACCTGGCGCGGCTGTTCCAGGTGTTCGCGGACCATCGCATCCCGGTGGACGTGGTTTCCACGTCCGAGGTGTCGGTGTCGCTGACGGTGGATCGGACGGCGGGGCTGCGCGAGGCGGTGCGGGAGCTGCGGCGCTTCGCGCAGGTGGAGGTGCGGCACGGGCGCGCGCTAGTGTGCGCGGTGGGCGAGGGGATGATCCACAGCGCCGGGGTGGCGGCGCGGCTGTTCGCGGCGCTGGGCGGGGAGGGGATCAACGTGGAGATGGTCTCGCAGGGCGCGTCGAAGCTGAACGTCTCGCTCCTGGTGCGGGGGGACGATGCCGACCGCGCGGTGCGTGCGCTGCACGCGCGGTTCTTCGGAGGTGGATGATGGGCCGCGCGGGTCCACGGACGCGGGTCGTCCGGCCGGGCGGGCGAGCCGGGGTACGAGCCGGGCGCGGCGGCGGGGCGGGGCGGGGGCGGGACGTCGCCGCGGCGGGCCTCGACGTGCGCGGCAATCGCCTGTGGTGGGGCGGCACGGCGTGCGAACGGCTGGTGGAGCGCTTCGGCAGCCCGCTGTACGTCTACGACGCGGAGGTCATCCGGGCGCGGGCGCGGGCGTTGCGTGCGGCCTTCACGTGGCCGCGGACGCGGCTGCTCTACTCCTGCAAGGCCAACTCGAATCCCGCGGTGCTGCGGCTGCTGCGGGGGGAGGGCTACGGCATCGATGCCGTGTCGCCCGGGGAGATCGCGCTGGCGCTGCGCTCCGGCTTCGGCCGGGGCGACATCCTGTACACCGGCAACAACGTCACGGACGACGAGCTGCGTTTCGCGCTGTCGCGGCGCGTCCGCATCACGGCCGACTCGCTGTCGCAGCTCGAGCGGCTGGGGCGGCTGGCGCCGGGCACCTCGATCGCGCTGCGGGTGAACCCGGACGTCGGGGCGGGGCATCACGACCATGTGATCACCGGGGGGCCGGAGAGCAAGTTCGGGGTGTGGATCGACCAGCTTCGCGAGGCGAAGCGCCTCGCGCGGCGAGCCGGGCTGCGGATCGTCGGCCTGCACCAGCACGTCGGCTCCGGGATCCTGGACGCCGAGGTGTTCCTCGACGCGATGGAGGTGCTGCTCGACCTCAGCGGCGGTTTTCCGGATCTCGAATTCCTGGACTTCGGCGGCGGCCTGGGCGTGCCCGCCAAGACCGGCCAGGAGCCGCTCGACGTCCGCGCGCTGGGCGCGATGCTCTCCGCGCGCTTCGGCCGCGCGTGCGAGCGCGCCGGCCGCGGGTTGACGATGGTGCTGGAGCCGGGGCGTTTCCTGGTGGCGGAGGCCGGGGTGCTGCTGGCACGGGTGAACACGGTGAAGCGCACGCCGGAGCACATCTTCGCGGGGACGGATTCCGGGTTTCACCATCTGATCCGGCACCCGCTGTACGGGGCGCACCACGAGATCGTCAACGCGACCCGGGTCACAGGCCCCGAGGAGTTCGTGGCGGTCTGCGGCCACGTGTGCGAGAGCGGCGATCTGTTCACGCACGGCCGCTCGATTTCGCGGCTGCGCGAGGGCGACGTGGTGGCGGTGTTGCAGGCCGGCGCGTACGGGTTTGCGATGAGCATGCAGTACAATTCGCGCCCGCGGCCGGCGGAGGTCCTGGTGGACGGCGGTCGCGCGCGCGTGATCCGACGGCGGGAGACGTTGGCCGATCTGTGGCGGACGGTGGAGGGGGGGAAGGGGGGGAAGGGGGGGAAGAAGAAACCACAGATGAACACCGATGGACACAGATAGGGGCAGAGGGGGAAGAAGAAACCACCGATGGACACCGATGGGGGAGGGGAATGGGTTGACATTCGTGTCGCGGTGACGCTGCGCTCCGAACGTCCAAGGCGCCGGAATTCCACGATCGCGCTCCCTGGCCCGCCGATTGCAGGGTCCCTCGCCGAACTCGGTGGAGAAGCTGGCGCTGCTGGTTTCCGGGATGCGCCGCGCGACGAACAACGACCTGCCGGGAGTTCCAGCACGTCTTGCGGAGCGCGGCGCCGTCCCGTTAGTCTTCGCGTCCATGCCGTCACAGAACTGCTCCCGCTGCAACGCGCCCCTTCCGATGGCCGCTCCGGGTACCGTCGTCACGTGCCCCTACTGCCAGGCGGAGACGCGCATCGACGGCGGTGGGCTGCCGTCGTTGCCGCGCCTGCCGGTGCCGGTGGCGGCCTCGGGTCCGCGGCCGCGGCCGAACCCGGTGCTGCGCCTCGTCCTGGGGCTCGTCCTCCTGGGCGTCATCGGCGGCGTGGTCTGGTCCGTGTCCCGGCCGAGCCCACCCCCCTCCACCCCGCAGGCTCCGGAGGCGCCGCCGGGCGCGGCGGCGGTCGAGGCGCCGAAGACGGTGCCGCCGACGGCGCTGGCGACCTCGACCGAAGAGGGATGGATCGCGCTGGAGGCGCCCGGCATCGTCGGGACCTTCGCGGCGTTCGACCCGGGCGCGAACCTCGCATGGGCGACGGCGGTCGCGCGCGCGTGGAGCAACGACGCCGTGCTCGACTCCGTCTACGCGAGCGGGGTGCGGCTGGACGGGACCCTGGACCTCGCGACGTCGGATACCAACGATGCGAACTACGCGTTCCACTCGCCGGCGCGGGAGGAGGCGGCGGCCAGTTTGGCGCAGGTTTCCGAGGACGCGCCGTTCACGAATCTGCGGCTGTGGCTGCACGAGGGACGCGTGGACGCGATGCTCGACAGGTACTCGCCGCACGGGGATCTGGAGAAGGAGCTGTTCGGCCCGGCGGGGCCGCCGCCGGACAAGGGGGAGGGGTGCCCGCTGACGCGCATCCTGGAAGTCCAGTCGGCGCTCGGCCTGCCCCGCCGCCCCGCGTACCGCGTCGCCCTGCGAGCCGACCCCCGGGTGGGTCGGTGGGGCTGGGACGTGAGCGCGGACGACGACAACGGTCCGAACCGCCCGCCCGTGATGGCGCAGACGTGCAAGGCGCCGGCACCGCTGCCGCAGCCGGGGCAGCCGCCGGCGGACCCGGCGATGTTCGAGCCCTACGACTGGAGCAGCTACCAGGCGCTCGCCGGATGCGGGTGCGAGGGGGAGCCGGCGCAGGAGCTGGCCGGCCTCGTGTCGTCGGCGTCGTACATGCAGCAGGGCAGCGCGGTGCAGGGATCGTTCGAGCTGAGCTGGATCCTGCGGGGAGGCGAGGGGGGGCCGTACGTGCTGGGAGCGAGCGAAGAGGGAACGGCGCCGCCGGGCGAGGTGGGCTCGCTCGAGACGCCGTTGGCGACGGCCTGCGACGGCGAGCGGATCGTGGTCGCGGCGGACGGCCGCGCCGCGACGTGGTCACGAGCCGACGGGCGCCTGCTCTGGTCGGTGGCGGCGGAAGGGACGCTCGACCCGGCCGCGGGACAAGTGACGGAGCTGGCGGTCCGGCGGGCGAGTTTCAAGCTGAAGATGGCGTGCGTCCGGGGGGCGATCGCCGACGGTGTCGTGACGCTGCCGCTGACCGGAGGCGGAGCGTTGCGGCTCAACGTCGCGGACGGGGCGCCCGCGCCGGCATCGCCTGCGGAATCGGACGCCGGGCCGTCCGACGCGGCGCCCTCCCCGCCGCCGGCGCCCTGATCGCGGACGAGCGAAACGACCTAGCCGCCGGTCATGCCGGCGGCGGCGCGGCGCAGCATCGGCGGATCGTCCCGCTCCATCACCTCGAGCACTCCGCGTTTCAGGCTGCGCTTGATCGCGGCGTAGGTCCCGAGGTTCACCGCGCCGAGCTTGGCGGCGAGGGCCACCGCGCGCGGGACAAGCTCCGCGGCCGGCACGAGCTCGTCGATGTATCCCATGGACTTCGCCTGCTCGCCCGTGACGCGGTCACCCGTGAGGGCGAGGGTCCGGAAGGAGGCCGCGGGGAGCAGGTCCTTGAGCAACGCGACCATGCCCGGGGTGAAGGGAATGTCGATCTGCACCTCGGGCAGCCGCACGAAGCCGTAGTCGGCCCGCATCAGGCGGTAGTCGAAGCAGGCCGCGAGGATCGCCCCGCCCGCGACGGTGTGACCGTTCAGGGCTCCCACGAGCGGCTTCGGGAAGCCGGTCGCCGTCACCAGGGCGCGCCGGAGCGCCTCCAGGAAGACGAGCACCGAGCCCCGGTCCGCGACCGCCTCGGCCATGAGCGGCTCGAGGTGGATGCCGGTCGAGAAGAACTTCTCCTGGGCGCCCGTGACGACCACCCCGCGCACGTCTTCATCCGCGGCGAGGGCGTCCCAGGCGTCGCAGACCTCCGTAAGGAACGGCGTGGTGAAGCGGTTCTGTTCCTCGTGGCGCCAGGTCATGACCGCCACGGTCCCGGTTCTCGCGATGTCGAAGCGCGGGGTGTTCTCCATGGGGATCCATCTTACGTGCGGCGGCGTTGCGGGTCGAGCGTCGCCATCGGCACCGCCGAGTTCGGAAAAGTCCTGGGCTGACGGCGGCCGGGGCGCGTGGGCTGACCGTTCAGGATCGTAGTTCCCGACTAACCCGCCTATCAGGGATTGACATCCCTGCTCCAGCCTCGCGACCCGCGCGTCCTGTACCTCAACTGCGAGGAGGCTCTCGTCCGCAACTGGTGTTCCACATCCCCCACGCTGCTGCTCGACGACTTGCGACGTTTCGGCGAGACGATCGCCGTCCTCTTCCTGGACGAGGTGCAGCACCTGCCGGAGGTCGGCCTGTTCCTCAAGGGACTCGCCGACGCACGCAGCGGCCTCGCGGTGGTCGCCACCGGCTCGTCGGCCTACGAGGCCCGCGAGGCCGTGCGTGAGTCGCTGGCCGGCCGCGCCCGGCGGGTCGCCGTGTTCCCCTTCACGCTGGACGAGGTCGCCGGCGAAGGAGACGACGGGGCCCCGGCCGTTCGCGACGCCGTGCGCCGCGAGCGCTTCCTTCGCGCCGTCGTGTTCGGCGGGTACCCGGAGGCGTGGCTCTCCGACTCGCCGGCCGACGTCCTCTCCGAGCTGCTGGATGCGCTGGTGTTGCGGGACGCTTCCGATTTGTTCCGCATCCGGCGTCCCGACGCCCTGCATCGCATCGCCGCCCTCGCCGCGCGGCAGGTCGGCTCTCTCGTCAACCTCGCCGAATGGGCCGCCGTCGTCGGGGTCGATGCCAAGACGGTCGCCAGCTACGTGTACCTTCTGGAACAGTCCCATATCCTGCGCACCGTCCGCGTCTTCGCCGGCGGCAAGCGCCGCGAGCTGGTCGCCGCACCCAAGGTGTTCTTCATCGACAACGGCCTGCGCAACGCCCTGTTCGGCGGGTTCGACGAGTTCGCCTCCCGCCAGGACCAGGGACCCCTGCTCGAGAACTGGGTCTTCTCGGAAATCGCCAAGCTGCTCGGCCGGAACGTGCACCTCCACTACTGGCGCACGAAGTCCGGCGCCGAGGTGGACTTCGTGCTCGTGCGCGGCGACCGTCTCGTCGGAATCGAGGCGAAGGCGTCCCCGATGGTCCGGCCCCGACTGGAACGCTCCGCCCGCAGCTTCCTGGATGCGTATCGGCCGGCCTCCTTCGCCGTCGTGAACCTCGCCCTGCGGCACGAGGAAGCGATCGGAGCGACGCGCGGTTCGTGGATCCAGCCGCACGACCTCCCGGCCTTCCTCGCCGCGGAAGGCCTCTCCGAACGGTCGTAGCGCCTCGCGCCTGGGGCAGGTGGCTTCTTCGACGGGGGTCGAACTCCGCCGCGCCTTGCCTCGTCCCCGACAATCAAGAAGGCGCCCACGCTCCCGGACGGGGCGCCGGTCACGTTCACTCGGCGCGGTCGCCCGCGCCCGGCCCCGGCAGATCCGCCAGCCAGCAGCACGCGGGCGCCACGAGCACCCGCAGCTCCCCGTTGCGCAGCTCGCGGTAGGTCGAGCCACGGCGCACGAGCTGTACGGCCGGCACCCGCAGCGCCCGCTGGATCGCCAGCAGGCCCGCTCCCGGCTGCTCCTCGGCGAGCTTCGCCTCGACCAGCAACACCGGGCGGCGCCGCTCGGCGATCAGGAAGTCGACCTCGCGGCCCTCCTTCGTGCGCACGAAGTGCAGGCCGAACTCGCCCGCCCCCAGCTCGGTCCAGGCGCGCACCACGCGGAGCAGCTCCAGCGCGACCTGGTTCTCGAACCGCGCACCGGGATCCTCGATCCGCGGCACGTCGAGCAGATACACCTTGCGCTCCTTGCGGATCGCACGCGCCACCCTCGCCGTCCACGTCGGTACGCTGAACGTCAGGAAGAAGCGTTCGAACAGGTCGAGCCAGCCCCGGACCGTGTTGTAGGCCACGCCAAGGTCGCCGGCCAGGGAAGGCACCGACAGCGGACTGCCCACCCGCGAAGGCAGAAGGTGGTACAGCGTCTCGGCCTCCGTCACCGCCCGGATCCCGGCCAGATCGCGGATGTCCTCCCGCAGGAGCTGCCGGCTGTAGGCGGCCGACCAGCGCCGGTAGGAGGCGGCCCGCCCCCCAAGGTGCGGCTCCGGGAACCCGCTCAACGTCTCCAGCCGGTCCCACGT
>JACRCZ010000100.1 GCA_016218765.1 Deltaproteobacteria bacterium | reverse complement strand
TGTCGAAGTCCCACTTGGTCTCGGCGTCGTTGACGGCCATCACGGGGTAGAGCAGCTTGCCGGCCTCGCCCATCGCGCGGAGGCGATGGACGCCGGTCGTCGTCTCCTCGGTGCCGCCGCGAATCCCCGCCGCCAGCTCGGGATGCTTGTTGTGCACGGTGAAGATGAGGTCGGCGCCGTCGTCGAGGGTGAGGGTGGGCTTGAAGTCGAGCGTGCGCTCGATGCACCAGTAGAACTCCTCGACGGAGAGGCCGCGCCAGGCGTAGATGCTGACGTCCTCGGCGGCGAGCGTCGCGGCGATGTCGTCCTGGGTGGACAGCGGATTGCAGCCGGACCAGGAGACCTCGGCCCCGGCGGCGCGCAGGGTGCGCACCAGGACGGCCGTTTCCTTGGTGACGTGCAGGCAGCCGGCGATGCGGGCGCCGGCGAGCGGCTTCTCCTTGGCGAACTTCGAACGCAGCGTCATGAGCACGGGCATGTGCGCCTCGGCCCAGTCGACCTTCGGCAGACCCTGGGACGCGAGCGCGAGATCGGCGACCTTGGATTTCATCGGAACCTCCTCGGGAGGGACGAATAGCCGAGAACGGGCCGCCGTTCAATCACCTGCGGCAGCAGGCGGGTAAGGGGGGAAGGCCAGCGGCAGGACGACGGTCTCGAGTCGCCGGTCGCCGTCGGCGTCGACGAAACGCACGCCGAGCAGGGCGGCGGGGTCGGGGGCGGGCCGCCACTCGAGCGAGGACAGCTCGGCGCGGCCGCCGGGCGGGGCGACGACAAGGCGCTCGACCAGGCCGCCGGCGGCATCCTCGAGGAAGGACCCGGCGACGGGGCCGCGCCCGGGACCGCGCGTGACGACCGAGCGAACCCCGGTGCCGTCCGGCTCCTGCCACAGCCATTCGGGCACTCCGTCGCCGTCGAGGTCGTCGAGGAGGCGATAGCCGTCGGCGCGGCCTGCGACCTCGTCACCCGGGCGTCGGAGCTCGACCAGCTCGCCGGCCGGCAGCCGGACGCCGTCCGGGCGCTCGAGGAGTGCGAGGAAGGGCGACGTCGTCGCGACCGGGGCCTCGGGATCGGGCCCGCAGGCCAGGCCCTCCAGGAGCTCGCCCGGGGCGCCGGGCGTGCGCAGACCGTCGACGGCGCGCACGGTCAGGGCGCGCAGGTCGAGGTAGCGGCAGCTCGCGAGCTGGAGCACTGCGACGGCGCGGTCGAGGAGGACGTGCGCGGTCGACGAGAGCGTCCCGTCGGGACGCGGAACGACGCGGAAGGTCTGCGGCACGCCGTCGCCGTCGTTCCAGACGCGGACGATGAGGCAGGGGTCGGCGACGGGCGGGCTGGAGTCCGGGCAGCCTTCGGCCGGGGACGGGACGGGAGGCGGGGCGCAGGGACCTTCGGCGGGGACGGCCATCGGGTCGGGGCAGGAGTCGTACCAGCGGACCGCGACGACGTCGTCCAGCCCGGTGCCTTCGAGATCGAGGACGGCGACGCCGTCGGCGGGCTCGAGCGCCTCCCACAGGGATTCCGCGGCGAATCCGTCCGAGGAGGGCGAGAGGCGGAGCGCGGCGTGGCTGGGAGGTGCGGCATCGTCCGCGGCGGGCGGCGGGGTCTCGACGATCACGGTCAGGTCCGCGGCGGTCTGCCCCAGGCGCACGACCCAGACGGGCAGCGGCGGTTCTCCGGGAAACGTCACGACGGGCCACAGCGACGGGTCCGACGGCTGCAGGCCGGGGGGCGGAACGAGGATCCAGCCGCGGGTGCCGTCTTCCCGTTCGGCGACGACGACGAGCGCGGCCGGCGGCGGCTCGTCGCCCTGCGGTACGACGCGCGAGGAGCGCGGAGTCCAGTCGAGGGAGCGCAAGGCGGGCGCGAAAAGCTCCAGCGGGTCGCCGGCGGGTTCGGACCAGGGTGCGGCGAATCCCGGGCCGGCGGGCGGCCAGGCGGATGGCGCGGGTGTCGGCGCGACCACGGAGGGACCGGAGGGGCAGCCGGCGGCCAGAGCGGCCAGAGCGAGCCCGATCGTCGACCTGCGTGTCATGTCCGCCGCACCTTCCCGACCGGTCGGCTGTCGAGCGTCCGGTCCGGAGGGAGAAGAAACCACAGATGGACACAGATGAACACAGATGGACGGGCGGGGGGAAAGGGAGGAAGAAACCACCGATGGACACAGATGAACACAGATGGTGACGGGCGGGGGGAAGGGGAAGAAGAAACCACCGATGGACACCGATGGACACCGATGGCTCCGCCCGGGCGGCGGACGGCCGTAGGAGGGCGGTTGCGGGGAAGGGGATGGCGTGATAGGCGGTGGGTCGGGTCCGGGGGGTCATGCCGGCAGGCGAGGTGAAGGATGGGGCGCAAGGGAGTCGCACAGATGGTCGTCGCGTTGGCGTTGCTCGGCGGGTGCGCGAAGAAGAGCGCGCCCGCGGCGGTTGCGGCGGAAGCGAGCAAGAAGTACCTGCCGCCGGGCGCGGAGGCGTACTTCGAGATTCACCTGCCGGATCTGCTGGGTGCGTCGGCGTTCCGGGAGCAGGTGGCGATCCTGCGCGGCGGACTGCCGGCGGAGTGCCTCGCGTTGTTCGACGTGACGAAGGAGCTTTCGGTCGCGGCGTACGGCTCGTTCGACGACCTGTTGGCCCTGCTGCCGTCGTTCGCGAAGCCGAAGGAAGGGGAGGAGGCGGCCGAGGCTCCGGCTCCGGCGGCACCGACCGCGCCCGACATCGCGTGGCTGATGGTTGGGCCGACGAAGGAGCAGGTGCTGGGCTGCGTGAAGGCGATGTCGCACGGGACGCTGGCGACGAAGGAGGAGACGCGCAATGGGCAGACGGTGACGCTGCTCACGACGCCGCTGGGGGAGTTGGGGCTGGTCTCGCCGGAGGAGACGACACAGGCGGTGGCGGCGGCGGTTCGGCTCGACGCGTTGTTGGCGGCGATCGGCGGAGGGCCGACGATCGACGGTACGCCGCTTCTGGCGGGCCTGTCGGCGGTCCCGTCGGGCTCCGTCATGGCCGTGGCCAACGTGCCCGACTGGCTCGCCGAGATGATCGGCAAGGGACTGAAGATGCTGGGAGGCGAGCGGGAGATCCCGCCGCCGACGATGGTGGCGCTGTCGGTCTCGCTCGGGAGCGACATCTCCCTGGCCGGGGCGATCACGATGGCGGACGAGGAATCGGCGCGGATCCTGGAGGGGGTGGCGAACGCGGGGGTGTCGATGGTGCGGATGATGGTCAAGGGCCTCGGCGACGGCGATCCGGGCCTGAAGTCGCTGGGATCCGTCGTGGACAGCATCTCGGTCTCGCGCAGCGGGACCAGCGTCGGCGGACGGGTCCGGGTGACAAGCGAGGCGCTCGATTTCCTGATGTCCGCCGGACGTCCGCGGGGGCCGGGGAGGCCGTAGGAGGCCGTCGGGGGGCGCGGGCGCTAGGGGCCGCCGGTCAGGGCGGGGAAGCAGACGTTCGGGCCTGGGCTGAAGAGGGGTGAGCAGTTGTAGCCGTCGCGGCAGTCCTCCTGGACGTCGCAGGTCGCCATGCAGGCGGCGCCGAATCGGCCGAAGCGGTATTCGATGCAGCGCGAGCCGACGGGGCACTGATCGTCGGCCGGGTCGCAGAGGAAGGTGCAGTACCCGCCGGGGACGGTGATGTCGGCGCCGAGGCCGGTGAGGCAGATCGGGGATTCGCCGGGGCAGTCCCAGTCGCCGCCGCACGGGCCGCCGACGGCGCGGCAGACGCCGTAGGGGTCGAAGGGCGCGGACCCGGCGCCGTGCAGGCACTTGCCGCTGCTGCACTCCGCGTCGGTGGTGCAGAGGCGGAAGCAGCGATTGACGTGGGCCGGGATGTCGGTCGGCACGCACTGGAGGCCCGGCTCGCAGTCCGCCAGGGTGATGTGGCATCCCGGGGCCAGCTCGCGGAACTCGCCGAAGAGCGTCGAGCAGCGCTCGACGTAGGTCCCGCTGCCGTCGTCCTGGAGGACGCAGGCCTCGCCGTCGGCGCAGCCGCACTGGGTCGGGACGTAGCACTCGCCGCCGGTGCGGACCGGGGCGGGGGAGCAGGGGCTGCAGACGCCGCCACCGTCGCAGTCGTAGCCGGAGCCGCAGTCGTTGTCACAGGAACCGCAGTGATCGGGATCGGTGGCGACGTTGGCGCAGGAGCGATTGCAGACGACCTGGCCGGCGGGGCAGGTCGAGGAGCAGTTCCAGTCGACACAGGCCTGGCCCTCGGGGCAGGGCGGCGCCTCGCAGTAGCCGCAGTGGTCGGGATCGCTGCCGACGTTGGTGCACTGGGCGGTGCCGGTGGTGTCGGGGCAGAGGGGCAGGACTTCGGAGCAATCGGGCAGGCACGAGCTGGAGATGCAGGCCTGGTCGGGGCGGCACAGGGTGCCGCAGCCGCCGCAGTTCGTCGGGTCGTAGGAGGTGTCGGTGCACCAGCCGGCGCCGCAGTCGAGGTAGGGCGGCATGCAGCTTTGGCAGATGCCGTCGGCGCAGGCTTCGCCCGGGTTGCAGGCGTGGAAGCAGGAGCCGCAGCTCATCCAGTCGGTCGTCATGTCCACGCCGTCGTCGGGTCCGTTGAAGCCGTCGTCATCGATCCAGTTGCAGACCTCGAGGGTGGGGAACGGGAGGCAGACGCCGTACTGGTCGGGCAGTCCGAGCTGGCCGGTCAGCGCGCGGCAGGTTTCGGGGTTGCCGTCGCAGGCGGCGGGGTCTCCGAGGCGGCACCAGGGCAGGCACGTCCCCGGCTCGTTGCCTTCGATCTTCTCGCCGCCGCCGGCCGGGAGGGGGACGGCGGTGTTGACGCCGCGGAAGCAGCCCAGGCCGGGTGCGCAGCGCCAGGTCTCGTCGCAGTAGTCGCCGGCTGCCGATTCGCCGGCCGGCACGCAGATTTCCTGCGGACCGTAGAACGGCTCCTGGGCCGCGTCGCAGCGCATGCCTTCGGAGCAGCCGCATTGCCGGATCGGGTCGCACTGTCCGCCCTGGAGGGGCCGGCACGAGCTGCAGGCGCCGTCCTGGCAGCGCGCGTCCGCGCCGCAGTCGGTGCCGCAGCCGCCGCAGTTCCGCGGATCGTTGTCGGGATCGATGCACCGGCGAGCGCACAGCAGGAGCGGCGCCTCGCATTCGCCCCGGCACGTCCCCTGGAGACACACCTGGTCGCCGGAGCAGACGGTGCCGCAGCCGCCGCAGTTGTCGGGGTCGGAGAGGGTATCGATGCAGACGCCGTCGCAGTCGTCCTGGCCGTCGGGGCAGCGGCACCAGCCGCCGAGGCAGTTGAGGCCCGTGCGGCAGGCGTTGCCGCACCAGCCGCAGTTGTCGCGATCCGCCGCGGAATCGACGCACGCGCGGTCGCACCACTGCTGGCCCGGGGCGCAGGTCGTGTTGCGCGGGATGTCGATCGCGACGCGGATGCTGCGGCCGGGGACGAAGTCGGCGGTGCCGCTGCTGACGACGACGTCGAGCGCGTCCTTGATCAGCGTCACCTTGAACAGCACGCGCGCGTTGCAGACCTCTCCGGCGCGCACGGCGAAGGTGAACGTCGAGCCTTCGATCTCCTCGCCGGGCCCGAGGCGCAGGGCGCGGTTGAACGGGCAGGCGTCGGGCGAGTCCGGGGTCATTCCCGGACCGAGCCCGATGACGACGATCTCCGCCGCGTTCACCTGCTCGGGCACGAGGTACCCGGTCGACACCTCGAACACGATTTCCGTACCCTGCTCCTGGCACGCCGTGCCCGCCAGGAGCGCGCCGACCAACCACCCCGGGAATCGCGCTTGCGTCATTTCGGCCACCCCTCCCCCCGACCGCGCGGCCCCGGCCGGCGCCGGGGAATTGCGGGATGCGGGCAGCTTGAATCAGGGTGGGCGAGGTGTCAAACGGGGCGCGACCGCGGCTACAGGATGCGGGGGGGGACGATGATGGTCGCCTGCTGGGTGTCGAGGACCTGGCCGGTGGTGACGTCGACGACGTCGATGTAGGCGGTGAAGAGCTGCGCCTCGAAGGCGGGCGGAGCGCAGCTCTCGTTCCGGGCGCGGACGGTGAAGTGGAGCTGGATGCCGGGTCGCGCCGCGCTCGAGGTGCCGGTCGCCACGCTCCGGAAGCCGTTGTCCCAGGTCGAGCCGTCGAAGCGGTCGGGCGTCGCGGCCGGGGTGCAGGTCGCCTCGGGCTCCGCGGGGGGTGCGACGAAGAGGAGGGCCTCGACGGCCTGGATGAAGCACGAGGTGTCCGGGGTGGCGGCGCTGCCGTCATCGCGCACGCGGGTGGTGACGTCGAAGGTGGTGTACTTGACCAGGGCATCGATGCCGTCGACGACGGCGGCGCCCAGGCCGGTACCGTTGGTGGCGATGCGGTACTGCAGGGTGCAGCTCCCGCCGACCGGCGCGACGCCGGCGCCGGCGATGCCGGTGCAGCACAGGTTGGCGCCGCAGCGCCAGGTGCCGGCCCCCGTGCGGAAGGCGCAGACCGGGACGACGGCCCGGGTGGTGTTGGAGATCTCGTTGAGCTGGGCCAGGTTCCCGGGGGGATCCCAGGCGTTGTTGATGGTGATCACGCGGGCGCCGAGGGCGCCGAGCGCGGCGAACGCCTGGGCCTTGGAATGGGCGTCGGTGATGCCCGCGGCGATGTACTCGCTCGCTTCGTGCGAGACGTTGTCGGTGACGTGCAGGACGATCGGCAGCGTGCCGTCGCGGAAGCCGACGCCGCCGTTGCCGGCGCCGGTGTACGCCGGGACGGAGCCGGCGGTGGCCACGGTCCACGAGATCCCGTCGCCCGTGGCGACCTGGTACAGGGACTCGTAGCCGGACTCCGGACCGTCGGAGCCGAAGTGCAGCGTGAGCGCGGCGACGCCGGACTGGACGGCGGTCGTGTCGGTCGTGACGGCCTGCAGCAGGCGCCAGGGCAGGTCGCCGGACGAGCCGAAGAAGCCGACGGGGAAGTCCTCCCACTGGCCGACGCCGAACGCCGAGTCGGCGACGCGCGCCGCGGTCTCGGTCATGATCGTGGTGAGGCCCGTGCGGAGGTTGCTGACCGCGCCGCCCATCGAGCCGGTGGTGTCCATGCTGAAGAAGACGTCGGTGCGGCGGACCTGCGGGTAGAAGTACAGCGTGTCGCTCGCGGCGGCGCCGCCGTCCGGGAGCTCGAAGTAGAAATCGACGATGTCCGTGACGCCGCTCGCGGGGTCGCACAGGTCGCTGCCCACGGCATCCTCGGCCAGGTCGCTGAACCCGTCCGCGTCGGTGTCGGCGGTGCGGCTGCTGTGGCGTCCGAGGGCGGTGCAGAACAGCTCCGCCGCGTCGCGCAGGCCGTCGCCGTCGGAGTCGAGGTCGAGGTAGCAGGGGATCATGTCGAGGTCGAGGTCGGCGGTGCCTTCGGTCGCGTCGGGGAGGCCGTCGGCGTCGGCGTCGAGGTCGCGGAAGTCGGGGACGGTGTCGGCGTCGTGGTCGGCCGGGTCGGTGTCCGGATCCGTGTCGCCGGCCTCGACGGCATCGGCGATCGCGTCGCCGTCGGAATCGACGTCCAGGTGGTCGGGCGTCGTGTCGCCGTCGGTGTCGGCCGTCTCGGGGTATTCGTCCAGATCGAGGATGGTGTCGGCGTCGGAGTCGAGGGTGCGGGTATCGCGGCAGAGGTCGTCGCACCAGGTCTCGCCGTCGCACGCCTCGCCGGGGTCGACGATCCCGTTGCCGCAGCTTTCGTCGCTGGTGCAGTCCGCGGAGCAGCCGTCGCCGCCGACGGTGTTGCCGTCGTCGCACGCCTCGCCCAGCTCGGGCTGGACGGCGCCGTCGCCGCATCCCGGCGCGTCCGCCTCCGCTTCGGCGTCCGCCTCCGCGTCCGCGTCCGCCCCCTCGTCCGTCTCGGCGAGTACGTCCGCGTCGGCATCCGCATCCGTCCCCTCCTCCGCTTCGGCCTCGGCGGGCGCGTCGGGGACGTCGTCGACGTCGGGCGTGACGTCGTCCTCGACGTCCGGCGCGGCGTCGCCGTCGCCCGAGGGGTTCGAGGCGGAGCCGCAGCCGAGGATCGCTGCGGCGGACAGGGCGAAGATCCAGGGGACGCGTGCGCTCCATCGAGCCATGGGGTGACCTCCCTCGCCCGCCGGCGGCGAAGGCCGGCGCGGTGATTCAAGGTAGCGCGGGGGCGAGGGGTGGGCAAGGCGGGTTGCCCGGACAACCCCGGCGGTGGGATAGTCCCCCGGCAGGCCGTCGGGCCGGCGGGACGCGGCACGGCCGGGTCGGGGCGGGAAGGAGCGGGTGACGATGATCGTGGTCAACACGGAGACGGTTCCGGGCTACCGGGTCGTGAAGGTACTGGGCTTGGTGCAGGGCAACACGGTGCGGGCGAAGCATCTGGGGAGGGACATCGGCGCCGGGCTCAAGAACCTCGTCGGCGGCGAGATCAAGAGCTACACGGAGCTGCTGACCGAGGCGCGGCGGGAGGCGACGGAGCGCATGATGGCACAGGCGCAGCAGCTCGGCGCGAACGCGATCCTCGGCGTCCGGTTCGCGACGTCGGCCGTGATGGCCGGGGCGGCGGAGCTGTACGTGTACGGCACGGCCGTGTCGGTGGAGCCGGGGGCGTAGCGGCGGCGAGGGCGACGGCCGGCGGGCACGGCACGGAACCGGGAGGCGGTGCGATGGACCTCATGTGGCTGCAGGTTCTTGTCCCGCTCGGGGTGGTCGGCTTGCTCCTGCTGCTGGGCGCGGTGGTCGGCGGCTCGCGCGAGCGGGCGCATCTGGCGGACCTCGACCGGCGGGAGCGTGCGGTGGCGCACATGCTGGTGACCGGCCTGCGCCGGGTTCCCGGGACGGCGGCGGCGGCGCCGACGCCGAAGCTGCTCACGGGGGAGGCGGCGATTGGTGCGGACTACCTGAAAACGTTCGTCGCGGGGCTGCGCAAGCTGGTGGGAGGCGAGGTCCGTTCCTACCGGAAGATGCTGGCGCGTGCGCGGCGGGAGGCGACGTTGCGGGTGGTGGAGGCCGCGGCGCGGGAGGGCTACGACGCGGTGTACGCCCTGCGTCTGGAGTCGTCGGACATCGGCGGCAACGCGTTGTCGGGACAGGGGATGCCGATGGCGGTGATCCTCGCCTACGGCACGGCCTGCCGGCGCGCCGGCCCGGCGCAGGTCCCGCCGCAGGCATGAGGGACCGCCGCCGCGTCGATCCTTCGATCGAGCACGAGCCGCACCTGCGCGAAGGGCCGTTCGCCGCGGACCCGAGCGAGGCCCGTGCGGCCGTGTCGGACCCCGCGGCGCGGCGGAGCGAGCAGGAGGTCGTGGACCACGGGGTGTGGGACGAGCCTGCGCTGTCCGCGGAGCTGGCAGGGGCGGCGCCGGCGGTCGAGACCTATCGCGGATGGCTCGAGCGCGCGGCGGCACGGACGACGCCGGGACGCTCCTGGCTCGTGACGGCCGGCGTGGCGCTGGCGGCGGGCGCGGCCGCGATCCCGATGGCATTCCTGGCGAACACGCTGGCAACGTTCGACACGATCTCCCTGGCGGTGCTGGTGGCGGTGCTGGGGCCCGTCGTGGAGGAAGTGTCCAAGGTCGTGGTGGCCTGGTGGGTGGTGGAGCGCCGCCCGTACCTCTTCCGCCGCGGCGCGCAGCTCGTCGTCTGCGCGGCGGCCGGCGGGCTGGCTTTCGGCGTGCTGGAGAACCTCTGGTACCTGCACGTGGTCATTCCGGAGGCCGTGCGCTCCGGCGCGGTGCACGCGGAGGACGTCGCGGGGCTGGCGCGGTGGCGCTGGGGGGTCTGCACGACGATGCACGCAACGGCCTCGACGCTGGCGGGGTTGGGACTGGCGCGGATGTGGGGCCGGGCGATGCGGGAGAAGGCGCGGCCGCGTGCGGCGGCGGCGATGCCGTTCCTGGTCGCGGCGATGGTCGTGCACGGCGTGTACAACGCGGGGGCGCTGGCGTTCGAGATCGGCCGACACGTCTTCTAGCGCGCGGGGGCGTGCCCCTCGAGCCACTCCAGCCACTCGGCGAGGCCCTCGCCGGTGACGGCGGAGAAGCGCACGACGCGCAGGCCGGCGTTCACGGAGCGGACGTTGGCCAGGAGGCGGTCGAGGTCGAGGCGCAGGTGCGGCAGGAGGTCGACCTTGGTCAGGAGCAGGAGATCGATGACGCGGAAGAGGAGGGGGTACTTCACCGGCTTGTCCTCGCCTTCGGTCACGGAGAGCACGCCGACCTTGAGGGTCTCGCCGAGGTCGAATTCGGCGGGGCAGACGAGGTTGCCGACGTTCTCGACGAACAGGTAGCGCACGCCGTCCAGCGGCAGCTCGGCCAGGGCGGTCTGGATGCCGAGGGCCTCGAGGTGGCAGGCGCCGCCGAGCTTGTCGGTGTTGATCTGGACGACGGGGACGTCGAGCGCCGCGATGCGCTCGGCGTCGGCGGTCGTGGCGATGTCGCCTTCGATCACGGCGGCGGGGAATTTCCGGACCAGCGGCGGCAGGGTCTTCTCCAGGACGGTGGTCTTGCCGGCGCCGGGGCCGGACATGAGGTTCACCGCGACGATCTTCTTCTCGGCGAAGAAGCGCCGGTTGTCGGCGGCGATCTTGTCATTCGCGTCCAGGACCTTTTCCAGCACCTTGATGAGCGCCATCGGCCTCCTGCCTTTCGTCCGTCCCCCGTTCATCCGTCTCCACGCTGTCGATCGTCAGCTCGCGGCCCGACTCCAGGCGAACGCTGCCCGAGCCGCAGGCCGGGCAGAGGAAGACGGGGTCATCGACGGCGAACGGGGTACCGCACGCATCGCAGACGGCGCGCGCGGGGACCTCCTCGATCTCCAGCCGCGCCCCGGCCAGGGGCGTCCCCTCGGCGAGCACGCCGAACATGAACTCCAGGTTCGCCGGTACGACGGTCGACAACCGGCCGACGCGCAAACGCACGACGCGGATCGCGCGGCCGGCCAGGTCCGGGTGCTCGCCCAGCCGCTCCAGGATCGTCGCCGCGATGGATGCCTCGTGCATGGGTCGTCGCTCAGCAGATCCTCGGAAGCTGGGCACCTTCGAGCGGGGCCATCGGGCGGGTGCCGCCGGCGGCGGTGCGCAGGAGCACGTTGCCGAAGCGTCCGAGCGGCTCGGCGGTCCCGGCGAGTGCGGCGGCGGCGCCGTCCGGGGCCCCCCGGAGCGCGGCCAGGGCCGCGTCCGCCTCCTCGGGCGGCACGACGGCGATGAGGCGGCCCTCGCAGGCGAGGTAGAGCGGGTCCATGCCGACGAGGTCGCAGGTGCGCCGGACCTCGGGGCGCACGGGAATGGCGCGCTCGTCCAGGACGACGGTGAGGCGCGAGGACGCCGCCAGCTCGTGGACGGTCGTGGCGAGCCCGCCGCGGGTCGGGTCGCGCAGGCAGCGCGCGTGGGGCGCCGACGCGAGCAGGGCGCGGACGAGCGGCAGGACGCAGGCGCAGTCGCTGCGGACGGTGGACGCGATGCCCAGGTCGCCGCGGGCGGCGAGGACGGCGGCGCCGTGGTCGCCGACGGGACCCGAGATCAGCACGCGATCGCCCGGACGAACGGCGTCGGAGCGCAGGTCGCGGCCGGGCGGCACCAGGCCCAGGCCGGTGGTGGCGACGAAGATGCGGTCGGCTTCGCCTCGTCCGACGACCTTGGTGTCGCCGGCGACGACCCGGACGGGGACGGCGGCGGCGGCGCCGGCCATCCCGTCGACGACGCGCTCGAGGTCGCGCAGGTCCAGACCCTCCTCGAGAATGAAGGCGGCGGTGAGGGCCAGCGGCTCGGCGCCGGAGACGGCCAGGTCGTTGACGGTGCCGACGACGGCGAGCTTGCCGATGTCGCCGCCGGGAAAGAACGGCGGCCGGACGACGAACGCGTCGGTGGTCAGGGCCAGCCGCGCGCCCGCAGCGACGGCGGCGGCCGGCAGCACGGCGGCGTCGTCGAGCGGCTCGGGGGGCCGGAAGCGCGCGGCGAAGATCTCGCGGACGAGGCGTTGCGTGGCCGCCCCGCCCTCCCCGTGATCCAGCCGGACCTTGCCGTCGATGGCGCACCTTCCCGCCGCGTCCCTCCCTCGCGAGCCGGATGGCACGTTGCCTCACGACGGACCGCGGCGCAAGGGGTTCCAGACGAAGTGCGGAGAGTGCGGGAAGGGCGGGAAGGGCGGGAAGGGGGAAACCACAGATGAACACAGATGAACACAGATGGCTCCGCTCCACGACCGCCGACCGCCGACCGCTCGCAGCCCCCGGCCGCTCGCTTTCGCTCGACCGCTCGCTCCCCCCGGCCGCTCGCCTCCCGGTCGCTCTACCGCTCCACCGCTCCACCGCTCCACGTTTGACCGCCGCGCCACGGTCCCGTACGCTTCGCGGTCGAGAGGTGCAGCGATGACGAAGCTTGGCCTGCCCATCGTGTTGCTTGTCCTGGCCGGGTGCGGGGATCCCGGGGACGACAGCGGGTACATTCCCTGCACGCCGGAGGGCTGCAACAGCCAGTGCCTGGCGCGCGGCTTCGCATCGGGCTCGTGCATGGCCGGCGGTTGCACGTGCAGCGGCGACGGCGACGGCGGCACGGACCACGGCACGGACGGGCGGGACGACGGCGGCGGAGACACGGACCCCTGCGCGCCGCCGAGCTGCGGGCCGGAGGAGCTGTGCGGCGCGTCGGGGAACGGCGACGGGGTGGACAACGACTGCGACGGTCAGGTGGACGAGACCTGCGAGTGCGTCGGGATGGGCACGACGCTGGAGTGCTTCCCCGGCGACCCGGCGGTCTGCCCGCCGGGGCTGCCGTGCCGCGGCGCGTGCACGCGAGGCGTCGAGACCTGCACGGAGTTCGCGATCTGGGGTCCCTGCGTCGGCGCGTCGCTGCCGCAGGCCGAGGTGTGCGACGGGATGGACAACGACTGCGACGGGCGCTTCGACGAGGACCTGCCGGGCTGCGAATCCCCGGTGGTCTGCCCCGGCTCCCGCGCGGCCGCGCCGATGACCTACGTGCAGCTCGACGGCAGCTCGATCTACTCCGGCGCCTACGACTCGTGGCAGTGGGAGCTGTTCTGTCCGACGACCGTACCGACGTGCCCGACGCCGGAGGATCCCGCGGCGCGCGACACGCAGGTCCTGCTCATCTCCTCGGGCACCTACCGCGCGCGCGCGACGATCCGCGTCGGGGCGGAGACCTACACCTGCGAGTTCGCGCTCAACGTGCAGGGAGCGGGGTTCCGGGTCGAGCTGACCTGGGACACGCAGGGCTCGGACAACGGCGACACCGACGTCGACCTGCACCTGCACAAGTGGGGCGATCCGCCGAGCGACTTCTTCGACGACGTGGACGACTGCTACTACCTGAACTGCAAGGCTTCCAGCTGCTGCTACTCCGGACGCCCGCAGGTCGACTGGGGTCTGGGCGACACGACCGACCTGGCCGCGTGCCGCGATGCGCCCCAGGGCGAGGGGGCGGAATGGGAGGGGCATGGTTTCTGCGCCAACCCGCGCCTCGACGTCGACGTCATCTACTGCACCAACGGCATCACGGACTCGACGGATCCGTCGTTCTGTGCGCCGGAGAACATCAACGTCGACAACCCGCCGATCGGCCAGCCGATGCGCATCTTCGTCAACTACTACAGCCAGCACAGCCACTACGGCGTCACCAACGCCTCGATCAACGTCTACTGCGGCGGGGCGTTGCGGGCCACGTTCGGCCCGCAGGAGCTGATCAACGGCTCGAGCTACGGCGAGTCGAACGACAACTGGTACGTCGCGGACGTGCAGTTCTACGAGGGTCCGTGCGGCACGCTGGACTGCGAGATCATCCCGCTCGGACTGGTCCAGACCGGCCCGTCGTTCGGGCCGTCCTGGAGCACGTTCACGATGGGGCCGTAGCCGCCCCGCCTACAGGTGGGTGGCGTTCCAGGTCCCGTTGCCCGTCACCGGGTCGGGGCAGTCGGTGCACGCACCTTCGAACGTGCCGTCGGGGAACACGTAGGGCTCGAAGCTCGAGGTCATCGTTCCTTCGAAGTGGTAGGTTGTCCCGTCGACGTCGACGGTACCGTCGTAGAACAGGCCGGAGAGGGTTTCGCAGTCGGCGGTGCCCTGCACGCCGCTGGACCACACGTACAGGCCGCCCATGGCGGTGCCTTCCATCCGTCCGTCGAAGGTCCAGTGGCCGGGCGAGCCGCCCCCCTCCATGGTGAAGGTGACGTCGCCGCCGAGCGGGAACAAGAGGCCGCCGTAGTCGAGCGCGCCGAGGAAGGTGCCGGCGTACTCGCCCGGGACTTGGGCCAGGTCGAAGCGCGAGCACGGGTCCTCCGTCTCCGCCTCCGCCTCCGCATCCGCTTCCGTCTCCGCGTCCGCTTCCGCGTCCGCGTCGGCGGACGAGTCCGCGTCGGCGGTCTCGGCGCCCGCATCGAGGATCCCGCTGCACTGGCAGAGATCGCCGACGCAGACGCCTTCGGCGCGGCCCGCCGCGAGGCACGCGGCGGCGCACTCGGCCGGAACGCAGGTCGACGTGTCGGCCTCGCCGGATCCTCCCCCGGCGCAGGCGGCGACGAGCAGAAGCGCGACCATGACCCCGGCAGCCGTGCGTTCCATCGTGCGGGCAACGGTAGCACGGCGAGGCGGCGGCGCAAGAGGTGGGCGGGTACACCTTGGCCGAGCGCGACCAAGCGGACGATTGCGACTGCGGCCACGACTGCGACCGCGGGGGAGGTGTACGGGATCAGTACTCCGCCGGGAGGGTCTTGAGCTGGGCGGCGGTGAAGACGGGGCCGTCCTTGCAGACGTAGACGGGGCCGATGTTGCAGCGGCCGCACTTGCCGATGCCGCACTTCATGCGGTTCTCGAGCGTGGTGAAGATGCGGTCGTCGGGGAAGCCCAGC
>JACRCZ010000099.1 GCA_016218765.1 Deltaproteobacteria bacterium | reverse complement strand
TCGGCGGCGCCGGCGGCTTCTCCCCCGGCGCCTCGGGCGGGAGCGGCCTGGACGGAACCGCGGAGGGCGTGCGGCTCGTGGTCGAGTGAACGCGGGACGCGACGTCCACGATCAGCCGGCAGGGGCGAGCCAACCGCCAGCCGCGAGGTACGCCGCAGCGGCTTCGCAGATACCCCCGGCGCGAGCGATCTCGCGGCGGGCTTCCACCTCGGTCGCCTCGAAGCCCCGCCGGTAGTCGGCGTGCTCGCGGACCTCCTTCAGATCGTGGAGGTCGCGACCCGCATTCCGCGGCAACTTGCCCGTAAGGGCGAAGTGCTGGCCGAACAGCGAGATGACGCCCTCGTGGCTGCGAGCCTCGAGCCCGTCGGTCAGCAGAACGGCGCACGCGGCGTGGTAGGCCGCGTAGTACCCACGGTTGAGCGCGTCGTTCCACAACCCCAGCGTGAGCAACGCCTCGGCCGCCCGGCGCGCCTCGACGGACTTGCGCCACTCCTCTGCGATGTTCGCCCGCCGGTTCTCGGGACTCACGGCGGCACGCCCTCCCGCTCGTTGTCGAGGGCAAGCAGACGTTCCCGGGCGCGCAGCGTCCGCCACTCCTCGCGCGAGCAGGTCAAACCGCTCAGGTAGACGCCGGTCTCGAGGAGGATCTCGTACGAAAAACCGCAGGCCTCGTGCCACTCCTCGCGGGTAAGTCCGTTGATGACGGTCAGCAGGTCGACGTCCGAATCCGGCCGCGCCTCGCCGCGCGCATACGACCCGAAAAGGCGGATCGTGTCCAGACGCCCGCCGAACCGGTCCGCGATCGCGCGCCTCCAGCGCTCGATGGCTTCCCGGACAAGGGGCGGCAACGCGACCATGGGGCAAGGATGGCACGCCCCGCGTCGAGTGGCAACGAGACGCCGACAGAGTGCGAATGCGATCGCCATGCGCCGGCCTTGGACGGCGGGTTGACGCGGGCGTGCAGGTGGAGGTAACTGGGTGCCGGCGCCCGGAAGACCGGGACGTCGAGCAGACGGGACGCTCGCTGCCCTCGCTGAATCCGAGGGTGCCCGCTGACGCGGGGAAGGAGAGGATACGATGAAAACCACAATGTGGATCGCCGTGCTCGGTGCCGTGCTCGCGTTCGGAGCCTGCAAGAAGAAGAGCGAGGAGGGCGGTGGCGGCGCCGCGGCGGCTCCGCCGCCGTCGCCGGCCGTCGACTGCCCCAAGCTGCAGGCGAAGGTCCAGGAATGCGGCGACGCGTTCTTCGCCGCGTGGGCCGCGACCGAGCAGGGCAAGAACAGCAGCAAGGACTTCGGGACCTATCTCGTGGATCCGACGATGGGCGCGCAAATCTGCAAGGACACCTGGGGCCAGAAGGACAACCGCTGGAACGCCCGCTACAACGCCTGCTGGGAGACCCCCGACTGCGCCGTGTGGGGCCCGTGCGCGGCGAACGCCTTGGGCAACCTGCTCCCCGTCCCCGGCACCTGAGCCACGAGTCCCACGCCCTGCGACGGCGCGTCAGGCCTTCCCGGACCGGAAGAGGAGAGGTGGCGAGACCGGCTGGGGAGGTGGGGCGGGCAGGGCACCGACGACCGCTCTCTACGGCTTCGCTCCGCCGCGCCGACGGAGGAGGGCGACGGCGACGAGCGCCAGGAGGGCGGCGAGACCGAGGCCCGTCAGGATCCAGCCGGTCGTGCGACCGGGCGGGTCGTAGGCGAACACGACACGGTGGCGACCCGCCGGGACCCACGCGGCGCGGGAGAGCACGTCGGCGGGCAGGAGTCGCGTCTGTGCGCCGTCCACCTCGGCCGTCCAGCCCGCCAGGGCGGCGTCGGTCGTCACGACCCAGGCGTCGCGCGGCGTGTCGACCTCCAGCTCCATCCGCGTCGGGTCGTCGCGCACGACGCGCACGGTGCCGTTCTCCAGGGTCGCGACGAAAAACGATGCCGCCGCGGGCAGGATCGCGTCGCGCGGCACCTCCACCACAGTTTCCTGCGACGGCTCCGTCCCTTGCTTGTGAAACAGGATGTCCAGTGCCGACGCCTCGTCCGCGACGGGCCGGACCCGCTCCACGAGGAGCGCGCGCGGGCGCGCACCCTGGACCCGGTACACGCGGGCCGGTTGGACGTATCCCGGCGCGTCGGCCAGGAACGCGGGCACCAGGCCCGGGGCGTCGAGGGGGACGAACGACGTGACCCACTCCGCGCCGGTCGCCGCCACGGCGGAGGCCCACGCGGAGCCGGGACGGCAGACGCCGTCCGGGCCGAGGCTCGCGGCGAGCACGTCCACCAGCCTCTTCTCGAAGTGCTGCGAGCGGCGGGTCAGGAGGCCCACGTACAGGAGGGGCGAGCGCACGCGCCACGCCACGTTGAGCGAGTGCGAGACGAGGGCCAGGACGTCGCGACCGAACCACCCGCCGCCGCGCGGGTCGCCCTTCCGTCGGGGGTCCACGGTGCCGCGGAGCGGCACCGCAAGGACGGAACCGCCGCCCGTGGCCTCGACCGTCGCCGAGGGATGCTCCAGCTCGGCCAGCGGAATCGTCGGGTACGTGCGATCCCCGACGCGTCCGACGTCGTAGGCGGCGAGGGCCGCGAGGGTGAAGGCGACGGCGATGGTGCCGCGTGGACTCCATGTCCGCGCCAGGCGCTCGGCGCTCCAGGTCAAGGCGAGGGCGCCGAGGAGGACCAGACCGAGGGCGGTGACGAACAGCCAGCGCTGCGGCACGCGGAACAGGTCGAAGCCCGGCACGGCGGCGAACAGGGCGCGGTAGACGGGGGAGTGCTTCCCGAGCGCGACGACGATGCCGGCGACGGCCAGGACGCCCAGCAGGATCGCCGTCCCGCGGCGCTCGCGGCGGAAGAACGCGACGGGCGCCAGGAGGAGCGGCACGAGTCCGACGTAGGCGAGGCTCTCCCAGTAGAGGTTGGCCTCGCCCGGAACCTGCTTGAATCCGCCGTCCAGCGGGGTGCCGAACGAGCGCGGGTCGAGGAACAGCATGAGGTCCCGGGCGGGGAAGCCGACGACGGTGGCGTCGGCGAGCGACAACCCGCCGGAACGCACGGTCTCGCGCGCGTAGAGCACCGAGGGACCGATCTGGATGCCGGCGACGAGCATCCCGGCGGCGAGCATGCCGGCGGCGGCACCCAGTCCGAGTCCCGCGGCGCGCAACCGCACGCGCGCGTCGCCGGCGCTCTCCAGCGCCGCCCGCGCCGGCAGCCAGACCAAGAGGACGATCGCGGAGAGGTGGGCGAGCTGCGGGTTGCCGGCGAGCCATTGCAGGGCGACGACGGTTGCGCCGAGCGCCACGAGCAGCAGGCGCGGCTTCCGCGCGTGGGCCTCGGCGACCCACAGCAGCCACGGAAGCAGGGCGGCGGTGCGGAGGAGCGAGAGGTGGTGCTCGTGCCCCAGGGCGAAGCCGGAGAGCATGAGGGCGGTGCCGGCGAGGAGCGCGCCGGGTCGTCCGGCCCCGAGGGTCCGGGCGAGGCCGAACGTCCCGACGCCCAGGGCGGCGAGGGCGAGCAGCAGGGAGAGGGCGTACGCCTCGAAGGGGGGCAGCAGGCCGAAGAGCAGGAGGTTCGGCGGGTAGAGCGCCCCCGCCTCGCCCTCGGCGACGAGCGGCAGGCCGTTGCCCGCCTCGGGCGTCCACCAGGGCAGCTCGCCTTGCGCCAGGGCCTCGCCCAGGGCGTGGTGGACGGGGTACTGCAGGATCAGCGTGTCGTACTCCTCGCTCACGGGGAAGCGCCCCGCGAAGAGCGGGTCGCGAAGGTGGAAGGCGGCGAGGGCGACGAGGGCGGCGGCGCAGGCGAGGTCGAGGACGAAGCCGGGCACGGCGAAACGGCGCGGGGCCGTCGGGGAGGGTGGCTCGGGGGCTTCGGGAGCGCCCATTGGTGGTCGGGAATAGCATCTTCCGGAGGGGCGTTGCAAAAGCCCGGCGGTCCTGCTAGGTTCCCCGTCGGCTCCCCGAGGGGCAGGCGCAGGGGATGCCGAGAGGAGTGGTGTTGCACCCATGGTTCGCGTTCGCATGACCCGCAAAGGCACGACCAAGAAGTCATTCTTCCGCATCGTCGTGGCGGACGAGCGAAGTCCCCGCGACGGTCGGTTCCTCGAGCAGATCGGCTGGTACGACCCCGTGCCGAATCCGCCGAAGGTCAAGCTGAACCTCGACCGGTACAAGCACTGGGTCGGCGTCGGCGCGCGGCCGACGGAGACCGTCGCCCAGATCGTGAAGCGGCACCAGAAAGCGCTGGCCGCCGCGGCGGCGAAGTAGCGTTCTCACGCCGCCCCCCGGGGGGGACGGCGACCCGGGACTCCGAGCGCAACCGAAGGCGGAGGCTGGATCATGGAACTCAAGCAGCTCATCGAGTACATCGCCAGGGCTCTCGTCGACAACCCGGACAAGGTCGATGTCCAGGAGAACGCCCTCGAGCACACGTCGATCATCCTGCTGCGCGTCGCCAAGGAGGACCTGGGCAAGGTCATCGGGCGCGAGGGCAAGACGGCGCGCGCGATGAGGACCATCCTCGCCGCCGCCTCGACCAAGCTCCGCAAGCGTGCGCAGCTCGAGATCGCGGAGTAGGCAACCGGTGCGGGAAAGCGGTCCGCCGGCCGGTTCCGCCGGTCGTGGAGGTCATGGTGCGCCCGCGGACGGCCCGCCGGGGCATCCCGGCGGTCCGCACGGGAGTCGGCCCAGGCCCCGGCGCAACCCGGACGGCCGCGGAGTCATGGAAATCGGCGTCGTCACGCGCCCGCAGGGTCTGCGCGGCGAGATGCGCGTCCACCTCCACAACCCCGAATCCACGGCGCTCGACGAGCTGGAGACGGTGCTCGTTCGCCGTCCCGCCGCGGCCGGCGGCGCGCCGGCCGACCCGCTCAAGCTGGGCATCGAGGGCGCGCGTTCCACGCCGGACGGGACCTGGATCGTCGCGTTCGCGGGCGTGGTCACGCGCGACGACGCGGAGTCCCTGCGCGGGGCGACGGTGAGCGCCCGTCGCGCCGACCTCCCGGGACCGGACGAAGGCGAGCTGTACGTCGAGGATCTGGTCGGGCTGGAGGCCGTCGATCCGGACGGCCGGACGCTGGGCGTCGTGCGCGAGGTCTACGACAACGGCGCCCAGGAGGTGCTCGTCGTGGCCGCCGCGGGCGGCGATGTCGACGTGCCGTTCGTGGACGCGCACGTGGGCGACGTGGATCTGGAGCAGCGGCGCCTCGTGATCCTCGATCTCGCGGCGTTGGTCCCGGAACCCTAGGCCCGGTCCCGCCATGGCGCCCTTGCGCGAGATCCACGTCCTCACGCTCTTCCCGGACCTGTTCGAGGGGTTCCTGCGCGAGAGCATCCTCGGCAAGGCGGTCGAGGACGGCCGTGTCGCGATCCGGCTGCTCGATTTCCGGACCTTCGCGACGGACAAGCACCACTCCGCCGACGACGTCCCGTACGGCGGGGGCTCCGGCATGGTGCTCCTCCCCGGCCCGGCGGTCGCCGCGCTGGAGTCGCTGCCGCCGGGCACCCGCAAGGTGCTGCTCACGCCGCAGGGAGCGCGTTTCGATCACGCCGCCGCCGTGCGTCTGGCCGGCGAGCCGCGCCTGGCCCTGTTCTGCGGGCGCTACGAGGGTTTCGACGAACGGATCCGGGCGCACGTCGACGAGGAGCTCTCGCTCGGGGACTTCGTCCTCCAGGGCGGCGAGGTCGCGGCGATGGCGATCGTGGAGGCGCTCGTGCGCCTGCTGCCCGGCGTGCTGCACAACGCCGATTCGCCCCGCGAGGAGTCGTTCGCCGGCGGCCTGCTGGAATACCCGCAGTACACCCGGCCGCGGGAGTTCCGCGGGGTCGAGGTGCCGGAGATCCTCCTGTCGGGGCACCACGAGGAGATCCGCCGCTGGCGCCGCCGGGAGGCGCTGCGCCGTACGCTCGAACGCCGCCCCGAGCTGCTCGCCACGGCCCCGTTGACCGGGGAGGACCGCGAGCTGCTGGGGAGGTGGAGCGGTGGAGCGGTGGAGCGGTGGAGCGGTGGTAGCGGCGAGGCGCAGCCCGAGGCGAAGCGGAGGGCAAGCCCGCCGGGCGGCGGACGCGATGCCGTGTCCGGGCGAAGAACGAAAGACGAAGAACGTAGAACGCCCTCGCGGGTGCACGTGGTGCTGGTGCACCATCCGATCAAGTCCCGGGTGGGGGGGCTGATCACGACGTCGGTGACGAACCTCGACATCCACGACATCGCGCGGGCGTCGCGGACGTACGGGGTGCGCGCGTATCACCTCGTGACGCCCATCGCGTTGCAGCAGGAGCTGGTGCGTGGCGTGGCGAGCCATTGGCTCGAGGGCGAATCCGGGGAGCGCGTGCCGGCGCGTGCGGAGGCGCTGTCGCTGGTGCGCGTGGCGGAATCGTTCTTCGCGGTGACGGAGTCGGTCCGTGCGGAGGCGGGGGTCGAGCCGTTGGTCGTGATGACGACGGCGGCGGCGGGGGGCCGGCCGACGGTGGGGTACGGTGCATTGCGCCAGCGGCTCCGGTCGGAGAAGCGTCCGGTGCTGCTGGTCTTCGGCACGGGGTGGGGCTTGGCGGACGAGCTCTTGGACCGTGCGGACGTGCTGCTCGACCCGATCGAAGCCTCGTCGGACTACAACCATCTCTCCGTGCGCGTGGCCGTCGGCATCTGCCTGGACCGGCTGTTCGGCGATCGCTAGACGCGGCCCGCGGTGATTTGCTAGGGTCCGGCGGGCAAGGAGGTTTTCGATGCGGCTTCTCACCAGGTCGGACTTCGACGGGCTGGCGTGCGCGGCGCTGCTGCGCGAGGCGGGCGTGATCGACTCGATCAAGTTCGTCCATCCCAAGGACGTGCAGGACGGGAAGATCGAGGTCACCTCGAACGACGTGCTGGCCAACATCCCGTTCGCCCGCGGCTGCGGCCTGTGGTTCGACCACCACACGAGCGAGGAAGAGCGGCTGGGGCTCAAGTTCCAGGGCGACAGCCAGACGGCGCCCAGCGCCGCCCGCGTGATCTACAAGTACTACACGGACAAGAAGAAGCTCGACCTGTCGAAGCTCGACGCGCTGGTCGAGGCCGTCGACAAGGCGGACACGGCGCAGTTCACCTACGAGGAAATCGAGAACCCCAAGGGCTGGGTGCTGCTGTCGTTCATCATGGACCCGCGCACGGGGCTGGGGCGCTTCCACGACTTCCGCATCAGCAACTACCAGCTCATGGAGCAGCTCGCCGACTCGTGCCGCACGATGACCATCGAGCGGCTGCTGGAGCTGCCCGACGTGAAGGAGCGGGCGCAGATCTACTTCCAGCAGAACGACCGCTTCCGCAAGATGGTGCGCGAGCACTCGCAGGTCCGCGGCAACGCCGTGGTCGTCGATCTGCGCGGCTGCGAGACGATCTACGCCGGCAACCGCTTCCTGCTCTACGCCATGTTCCCGCAGCAGAACGTCTCGATCCAGGTCATGGACGGCAAGGACAAGCAGAACGTGGTGCTCGCCGTCGGCCACAGCATCCTCAACCGCACCTCCAAGACGGACATCGGCTCGCTGATGCTGCGTTACGGCGGCGGCGGGCACCGCGGCGTCGGCACGTGTCAGGTCGCGCATGGGGATGCCGAGCGGGCGATCGACGAGGTGGTGGCGCAGCTCAACAGTGACGGGTAGGCAAGTGCGCGGAAGGGCCGCTGCGTCGGCATCCGAACCGCGGGCTTGAGCCCGCGGCCGGGCGGCCGCGCCCTGAAGGGCGCGGTTCGGTTGTGGAAGCCGGGGGACGTTCGGCGGAGCGTTGACCATGATGGCGACCATCGAGCCCCTTGCGCTCGTGAACCCCGTTCGCGTCGTCTCGGCCACGTCGCTGTTCGACGGCCACGACGCGGCGATCAACCTCATGCGCCGCCTGATGCAGGCCAGCGGCGCCGAGGTCATCCACCTCGGGCACAACCGCTCGGTCCGCGAGCTGGTCGAGGCGGCGATCCAGGAGGACGCGCAGGGCATCGCCGTCTCGTCGTACCAGGGCGGGCACAACGAGTTCTTCCGCTACCTGGTCGACATGCTGGCCGAGGAGGGGGCGGGGCACATCCGCGTCACGGGCGGCGGAGGGGGCGTCATCCGTCCCGACGAGATCCGCGCCCTGCACGAGCAGGGCGTCGCCGCGCTGTACTCCGCCGACGACGGCCGCCGGCTGGGCCTGGCCGGCATGATGAAGCACCTCTTCGAGCGGCTCGACTTCCCCACCGTCGCCGGCTCGGGCAAGCCGAAGCCGCCGCGGGCCCGCGACGGGAAGCTCGTGGGCTGGGTCGGCGCGCCGCCCCCCACGGCCGAGGAGGTCGCGGCCGGGCGACACCTCCACGTCGCGCGGGCGATCACGATGGCCGAGCGCGGGGGAAAGCGATTTTCCGCGCTGCGTGCGGCGCTGGTCGAGCGTGCCGGCGCGGGCCGGACGGTGGTCGTGGGTGTCACGGGCACGGGCGGCGCCGGCAAGTCGTCGCTGACCGACGAGCTGATCCGGCGCTTCGTGGCCGGCGATCCGGCGCGGAGAGCGGCCGTCCTGTCCTGCGATCCGACGAAGCGGCGCACGGGCGGTGCGCTCCTGGGCGACCGCATCCGCATGAACGCGGTGCGCATGCCGCAGGTCTACATGCGGTCGTTCGCCAGCCGGGGGAGCGAGCGCGAGGTCCCGGCCGTGTTGCGCGACGCGATCCTGGTCTGCAAGGCCGCCGGCTTCGACCTCGTCTTCGTCGAAACCTCGGGCATCGGCCAGGCCGATTCGGCGATCACGGAGTTCGCGGACGTCTCGCTGTACGTGATGACGGCCGAGTACGGGGCCGCGACGCAGCTCGAGAAGATCGAGATGCTCGACCTGGCCGACGCGGTGGTGATCAACAAGTTCGAGCGGCGGGGGAGCGACGACGCGCTGCGCGACGTGCGGCGGCAGTGGGCGCGTGCGCACGGCGTGCCCGCGGATCCCGCGAAGATGGCCGAATTCCCGGTCTTCGGGACGATCGCCAGCCAGTTCGACGACCACGGCATCAACGGCCTCTTCGTCCATCTGCTGGGGTTGGTGGAGGGGAAGGGCGGGCCGGCCTTCGCGCACTCGATCCCCGAGGCCCGGCGCGCGCGAGTGACGAAGTTCCGGCACATGTTCCCGCCGGAGCGGGTCGGCTACCTGCGCGAGATCGCCGAGACCTGCCGCGGCTACCGCGCGACGGTCGAGAGCCAGGCGCGGGTGGCGCGGACGGTGCAGGCGCTGGAGACGGCGCGGGCCGAGGTCGGCGACGGCGGCGAGGGAACGCCGCTGGGACGACGCCTGGAAGCGCTGCGCGCCGAGCTGCTGCCGGAGACCGTCCGGAGGCTCGATGGCTGGCCCGCGTGCCGCGCGGCCTACGGCGGCGAGACGTTCCGCTACGGCGTTCGCGACAAGATGCTGGAGGTGCCGGCGCGGGTTCAGACCCAGGCCGGCAGCTCCATCCCCCGCGTCGCCACGCCGCCCTTCGAGGATCACGGCGAGCTGGTGCGCTTCCTGGGGCTGGAGAACGTCCCGGGCGAGTTCCCGTACACCGCGGGCGTCTTCCCCTTCAAGCGGGCCGACGAGGATCCCAAGCGGATGTTCGCCGGCGAGGGCGGGCCGGAGAAGACGAACACGCGCTTCCACTACCTGTGCGCGGGCGAGCCGGCGAAGCGGCTCTCCACGGCGTTCGACGCGGTCACGCTGTACGGCGACGACCCGGCGGAGCGGCTGGACATCTACGGCAAGGTGGGCGAGGCCGGCGTGTCGATCTGCTCGCTGGACGACATGAAGAAGCTCTACGCGGGCTTCGACCTCTGCGACCCCAACACCAGCGTGTCGATGACCATCAACGGACCGGCGCCGATGATGCTCGCCATGTTCTTCAACACCGCCATCGACCGGCAGCTCGAGCGGTACCGCTCCGACCACGGCGAGCCGTCGCCGGAGGTCGCGGCGAGGATCCGCGCGGAAACGCTCCGCACCGTGCGCGGGACCGTCCAGGCCGACATCCTCAAGGAGGACAAGGCCCAGAACACCTGCCTGTTCTCGCTCGATTTCGCGCTGCGCATGATGGGCGACATCCAGACCTGGTTCATCGACCACGACGTGCGGAACTTCTACTCCGTGTCGATCTCCGGGTACCACATCGCCGAGGCCGGGGCGAACCCGCTGACGCAGCTCGCCTTCACGCTGGCCAACGGGTTCACCTACGTCGAGTACTACCTCTCGCGGGGCATGACGATCGATGCGTTCGGCCCGAACCTGTCGTTCTTCTTCTCCAACGGCATGGACGCCGAGTACTCCGTCATCGGCCGCGTCGCCCGGCGCATCTGGTCCGTGGCCATGAAGCGCAAGTACGGGGCGGGCGAGCGCACGCAGAAGCTCAAGTACCACATCCAGACCTCGGGACGGTCGCTCCACGCCCAGGAGGTCGACTTCAACGACATCCGCACCACGCTGCAGGCGCTGTTCGCGATCTACGACAACTGCAACTCGCTGCACACCAACGCCTATGACGAGGCGATCACGACGCCGACGGAGCAGTCGGTGCGGCGGGCGATGGCGATCCAGATGATCGTCAACCGCGAGCTGGGTTTCACGAAGTGCGAGAACCCGCTGCAGGGCAGCTACATCCTGGAGCAGCTCACCGATCTCGTGGAGGAGGCCGTCCTGTCCGAATTCGAACGGCTGGCGTCGCGGGGCGGCGTCCTGGGCGCCATGGAGCGCGAGTACCAGCGCGGGAAGATCCAGGACGAATCGATGCTCTACGAGACGAGGAAGCACGACGGCTCGCTGCCCCTGATCGGCGTCAACACGTACCTCAATCCCAAGACGCTGGCCGCGGACTGGGTCCCGCCGCCCATGGAGCTGCGGCGGGCGACCCCGGAGGAGAAGCGCGCGCAGATCGACAACTGCCGGGCGTTCCAGGAGCACGACCCGGCCGCCCGCGAGCGGCTGCTGGGCCGGCTGCAGGAGGTCGCATTCTCCGGCGGCAACACCTTCGACGTCATGATGGATCTGGTTCGCGTCGCTTCCATCGGCCAGATCTCGCAGGCGCTGTACGAGATCGGCGGGAAGTACCGGAGGAGCATGTAGGCGGAGCGGTGGAGCGGTGGAGCGGTGGAGCCGGTAGGGGCGCCACGCAGGCCGCCGAAGCCGCAGGCGAAGGCGGGCGAGTGCGCCCGGCTCGAGAGGGAGTGGCGATGGGTGAACGACTGAGAATCCTGATCGCGAAGCCGGGGCTGGACGGGCACGACCGCGGGGCGAAGGTCGTGGCGCGCGCGCTGCGCGACGCGGGGCACGAGGTGATCTACACCGGGCTGCGGCAGACGCCGGAGATGATCATCCGGGCGGCGGTCGACGAGGACGTCGACGCGGTGGGGTTGTCGATCCTCTCCGGGGCGCACGGCACCTTGCTGCCGCGCGTGGCCGCCGGGCTGGCCGCGGCCGGCGCATCCGACGTGGTCGTCTTCGCCGGAGGGATCATCCCCGAGGACGACGTGGTCGCGCTGGCCGGCCAGGGCGTGCGCAAGGTCTTCGGTCCGGGCACGACGCTGGCAGAGATCACCGGGTGGGTTGCGGCCGAGGTGAAGCCGCGGACGCGCGCCGCGTAGTTCAGAAGAAGTACTCGGCGGTCAGCACCAGGTCGAACGGCATCGTCGACTCGAGCCCGAAGTACCAGCGCTGCGCACCGCGCAGCGTCAGCCGCCAGGACGCCTCGAACCACAGCGACAGTCCGACGGTCGCCCCGAACGTGCCCGCGAGCGCCATCGGCTCGACGACGTCGAGGACCGCGCCGCCCCCCAGCCCGACGAAGGGCGACAACGGCAGCAGGTCGAAGTGCGCGATCAGCCACAGCAGCGCGGCGTAGGAGCTCACGGGCGATTCGGGCGATTTCGGGTCGAGGTCGACGCGCAGGTCGAGCATCGCCTCCCAGTGGGTGAAGAGCAGGAAATCGACTCCGACCTGGGTCGCCAGCAGGTCCGCGGTTCCGCCCTCGGCGACGTCGACCGCGGAGTACCCGAGACCCAGCGACACGCCGACGTGGAACACGTCTTCGGGCGCGGGTTGCTGCAGCACGGGCCGGCCGGGGACGGGCTCGTCGGCGACGGCCGTCCCGGCGCCCGCGGCGACCAGGGTAGCGAGCAGGAGCACCACCGCACGCATGGTGTCCGCACCATACCGCATCCCCGCGCGCGCGCGGTAGGGCTCCCTGATCCCGTGCGCCGCTGCGCGCCCCTGCGTCTCTGCGTCTCTGCGCGAAACTTGCCCTACCGGCCCGGGGCGAACTCCGGCGGCGGCGGGGCGGTTCCCAGGACGGCGCCGGCAACGATGCGGCCGACCTCCCAGGCGCTCGTGACGCCGTGGCCGCCGAGGCCTGCGGCCCAGAAGACGCGGCGGGCGACGGGATCGCGGCCGAGGACGAAGCGGTGGTCGGGGACGAAGGAGCGCAGGCCGGCCCACGAGCGCATGATCGGCAGGTCGATCAGGCCGGGGAAGGCGACGGCGACCTTCCGTGCCAGGAGCTCGCGATTCGCCGGGTCCGCCGGCGGCTCGCACGGCGCGAACGGCTCCTGGTCGCACGGCGAAAGCAGCAGCCCGCCGGATTCCGGACGGAAGTAGACCTCGTCGTCGACGGCCCAGACGAAGGGCCAGGACGGGTCGACGGTCGCCAGGGGACCGGTGGCGTGCAGGTGCCGGCGGTACGGGACGATGCCCAGCCGGCGGACCTGAAGGCGCTCGGCCACGACGTCCGACCACGCGCCGCCGGCGATCACGACCGCATCGGCCTCGAGGGGGCCGGCCGGCGTGTCCAGCCGCGCGGGGCGCGAATCGTCGCCCGGGTCGCCGCCCAGGACCTCGACGCCCAGCCGGAGCTGGGCGCCGTGGGCGCGGGCGCCGCGGACGAGCGCGGCGAAGTACTCCGCGCTGTCGACGACGCCGTCGTCGGGAGACCACAGGGCGGCGTCGAACGCGCCGTCGCGCAGGACGGGGACGCGCGCGGCGGCCTCGCGGGGTTCGAGCCACCGGACGGTCGAGCGCAGCGCGGACAGCTCCGGTGTCACCGCTTCCAGCTCCCGGCGAGCGGGCCCGCCGCGGGCCAGGAGCAGGGAGCCGGAGGGCCGGACGAGCGGCACGTCGGTCCAGGCGCGGGCAAGCTCGACGCCGCGCGCGCCGGCGACGGCGACGCGGGCCAAAGCGGGGTCGGCGATGGCGGTGCGGAGCATGCCGGCATTCTGCGAGGTGGCGTGGATGCCGGCCATCGCCTCGCGCTCGAGCACGACAACCCGGGCGCCGGCGCGCGCGAGGTGCAGCGCCGTCGCCGCTCCGGCGAACCCGGCTCCGACGACGACGACGCGCGGCCCGCTCATGGCGCAGCGATGGATAGGACGCTTGGCGGGCGGCGTCAACGAGGTTGTTGGTCGTCGGGGTGGGCTCCGCGACTCGACTCTTGCCCGTGGCGGTGTTATAGGGTGCGCCGACCGAAATGGAGTCGGTCAAGATGGGGTCCCGGCAGGGGTGTCGGGACCGCCGCGGAAGCCAGAGAAGGAGGGTTCGATGCACAAAAATTGGATGATGGTGCTGGTGGCGATCGTGGCCGTCGGGGCCATGGACTGCAAGAAGAAGACCGAGGAGAGCGCGCAGCCGGCCGCGAACGCGCCGGTCGAGCCGACCGGGCCGACGACGCCCACCGAGCCGGCGAAGGCGGTCGAGCCCGTGAAGGAGCCGACCGAGCCCGCGACGCCGACGCAGGAGCCGACCGAGCCGGCGCAGGTCGAGGGCCCGGGCGCGCTGCTCGACAAGGCGATCGAGGCCGTGGGCGGCCTGGAGAACCTCAAGACCAAGACCGCCGCCGCGACGATGGAGACCGAAGGCAAGTTCTTCGGCCAGCCCTACAAGGCGATCAACTACTTCAAGGCGCCGGGCACGAGCGTGATGGTCATCGCCGAGATGGAGATGTCGATGGGCCGCTCGGCCGACTCCTGCTGGTCGACCATGGGCGAGATCGTGGTCGATTGCTCGAAGACCGAGAAGGAAGAATCGGACGAGATGGCGGCCTCGATGGCCGCGATGATGCTGTACCCGCTGAAGGGCGAGGGCGTGACGCTCGAGGACGCGGGCGAGTCCGACCTGAACGGCACCGCGGCCGTGGGCGTGAAGGCTTCCGGCGGCTTCCTCAAGATGCCGGTGACCCTCTACTTCGACAAGACGTCCAACGCGCTGCTGCGCATCGCCTACGAGGGCCACTTCATGGGGCAGGTCGGCCCGGTCGAGATCAACTACAGCAACGTCAAGGACTTCGACGGCCTCAAGCTGCCCGCGAACAGCACGATGACGCTGGGCGGGAAGGTGCTGATCGAGGAGACGATCGTCTCCGTGAAGTGGGGCGAGGTCGATGAGGCGAAGCTCGCGAAGCCCGCGCAGGTCGCCTTCGGCGAGACCAAGATCAAGGCGATGCCCGAGCACCTCGTCGCCGTGACCAAGGTCACCGGCCCGTACGACAAGCTCGGCGAGGGCGTGAAGGCCCTGTTCGGCTGGGTGATGTCGAAGAACCTCGTGCCCATGATGGCCTACCCGACCTTCATCTTCGTGAAGGGCCCGGGCGACACCCAGAATCCGGAGGAGTACGAGACGCTGGTCGGGCTGGCCGTCTTCCCGCCCGCCGAGATGCCGGCCGCGGAAGAGGGCTTCGAGGTCAAGACGATGCCCGCCGGCGAGATGGCCTGGATGCTCCAGCAGGGGCCGCCCATGGAGGCGGCGGGACACTACGAGGAGCTGGCCAAGTGGATCGAGGAGAACGGCTACGCGATCACCGAGGGCCAGGCCGCGGCGATGATGATGCTCGGCAACCCCGAGGAAACCCCCGCGGAGCAGCTCCTCGAGGTCCTGTTCTTCCCCGTGACCAAGAAGGAGTAGGACCCGCCCTTCAAGGCCGACCCGTCGTCACAAACCGCGGGATTCGTCCTTCAGCTTCGCCGGAAGGTCGGCCAGGGACACGGTCTCCTGCTGTCCCGTGGCGAGCGTCTTGAGCATGACGGTGCGGGCCTTGGCTTCCGCCTCGCCGAGGATGACGACGCGGGCGTAGCCCTTGCCGTCCGCGCGGCCGAGCTGTCGGCCGAGCTTCTGGAAGTCGAGGTCCACCTCGCAGGCGATCCCGTCCCGCCGCACCGCCGAGGCGACCTCGAACGCGTACTCCCGCTCCCCCGCGCTCGCGCAGGCGACGTACAGCGCCCCGGCGCGATCGGGCTTGCCGACGCCGGCCGGAAGAAGGCCGTACGTCTCGAGGAACAGCTTGACCGTGAGGATGCCCATTCCGAACCCGGTGCCCGTCATCGGCTCGTTGGAGAACAGCTCCAGGAGGTTGTCGTAACGTCCCCCGCCGAACAGCGCCCGGCGGTTCTCCGTGCCTACGTCGTGCACCTCGTAGACGAGACCCGTGTAGTAGTCGAGTCCGCGGACGATCGTCGGGTCGAAAACGGCCACGCCGCCCAATCCGACCGCCTCGACCTTGCCGGTGAATTCGACCAGCTCGCGGTAGCCTGCCGATTCCCGGAACGCGGCCGGCACGTCGGCCACGGGCGGAGCCGCGGGATGGGCGAACGGCCCCAGACCCAGGACCCGTTCGGCGATCGCGCCCTCCGGGAAGATCTCCCGCACCCACTTCTCGAAGGCCGCCGCCTCCATCTTGTCCCGCCGGTCGATCATCTTGCGCACCTCGACGGTGCGGTCGGCCGGGACGCCCAGGACGTGCTCCAGGAGCGCGTCGAGATACCGGCGTGACGAGTACCGGATCCGGTAGAGTTTCCCGTCGGCTCCAAGCGATTCCATGAAGTTCCGGATGAGGGAAAAGATCTCCAGCTCCGCGTCGGAGGAATCGGGGCCGAGGATGTCGACGTTGGCCTGCCCGAACTCCCGGACCCGGCCGCGCTGGGGTCGTTCGTAGCGGAAACAGGTCGGGACCGAGTACCAGCGGATCGGCCGAGTCGCCGACTTCTGGACCTGGGCGATCATGCGGGCGAGCGACGGCGTCATTTCCGGACGCAGCGCCAGCTCGCGTCCGCCCTTGTCCTTGACCACGTACGCCTGTTCCCGCACCAGCTCTTCGCCCGACTTGGCGGCGTAGATCTCGAGCGGCTCCATGATCGGGCCGTCGTATTCCTCGTAGCCGAACAGCTCCGCCGAGCGGCGCAGACGTTCTTCCACGTAGCGATGGACGCGCAGGACGTCGGGGAAGTAGTCGGTAAAACCCTTCTGCGGTTGCGGCGAGAATCGTGGCATCGCCACCTCCGGGGAGCGTAGCTACCAGCAGACCCCGCACGCCGCAAGTACCGGGAGCCTCGCCGGCCCGCTCGACCGCTCTTCCGCTCGCTCCCGCCTTCGCGTACCCTCGGCCCCGATGACGCGCTCCCGAGTTCCGGCGTGGACGAGGGCCCTGGGCGATGACCCGACGGCGTGGCTGCTCGACGCGGGGCCGCCGTGGGTCAAGCTCGGCGTGCTGCGCGACCTGCTTGACGCGCCCCAGGACGACCCCGCCGTGGTCGCGGCGCGCGAGGCGCTCCACGAGCATCCGCTGGTCCGCGAGTGCATGGACGCGCTGGCGGGGTGGCCCGAGCCCGCGCTGCGCCGTCACGACGACGCGAAACATCCGTTGCAGCGGCTCAAGCTGCTCGTCGATCTCGGCGTGGATCGCACGCTGCCCGGCCTTCCCCGGCTGCTCGGCCGCGTCCTCGCCTCCGCCGGAGCCGAGGGCCAGCTCCGCTCGCTCACGCTGGACCCCGAGACGCAGGAGCCGTTGCGACTGGCCTACCCCTGCGACGCGCCGATCCTCCTGGGCGCCGCCCTCGCGCTCGGCGACCCGGCCGACCCGCGGGCGCAGGCCGCACTCGACGCGATGCTCGTCCGGCGCGAGCGGGACGGCGGCTGGTTCTGCCATGTCGAGTGGCGCGGCCTGGAGTCGGAATGGCGTCGCCGCCCCGTCTCCTGCCCGATCGCGACGCTCGATTCGTTGTGGGCGCTGGCTCGGCTGCCGCCTGCGGATCCGCGGCGCACGAGTGCCGGCGCCGAGGTGCTGCTCGGGCACATCGACGGCTACGATCGGCGGCAGGGAGCGCCGGTCTGCGGGTTCCAGGCGGGCAAGCGGTTCCGGCGGCGGAAGTTCCCGCTCGTATGGTACGACGCGCTCCACGTCCTGGACGTCCTGACGAGCTTCCCCGACGCGGCGGGCGACGTGCGCCTGCGCTCCCTGCTCGACGCCGCGATCGGCGACGCCCCGCCCGGCGGCCGGTTCAAGGCCGGCTCGGCCTGGATGGCGTACAAGGGCTTCGACTTCGGCCAGAAGCGCGAGCCGTCGCCCACCATCACCTTCCTGCTGGCGCGGGCAGCCAGACGAATGGGGTAGGGGGGAAGTGCGGGAAGTGCGGGAAGTGCGGGGAGTGCGGGGAGTGCGGGAAGTGCGGGGGGAGGAGGGATCGAGCGTCGTGGGAGAGTGGACGAGGCGGGAAGTGGTGCGCACGATTGCGGGCGTGGCGGGGGCGGGAGCGTGGGCGATGGGAACGGGAGGATGCGCGGCGGCGGTGGCGCCCTGGGTCTGGAAGCCCCGGGAGGAGGCGCTGCTCGCGGCCGTCGCCGCGCCGCTCGTCATACCGCCCGTCGGTGACCCGGACGCGGCGCTCCTGCGCGACCGGGCGCGCGAGATCGCGCCCGGCGTCGATCTCGTGCTGCTGGAGCGGAAGATGCGCGCGGCGCTGGAGGAGTCCGGCGGCGTGGGGCTCGCGGCGCCGCAGGTCGGCGTATCCGTTCGCGCCATCCTGGTGATGCTCGACGCGCGGGGCGAGGCCCCCCGCACGATCTGGTGCGTCAATCCCCGCATCGTCCGGCGCTCGGACGCGCTGCAGGACGACATCGAGGGTTGCCTCTCGATCCCGGACGTGAGCGGACTGGTCCGCCGGAACCTCGAGCTGCGGGTCGCGTGGTGCGACGGCGAGCAGGACGTCGAGCTCGACGTGTCCGGCTTCGACGCCCGCATCTTCCAGCACGAGATCGATCACCTGGACGGGGTGCTCTTCACCGACCGGCTCGTGGGCCCGCCGGCCTCGACGGCGGCGCTGCGACCGCTGCGCGAGGAGCTGCAGCGGCGGCGGGAGCAGGGCCTGGTCGGGGACGTCCTCACGCCCGACCAGATCGCGGATCTATGGACAGCCGCCGCTTCTACGGACCGACTCCCATGACCTGCATGGCCTTGCAGGCCTCTTCGAGCGCCGGCTTGAACGTCGGGGCGGTTTCCATCGCGGCGCCCCACTCGCAGAGCACGTAGTTCGGCCAGGCGTTGTCGAAGGCGATGACGCCGCCGGCGAGCGAAGGCTCGTCCAGGAGCCCGCCGCCCGCGGGGACGACGACGGAGAACTCGACGCGGCTCTCGGTCACCCACCGCGGGGGGTACTCGGTCTGCGCGGGGATGCGGTTGCCCGCGGCGTCCTGGGACGCGAAGGCGTTCAGCACCTGTGCGAGCACGGTGTCCTTCTTCTCCAGCCACTTGCGGTCGGTGCAGGTGGGGGAGGTCCCGGCGGGCGCCCCGGGATCCTCGGGCTTGCAGGGATCCTCGCCGCCGAGGCTCACGGAGAGCGCGTTGCCCCGGGTCGTGAACTCGCCCTGACCGTCGCTCTCGAAGCCTTCCGGCGTCTTGAGCTTGATCTCCCACCCGCCCGGGAACTTCACCATGGCGTTGACCAGCGCCGGCGGCGGCGGGGGCGGCGGCTCTTCCACGTCCGCGGCGGGCGGCGGCACGGCGCCGCCCTTCTCGCTCTTCTTGCACGCGCCCGAAGCGCCCAGCAGCAGCGCGAGCAGGATCATCGTCGTCGTTCTCGACATGGCCGTCCTCCTTCTTCCCTCGTCCGGTTCACAGGCAGCGCGTCCGCGAGGGGTCGCACGCTCCCGAGCCCGCCGCGTCGCAGCACTCGAACTCGCACTGCGCGTTGTCGGTGCAGCCCGGCAGGCAGATCCACGCCGCGCCGCCGCCGACCAGCCGGCACTCGTAGCCGTCGCGGCACGACGGCGAGGACGGGCTGCACAGGTCCGCGCACCAGCCCGGCTCGCCGGGCGGGGCCAGGCACAGCGACGTCCCGGGGCACGGATCGCCCCCGGGACCCGCGATACACTCCTCCACGCAGTTGCCGTGCGGGAACCCTGAGAACAGCTCGGCCATGCACGTGCCGCCCGTGCAGCCGCCGGTCACCGAGCAGGGTCCGCCGAGCAGCGCGGGATCGAACGGCGGCTGGCAGCGGCCGAGACCCCAGGCGTCGCCGCCGAGCGCCCCTCCCGCGGGGTCGCAGACGTTTCCGGCCACCGTGCAGCCGCCGCCGGCTTCGGAGCAGTCCGGGGCGCACGCGTTCACGGCGCCGCCGAAGTTCTCGCCCACGGCCCGGCAGGTGTAGCCGTCGCGCGGACAGGCGCCGGCGTCGGCCGGGTCGCACGCCGCCAGACACTGCCCCTCGACCCCGCTTTCGTCCGGGCCCGCAACGCCGTCGTCGTCGCAGTCGTCGCCGCGCGTCCGGTTCTCGTCGCTGCAATTGAGGGCGCACACGCCGCCGTTGGTGCAGTCCGCGTCGGCCTGGCAGCCCTGCGTGCAGAGGCCCCCCGGCCAGCCGCTCATGCCCGTGGTCTCGGACTCGGGATGGCAGCCCGACCCGGAGGCGCAGTCGGCCAGGGTGACGCACGCGCCGCCGTTGGCCGCGCCGGCCGTCGAGCGGCAGACGGGCAGCCCGTCCCCGGTGTCGCACGTCTCCCCGGCCGCGCAGTCGCCGTCATCGCGGCACGCCGGCAGGCAGACGCCGGCCAGCAGGCCGGGACCGTCGGGATCAAGGCAGTGATAGCCGGTCCGGCAATCGTCGAGCGCGGAATCGCAGGTGGCGAAGCAGAGCGGCATCCCCCCGCCGGTGCCGACGCAGATCGCGCCCGGCGGCCCGCCGGGACACTCGGCGTCGTCCCGACAGCCGATGGCCGAGCAGTACCCGTCGGGCCACGCGGCGCCGAACGACTCCCGCAGGCACTCCGCGGGAACCGCTCCGTCCAGGCAGTCGTCCGCCGCGGCGCACGGCGCGCCGATCGGCGCTCCCGTGGGTCCGCCATCGGCTTCCGCCTCGGCCTCGGCCTCCGTCTCCGCCTCCGCCTCGGCGTCGGCGGACGAGTCGGCGTCCGGGTCGGCATCCGCATCTGTGCCGATGTCGGCGTCGGCCGCCACGTCGGGTGCGGTCTCCGCTTCGTCGCCGTCCTCGACGTCGAGGGTGGTATCCGCCTCGGTCGCCCCGTCGGCATCGCCCGACAGGTTCGTGGTGGAATCGCCGCACGCCGTCAGGGCGGCGGCGCCGAACGCGACAAGCATCAACGTCTGGCGCATCATGGTTGGTCCCTCCCGGCGCGCAGCCCGTTCCGAGCGCCCTGTTCGAAGGCAGAGTCTAGAGCGAACGCAAGAGCGGGCGCAACCGGGAGGGAAGTTGCGGGTGGGTTGTCTAGGACGAGTTGGTGGTTTGGGACGAGTGGGTTGTCTGGGGCGAGTGGGTTGTCTGGGGCGAGTTGGTGGTTTGGAGGTGCGCGGGTTTGACCGAGGGGGAGTCGGACGGTACGGTGGCGGGAATGCGGCGGTGGGCGAGCGGGATCGGCGTCATCGCGGCCATCGTGTGGATGGGGGTGACGGTGGCGGCGTGCGGGGAAGCGTCAACGGTTGCCGATGCGCTCGAAGCGGGCGAGGGCGATGTCGTCGACGTGGAGGAGACGGGGGAGGGGGATGGGGAGGACGGGGAGGGGGAGGCGCTGGAGCCGACGCCGTGCGAGCGGGCGGCGGAGGCGACGGTCGAGACGGTGGCGATGCTTGCGGCGGGCCGCTATTCGCCGGCCGCGGCGCTGCTCCACGATGGGCGCGCGCTGATCGCGGGGGGGTACGACTTCGAGCGGGGGGCGCAGCGTTCGGCCGAGATCTTCGACGGAGCCGCGGGCACGCTGCTGGCGACGGGGAGCCTGCGGCAGGCGCGGAACTTCCCCGCGACCGTTGTCGGACCCGGGGGGGAGGTGCTGGTCTTCGGCGGGTTCCATCCGAGCTACGGCTCGGACAACAAGGTCGAGATCTACGACCCGCTCGCGGGCTCGTTCCGCTTCGCCGGCAACGCGATGAGCGTGGGGCGGGAGGCGCACACGGCGACGCTTCTGCCCGACGGCCGGGTGCTCGTCGCGGGAGGGCTGCAGGCGCTCGGCTTCGAGTTCCATTCCTCGGCGGAGGTCTACGACCCCGTCACCGAGTCTTTCGCCGCGACGGAGGCGCCGTTGAACGCGCCGCGGGCGTTCCACGCGGCGGCATTGCTCGCGTCGGGCGAGGCCGTGCTGCTCGTCGGGGGCGATTCCGGGCGTGGCGAGCTGGGCTCGGCCGAGCGGTATGTCCTGGCGGACGGGGGTTTCTGGAACGTCCCGGTTCCGCTGGCCCATGCGGGGAAGGCGCTTGCCGTGGCCGTGCTGCCGGACGGCGCGGTCCTGGTGGCCGGCGGGGCGAACGCAACGGACGGCACGCTGGCGGACGCGGAGGTGTACGAGGAGGCGGGCGATCGGTTCGTGCCGGTGCCGCCGATGGCGCTCCGGCGGATGGCGCACACGCTGACCGTGCTGGCGGATGGGCGGGTGCTGGCGACCGGCGGCTGGAGCGATACGGAAGTCCCGTCGGCCTCGACGGGGACGCTCGAGGTCTACGACCCGGAATCCGGCGCCTGGACGACGTTGCCTGTGCGGCTGGCGCGCCCGCGGCACGATCACGCGGCGGTGCTTCTTCCCGACTGCCGGGTGCTGGTGGCCGGCGGCCAAAGCGTGCTTCCCGGCGCGGCTCCCGCGGCACCGTTGGAGTTGGAGGTCGTCACGGTGCCCGCGAAATCCGATTGACCCTCCCCGGCTGCCGTGGCATGGTTGCTCGCCCTGCGCGGCGGGGGACGGGGCGGAAGGTCAACGATGCGGCTCTACGCCGGCAAGATCCCAGTCATTTCCAAGGAAATCGTCGCCAGCCTCGTGCGCGACGGCGACATCGAGGTCGCCAGCAAGGACGGCCAGGACGAGCTCGAGCTGGACGTGCAGGCGGTGCTCAAGGAGTACCTGCGCATCGAGCGCGAGCTGGTCGACCAGGCGAAGGACTACCTCCAGGAGCACGGCCTGCCGTATTCCGATTTCGGCAAGGCGATGAAGTCCGTCAGCGAGGGGCGCGAGTTCGGACGCGGCGAGGACGCGATCTCGTACATCACCGCGCAGGTCATCGGCTGCTTCATGTGCTCGGCCCACGTCGAGGAGATCTTCTCCGACGACGCGACGCTGAACCGCAAGATGCGCGCCGTGCTGCGCAAGCACATGTCCGAAGGGCAGGACGTCGAGCGCGAGGTCCGGGCGCGGATGAAGAACATCGAAGAGGGCTCCCGGGAGTGGGAGGTCGAGTTTTCGCGCCTGCGCGACGAGATTTCCAAGAAGAAGGGTCTGGAGTAGGGGCGCCGCACACGCCTGACGAGGGAGGCAGCGCGTGGACGAGCCCGTGAAGCCTGAGGACGAGCCTGCGGCTGTCTCGCCGTCGTCGCCGCCACCCCTGCCGGCGACCCCCGCCCCGCCGTCACGGTCGCTCGTCCAGGCCCGGCGCTTCTGGGAGTGGTTCCGCGCCCCGCTGGCGATCTTCCTCATCTCCTTCCTGGGCTTCTCGCTGTTCGCGTGGAACCGCTTCGGCCACCAGTCGACCGACCCGCATTTCGTGCTCCTGGCCAACGCCTTCCTGAAGGGCACGACCGAGATCCGCAAGGGCGACGTCCCCCCCGGCGTGCCGTCCCCCGTGGCCGTCGGCAAGGACCGGCACGACAACGACTGGGCGAGCTGGGAGGAGCTGCCGACCAAGGACCTCGGCCTGCTAAAGGGAAACTACGTCGAGGGCACGGAGTACGAGGCGCCGAACCGCTTCGAGACGCTGGACGGGCGGCTGTACACGATCCCGCACGACCGGGTGGACATGAGCCGGTCGAAGGAGCGACGGCGGCACTACTACGTGTCGTTCCCCCCGGCGCCGGCCGTGCTCATGATGCCGCTGGCGTTGATCCAGGGGTACCGGGTCAACGACGTCCTGTTCACGCTGTGGTTCGCGGCGTTCAACGTCGCGCTGGCCTACGTGCTGCTGCGGCGGCTGCGGCGGCTGGGGCTGACGGAGCGGCGGGACTGGGAGAACGTGTTCCTGTCGTTCGCGCTCGGGTTCGCCACGGTGAACCTCTGGTGCTCGGTGCTGGGTCAGGTCTGGTTCACGGCGCTGGTGGTGGGCCTGACGGCGATGCTGCTGTTCATCCTGGGCTGCACGGACCTGCGGCGACCGTGGCTGGCGGGGCTGGCGCTCGCCTTGTGCATCGGCATCCGCCCGCAGCTCGGCGTGGCCGGGCTGCTGTTCGCGGGTCTCCTGTTCTTCCCGCAGGGGAAGCTGCGCCGCGAGGGGTGGGGCGGGGTTTTTCGCGACCTCGGGCTGTTCGCGGCGCCGGTCGTCGTCGTGGCGCTGCTCCTGTTCTGGTACAACTGGGTGCGTTTCGCGAACCCGCTCGTCTTCGGCCACGAGTACCTGCAGGCGGGGAAGCTCGACCGCATCGTGCAGTGGGGGCTGTTCAACTACCACTTCCTGCCGCTCAACCTGACGGCGGCGCTGACGGTGTTGCCGAAGCTGTCGCGGAACTACCCGTACATCACGTTCTCGCTGCACGGCATGTCGATCTTCCTATCGATGCCGTTCCTGATCTACCTCGCCGCGCCGCGCTACCCGGAGGGGGATCGCGGGTCGTACCTGTGGCACCGGGCTTTGTGGGCGGCGGCGCTGGCGGTGGCGATTCCGGGGTTCTTCTACCAGAACACGGGTTGGGAGCAGTACGGGTTCCGGTTCGCGATGGACTGGATCGCGTTCCTGTTCGTGCTTCTGGCGATGTCGCGCCGCAAGCTCACCTGGTTCTTCGTGACGCTCGTCGTGCTGGGCTTCCTGGTCAACGCCTGGGGCGCGATCTCCTTCAAGCGCGGCCCGCCCTTCGACATGTTCTACGACACGTGGCTCACGCCGTAGGCGCGGCGATTTCCTTGACTTGTCGGTCCGTTGCCCGAAGACTGATCACCGTCCGCCCTCTGGGGCGGGGAGGAGGAGCCAGATGAGAGGTTGGATCCTGGCCGCGCCGGCCGCGCTGCTGCTCGCCGCCCTGTCGAACTGCTCGGATCGGACGCACATCGAGCTCGACCCGGGCGGGATCGGAGACCCCTGCGAAGTCAACGACGAGTGCCGCTCGGACCTCATCTGCCGCACGAACGGCTCCTGCGGCCCCGGCGGCGGCATGGCCGAGGGCGACGCGTGCACGTACACCGAAAACTGCGACGAGGGACTGGCGTGCCTGTGGGAACGCGGCACGGACGGCGTGGCCCGCTCCGTCTGCCGCGCGGCAGGGACCGCCGCGGACGGCGAGTTCTGCGCCTCGACCGCGCAGTGCGAGCGCGGACTGGTCTGCGTCCCCGACGGCTACGGCGGCCGCTGCCGCCAGGCAGCGCCGGGCGGCGACCTGGGCGACGCGTGCGAGTCGCTGGAGGACTGCGTCGCCGGCCTGGTCTGCGGCCGGCGCGGCCTCTGCGTGCGCTCCACGTCCGACGACGGAGGTCCCGGATTCGTGTTCTGGCCCGGAGTCGACTGCACGCAACGCGAGGAAGGCGTGCCGACGCGCTTCTACTTCGAGATCCCCGAGGGCACGCCGACAGCCGGCCAGGACTTCTTCCGCCTGCCCTGGCCCAACGACATCCGCAAGACCGAGACCGGGAAGCTCGACCTCACCGGCTTCCCCCACCCGGCCATGCCGGGCCTCACCGTCGACGTGCTCGACCGCTTCCTGCGCGCCGCCGAGCAGGATCTCTCCGGCTTCGCGACCAACGGCGCCGTGTTCTTCCGTTCCTCCAACGGCATCGACTGGGGCACGCTCGACGGCGGCGGCGAGAACCCCACGCTCTACTTCGTCGACCTGACGCCCCCCGCCTCGACCACCGAACGCCACGGCCGCATCGGCTTCGGCTGGGCCGCCTCGACCGGCGGCGGCCGCTACATCTGCCAGGACTGGCTGGCCGTGCGGCCCCCGCGCGGCGCCCCGCTCATGCCCGGCCGCACCTACGCCGTGGTGATCACCGCCGGCGTGCACGACGCCGAGGGGGCGACGATGGCGCGCGACCCGGACTTCGAGCAGATGCTGCGGCCGACGGAGCCGACGGGCGACGAAGCGCTGGCCCGCGCCTGGAACGCCTACGCCCCGTTCCGCGCCTACCTCGACCGCGACGGCGTCGACGGCGGCACGATCCTCGTCGCCGCCGTCTTCACCACCCAGGACTTCCCCCAGACGCTCGCCGGCGCCAAAGAGGTCGTCGATGCGCTGCCCGCGCCCGAGACCAGCGGCGTCATCCTCTGCAACGACGCCGCCCACTCCGTCTGCGACGACGGCCTCACCGGCGAAGACCACGTCCGCGGCTGTTTCGGCGAGGATCCGGCGTTCCACGAGATCCAGGGCCGCTTCCGTTCCCCGAACTTCCAGGAGGGAAGCCGGCCGTACCTCTCCCCCGAGGACGGCGGCGGGTTCACGTTCGACGCCGCCGGCGTGCCCGAGCAGCACGGGGAGAACGACGTCTGCTTCTCGCTGACGGTTCCCAAGGGCGCGACGATGCCCGCCGAGGGTTGGCCCGTCGCCGTCTACCTCCACGGCACCGGCGGCTCCTACCGCTCGTTCATCACCAACGGCGTCGCCGGCGAGCTCTCGGCCGTGACCCTCGCGGACGACGAGACGACGCGGAACTTCGCCGTGCTCTCGTTCGACGCGCCGCAGCACGGCGCCAGGCGCGGCGGGTCGTCCGAGAATCCGGAGATCCTGTTCTTCAACTTCGTCAATCCCGGCGCCGCGTACGGGAACGTGCTCCAGGGCGCGATCGATGGCTGGCAGGCCGCGCGGATGCTGGCGGCCACGAGCTGGGACGCGGCGGCGTCGCCGACCGGGGCCGAGGTGCGGTTCGACCCGGCGCGGACGTACTGGTACGGGCACTCCCAGGGCGCGACGCACGGCGTGCTGACCGTCGCCTACGACCCGTCGTTCGCCGCCGCCGTCCTGTCCGGCGCCGGCGGCTCGCTCATCGACTCGCTGCTCACCAAGACGTCGCCCTACGACATCGCCTCCGCGCTGCGCATGGCCCTGGCCGATCCAGACGTCGGCGCCCTGCACCCCGCCCTGACGATCTTCCAGATGTACCTCGAGGTCGCCGACCCCGTGAACTACGGCAAGTACGTCGTCTGGATGCCGTTCACCGGCATCCCGGGACGCCACGTGCTCATGACCTACGGCCTCAACGACACCTACACCCCCCGCGATACCCTCGCCGCCATGGCCGGCTCGCTCAGCCTGGCCATCGCCGAACCGCTGATCGAGGACATCGGCCTCTCCACCATCACCCTCCCGGCGTCGGCCAACCGCTGGGTCGAGTCCGGCGCGGTCACCGCCGTCCTGAGCCAGCACAACCCGGCCGCGGGCGAGGACGGACACTTCGTCTCGACGAGCGACGACACCGCGAAGCGGCGCATCGAGCAGTTCCTGGGGACGGCGGCGCGGGATGGGACGCCGACCGTGGTGCCGTAGGGGGGGCGTCCCGGTTTTCGGTTTTCAGTCTTCGGTTGTCAGACCGGACGCGGTAGGCTGGACCAGCCCCATGACCGGGAATCCCAATCGGCCTGCCCCGTCCGCCCGCGAGCTGCTCTGTCACTCCGTCCTCTGCTCGCTCGTCGTCCTGGCCTTCGCTCCCGGGCTCGGCGGGGAGCTCCTCCACTGGGACGACGATCGGCTGGCGTTCGAGAACCCGCTGGTCGGGCCGCCGTACGTCGCCAACACCGTGCGGATGTTCGGCACGATCCAGAACGAGGCGTACCAGCCGCTGCACGTCGCCTCGTACCAGCTCGACCGGGCGCTGTGGGGATTGCGCCCCTTCGGCTCCCACCTGTTCAACCTCGCGCTGTACGCGCTGGGGGTCTGCCTGCTCTTCCGCCTGCTCCTGCGGCTCGGGGCGGAGCGGTGGACGGCGCTCCTGGGCACGCTGCTGTTCGCGCTGCACCCGGCGCACGTGGAGTCCGTCGTCTGGGTCAGCGGCCGCAAGGACGTGCTGTCGCTCGTCTTCGTCGCGGCGGCGCTGCTGCTCCACGTGCGGTCCGAACGTCCCTTCGATCGGCGCCACATCGGCGCGATCGTCCTCTTCGCCTGCGCGGCGCTGACCAAGACGACCACGCTCTTCCTGCCGCTGTTCCTGCCGTTCCTCGAACGCTGGGCGCTCCGGCGCTCGTGGCGCACCGGACTGGTGCGGGCCGCCCCGATGGCCGCGGTCGCGGTCGCGCTCGGGGCGCTCGTGACGTGGATCTGGCACGCCGAGGGGCTGACGCGGACGCTGGCCTCGGGCGGGTCGCGCTTCGCGCTGGCGCCGAAAGTCCTCCTGCACTATGCGGCGACGCTGGTCTGGCCGTCCGGCTTCTCTCCGCTCTACCCGATCGATCGCGCCGGCGCGTTCGACGCGCGTTCCGCCGCGGGCTTGGTGCTCCTGGCGGCGCTGCTCGGCCTGGCGTGGAAGGCGCGGCGCGACCTGCCCGGCGTGGCGCTGGGCGTCGCGATCTTCCTCCTCGGCCTGCTGCCGGTCTCCAACCTCGTGCCCATGACGTTCCAGGTGAACGATCGCTACCTCCTCCTGCCGTCGATCGGTCTGGCGCTGGCCGTCTGGGGCTACGCCGGGGCGCTCGAGGATCGGATCCTGCTCCGGCGGGCCTTGCTGGGCGTCACGGCGCTCGCGGCGCTGGCGTGCGGCGTCGTCTCGTTCCGCTACGCGGGGGCGTGGCAGTCGGATCGCGCGTTGTGGGAGCACGCGACCGCGGCGCAGCCGGACGCGTACTACGCGTGGATGAAGCGGGGGGAGACGGAACGCGATGCGGGGCGGTTCGTGGAAGCGGAACGCTCCTACGACCGGGCGATCGCGCTCGACCCGGGGCTGGTGCCGGCGCGGGGCGGGCGGATGCTCAGCTGCCTGGTGCGGACCGGCGCGGGGGAGGGCAGGGCGGCGGCGAGGGACCCGCGAACGCTGGCGCTGGCGGGCGGATACGCGGCGGCGTGGGGCGATGCGCGGGCGACGCTCGACGCGGCGTCGCGGCTGTTCGGCGCGGGTTTCGACGACTGCGCGTTCGACGCGTTGCTCGAGGCGACGACGTTCCGCCCGCCGCTGGCCGACGACCTGATCCTGGCGGTCGCCGGCGATTGGCTGCTCCATGGTCGTCCCGAGCGGACGCTGGCGCTGCTGGATCGCGTGAGCGAGGGCGGACGCGACGCGCGTTGGGGCGAGCTGCTGGGGCGGGCCACGCGGGAGGCGGCGGCGCCGCGGTAGTTCGTCGCTACTCGGCGGTTTCGGGGGCGCGTTCCGGCGCGGGCACCGCCTCGCCCGGCGGCGGCGCGCCGCGCTGCAGCGCGCACTCGATGATGCGGCGCAGGGTGGCGGGGAAGGAGAGGCCGGCCTTCTCGGCGGCGAGCATGAAGGAGACGCCCTCGGTCAGGTCGGGATTCGGGTTGACCTCCAGGACGTAGGGCCGGCCGGCGGGCGTTAGCCTCATGTCCAGGCGCGCGTAGTCGCGACAGCCGGTGACGCGCCAGGCCTGGAGGGCGATCTCGTGGAGTCGCTGCTCGAGCCGCCGGGGGAGCTGCGCCGGGCAGACCTCGTGGACGCGGTGGTAGACCTCCTTGAGGGGGTTCCACTTGACGTCGTAGCTGATGATCGTCGGGTGGTCCTCCGGTACGTCCGAGAAGTCGTATTCCAGCGTCGGGAGGACCTGGGGCGGGTCGTTGCCCAGGATCGCCACGTGCAGCTCCCGCCCCTCGATGAACTCCTCGATCAGGATCGGCGAGCCGTGCGTCTCGAAGACGCGCGCCACGGCGCGCGTGAATCCGTCGATGTCGTGGACGACGGAGTCGCGGCCCACGCCGGCGCTGGCGTCGCCCTGTCCCGGCTTGACGATCACGGGGTAGTGGAGCCCGTGGCGCCGCGGCAGGTGCGGTCCGCGGATCCCGCGGTAGCGCGGCGTGGGCACGCCGTTGGCGAGCAGGAGCTGCTTGGTCAGGCTCTTGCGGCGGCAGAGCGCGAGGCCGAACGGCGTGGCGCCCGTGTAGGGGATGCCGTACAGGTCGTAGATCCCCGCGACCGCCGCCTCGAGCCCCCCGTCGCCGCGGAAGCTCTCGACGAGGTTGAGCACCGCCCGGGGCGGATCGCGCCGCAGGAGGGCGTGGAGCGACGCGAGCCGGTCGCGCAAATTGACGAGCCGGACGGAGAAACCCTCGGCGCCGAGCGCGCCCGCGACGGCCTCGTACTCCTCCTGCTCGGTGGCGACGGCGATGGGGTAGGCGGGCGTGAAGTCCAGCGACTCGGGATCGACGTGGCGCAGGGCCTCGTAGTCGTCCTTTCCCACCCGGTTGTAGACGACGGCGATCGCTGGGCCGTCGCCGGTCGGCTGGACGTTGGCGTTCATCGCATGCACCGCGCCTCGTCGCGGCCCCCGAGCGGCGGACGGCCGCGTCCGGGATGCTCGCGAGCGACGTTCGGTGGACATGGTACGCAAGCGCGTCGCGGCTGCAAGCCGGAAGCGCGGGAATCGACGGCCTTGGCCTTGCGGCCGCGATCCGCTACAAGCGGAGCAGGGGGAGCGGGAGCGCTCGAACGATGGGGATCACCCCGCAGCGCAACCTCTGGCAGTGCGGACCCGCCGCGCTGAAACACGCGCTGCTCACGCTGGGCGTGTACACGGACGATCGGGAGATCGCCCGCATCGCGGGGACGACGCGGGGCGGCACCAACGAGATCGCGCTGCAGCGCGCGGCGCGGGCCTACCGCTGCCGCCTCTCGCTGGTGCGCTGCACGGATCCGGACGAGGCGCGGCGCGAGCTGACGGCCAGCCTGCGCCGGGGCGTCCCGGTGCTGCTCGCCATCTACAACTGGGCGCACTGGGTCGTCGCGGTCAAGGAGGAGCGCGGCAAGTTCATCCTCATGGACAGCGAGACCGACGCGGTCCTGACCATCCTCGGCGCCCGGCAGCTCGAGCGTCGCTGGGCGTTCCACGAGCGCGGGAGCCGGGGCCGCCCCGTGTTCGACCTGCACCCGCTGCAGCCGCGGTTCCGGGTGCGGACGCGCACGAAATTCTCGGTGGCCCGCGCGCGCGTCCTGCGCCGGCCGGAGAACCGCGAGCTGTCCGCGCTGTGGGACGAGTACGCGGCCGACCTCCTGCACGTCTGCCGCGTGCGGACGCCGCTCTCCGAACACGTGATGTCGATGGGGGAGTTCCTGCGCCGCCACGAAGGGCTGCTCGTGCGCGAGGTGACCTACTGGCACGGGCTGGTCGAGCCGCGGAAGGTCGTGCGCATCCTGCGCAACATGCACTTCGTCGCCGACACGCTCGGGATGGTGATCCACCTCGAGGCGGAGAAGCGGGCCATCGCGGGGATCGCGGCCATCCTGGCGCTGTGGGCGGCTTCGCGCGAGGGTGCGCTGTCGGTGTACGAGTCCGACGCCGCGCGCGGCCGAAGGCGGGCGGTGTATTGAGCTGGTAGCTGGTAGCTGGTAGCTGGTAGCTGGTAGCTGGTAGCTCGTGGCTCGCACGCACCGCCAGCCATCAGCGGAGAGTCGTCGCTAGCGGCAGGAGGCGGGGGAGGGGGCGACGACGGCGTCGCAGGGGTGCCAGAGGCGGCCGAGCTGGTTCGGGGCCAGCACCGTCGTCGGCGCCGACACCGCGCTGATGTTGCCGCACTGGTCGACGGCGTCGAAGCCGATGCTCTCGCACTCGCCCGCCGTGCCCAGGTAGGGCGAGATGATGTCGATCGTCGTCCCGCCGGTGATGCTGACCCAGGCGCCTGATGCGAGGCGCAACGTGGATGAGCCCCCGGCGGTGTTGACGAACCAGCCGTTCGTGAGGAGCGTCCCCTGCATCGCGAGCGCGGAGATCCTGAGGCCGAAGAGCGCCGGGTCGTCGGGGCCGAAGAACGGGTAGGAGCACGCCGACGCCGCCTGGTTGCGGATCGCCACGTAGACGCCGCGCGGCGGGATGACGTCGGCCGCGCCGAAGTTCATCCAGCGGAAGGTGCTCCCCGTCGGGTTCTGGTAGCCGAAGTGGTACCCGTTGAGGGTCACGGGGCAGTTCGACAGGTTCGTGATCTCGATCGCCTCGCCCGCCTCGCACGTGTCGCTGGGGCACGGCGTGCCGTCGCCGTTGATCACGTACTCGCTGAAGAGCACGTTCGTCGTCGTCGGGGCGATCGGCGTCGTGCACGCCTCGATGAGCGCCACCGACACGGGCGCCGTGACCGCGCAGCAGGTCGGGTCGGAGGCGCGGCAGGCGCGCAGGTAGATCGTCGTCGTCGTGCCGCCGGGCGGCGGGCCGCCGGCGCCGAGCGCGGACGGCGGCCGGAAGTAGTTCTGACCCGTCGTCGCGACGGTCGCGTAGGGCGTCGCGTCCGAGTCCTTGTACAGCTCGTACGCGATCCCCGCGGGCAGCGCGTCGAACTCGACGATCGGCCGCCGGTCCCAGCTCGTCGGGCACGTCGTCAGCGCCGGCGTTGCCGGCGGCGTGCAGGCGGGCGTCGCGGTGATCGAGACCGTGCAGCACGAGACGTCCAGCTCGTCGTCCGTGACGCAGAGCCGCAACGTGTAGCCGCCGTCGCGATCCGGCGTGAAGGTCGCGGTCGACGCGTCGGCCGGCGCCGGGTTCGCGGTCGAGCCGGTCGGCCGGGTGACGACGGACCAGACGAAGGTCACGGGTCCGCCGTCGGGGTCGCTCCCCGCGCCGGCCACGACGACCGCCGTGCCGGTGACGACCGTGCGGCCGCCCGGGCAGGTCACGTCGGGCGGGAAGCTCGGGCACACGCCGCCCTCGTCGGTCCCGCCGTCGCAGTCGTTGTCCGCACCGTCGCAAACCTCGGCCGTCGGGATCACGCCGCCGGTGCAGGGACCCCAGCGGCCGGAGCCGTCGCACGTCTCCCGGCCCGCGACGCACTCGCCGACGTCGGTGCCGCACGTGCGGGTCGCGCCGGTGACGCAGTCGCAGCCTTCGTCCGTCGCCGCGTCGCAGTCGTCGTCGAGGAGATTGCACTCCTCGGGAGCGGGGCCCACGGAGCCCGTGCACGCGCCCCAGGCGCCGCTCGTGTCGCAGAGCTGGTTCCCCGCGACACACGCGCCTTCGTCCGTGCCGCACGGGCGCGTGGCGCCGGAGATGCACGTGCACCCCTCGTCCACGGCCCCGTCGCAGTCCTCGTCCAGCACCCCGTCGCACGCTTCGGTGCCGGGAAGGACCGCACCGCTGCAGGCGCCCCAGCCCGTCGCGCCGGCGCAGGTCTCCGTCCCCGCCACGCACACGCCCTCGTCGGTGCCGCAGGCGCGCACGAGGCCTTCGTCGGTGTCGGTGTCGCAGTCGTCGTCGACGCCGTTGCACAGCTCGCCGATCGGATCCACGGCGCCTTCGCACGCGCCGAAGGCCCCCGCGGCGCAGGTTTCCACGCCGGCGATGCACCGGCCCTGGGTGATGCCGCACGGGCGGCTGACGTCCTCGTCGGTCGCCGTGTCGCAGTCGTTGTCCAGGTCGTCGCAGACCTCGTCGCCGGCCACGTGCCCGCCCTCGCAGGAGCCCCACGCGCCGCCGGAACAGACCTCGTAGCCGGTCCGGCAGGCGCCGACGTCGCTGCCGCAGACGCGGAAGAGGCCCTCGTCCGAAGTGCGGTCGCAGTCGTCGTCCAGCGTGTTGCAGTCCTCGGGCCGCGGCCCGATCGAGTCGAGGCACTCGGACCAGGTCCCACCGAGGCAGCGCTGCGTGCCGCCGCGGCACTCGCCCTCGTCGCTCCCGCAGGGCAGGTCGGGGTCGCCGGCCGAGCAGTCGCAGCCGTCGTTCGGCGCGCCGTCGCAGTCCTCGTCGAGCGCCGCGGCGTCGCAGGTCTCGTCGCCGCCCGCGTCCTCGCCGCCGCACGCGCTCCACAGGCCGAACTCGCCGGTGCCCTCGCAGAACATCAGGCCGTCCCGGCAGACGCCGAAGCCCCGGCGGCGGGGGTCGCCCGAGAAGCACGGCGCGACCTCGCCCGGAAGGCAGTAGCAGTCCTCGTCGACCTCGCCGTCGCAGTCGTTGTCCAGCCCGTCGCCGCAACGCTCGTCGACGCACTCGCGCGGCGGCGGCCCCCCGTCGTCCGGGAGGTCCGCGCCGTCGTCGCCGGCGTCCCCGGCGTCGCCCTCGTCGCCGTCCGCGCCGCCGTCCTCGTCGCCGTCCGGGGCGTCGCCGTCGTCGATGTCCGGTCCGCCCTCGGCGTCGTCGTCCGCGTCCCCGTCCCCGCCGTCGCCCTCGACGTCGCCCGCGCCCTCGGCGCCGCCCTCGTCGACGGCGTCGCCGCCGAGGTCCGAGCCGCCGCCGGAGCTTTCCGCGCAGGCCCCGAGCACCAGAAGCAGCACCGCAGCGGATGCGATCGCTCGTGATTCCATCGCCGACGCCCCTTTCCGTTCACGCCGCAGCCCCCCGGGCGGCATGATACGATAGCCCGTCGCCGGCGGCGGGTCGAGGAGGGAAGGGGGGAGGGGAGAAGAAAACCACAGATGAACACAGATGGACACAGATAGGGGAGGGGAAGAGGAAACCCCCGATGGACACCGATGGACACAGATAGGGGAGGGAAGAAGAAACCACCGATGGACACCGATGGACACCGATGGGGGCCGGGCGCGGGGGAGCGGTGATGAAGCGGTCGGCGGACGACGAGCGGGCGCTGGGGGCGGCGGCGGAGATCGGGCGGCGGATCGGGTCGGCGAAGGTCATCGACGATCCGGATCTGCTGGTGCCGTACGGGGCGGACGAGTCGGGGCTGCCGGCGGTGTCTCCGCCCGTCGCGATCCGCGCGGTCGAGGCGGCCGACGTTGCGGTGACGCTCGCCGTGGCGGCGGAGCGGGGCGTTCCGGTGACGCCGCGGGGGCGGGGGACCGGGAAGAGCGGCGGGGCCATCCCCGCCCGCGGCGGGGTCGTGCTCCTCACCGAAACGATGGACCGCATCGTGGAGATCGACCGGGACGAGCGGCTGGCGATCGTCGAGCCCGGGATCGTGCTGCAGACGTTCCAGGAGGCGGTCGAGGCGGAGGGGCTGTTCTACCCGCCGGATCCCGCGAGCCTGGACTCGTGCGCGCTCGGCGGCAACGTTGCCGAGAACGCGGGAGGGCCGCGGGCCTTCAAGTACGGCGTCACCCGCGAGTACGTGCTGGGGCTGGACGTCGCGCTGATGGGCGGCGCGACAACCTTCGCCGGACGCCGGACGCGCAAGGGCGTCGCGGGCTACGACGTTGTCGCGGCTCTCGTCGGCTCGGAAGGAACGCTCGGCGTGTTCACCCGCGTCGTGGTGCGCCTGCGCGTCCGGCCCGCCGCGACGCAGACCCTGCTGGCGACGTTCGCCGACGAGCTCGCCGCGGGGGAAGCCGTGCGCGACCTGCTCGGCTCGGGCCTCGTCCCGTCCGTGATCGAGATCCTTGACGGGCACTGCATCGAGGTGATGCGCCGCGCGGGGCACAACCCGATCCCGGGCGAGCCGGGCGCGGCGCTGCTGGTGGAGCTGGACGGGCGGAAGCCGGAGCGCGTCGAGGCCGACGCGGAGGAAGCGGGCGGGATGCTCGGACGGCGCGCGAGCGAGGTGCTCGTGGCGTCCGAGCCCGGCCGGCGCCGCGCGCTGTGGACGGCGCGGCGCGAGCTGTCCACGCTGCTGGCCAAGGCCCACACGGGCAAGCTGTCGGACGACGTGGCCGTGCCCTGCAAATCGATCCCGGCCGTCCTGCGCCGCTTCGCGGAGCTGGGTCGCCGCCGCGGCGTGCTGGTCTCGTGCTACGGCCACGCGGGCGACGGCAACCTGCACGCCAACGTGCTGTGGGACGATCCCGGGCTGGACGCCGCCGCGCACGCCACGCTGGACGAGCTGCTGGTGGTGGTGCTCGCGGCCGGCGGGACGATCTCCGGCGAGCACGGCATCGGCCTGGCCAAGCGGGAGGCGTTGCGCCGCGAGCAGTCCCCGGAGCTGCTCGCGCTCCAGCGCCGCCTGAAGGCCGCGTTCGATCCCGCCGGGCTGCTCAATCCGGGGAAGGTGCTGCCGGACGAGTAGCCGCGCGCCCGCCCTACGGGCGCACGATCTCGTCGTAGAACTGTGCGGCGGCTTCCCCGGCAACGGCGCCCATGAAACGGCCCGCGGCGCGCACGCCGAGGTCCAGGGTCAGCGACTCCGCCGAGACGCCGGCCTGCGTCAGCACGCCGGCCTCTGTCGCCAGGCCGACGCCGGCCGAAATCGCCAGCGCCACACCCTCGTGCGCCGCGGCGTCCCCGTAGGTCGCGAACTCCGAGGCGTGCTCGTCGCTGATTCCCAGCGCCCGCTGCGCCGCGATCCGGTCGTGGTTCGCGCCCTCGCCGACGATGCTCCCCGCGGCCAGTGCGGCGCCGAAGACGCCGTACAACGGTCCGGTCGCCAGCGCCGTGAACACCTTGACCACGACCTGGAAGTCCCGCACCGCGCCCGCCCACGACTCCTGTTCCGCGACCGCACGCCGCATGCCGTCCTCCAGCAGGCTGCCCTCGGGCTCGACCCCCGGCGCCACCAGCTCCAGCAGCGCGTCCGTCGCGGGCGCATAGTCCCGGAACAGGTTGACCTGCGACGAGCCCACGCCGGCCGAGTCCAACGCCGCCTCGGCCTCGTCCACCCAGCCCACGGCCCGCTCGAGCTGCGCGACGAAGACCGCGTCGGTCTCCGGCGACACCGACCGCGGCGCCCCGCACGCGCCCCGGCTCCACTCCGGCGGCCGCGGGAGCATCTCGCCGTGCGGCCCCATCATCGGCGTGTCGACGTCGGAGCAGGTCCACTCGGTCGGCGCGCGCGCGGCCACCAGGTCCACCAGCAGCGCCTCCGCCTCCGTTCCGGACATCCCGAACTCGGCCAGCCATGCACGCGCCGTGTCCGGCGGGAGGTTGGCGAGCCGGACGAGGAACTCCTCGCGGGCCGGCGCGTCGCCCAGCAGCCGCTCGATCTCCCCGCGCAGCGCCGTCAGGTCCTGACGCACGCCCCGGAACACCTCCATCTGCGCGCCGGCTGCCGCGAGGTCCCCGCACAGGTCGGCGAACTCGACGGCCCGCTCCGGCGAGAGATTCAGCATCCGCTCCACCTGCGCCGCCACCTCGTCCCGGTCGCACCGTGCGAAGACGGCGACGAGCTGCTCGCCCAGGCGCTGCTCGTTCGAGGCCGCGTTGTCGTTGCCCAGCCGCATCACCAGCCGCTCGTAGACCGAGCCCGGGCCGCGGTCCACGAGGTCGTCGTCGTAGCCGATGATCGTCGGAAAGCGACCGCCCACCGGCGCCGCGTAGGGCTCGATCGCGAGCTGCGTCACCAGCCGCACGCCCAGCTCCGCGTCCGACGACCGCGCCGCCTCCTCCCGCTCGGCGTCCGCGAGCGACGCGTCGAGCTCGGCGCCACTGTACCCCCCCGAACCCTGCACGCCCCCGTCCACTCCTCTCGTCCCGCTCATCATCCACCTCCCGTCCGGCCGGGAATCCCCTCCGGCCGGCGCGGACCTCCATCGCGCGGAAGGCGGGAAACGTTGCGTCGATGACGGCGCGACCCGGCGCGGTGAACCGATCCTACGGCGCGACGGGCGTCGGGCGGCGGGTGACCAGGAGGTGGCCGCGGTGCGCGGAATCGGGGTAGCCGAACACGAACGGCAACGGACGGTACGGCCGGCCGCCCCACAGCCGGACCAGGTCATGGCGCGGCGATTGGATGAGGATCGGACCCTCGAAGCTGCCCCAGGTCTCCTGCACCAGACCGGCGGCTTCCGCGGTCCGCGGGTCGAGGCCGGTCGAGTCCGAGACCTGCCACGCCACACGCTCGGCCAGGTAGCGCTCGACGCGCTCGAAGCCCCCGCTCCACAGCAGGAAGCTCGCCGCCTTGACGATCCCCGCCGTGTCGCCGAGCGATTCGAGGTGACGCAGGATGCGGTCGTCGCGCGCGAGCGCCTCGTCGCTCAGATCGCCGCAGACGTGGCGGTAGACGCGCACCGCGGGATCGTCGACGCCGGCGCGACGGTAGCGCAGCTCGACGTTGCCCAGGACCTGGTTGCGCCTTAGCCGCTCGGCGTCGTCGCCGGCCGGCTCGTCCAGCGGCGGCAGGTCGGCGTCGTCGAGGTAGCGCACGGTGCCGTCGGGCTCGAGCGCGAAGTAGCGCAAGGACACCGGCTCGAATCCGTGCACCGCGAGCGCGACGAAGGAGAACGCGAGGTGCGCCGGGAACAGACCCTTGCGCATCGAGACCGCCATCTCGGCCGTGCGGCTGTGGTTCACGTTGAACAGGCGCAGCAGCGACTGGCGCAGGCGGTCCAGCGCCGTCCGCAGCTCGGTCTCGTCGAGGTCCGCGACGACACGAAGATCGCCCGCCGGCTCGAGCCCGAGCGTCGTGAGCGCCGTCGCCTCCGGGAACACCACGAGCGCCGTGAGCAGGTCCGCGCCGCCGAACGGGTAGACGACGACCCGTGCGACGTCCGCCGGGACGATCGTTCCGAAGAACGGTCGTGCGCGTCCCATCCATCCCGTCCGGTAGCTCTCGATCATCGTCGCCAGCCGGCGGCAGTGGTCGGCGACGATCGGGGAGGAGGGCGACTCCGCGGACGCGTCCTCGTCCTCGCAGGCGGCATCGTGCCGCAGCCATCGCGCCTGGGGCAGCAGCTCGAGGCCCGGGGAAGCCTGCGTCGCCGCCTCGCCCGCGCCGTCAAGCTCCGGCGTCCCCGGGGCGCCGCCGGCGCCGAGGGCGGCGTCTGCGGATGCTTCCGCGGCGGGCGGGGCGTCCGGCTCCCGGACCGCGGCGTCGTCGAGCTGCCGCTGCGCGGGCGCGGTCGCCGTCGCGTCGCCCGCCCCGGCGCGGGCGTCGTTTGCTTCGCGCGCCGGCTCGCCGCGCGAGCAGGCGGCGAGCAGGATGGCGAGTATCGCGACGGGCGGTCCGGGACGACGGGGCCGGCGCGGCATCGGGCGCTACCGCTTGAAGTAGTTCTGCATGCGCATGGCGAGGGCGAGGTCGCCCTTGGCCTTGAGCCGTCCGGTCATGAAGGCGAGCTGGCCGTTCAGCTTCCCGGTGCTGATATCGACGTAGTCCGGCGCCGACGCGGAGATCGTGAGCTGGGGCTTGGGGTGCAGCCCTTCGACGACCGCGAGGGCCCCGTTGACGATGTCGGCGTGCCACTGCCCGCCGCCTTCGCCGGTGATGTCGAACTGCACGACCGCCGTCACCCCCGTGGCTTTCTCCGGCAGGAAGGTCTGCGGCATCCGGTCGAAGATCTCGCGAACCGTCGTCATGGCGTTCTCCTTTCGTTCCTCAGGGGGCGCAGACCGCGCCGCACCGCGCCGCACGGGCCGCGACGGCCCGCGCGGCCGCCTCCACCGCGCGCAGAATGCGCCGCTCGGCGACGTGCTCCCCGAACGTCCCCGCGGCACGGATGCGATCGGCGAAGGAATCGAGCAGGCGCCGCAGCGGCTCGACGCCGTCGTCCGTCCCGCCGTCCTCCTCCCACCTCCCCCCGCCGTTGCCCCGATGGATGTGCACCGCGTCGCCGGGGCGGAAGCCGTCGGCGCGAATCGCGCCCAGCGTCCCGCGTACCTCGAGCGACCGGCGCCGCTCGCCCGCCCCCCGCGCGAGCCGGATCTCGGCCCGCAGGCCGCCCGCGTAACGCACGGCCAGCGTCGCCGACTCCGGTCCCACCGCCGTCGATTCCAGCTCGGCCGGCTCGCCGGCGCCCAGCGCCTCGAGGATCGCGAAGTCGTGCGGTGCGAGGTCCCACACCGCATCGACGTCGCCGGGGCCCGGCAGCCGCGTCATGTGGATCAGCTCGACCGAGCGCACGGCGCCGACGGCGCCGCCGGCGACGTGGGCGGCGAGCCTGCGGAACGGGCCGGAGTGCAGCTCGGTGTGGTCGACCGCGAGGTGCGTGCGCCCGACGCGCGCCCGCTCCAGCAGCTCGGCGCCGCGGGCCGCGGAGAGTGCGAGCGGCTTCTCGCACAGGACGTGGAGGCCCGCGTCGAGCGCGGCACGCACCAGGGCCTCGTGGGTCCGCGCCGGGGTCGCGACCAGCACGGCGTCGAGCGCGCGGGGGTCGAGAGCGTCCGCGGGATCGGTCGTCGTGTGCCGCGCACCGTGGCGGGCGCCGACGTCCCGGGCGCGTCCGGGGTCGCGGTCGCAGGCGACGGAGAGCTCGAGGCAGGGGAGGGCGGCGGCGTTGCGGGCGAGCTTCTCGCCCCAGTTGCCGCAGCCGATGATCGCGAGGCGGAGCGGTCGCATGGCGCGCAGAGTCCGCGTTTGGACGGCTTTCGTCAAGTGGGGTAGGTGCTACTCGCCCTCTTCGTGGATGACGAAGGGGCCGGTCTGGGGGGTGCGGGCGAGGGCTTCGAGCGCGTCGCGGAGGGGGTAGGACGGGAGCAGTCGCGCCAGATCCTCCAGGGCCGCCCGGCGCTCGAGGTGCGGGGACCACGACTTCCATCGACCGAGAAACTCCAGCCACGCGATCCGCTCGGCGTCCGAGAAGGCGTGATCCGCCGGCTGCCCGGTCTCGATGTTCCAGCGGGCGCGCAGGAGCGCGCGGAGCGTGAACGGCGGGAGCTTCGAGCGGTTGCCCGGGCCGACCAGGTCGTGGTGCAGCAGGATCAGCGGGAGGTCGCGCGTCCAGCCGAGGATGTCCACCGCGGCCTCGCCGGGGTCGTCGCCCAGGAAGGTGTCGGGCGCGAGCGGCACGCGGAAGCGTCCCGCGTCGTCGAGCAGGACGGCCAGGCCGCGGTCGGCCAGGGCCTCGCCCCGCACATCGACGGCGTCGTCGCCGAGCTGGGAGCGCAGGAGGCGCGCCAGCTGCCGGAACTCGGGAGACTCGTTCTTCGTCGTGTAGATCGGCCGGCCGCCGTCGGGGTTGCGGCCCATGGCCACGAGGTTCATGCGGCGGAAGCGTCGCTCGAGCAGATCGAGGTCGCTGCTCCGGGTCGCATCCGACTGTCGGGCGCGGCTGTCGCGCAACGTCTGCTCGATGAGGGCCGGCGGGATCGCCGCGGCCGGGACCTCGGGCACCTCCGGCGCCGCGCTGCCGCCGCCTTCCCGCCGGCGACACGAGCCCAGCCCGGCGGAGAGCAGCAGGCAGAACGCGAGGATCCACGGCCGTCCCCGGACGCAGACTCGGTCCGGGGGAGCATGACGGGCCGGCGGCTGGAGCTCGCGCACGGACGCATTCTCCACCGGCGCGCCGGCCGCCGCAACTTCCGATCCGGTGGCGCGGTCGAGCCGCCGGTGCGAAGCGACTGCCGAACTTGCCTGCCCGACGGGCGCCGTTCTATCGTCGCGAGGGCCTCGGGGGGGGAAAGGGAGAAGAACACGGATGACAACCCAGGTACTGGCTCGTCTCGCCCTGATCGTTGGACTGTGTCCCCTTTCGGCGGCCGCCGGCTGCGGCGATGACGACAGCTCGCCGGCCGACACGGCCGGGGAGGAAGTCGGTGCGGATGCGGACGGCGGCGCGGACGCGGACGCGGATGCGGATGCGGACTCCGGGGCGGACGCGGACGCGGACGGCGAGGCGACGGGCGAGCGGTTCGTGCCGCCCGCGGCGGGCTCGACGTTCGTCTACCGCGTGGAGATCCCGGGCGAGCCGGATCCCATCGACATGCCGGGCTCGGCGGGGCCGCGCGAGACGTTCCACGGCACCGAGTACCAGCGGCTGGATCTGGGGGACTTCGCGGTCGCGGATCCCGTCGGCGTCCGGACGTGGGCGAACTACGCCGACAACGCCATCGAGTTCGGGGGCGCCGAAGTGTACCTGGACGGGACGGGTACGGCGGGCGCGCCCGACTTCACGTACTGGTTCGAGGTGCCACTGTCGGGGCGGTTCGACGGCGACGTCGGGGCGGCGTCCGAGGCGACCGCGACGGGGCACCTGGTCTTCGAAGGCGACCCGACCGGCACGCCGTACGACATCACCGTGACCTACACGCTGGTATCGACGAGCGAGAGCGTGACGGTGCCGTACGGCACGGTCGACGGGTGCATCCACTACCATCTGGTGACGAACTCCAGCGACCTCACCGACTACGCGTCGGACTACTGGGTCAAGTCCGGTCTGGGCCTGGTGAAGGCGACGAGCATTCCGGGTTTCGACAACTGCGAGCTGGTTTCCGCCGCGCTGCCCGACTGACCCGCGCCGCGGCGGGAGCCGCGGGGAAGAGGATCGCGATGCCGAAGACGGCGCATTTCGGGCCCGAGCTGTTCACATTCCTGCGCGAGCTGGCGGTGAACAACGAGCGGGGGTGGTTCCAGGCGAACCGCGAGCGGTACGAGGAGCACGTGCGGGGGGCATCGCTGCGGTTCGTGACGGACTTCGCGCCCAGGCTGGCGGCGGTGAGCCGGCACTTCCGGGCGGACGCGCGCCCGGTGGGCGGGTCGCTGTTCCGGATCCAGCGCGACATCCGGTTCAGCCGCGACAAGAGCCCGTACAAGACGGCCGTGGGAATCCAGTTCCGGCACGAGGCGGCGGCGGACGTCCATGCGCCCGGGTTCTACGTGCACCTGGAGCCGGGCGAGCTGTGGATCGGCGGCGGGGTGTGGCATCCGGATCCTCCGGTGGTGCGCCGGATCCGCGACGCGATCGTCGCGCGCCCGGACCGGTGGCGCCGCGCCGCGCACTCGCCCGCGTTCCGACGACGGTTCGAGCTGGGCGGGGAGGCGCTCAAGCGAACGCCGCCGGACTATCCGGCGGACCACCCGTTCCAGGACGACCTCAAGCTCAAGGACTTCGTCGCGGGTGCCTCACCGGCGGAGTCGGCGGCCATCCGCGCCGGCTTCATCGACGACGTGGCGAGGATCTTCCGCGAGCTGACGCCATTCATGCGATTCCTGTGCGAGGCGCTCGACCTGCCGTTCTGAGAAAGGTCCGCCCGGGGCCCGCGGAGCGGGGTGAGCGGGTCACCGCCGATCACTCCCGGCCCAGGACGACGTCGATGCCGCGGAGCACGAGGTCCCGCCCAGAAGACGTCCCCCCGCGCGACGCCTACCATTCCGTGCGCTCCAAGACCCTCCGTCCCGCCGTGGCCAGGTCGGCCGGCAGCCCCGTGTCGACCTCCGCGCAAAGGCCGTCGAGCGTCTCCGTGATCGCGTCCGTTTCGTGTCGTTGCATGAACTCGCGCAGGGCCTCCGCGTAGACCTGGCTGCGCGACTTCCCGCGCCGGCGTGCGAGTCGATCGGCCGCGCGATAGACGTCGCCGGGGATGGAAACCGCCGTTTTCATACCGGCAGTATAACCGGCGTGCACCCGAGATTCAACGAGACGCGGACGAGGGTCGGCGGCTACCCCGCCCGCGTCCCCCAGGCGTATGCGGCGGGATCGGTCGGATCCGACGCGGCCTGCACGTCCCGCAGGCCGGCGTCCTGGAGCAGCCGGCGCAAGGTGCCCGCCGCGAGTCCCTGGCCCGCGACGATCTTCTGGAAGTACGCGACGGCCAGCGGGCGGACGAAGGGCGGCAGGAGCCACCGGCGGACGAAGCGATCGGCGACCTCGCGCGAGCACTCGGCGTCGGCCTCCAGGACGAAGATCGTACCGCCGGGGCGAACCACGCGCGCCATCTCCCGCACGCCCCGCGCCGGGTCGGGCCAGTGCTTGATCGAGGCGACGCTCAGGGCGCCGTCGAACCCGCCGTCGTCATACGGGAGGCGCATGGCGTCGGCGACGCGGAAGAACACGTTGCGCGTCCCGGCCCCCTGCTCGCGCGCCAGCCCGATCATCGTCGCCGACAAGTCGACCCCGGTGAACTCGACGCCGGGACGCCGCCGCGCCAGGAGCACGGTGGCGCGGCCGGCGCCGCACCCGACGTCGAGGACGCGTCCCGTCTCCGGCATCCGCGGCGAGATCTCGGACGCCAGGCGCTCGTGCAGGGGTGCGAGGCGTCTCGCGATCACGAAGTCGAACAGGCGCGAGTGGATGGGGTCCCAGGCACCGCGCATTTCGAGGATGTTCATCGTGTCACCGTGTCACCGCCAGGGATCAGCCGCCGGCCCGCGCCAGCTTGCCCAGCGCCCAGAGGGGGAAGGCCACCGGGTAGAGCTTGTAGTGCAGGAGCGCGGTGTTCATGAAGACGCCGGCGGGCTGGCCGAGGGCCCAGGCGCCGTCGGTCTGCTGGTGCGAAAGGAGCCAACGGACGCCCTGCATCATCGCGCCGTGCTCGGGGGGCAGGCCGGCGGCGTCCAGCGCCAGGAGGGCCCAGGCCGTCTGGATCGCCGAGCCTTCGGGCGCCGGCACGTAGCGTTTCTCCAGGCACGAGCGCCAATCCTCGCCCCACCCTCCATCGGGACGCTGCCGCTCGAGCAGCCAGCGGGCGGAGCGCCGCAACGCCTCGCGCTCGGCGGGGACCCGGACGTCGCGCAGCGCGAGGTCGGCGTGGAACGCGGCGTAGATCTGAAAGACGCCCCACGAGCCGAGCCACGAGCCGTCGGCGAGCTGCTCGCGCAGCAGGAACCTGCGCGCGGCGGCCACGGCGTCCCGGGACTCGGCCGCGGAAGGCAGGTCATCGTCGCCGGAGAGCGCCGCCAGCGCGCGCAGACAGGAGCCGGTGCACTCGACGTACGCGCGGTCGATCATGCAGTCGTCGAACATCTCGGAGGGGTTGAGCCGCGCGAGCGTCGGGCTGCCGCGACGTTCCTCGTACGAGGAGAAGCCGCCGGACGAGTCGCGGCGCGCGAGGATGAAACGCGCCGCCTCGGCCTTCACGGTCCACGAGACCGGCTCGCCGGTGACGCGCGAGGCCGCGAGCAGGGCGTCGAGCGCCTCGGCCGCGCAGTCGGACACCGGCCAGGCGTGCCCGCCGTCGGTGAAACACCAGCCGCCGCGGGCGAGCGAGCGCCAGTGCCGTTCGCGGTCGGGCGGATCGGCCGTGAGGCGGTACGAGAGCAGCGCTCCGGCCGCCTTGCGCACGGGCTCGGCGAAGCGATCCGGCTCGGGAGCGGCGCAGAGGGCCTGGATCGCGAACGAGGTGTCCCAGGTGTGCGACTGTGCGCCCGCCAGGCGCAATCCCTCGCCCTCGTCCTGCCAGCGCCAGGTGCGCATCCCTTCCAGCGCCAGGTCGACGTCCGGGGACGACGGCTCGACGGCGTGCAGGGCGACGGCGTCGAGCAGTCCGGAGACCGGGGAAATCCCGTGCTGCCCGGTCGTCGACTGCTCGTAGCGGATCTCCTCCACGAGCCGCTCGACGGCGACGCGGCGCACCCGCTTCGGCAGCGTGCGCTCGATCAGTCCCAGCGCGCCGTAGGCCGTGCGCAACAGCGACGTCGGCTCGACATAGACGTCGCCGGCCGCCACCGTGGAGCGGTGCTCGCGGAAGCGCACGGCGTCCCAGCCTCCCGGGTACAGCTCGGTACGCAGCGCGCGCACCAGCTCGTCCTCGGGCATCGCGAAACGCCGGGCGTACAGCACGCCGAGCGCGAGGTAGATGAGGCGGGTGTGGCAGTAGAAGTGCTTGGGGTGGATCGGCAGCCACTCGGGCAGGAGGAACAGCTCGGGCGGCAGGGCGGGCAGGCCGTCCCAGGAGTACACGTTGGCGACGGCGAGCCACGCCTTGGCCCAGGTCGGGGCCCAGCACGGGCCGCCGCGATGCACCAGCCACTCCCGCGCACGCGCGGCCGCGGGATGCTCGGCCGCTCGGCCGCAGAGCCGGGAGGCGACGTAGCAGAGCGTCGTCGCGTAAAGGTATCCGGGAGAGGCCGGGTGCAGGCCCCACGAGCCGTCGGCGAGCTGCCAGGCGTCGAAGTACCTGAGGATCGCGTCGCGATCCCCGGGGCCGAGCGGCCGTCCGACGGCGTGGTGGGCGATGACGTACTTCGCGGTCAGCGCGGCGCACCAGGTCATCTCCTCGTTCCAGCCGCCGTCGGGCCGGCGGCGGCCAAGCAGGTGTGCGGCCGCGCGATCGATGGCGCTCCTGACCGAACGATCCTCGATGCGCATCGGGCCTTCCTACGGCGGCGGCGCCATCGCGCAGCGGAAGCCGACCTGCGCGCTCGCCGTGCCCGGATCGATGGGCTCGCGACGCGCGCACTTGAGCAGCGCCCCCGCCTCGAAAAACGATCCGCCCCGGGTCACGCGCTGGTCGCCCGTCGCCGGCCCGGCGGGATCGGTGCAGGGATCGGGACACAACGAGTAGGTCCCGGAAGCGAACCAGTCGGCGACGAACTCGCGGGCGTTGCCCGCCATGTCCACCGTGCACAGCACGGGCTGCGTGCCGGCCGGCCGCGACCCGACCCGATCCGTGTCGTTGTCCGACCCCTCCCAGACGAGGCACGCGTTGAAGTTCGCCGAATCGCAGGTCGGGACCTCCTCGCCCCAGGGGTACGTCCGCTCGTCCGACGCGTCGCACGCGGCCGGATCCCCCGCCGCCTCGCAGCCGCCGCGGCACGCCTTCTCCCACTCCGCCTCGGTCGGCAGCCGCTTCCCCGCCCACGCGCAATAGTCGCGCGCCTGGCCCCAGTCGAGGTTGACGACGGGGTAGTCGGCGAACGCCGCGTCGTAGAGGTAGTCGGCGCGGCGGTTGGAAAACGCCCCGCCGCCCGGCTCGGAACAACCACCCGCGCCGATGCAGAGGAGGTACGCGCCGTTCGTCACCTCGGCGAGATCGATGCAGTACCCGGAGACCGTCACGACGTGCTCGGGCTCCTCATCCGTCCGCCCCTCGCCCGGATCGCTGCCCATGACGAACGCTCCGCCGGCGACGAAGGCCATTCCCGCCGGACAGGTCCCGGCCGGGGGCGTGCAGGTGGGGCCGGCGTCGCCGTCCGCGGTCTCGCCCCCCTCACCATCGCCGTCGCCGGTGTCGCCGTCCACCTCGGCCTCCGTCCCGACGTCGGCGTCGCCGCCGCTGTCATCGGCCCCGTCGCCGTCCGCGTCCGGCCCGGCGTCGGCATCGTCGCCGGCGTCGAGCGCCGGGCACATCGTGGGTTCGTCCCCGCGGCCGCACGGAACGCCGTCGTCGACCCAGGTCCGCTCGTCGAACGCGTCCGGGAAGGGCACGGCCGCGCAGACGGCGTCGCCGCCGGCGAGCAGGCACTGGAGTCCGGGGCCGCAGCCGAAGTCCTCGCACGCGGCGCGCAGCTCCAGACGCACCTCGCGCGTTCCCGAGTCGGGCCAGGGGATCGCCATCTCGCGCGTCGCCCGGGGCGTTCCGGCCGAGAGCCAGGCGACGCGGAACAGGGCGAGGGCGGTGTAGGTCGAGCCGCGGTGGAAATCGACGACGACCGCCTGCCGGCCGCCGGCCGTGGGGAAGCGGCACGTCGTGGGCTCGCACAACGCCAGGGCCTCGGTGCCGTCGGTCCGCGAGGCGGTCAGCGTGACCTCGATCTCGTCGATCCCCTCGCGATCCGGCACGTCGGCGCCGATGGTCAGGACGAGACGCACGCGCCTGCCGCCGTCGTCGTCGCCGCAGCCGGACGCGAGCACGACCAGCGCCGCGAGGAACAAGGTCGGAACCGGTCCCGAGGGGATTGGCCGATGAGCTGAATCCATGATCCTACCGGCCCCAGACCGACCAGGTCGCGGACGCGCCGCCGTCGTCCTCGGCGGCCCAGGCGCCGAGGCCCGCGCCGAGGCTCACGCCCGCGACGACCGCGCCGACCGCGGTCCAGAACCACCACTCCTCCCACCATTCGACCGTCCCGTCGACCGGCGGCTCCTCGCCGCCGCCCTCGCCGCCCGCGCCGCCTTCCCCGCCCCCGTTCCCGCCCACCACGGCGACCTGCGTCGCCACGAGCGTCACGGTGATCTCGGTCGTGCGCGCCTCGGGCACGGGCACCATCACGACCGCTTCGTCGAAGCCCTCCTTGCGCACCCGGACCTCGACGACACCGGGATCGGCGTGCACGGGCTGGAGCAGGGGCGAGGTACCGGCCGCGCGACCATCGATCGTAATCGACGCTCCGGGCTCGCTGACGATCACGCGCAGGAAGGTGAGCTGGCTCTCGAGGTCGCGGACCACCTGCTGCGCCTGCTCGAGCTGGCCGGGATCCACGTCCTCGCCGGCCTCGGTGACGAAACGCCGCAGCGTCTCCAGCGCACCCTCGGTGTTCCCCAGCTCGATCTGGACCGCGCCGATGTTGAACAGGACGATCGCCCGCGGGTTGCGGTCGTACGACGCCCAGAACTTCTCGATCGCGCCCTCGAGATCGCCCTCGTTCACCAGGTCGACACCCTGCTCGAACAGGCGCCGCGCCTCGCGCTCGTCCCGGGCCGAGACCTTGGCCTGCACGGCGGAGGCGAACAGGACCGCCAGCAGGACGGCGAAGCCGAGACGGCAGGGAAGGGCGGCAGGGATCGGCCGGGGCGTCGCGAGCATGACGACGGTAGAATGGCCACGCCCGGCGCGCCGCGTCAAGGGCCGTAGGTGGTGATGATCCCGATACCGCCCTCGCGTCGGGCCCCGGCGTCGCGGCTCGCGGTGGAACCGGCGTCGCGCGCGGCGGCGGTGCCGGCGTCACGCCGCACGGCGGACCCGGCGTCGCGGCGCGGGGTGGAGCCGGCATCGCGGCGCACGACCACGGTTCCCGCGTCGCGTCGCGCCGCGACGCCGGCGTCCGCGGGGGGCGGCGGCGTGCCGGCGTCGGGCGTGGCAACCGGGTCCATGAAGACGAGCACGACGGTGTCGCGGTTCGGCGTGATCTCCGTCTCGAACTCGATGTACCCGGCGGCCGTCACCTTGATGAGCAACGGATCCTCGGAGAACGGGACGCGAGCGGCGCCGTCCTCGACCTTCACGTCGCCCACGGTGCCGAGCGCCCCGGCGGGCATGCCGTCGAGCGTGACGAGGATCTCGGTCGGTCGCGCCTCCTCCGCTCCCACATCACCCTCGGCCGCGCCGTCGGGCCCGGGCGTCCCGGTCCCGGCATCGGGGGTGGCAGGGCCGGCATCGGAAGCCGCGGCGCCGGCTTCGAGGGCCTCAACGGCGCCGGCACGAGCCCGATCCGCGCCGGCCGAGCGGGCATCGATGGCCGCGACCGAGATCGCGGTGTCTGCGCCGTCCGGCCTCCCGGCGACGCCGCCGTCGAGCGCCGCGCCGGCGGCGCCGCGGCGACCCGGATCGCCGCTCGACGAGCCGCCGCCGCGCAGGAACAGCGCGAGCAGGACCGCCACGAGGCCGACGCCGACCAGGGACAGCGCGATCGCGATCCGCCCGCGGGGATGCCGCGTGCTCCAGGTCTGCGGGCGTGCCGTGCTGCCGCGGCTGCTGCCCTCGGCCGCGAACCGGTCCGCGGGCCCCGGCGTCGGCGAGCCCGAATCGGCGGAGAGGGCCGGGGGCGTCGCCATCGTCGGCACGTCGATCCGGGTCGTGTCCGGGATCGACTCCATGTCCGGCAAGGCCGGGCCCTGCGAAACCTCGACCGCGGTGCCGTCGCCCTTCGGGGCGTAGCCGAGCTGCTCCTCCACCTTGAGCAGGTCGCGCAGCATCTGGTCGGCCGTCTGGTACCGCTCCTGGGGACGCTTGCGGACGGCGATGGAAATGACGTGGTCGAGGGCCGGGGGGATCGAGGTCTTGAACGAGCGTGCGGCGGGGTAGGGCCGACCCTCCTCGTGACGCTGCGAGTAGCGCTCGACCCACATCAGCTCGGTCCGCGTCTCGCGGTACGGAAAGCGGCCGGCCAGCGTGCGGTAGAGGATCATCCCGCAAGCGAAGACGTCCGCGCGCGGGTCCAGCTCGCGGCCGAGGAACATCTCGGGAGCGGCGTAGGCGGCACGGCCGAGGACGGCGCCGTCCTGCGTGACGCCGCCGGAGGAGTCGCTCGACGAGGACGCCGCCTCCCCCTTCGCGAGGCCGAAGTCGACGATCTTCGCCGACGGGTACCCCGGATCGCTGCCGGAGATGAAGATGTTGGCGGGGCTCAGGTCGCGGTGAATGACGCCCAAGGCGTGGACGGCGCCCAGGCCGTCGAGCACCTGGAGCATCACGCGGACGATGCGCTCGGTGGGCACGGGCAGGGGGTGCAAGAGCGCCTGCTGCATCGATTCGCCGGTCAGGTACTCCATGACGATGTAGGCGTTGCCGCCCTTGCCGCGGGGCGGGAGCTGCCAGTCGTAGGTGGCGACGACGTGCGGGTGGCGGATGCCGCGCAAGGCGTTGATTTCCCGCTCGAATCTCGCGTAGTACGTCTCGTCGGAAACCAGGTAGTCGTGGATGAACTTGATCGCGAACCGCTCGTGGGTCGAGACCTTCTCCGCGAGGTACACCTTCCCCATCGCACCGCCCCCCAGCGGCCGGACGATGCGGTACTTCCCGTCCACGACGGCGCCGTTGACGATCATCGATGGCCCGCCCCGCGCACGAAGGGATCATAGCCGGTCGGGGCGGGAAGGGACAAGTGAAGGGGGACAGAGAACCCCGCGGTCGGGGAACGGGGACCCGGGGAACAGGCCACGCGACTTGCGATCGGGCCGCGGTTCGGGTCTACTACGCAGCCAGGTACGGGAGTCGAGCATGAAGGCACCGGATTGTGCGGTCGGAGCGGCGGCGAGGCGACGCGTGGCGTTCGCGTGCGCCGTGATCACGGCGTCGTCGATCGGCTGCTCGCCCGTCACGTCGAGCGGCGTGCGGACGGGCGGAGCGGGGCTGGGGGCGCACCAGGGTCCGGTCGGCCTGTCGGCGACAAACGTGCCGCCGGGGGCGGTGGAGGTCGGGATCGCGCAGGCGGTCGGCATCGAAGCGAACATCGGCGCGCTCGTCCCCCAGTTCGCCGGACAGGTCGCCGCGCTCGGCGGCAATTTCGGCCTGGTGGAGCGGGTGCAGACGGAGTTCGAGATGGTGACCAGGACCGAGAACTACTCCTACAGCTGCGGGACGACGCAGTACCCGCGAACGTGCTACGGGACGCGCACGGTGACCAACGAGGTGGCGACGACGCAGATGGTCGGCCGCGCGTTCTACGTGGAGGGACTCGTTTTCCAGCCGGCCGCGCCGGGCGGAGGTGGACCATGATCCGGGGAGCCTTGACGGCGGTGCCGATGGTGCTGGCGCTCTGCGGTTGTCTCTTCGGCCGCGTCGAAACCTCGCGCGTCCTCACGGGGCCGGCGGGCCCGCCGTACGCCGGACCGGTCGCGATCGTGATGGAGAACGCACCGCCCCCGGCGAGCTTCGTCGAGGTCGGGATCCTGCAGGCGATCGGCTACGGCACGTACGCCAACCTCGCCCGGATCGTGGAGTCGCTCCAGGGCCAGGCGGCGGGTCTCGGTTGCGACGCCGTGATTCGTGTCCACGTGGACCAGGGCTCCTCGCAGGCATCCGGCACCGGCATCTGCGTCCGCACGGCCGCGACCTGGACGGCACCGGCGCCCCCGCCGCCGCGCTAGCGGGCGTCCTCAGTAGATCTGCGGGATGCACACGGGAGCGGGGATCGGGAGGTACGGGATCGAGGACGGATCGAAGCAGGTGTAGCCCTCGGACTCGCGGCACTCGCCGGGGGTGCCGGGCGTGCAGGACTGGAAACAGCCGACCCAGCCGATGAAGCTGAGGTCGACGCAGACCGCACCCGTGCCGCAGGACGACGCGTCCGCCGGATCGCAGGTGCTCGTGCAGTACCCGCCGGCGAAATCGATGGCGCCGATGATCGGCAGCGCGACCGTGGTCATGCACGTGGCGTCGCCCGGGCCCACGCAATCGCCGTCGCCGGAACACGCCTCGCCGACGTTGTAGGTCGAGGGATCGGCGTCGGAGCGGGCATCGGCGTCGCCCGTGCCGTCGACGGGCGCGAAGTCCGTCTCGGCCGGCACGTCCTCCACGACCTCCTCGACGACCTCGACCTCCGCCTCGGCCTCCGCTTCCGCCGTCGCGTCGGCATCGGCGCCGCCGTCGTCCGAGCCGACGCACATGCCGTCGACGCAGACCTGCGCGGCGATGCACGGCGGATTGCAGCCTTCGGCGCCGCCACCCGAGTCGCCGCAGGCCCACCACGCGGCCGCGGCGAGCGCGACGAGGAAACCCAGCACGAGGCTCACGGTACGGGGCATGGCATGCTTCGTCCGATGCATCGTCTCCTCCCGGTCCGACTCGACCCCCTGTGCGGACGGGCGGCAGTATAGCACGGCAAACGACGACGCCTACAGGTCGGCTTCGAGGGCGAGGCGGCCGCCGGGACGGGACCAGTCGAGGACCGTCCAGCGGTGCCGGCGCGCGACCCAGCGCAGGCGGGCGTCGGGGTTGACGACCCGCGGGCGACCGACACGCCGCAGCATCGGCAGATCCGTGTTGCTGTCGGAGTAGAAGTAGCTGCGGTCCAGATCGATGCCCTCGCGTTCCGCGAACGCCTCGGCCAGCGTCACCTTGCCCGCGCCGTAGCAGAGCGGCATCACCGGCTCGCCCGTGAACCTCCCATCGACGACCTCGTAGCGGCTGCAGAGGAAGGCGTCGAGGCCGAAGTAGCGGGCGGCAAGGTCGGACTCGTAGGGCGAGGTCGAGGTGAGCAGGACGAGGCGATGGCCGCGGGAACGGTGGGCCTCGACGAACGCGCGGCCGCCGCGGGCTTCGTGCCGCGGCACGACCTCGGCCTCGAACCACTCCCGCGTCCAGGCGCGGACGTTCTCCTCCCGCTCGCCCCGGATCGTGCGCAGCGCCTCGCGCGTGGCGTGCTCGATGTCGACCGCGCCGACATGGTAGGCGCCGAGGAACCCGACGGCTTTCACGGTCTGCCAGAAGGTCACCCGACCGCGGCGCCGCTCGCGCTGGAGCCACAGGCGGGCGCTGTTGGCCGAGAGCAGCGTCCCGTCCAGGTCGAAGAACGCGGCCACCCTGCCGCCGGGCGAGGACTCCCCCATCGCCGCGCAGGGTAGGCGGTGCGGGCGCACCGGGTCAACCGTCCACCGGTCTTGCGGCGTGACCCTACTGCAGGGCGCGGACCGGGTCGAGGCGGGCGGCGCGCAGGGAGGGGAGGAAGGCGCCGACCACGGTGAAGACGACCGCGAAGCCGATTGCGGTGGCCACGATCCACGGCCGGAAGTCGAAGAACGTGGCCGGCTTGTACGGGAACTGCGGCACCTGCGTGATGAGCATCGTGTCGAAGACCAGGCTGCTGGAGTAGGCCAGGAGCAGGCCGAGCACCCCCGACAAGAGACCGATGAACGCGGCCTCGAGCAGGAACACGTTGCGGATGTTCGCGCGCGTCGCCCCGATCGCGCGGAACAGGCCGATCTCCCGCCGGCGCTCGAGCACCAGCATGAGGAAGGTGTGCATGATGTTGAAGCCGGCGATCGTGATCACGATCAGCGAAATGATGAGCAGGATGATCCCCAGCACCTCGACCATGCTCGACACCTGCTCCGCGATGCGCGACTTGATGTCGAAGCCCTTCTCGCGCACCAGGCGGATGACGTCGGAGACGTCCTCCTTGCTGGCCGCGCGCACCGAGACGCTCGAATAGCGGGCCGCACCCTTCGTGCCGGCGTACTCGTCGTTCCAGTCCCGCACGTACTCGATGGGGAACGTGACCCCCAGGTCCATCGACTTCTCGGAAACGCCCGTGATCTGCATGCGCACGTTGCGCTGGCGCCAACGGACGACCTGGGGACCCATGAACGAATCGCCCAGCCGCGTCGTGAACTGCAGCTCCTTCTCCGCCACCCGCAACAACCCCTCGTTGAGCTGCACGTAGCCGTGACCCGGCGCGAACACGGTGTTGTAGAACTCGAGCAGGTAGCGCGAGAGCAGCGTGGGGACGGGGAGCGCGCAGGCACGATAGCGCCGGATGGTCAGGGGGTCCGTGTCGGCCAGCTCCGGCGCGGGCGGACCGTCGAAGCGCACCTCGCAATACTCGCCCCGCGGACAGTCGGTGTCGAAGCGGCACCGGCGGTTCGACTGCAGCGGCCGCCGGTCCTCGAACGGCACGGGAGGGTTGATCAGCTCCTCCGCCACCTGCTCCGGAGGGATGCCGTCCGCGATCGTCTCCACGCGGATCTCGCTGCCGACCAGCGCCTTGCCGCCGTAGCTCACCCCGGAGAACTTGTAGTTCATCCGCGGCAACACCTCGACCACGCCGGGAATCCGCGAGATCGTCCGCACGTCGTCGTCGGACAGCCCGAACGTGTCCTCGCCGAACAGCGAGCCGGCCAGCCGCTGGAGGTCCGACGACAGCGGGATGACCTCCACCTGGTCGATCGGGACGATGTCCCCCTCGACGACGTTGCGCACCTGCTCCACCAGCGCCAGGAACAGCCCGAACAACGCGATGCCCGCCGCGATACCGATCGCCGAGATCGACAACGACGTGGAGTTGCGCCAGATGTTCTGGCCGACCACGCGCGTCAGCCCGACCAGCGTCACGCGTCCGCCCCGCCCGCCGGAGGGACCGAAGACGTCGAGGAGACGTCCGGCACCCGATCCTCCGCCGCGGTCCTCGTGTCCTCGATGCGCCGGTCCGCGAGCCGCAGGATGCGCGGCGCCACCCGCGAGAGCCGCTCGTCGTGCGTCACCACCAGCACCGTCACGCCCAGGTCCTTGTTCAGCTCGCGGAACAGGTCCACGATCTGCGCCCCCGTCTCGCGGTCCAGGTTCCCCGTCGGCTCGTCGCACAACAGCAGCTTGGGCTGCATGATCAGCGCCCGCGCAATCGCCACCCGCTGCTTCTGGCCGCCCGAGATGTAGATCGGCCGGACCTCGGCCTTGTCCGCCACCCCCACCTTGCCGAGCAGCTCGTGCGCGCGCGCCTGCGCCTCCTTCGTGGGACGCCCCGCGAAGAAGTACGGCAGCATCACGTTCTCCACGCAGGTCAGATGCTCGAGCAGATGGAACGACTGGAAGATGAAGCCGATGGTGCGGTTGCGCAGGGTCGAGATCCGCCGGTCCGACAGGGCCTTCATCTCCTTGTCCGCGATCTTGAGGCTCCCCGTGTACTCGCGGTCCAGACCGCCCAGCAGGTTCAAGAGCGTCGTCTTGCCCGAACCGGAAGGCCCGATAATCGACAGGAACTCGCCCTCGTCGACCGAGAAACCGACACGCTCGAGCACCGGCGTGACGAGATTCGCCAGCCGGTACTCCTTGGTCAGATCCCGAATCTCGATCAGTGCCATCGTCGTTCGTCCGCTCGCCGGGACCAAGCCCCTGCGCCTGTATACATCAGGCGGGGGCCGGGGGCCAGGGAGATGGCGGAAGGAACCACCGATGGACACCGATGGGATGGATCTGCGCGCACAGTTGCGCGTGTCGCCGGCATCTGACAGGGTAGCGACGTGAAGACGAACGGCGCCGGCTTCGCGACGGTGTTGGCAGCAGCCCTGGCCCCGATGGCCGCGGGGTGCACGCAGCCGGCACAGGCGGCGCCGGGCTGCGCCGAGCGGCCCGTCGCCGAGGAGCTCGCCGTCTCGTTCGAGGGCGGGGGCGGGGAGCGGGTGGAGCTGCGGGCGGGGGCGGCGAGCCTCGACCCCGGGTTCCCCGAGCACGTGGGGGGGACGTTCGATGACGCGGCGCTCGATCTGACCGCAACCCGGCGGGACTCCTCGAAAGAGGACGCGACCGTCGCAGCGAAGGAGCCCGCCGAGCCGGCATCGAGCGACCTGGAGTCGTTCTCCGTGCGCGCGCGGCACATGCGCTACGACTCGCGCGGCGGAGCAGCGTCCTTCTCGGGGGACGTGCAGGTCGAGCTGGGCGAGACGAGGCTCTCCTGCGACACGCTCGAGGTCCGGTATCACCGCGACGAAGGCACCGTGGATTTCGTCGCCGACGGGTCGGTGCACGTCGAGCGGCCCGGGCTGGTCGCCACCGCGGGCAAGGCGCAGTACGAAGGCGAGGAGCACTCGCTCACGCTCACCGAGTCGCCGCGCGTGGAAGGCGACATGGGGGTCCTGGAGGGCGCGCGTATCGTCCTGGACGTCGAGGCGGAGACGGTGACCGTCGAGGAGGTCCGCGGGACGTTCCGCGTGCAGCGACCGTGAGCGAGGACCGTCCCGAAGGGCTTCCACCGGTGGACGCGGCCGGCGACCCGTTGCTCGAAGCGCGGGGTCTGCGGCGGAGCTTCGGGCGGAGGGAAGTGCTCAAGGGTCTCGACCTGGCCGTCGGCGCGGGCGAGGTCGTCGGACTCCTGGGACCGAACGGGGCCGGAAAGACGACGGCGTTCCGCATCCTGATGGGGTTCCTGGCGGCGGACGCGGGGGAGGTCCGGTTCCTGGGCGAGGTGATCGGGCGACTGCCGGTGCACGAGCGGGCGCGCCGGGGGCTCGGTTACCTGCCGCAGAACCCGTCGGTCCTGGCAGGGTTGAGCGTCGCGGGAAACGTGCTGGTGGTGCTCGAGGAACGCGGCTTCAAGGACGCGAAAGCGCGGGTGGAAGAGGCGTTGGAGCGGGCGGGACTGGCGCAGCTCGGGAAGCAGACCGCCGGGACGCTCTCGGGGGGCGAGCGGCGGCGATTGGAGATAGCGCGACTGCTGGCGTTGGGGCCGCGGGTCGCTCTCCTGGACGAGCCGTTCGCGGGGGTCGATCCGCTGGCGGCGGAGGATCTGCGCGGGCGGATCTCGGGGATGCGGGCCGAGGGGGTGGCGGTACTGCTGACGGACCACAACGTGCCGGAGACGATGAGGGTCTGCGACCGCATCCACATCCTGGTGGACGGCGCGGTGGCGTGCAGCGGGACGCCGGAGGCGATCCGAGGGGATCCCGAGGCGCGGAGGCTGTACCTGGGGACGTCGGCTTCCTGAGAGCGGTCCGGATTTCGCGCAAAGGACGCAAAGAGCCGCAAAGCTCGCAAAGGGGGAAAAGGACCAGGTCCGAACGTGGACGGCTCGCCCTTCGTGTGGCTCTCCTTCGCGACGCTTCGCTGCCGGCGCTGAGGTTGTGCTACCATCCTGCTTCGGGAGGTCACGAGATGGGCAAGGCCACGAGCAGGCGCGGGGCGGTCCGTTCGCTGTGGGTTCTTCTCGTCCTCGGCGGGTGCGACTGCGGCACCCGGCATCCCTGCGACGGCGTGGACTGCTCGGGCGTCGGGCGCTGCGAGGAGCTGCCGTACGACACGGGCGCCTACTGCGTCTGCCAGGCGGGGTACCATCCGACGGGCGGGGGACTCGAGTGCACGGCGAACGACGCGGCGAACCCGTGCGAAGGGGTCGACTGCGGGGGGTATGGGTACTGCGGAAGGTCGGCTGACGGCGCGGCCGTCTGCTCGTGCTTCCCCGGGTGGCACGTCGACGAGAGCGGGTTGTGGTGCCTGCGGGACGGGCCGCCGGGCGACGGCGGGTCGACGCCCGACGTCGTTGAGGACTCGTTCAGCGACGGCGACGAGGATGCGCCCACCGACGCCGACGCGGAGCCGGATTCGGAGGGCGACGGCGAGACGGACGGCGGCGTCTCCTGGCGCGACGAGTGGGTCTGGGAGCCGGCGACGAACAAGCTCGATCTCCTGATCCTCATGGACAACTCGGGTTCGATGAGCCAGGAACAGGAGTCGTTCGCGCACCGCATCGTCGAGATGATCATGGAGCTGATCGACCCCGCGGATTCCGACGGAGACGGCCGACCCGACCATCCTGCCGTCGAGGACATCAACGTCGGCGTCGTCTCGACGGACATGGGTACGATGGGTTTTCGCGTGTCGACATGTTCCGACTCCGAGCGCGGGGACGACGGCTGCATGCTCAGCCGGCCCAGCCCGTCGGTTCTCGACTGCGAGGCGGAATATCCGGCGTTTCTCTCCCGGGACCCGGCGACCGCCGAGTCGTACGGTGTCGAGGAGCTGGCACACGACGTCGCGTGCATCGCGACGCTGGGCACGAGCGGGTGCGGGTTCGAGCAGCCGCTCAAGGCGGTGGACAAGGCGCTTTTCGAGAATGCTGCGCCCGGCGGGTGCAACGAGGGATTCCTGCGACCCGACTCGATGGTCGCGATGATCCTCGTCACGGACGAGGAGGACTGCTCGGTCGATCCGGCCCATCCCGAGATGTTCGACCCGAGCGGGGACCATCTGGGACACATCAACCTTCGCTGCTTCCTCTACCCGGAGTTCGTCATCCCGATCGCTGACTACCTCCGCTCGTTCCAGCGCCTCCTCCCCGGCCGCCTGGGCAGCGTCGTGCTGGGCGTGATCGCCGGCGTGCCGCCGGACGCACCCGAATGCGTCGGTTCGGGGGAGTCGATCGAGGCGTGCCTCGATCTTCCCGCGATGCAGGAGCGGGTGGACCCGACGGATCCGGCGGTGCTCGTCCCCACGTGCAACACCACCATGGGGAGTTCCTATCCGCCCCGGCGCCTGGTCCAGCTCGCGGTCGACTGGGTGAAGGGCGGCGGGAGGACCTATGTGGATTCCATCTGCAAGAGCGACTGGACGGGGGCCATTCGCGGGATCACGAGCGAGATCGTGGACAGCATCGCGGACGACACGGTCTGCGTGGAGCCGCTGCCGTTCGATCCGGCGACCTGCATGACGAGCTGCTACCTCTTCGAGACGCTCAACTCGGACCGGCCGTGCGAGTTCGATCCGGGCTGTCCGCAGGAGTGGTGTCCGGCGGCGTCGCCCGAGTCGCTGGACGTGCTGCGGCCGTGCCGGAACCCGGTGACGGGGGAGGCGTGCACGCCGCTGTTGCGCGACCTGGGGACGGAGGGGTCGGCGGGTTTCGAGCGTCGCCGCTGCCTGGTCCGGCAGGCGCCCCGCAATCCGTTCGCGGAGCACTGCGGGGACTCCCTCGTGCCGTCGGCCGCCGGGTGGTACTACCTGCCGGGTGCGTGGTACGGGGGCTGCAGCAACCTGCGGTTCCACAACCCGGGCAGGGAGGAGCTGATCGATCCCGAGAGCTCGTTCGCGACGCTGCGGTGCCGTCGGTAGCGCCGGTCATGCGAAGAGCGCGCCGTCGTTCGGTCGGGGGTCCGCGGCCTTCGTACGCAAAAAAGATGCCGACCCGCTTCCCAACCGGGGCCGGCATGTCTATACTCGGGCGTTGATGGTGGGGATCGAGATCCGGCAGCAGCTCCGCCTGACCCAGAGCCTGGTGATGACGCCGCAGCTGCAGCTCGCCATCAAGCTGCTGCAGTTGTCCCGGCTCGAGCTGCAGGAACACGTGCAGCAGGAATTGGTAGAGAATCCGTTCCTGGACGAGAACACGGACGGGAAAGAGGAGTCGTCCGAGCGGGCCGACGGGGGCGAGAAGGGGGAAGCCGCCGCGCCCGCGCCTGAGCCCGGACTGCTCGCTGCGGCCCAGGAGGGGGATTGGGCGGAGCGGGTGCAGGAGATCCTGCCCGAGTCCCGGGGTACCGAGGTGTCCCAATCCGCGATGAAGGACGTGGATCTGGACCGGTACCTGGAGAACCAGTCCCGGGGGGAGCCGCCGCCGTTCATCCGGCACGATGCCTCGGAGGAGCTGCCGCAGGACCACGACACGCGCTATGTGCAGCGGGGGACCCTGTTCGACCACGTGGCGTGGCAGGTCCGGCTGTCCGAGTTCACGGCTGCCGAGGAGACGCTGGCGCTGTCGGTGCTGGGGAACCTCGACCGCGACGGGTACTTCCGGGGCTACTATGACGAGAAGGGCGCCTACCACGCGGTACCGTCGCTGGACGACCTGGCGGACGAGGCGGGGCTGGAGCTGGACGAGGCCGAGGAGGTGCTGCGGGAGCTGCAGCACATGGACCCCGTGGGGGTGGCGGCGCGGGACCTGCGCGAGTGCCTCCTGGCCCAGGCGGACGTGCTCAAGCTCGAGCCGACGCTGGTGGAGATCATCGACAAGCACCTGGGGGACATCGAGAAGCGCAACTACCCCGCGATCGCGAAGGCGGTGGGGCTGGACGTCGAGGACGTCTACGCGGCGACCGAGCTGATCGGGACGCTCGAGCCCCGGCCGGGACGGGCCTTCGTCTCCGAGGAGCCGGAGTCGATCGTGCCGGACGTCGAGGTGCGGAGGGCGGCGGACGGGAGCTGGCAGGTGTCGGTGAACGACGACGGGCTGCCGCGGCTGCGCATCGCGCGCTACTACCGCGACGTCATCCGCCGCGACCCGACCGCGCGCGAGTACGTGCGGGGCAAAGTCCGCAGCGCGCAGTGGCTGATCCGCAGCATCAACCAGCGGCAGCAGACGCTGCTCCGGGTGACGGAGCGGATCGTGGAGCGGCAGCGCGATTTCTTCGAGCGCGGCTCGGCGGAGCTGCGACCGATGATCCTGAAGGACATCGCGGACGACCTGGGGATGCACGAGTCGACGATCGGGCGCGTGACGACGAGCAAGTACGTCCAGACGCCGCACGGCGTCTTCGAGCTGAAGTACTTCTTCAACTCGCGCATCCGGCGGCTCGACGAGGAGGACATCGCGTCCGAGTCGGTGCGCATCGAGATCAAGCAGATTATCGCCGGGGAGGACGGCAAGGAGCCCTTCTCGGACCAGCAGATCGTGAAGCTGCTCGCGGACAAGGGCATCGTCATCGCCCGCCGCACGGTCGCGAAGTACCGCGAGAGCATGAATATCCTCAGTTCGTCGCGCCGGAAGAAGTACTTCTGACCGGCGAGAGGAGGCGCAACGCATGAAGATTTCGATCACGTTCCGCCACTTGGAACCGACCGAGGCGCTCAAACAGTACATCGAGGAAAAGGTCGGGCGGGTGCAGAAGTTCCTGCCGGGCCCGGCGGACGCCGCCGTCGTGCTCTCGACGGAGCGCCATCTCCAGGGTTGCGACGTCACGATCTCCGGCAGCGGCCGGACCTTCAAGAGCAGCGAGTCTTCCGACGACATGTACGCGTCGGTGGACCGTGCCGTGGACCGCATCGAGAAGCAGGTGAGGAAGGCCAAGCGGGTGCCCTGAACACTTCGCATGAACCTCGCCGATACCCTCGATCCCGCGCGGATCGCGCTCGTCGACCACCCTGTCGCCGCTCGCGAGGACGTCCTGCGCCTCGTCGCCGGCCTCCTCTGCACCCCAAGCCTCGGACCGGGCCTGGAGCCCGAGACCGTCTGCGAGGCCCTGCTGCAGCGCGAGCGGGTGGCGTCCACGGCCGTGGGCGACGGCGTCGCCTTCCCGCACGTCAAGCTCGACGGACTGCCGGCCGCGCGCACCGCGGTCGCGGTCCTGCGCGGCGCCGGCGCCGACCTGGGCGCCCTCGACGGCCGTCCCACGCGCATCGTCGTCGCCCTGATCGTGCCCCCCGATTCGGTCGGCGGGCACCTCCTGCTCCTGGGCGTCCTCTCCCGCAAGCTGCGCGACCCGGCCGTGCGCGCCGCGCTGCTCGACGCGCCCGATGCCGCCACGGTCATCGGGCTGATAGGTGAGCTGCATGTCGTGTCCCCCTGACGAAACGCCGGCGCCCAGCCGGCCCGTGCCGGTCCGCACGCTGCTCTCGCCGCGCTACGCGCGCCTCCAGCTCCGGACCCTGACGGGTAGCGCCGGCATCGAGCGCGAGATCCTGCATCCCACCGTCCAGCGACCCGGCCTGGCGCTGGCCGGATACGCCAAGCTCGTCACGCCCGGGCGCATCCAGGTCTTCGGCGGCGCCGAGCACACCTACCTGGACGAGCTGCCCGAAGAGGGCCGGCTCGCGGCCGTGCGTTACGTCCTCTCGCGCGGCCCCGCCGCCATCGTCGTCACGCGCGGCGGCGAGCTGGCTCCCGCCGTGGTCGATGCCGCGCGCGAGGCCGGCGTGGCGCTCCTGGCCACCGGCCTGCGCAGCTCCGTGTTCATCGAGGAGCTGCACGAGGTGCTGGCGGAGACCCTGCTGCCGGTCGTCGTCCAGCGCGGCGTGCTCGTGGACGTCCTGGGCGTCGGCTGCCTCATCACCGGGCCGGCGGGCATCGGCAAGAGCCAGTGCGGGCTCGAGCTGGTCACCCGCGGGCACCGGCTCGTCGCCGACGGCCAGGTCGAGATCCGCCGCTATCCGCCCGGCGTGCTGGTCGGCGCCCCCCCCGACCTCTACCGCCACACCCTCGACGTCCGCGGCGTCGGCGTGTTCAACATCCACGACCTCTACGGCGCCTCGGCCGTCCGCGATCGCAAGCGCGTCGAGCTGGTGCTGCGTTTCGAATCGCCGCCGGCGGCGGGGGGGGAGGGGGACGAGGCGGCGAGCCCGGCGCAGGAGTGCGAGCGCATCTTCGACATCGAGGTGCCGCGGCTGCGGCTGTACGCGCGCGTGGGTCGGGTCATGCCCGTGTTGATCGAGGCCATCGCGCGCAACGAGCTGCTGAAGCGGCGCGGCGTCGACTCGGCCGTCAAGGTCCGGCGCACCTCGCGCCGGCCCCCGGCCGACACGGACGGGGGAGGGGGGGACGAGTGAGCAGCGGGGTCCCCGCGTCCGCCGCACCGCTCGACGTCCGCGTCGTCACGGGGTTGTCGGGCTCCGGGAAGTCGACGGCGCTGCGCGTCCTGGAGGACCTGGGCTGGTTCTGCGTCGACAACCTGCCCACGCTGCTCGTCGCCCACCTCGTCCGCATCTGCGCCGGGCGCGGCGACGTGCGCGGCGTGGCGCTGGGCATCGATGCGCGGGAGAAGAGCTTCCTGGCGGGGTTCCCGCAGGCGATCGCGGAGCTGCGCGCCGCGGGGCACAAGGTGGAGATCCTCTTCCTGGACGCGCGGGACGAGGCGCTCCTGCGGCGGTTCAGCTCGACCCGGCGGCCGCACCCGCTGTCGCCGGAGGGCGAGGTGCTGGCGGGGGTGCGCTGCGAGAGGGCGGAGCTGGCGCCGATGCGCGCCGTCGCCGACCGCGTCCTGGACACCTCGGACCTCACCGTCCACGAGCTGCGCCGGAAGATCATCGATCACTTGAGCCGCGGCGCCGACCCTTCCCGGGGGCTCGTCGTGCGCGTCCTCTCCTTCGGCTTCACGTTCGGCGTGCCCATCGATGCGGACGTCGTCCTCGACGCGCGCTTCCTGCCCAACCCGTACTTCGTCGACGAGCTGCGCGCGCTGCCGGGGACCGATCCGCGGGTCGCGGCGTTCGTCACGAGCGGCGAGGAGGCGCGGTGGTTCCTGGACACGGTGGCGGCGATGTTCGCGCGCCTCCTGCCGCACTACGTCCGCGACGGCCGCAGCTACCTGACCATCGCCATCGGCTGCACGGGCGGCCGCCACCGCTCGGTCGCGCTGGCCGAGGCGCTGGCGGCGCGGCTGCCGGTGCAGCCGGTGGAGGTCCGGCACCGCGATGTGACGCGCGAGGGCGGGGGGGGCAGCGGTTGAGCGGCTCCGGTCCCGGCCGCAAGGAGGGCGCCCGGACCCCGGCGGCGGCGCCGCGGGCCGAGTCGTCCTGTCTCCTGGAGCACCGGCCGGGGCTCCACGTTCGCGCGGCCTCCGTCTTCGTCCGCACGGCGCAGCGTTTCCGCGCCGAGGTGCGGGTCGAGGCGGGCGGGGCGACCGCGGACGGCAAGAGCATCCTGGAGCTGCTGACGCTCGCCGCGGTGCGCGGCTCGACGCTGCGCATCGTCGCCCAGGGCCCCGACGCCGTCCGTGCGGCGCGCGAG